>NZ_MECL01000277.1 GCF_014596445.1 Streptomyces sp. CBMA29 | reverse complement strand
GCCCGCGGCGGCGCTGCTGGGGGCCGCGGTCAAGGCGGTCCGCGCGGGCGACCGCGCCTCGACCGCCGTACGCCGCTCCCCCGATGCCGCGGTGTCCTCAGCCGCCGCCGGGAACGCGGACGGCGGCCTGCCCCGTACGCCCGCCGCCGACACCCTCGCCACCATGCAGGCGGCGGTGCTGAGCGGCGAGTCGCTGTGGATCGGTTACGTCAACGCGGACGGCGCCGCGAGCCAGCGGGTGATCGCGCCGGTACGGGTCGAGGGCGGCTACGTGACGGCGTACGACCACACCGTGGACGAGGTGCGCACCTTCGCGCTGCACCGGATCACGGGCGTTTCTGAGCTGGCCGACGACCCGGCCTGACCCCCTCCTGCCGTACGTCCTTGCGTACGTCCTTGCGCGCGTACGTCCGCACGCCGTCCGTTTCGGCCGTCCCGCGCTGCCACCAGTGGTGACGGCGGGGGTAGAGGGCGCGGCCGAGGCGCAGGCCGAGCAGCAGGTAACCGATCAGGGCGCCGGTGGTGTTGAGGATCACGTCGTCGATGTCGAAGGACCGGCCCACGATGATGACGCCCTGTGTCGTCTCCACGATCAGCATCGTCAGTCCGGTCAGCACCCCGACCCTCAGCAGGCCGCGCGCTTTCGGGAACAGCATCGGCAGCAGGACGCCGAAGGGCACCCCGAGCAGGATGTTGCCGCCGAGCTGCTTGACCGCGTCGCGCGTGCTCGGCCCGTTCAGATAGGCCCTGATCGAGTGGCCGGGGTGGAGGTTGGAGTGGATCAGCGAGACGGACGCCGGTGACGGCACCAGCGTCACCTGCGCCAGCGCCACCGCGAAGGCCACCATGCCGACGATCGCCGCCGCCAGCACGACCACGCGGGCGAGCGTCGCGCCCCACGAACGGCGTTGCAGCAGGGGGACGTACGGCTCCTCGACCGGCTCGGGCTCGACGACCGGCGCGGCCTTGGGCTTCGGCCTGAACCTGGACTTCAGCGTGGGCTTGGACTCGGGCTCCGGCTTCGCCTTCGCCTTCGGACCGGCCTCGGCGGCCGGGGGCGCGGCCTTCGTCCAGGGCCAGGTGCGGGCGGGCGCCGTGTCGCGTGACGTGTCGCGAGCCGTGGCCCGTGTCTTCGGTGCCGCCTTCGCGGGTGCTTTCGCCGACGCCTTACGGGCCTGGGTCTTGGTACGCGGCTGGGCGGCCTTGCGTACGGGGGTGCGTGCGGGCTTGGCCGCGGACTTCGGCGTGGCTGCCGGGTCCGCCGTGGCCTTCGGCGCCTTCGCCTTCGGCCCGTCCTTCGGTTCCTTCGACGCCGTGCGGAACAGCGCCATCCTCACCGCCATGAACCCTTGCCCCCTCGGATAGCCACCGTCATGGCGGCGCATACCCGCGACCGGCCGCCGTACGCCGTCCGCACGCGACGACTCCGACGGCCGATCTCCTTGGGCGGCAGGGGACTTCAGCCGTGCCGGCCCCTGCGCCGCGTCGCCGCGACGAGCAGCCCGCCCGCTCCCAGCGCCCCGGCCGCCGCCACGGCCAGCCACTCGGTCTCCGCACCGGTGTGCGGAAGGTGCCCGGGGGGCGAGGTCGGCGGCCCCGTGGGCGGGGACGTCGGGGGCGTGGTCCAGCCCGTGGTGGGAGGCGTGGTCGGAGGTGAGGTGGGGGGCGAGGTCGGCGGGGTGGTCCAGCCCGTGGTGGGAGGCGTCGTGGGAGGTGTGGTCGGCGGCGAGGTCGGCGGGGACGTCGGGGGCGTCGTCCAACCCGTGGTGGGAGGCGTCGTGGGAGGCGTCGTCCAGCCCGTCGTCGGCGGGGTGGTGGGCGGCGACGTGGGAGGCGACGTGGGAGGTGACGAGTACGGCGGGGTCGTCGGCGGGCACGACGTGCTCTCGCTGGGGGACGGCCACCCGGTGTCGGGGGCGGACGACCATCCCGTATCGCTGTACGAGGGCCCGCCCGCGGGGCTCGGGGACGCGCCGGCCGCCGAGCCGGGGAGCAGCAGCCCGGCCGCGGCCATGACCGCGGCGCCGACGACGGCCGTGGAGGCCGCGACGGCCCGCAGTTTCCCCCGCTCACGCGGGTCTGCGGGGGGAAGCGCGGAGGAAGGTGCCTGTGGGTTGTCCATACCGGGCAGATAACAACAGGTCGGGCGCGACGCGCCGAGCGCCACGTACGCGGTCGGCGCAGCTTCGCTCGGATGGCGAACGATCGCGCGCAGGGTTGGCCGCCATCGGGGTGAACCGCGACACGCGGTCTTGACCGCCATTCGCAGTACAATTCTCTGTTCGGTCCCGTCAGCGGAGGTCATGCGTGTCCTGTCTCATCGTGCAGAGCGACAAAACGCTCCTCCTGGAGGTCGATCACGAGCAGGCGGACGCCTGCCGCCGTGCCATCGCGCCCTTCGCGGAGCTGGAGCGCGCCCCCGAGCACATCCACACCTACCGGCTGACCCCGCTCGGCCTGTGGAACGCGCGGGCGGCGGGCCACGACGCCGAGCAGGTGGTGGACGCGCTGGTCGAGTACTCGCGCTATCCGGTGCCGCACGCGCTGCTGGTCGACGTGGCCGAGACGATGGACCGCTACGGGCGGCTGCGGCTGAGCAAGCACCCCACCCACGGCCTGGTGCTGACCAGCACCGACCGCCCGGTGCTGGAGGAGATCCTGCGGTCGAAGAAGATCCAGCCGCTGGTGGGCGCCCGGATCGACCCGGACACGGTGCTGGTGCACCCCTCCGAGCGCGGCCAGATCAAACAGGTGCTGCTCAAGCTCGGCTGGCCCGCCGAGGACTTCGCCGGTTACGTGGACGGCGAGGCGCACCCGATCGAGCTCGACGAGACCGGCTGGGCGCTGCGGCCGTACCAGCGGCAGGCCGTGGAGAACTTCTGGCACGGCGGCTCCGGCGTCGTCGTGCTGCCCTGCGGCGCGGGCAAGACGCTGGTCGGCGCGGGCGCGATGGCCGAGGCCAAGGCGACCACGCTGATCCTGGTGACGAACACCGTCTCGGCGCGGCAGTGGAAGAGCGAGCTGATCAAGCGGACGTCGCTGACCGAGGAGGAGATCGGCGAGTACAGCGGCACCCGCAAGGAGATCCGGCCGGTCACCATCGCCACGTACCAGGTGCTGACGACCAAGCGGAAGGGCGTCTACGCGCACCTGGAGCTGTTCGACTCCCGCGACTGGGGCCTGATCCTCTACGACGAGGTGCACCTGCTGCCCGCGCCGGTCTTCAAGTTCACCGCCGACCTCCAGGCCCGGCGGCGGCTCGGCCTGACCGCGACCCTGGTCCGCGAGGACGGCCGCGAGTCCGACGTCTTCTCCCTCATCGGGCCGAAGCGGTTCGACGCGCCCTGGAAGGAGATCGAGGCGCAGGGCTACATCGCGCCCGCCGACTGCGTCGAGGTCCGCGTCAACCTCACCGACTCCGAGCGGCTCGCCTACGCGACCGCCGAGCCCGAGGAGAAGTACCGCTACTGCGCCACGACCGCCACCAAGCGGCGGGTCACCGAGGCGCTGGTCGCCCAGCACAAGGGGCAGCAGACCCTCGTCATCGGCCAGTACATCGACCAGCTCGACGAGCTGGGCGAACACCTCAACGCCCCCGTCATCAAGGGCGAGACCACCAACGCCCAGCGCGAGAAGCTCTTCGGCGCCTTCCGCAACGGCGAGATCTCGGTCCTGGTCGTCTCCAAGGTCGCCAACTTCTCCATCGACCTCCCCGAGGCCACCGTCGCCATCCAGGTCTCCGGCACCTTCGGCTCCCGCCAGGAAGAGGCCCAGCGCCTCGGCCGCGTCCTGCGCCCCAAGGCCGACGGCCACGAGGCCCGCTTCTACTCCGTCGTCGCCCGCGACACCATCGACCAGGACTTCGCCGCCCACCGCCAGCGCTTCCTCGCGGAACAGGGCTACGCCTATCGCATCATCGACGCCGACGGCCTCCTGGAAGGCGAGACGTCCTAAGTCGTTTCCGATAGCCTTTTCGGGTCCTGCATGTCGGCCGAAAGGAGGCTCAGTTGTCGTTTCTGAAGTTCTTCGGCGACGAGGTCAAGGGGATCGCGCGGACCCTGGAGACCAGCGGTGAGCACATGCGGGGCGCGTCCAAGGAGATGCAGCGAGTTGACGCGAGTCAGCTCGGGCACGCCGATCTGCATTCCGCTTGTGACGATTTCGCCGACTCGTGGCACTACGGATTCGGGCAGCTCTCCAAGGCCACGAAGGGGATCTCCGAATACGCCGACAAGGCGTCCGACGAATTCCAGAAGATGGACCAGAAGCTCGCGGACGACCTGCGGAAGAAGAGCCAGGAGCAGGGCGGTTCCCAGCCCGGCGGCAGGTGAAGGACCGGCGGCGACCGACGGCCAGGGAGAGGGAGGTGAACAGCGCTTCATGCCACGCAGGACTCCGCTGACCGCGCTGAGGGACGCCGTCGCCACCGGACGCGACCAGTACGAGGTGCAGCTCACCTCTCCGGGCCTGAGGAAACTCGCCGCCTACGCCTATGTGGCCGAGCAGTTCGGCTACCGGTACGCGGGCCCGGCGCCCGGCAGCCGCTCGATGAACCAGCCGCTGATGACCTTCCGGCGGAGCCCGGAGCTGGGGGAGCTCGCCGCGCGGACCGCGGCCCGGTATCCCGACCCGGCCGGGGGCGGTCCGCTGCCGGGGATGGTCGAGGGACGCGGACTGCGGCCCGCGAAGTCGGCGGCGGGTGACGTGCGCCTGATCCATTCGCGGATGGTCGTCGACGCGTGCCTGCGCTACGGCCGACGGGTGCTGAAGAACATCCTGGTGCTGCTCGTCGTCATAGCGGTCGTCCTCTTCTTTCCCGGATACACCGTGCGTCACGTCCTCGTCGGCGCGGGCGTATGGCTGGCTTTCTTCGCCGTGTACCTGATCGGGCTCGGCATCGCGCGGCTCAGACTCGCGCGGCATCGGAACCGCTTGGCGGCAAGCGGAGTTCAGTGGCCGCCGCCGTAAAACCGTTCAGTGGCCACCGTCGTGGTTCGAGGGGGAGAACTGATGGCTTCAGACACGTATCCGCACCTTGGTTTTGATCCGGCACCCGGAGATCTCGAATCCACCCGTGCCCTGACGCTGGCCGTCGGCCGGGTCATCGGCGGAAGCGACGCCGCGAAGACCGAACTGGGCAAGATGGGCAGCGCGGACGGTGCGTGGGTCGGGAAGTCCGCGGACGCGTTCACCGAGGCGTACGCGAAAGTGCCGCCGTATCTCCAGAAGGCGCTGACGTCGCTGAGCACGGCGCATCGCGCTCTCACCTCGTGGGAGCGGCAGTTGGACGGTTTCCAGGCGCGGGCCCGGCGGCTGGAGTCGGACGCGGCGCACGCGGCGGCGCGGGTCGGCTCCGCGCAGTCCGCGGTCGACGCGCTCCCCTCCTCCACCGACGGGATGACGGACCAGGAGAAGGAGCGGCACGAGGGCGACACCAAGACCACGAAGAGTTCCCTGGACTCCGCCACCACCGAACTGGCGGCCGTCCGCGACCGCGGCCACGCGCTCAAGTCCGAGCACGCGCAGGCCGCTTCGGACACCGCGCGGCTCATCCACGGCGCGGCGGACGACGCGCCGCCCGAGCCCGGCTGGTTCGACAAGGCGATGCACGCGGTGGCCGCGTTCGCCGAGGGCGCCTGGGACGTGATCAGCGACCCCGAGTTCTGGAAACTGATCGGCGACATCCTGGCGGATGTCGCCATGGTCATCGGTGTGGCCGCGATCTTCATATCGGGGCTCGGCATGGCGGCGTTCGTCGTGGCGGCTCTCGCGCTCGCCTTCCATCTGGCCGCGAAGGCGGGCGGCGCGGACGTGTCGTGGGAGACCCTGGCATGGGACGCGGTCGGCGTGTTCGCCGGTGCCGTGAGTCTCGGCGGCGCGCGGCTGGCCAGGGCCGGTGAGGGCCTGGTGGAGGCGGGGCGCGGTCTGCGCCTGACCTCCGGTTTCATGAAGTCGCTCGGCGAGGTCAGATTCGGCAACATCTTCAAGGGTCTCAAGGGCATCCCCAGCGGTGTCTCGAACACCGCCCGCGGATTCGCCATGGCGGGCAAGGGCTGGGTGTTCAAGGGCGCGGGCGAGATGATCGACACCGGAGCCACCTGGGTGGGAGCCGCGCTCGCCATCGGTTCCAACGTGCACAACGGCAGTTGGAGCAAGGGGCGTTGGACGGACGGGAAGTGGGAGGTCGGCGACATCCCGGTGGTCGGCCCCCTGGTGAACTACGTCAACCCGCCCACGACCACCGCCGCGCCCGCCCCTGCGGCGAGCGGCCCCCGGCGGCCCGTCCTCGACCCGTCCTCGGTCCTGACCTCGTCCGGCAACGCCTTCACCTCGCATCTGGACCCGTCGCGGTTCGGTACCGCCGCATGAGCGTCGCCGAGCAGCGCGGGACGGGCGCCTCGGGTCCTGACACCGTCCCCGCCTTCCGTTACGCGTTCCACCACCACGTCCCCGACGAGTTCGTGCGGCTGCCAGAACCCACCGGGTCCGACGGCTGGCGCGAGGCCATGGCGGAGCTGCTGCCGGAGGCCGGTGAGGAGGAGCGGGAGGCGGCGGGCGAGAGTCTGCGGCAGCAACTGCCGCTGCTGACGGCCCGGGAGAATGTCGTCCTCACCGCCATGTGCATCGGCACCGAGAACGTCGACGGGGGCGAGCGGCTGTCCATGGGCCTGGTCGCGGTGACGGTACGGCCGAGCGGCCACACCCCCGCGACCCGCGTCTTCACCGCGGAGGGCATCTATCAGGCCGCGGTGCGCAAGGTGTTCTCTGCCGTGCCCGAGGAGTCGCTCCAGGAGCTGAGCTTCCCGCTCGGCGAGGGCCTTCAGGGCCCGGAGGACATGGTCCTCGCCGCGAAGCTGCCGTGCGGGCCCGGCGTCATGACGACGGCGCTGCGCAGCCTCCGGTTCCCCACCCTCGAACCGGGTCTGGCCACACCGCCGCTCCCCGTCGGCGTCCTGGAGCTGATCGTTCCCGCGCCGCACAGCTACTGCGTCTGCGTCACCATCTCCACCCCGTCGGTGTTCCTGCTCGACTCCTACAGCGCGCGTCTGGCGCACATCGGCAGAACGCTGGAGTTCGGGGAACCGGACCGGGGCCCGTCGCACGACGGTGCTTAGCCGGCGGCGGGGAGGTGGAAGTAGATCAGGAGGGTGGTGACGGCGAGGAGCGGGACGGCGAGGGAGGCGACGGCGCGGGTCGCGCGGTGGCGCAGGCGCCAGGGGAGGGCCCAGGACACGACGAGCGCGACGACGGCGAGCAGGAGGACGGCGGGGGCGACCAGGAGCATGGTGGTCAGCGCCTGGCAGCCGTTGCGCGTGCAGGAGTCGGTCGCCATCGGGGAGAACAGCGCGATCAGTCCGCAGAAGGCGATGACCGGGCCGCCGAGGACGGTGGCGATCAGCGGGGCGACGTAGGCGTGGCTGTCGTGGTCCGGCGGCCTGAAGGGGGGCACGAAGCGGGGCACGACGGGGGGAACGAAGGGGGCGGGGCCGTAGGCGGGGGTCTGCCGGAGCTGCGGACGGGCGCCCGCGCCGTGCTGCCACTCGTGCGGCTGCGGCGGGCCGTACGGGTCCTGCGGGACGTACGGGCTGCTCTTGGTCATGTCATCCATTCAACGGACCGGGCGGCCGGGGCGGATCCGGTGTCGTACTCATGTCGGCGCGGGCGGGTACTCAGAGCGGTGCCGGCCAGCAGGGCGAGGCCGAGCAGGGGGTAGGGGGCGGCGAGGGGCTGTTCCCACCAGGAGAAGCGCAGGTCGCGGTCGCCCTGGTGCGGCACGAGCCACATGCTGCGTCCGCAGAAGACGGCGGCGCAGCCGAGGAGCGCGGCGGTGTGTACGGCGCGGGCGCCGGGGCCCGCGGCGGCGGCGCCCGAGGCCAGGACCGCCAGCAGGGGGACGCACCAGACCCAGTGGTGGGACCAGCTCACCGGCGAGACCAGCAGGGCGGTGACGGCCGCGCAGAGCAGGCCGAGCGCGGGCCGGCCGCGGCGGTGGGCGCGGGCGGCGACGGCGAGTCCCGCGGCGGCGG
>NZ_MECL01000276.1 GCF_014596445.1 Streptomyces sp. CBMA29 | reverse complement strand
CGTACGACCGCGGGCGAGGACGACCGCGCGGCGGGCGAAGCGGGCGCGGCCGGTGAGCAGGGTGTGGGCGACAGCGTCGAGCGGCAGACCGGGCCGCTGCTCCAAGTGCGCGGCCAGTCGGGCGGCTTGGGCCCGCAGCGCGGTGTCGGTTCGGGCCGACAGCGGCAGCACATGCCATCCGTCCGGCTCCCGGGCCGTGCCGAATCCGCTGGCGGAAACGGCGACTTCGGGCGCTTCCTCCAGCACCACATGGACGTTGGTGCCGCCGATCCCGAAGGTGTGCACGGCGGCGCGGCGCGGCCGGTCGCCCCGCTTCCACGGTGTGACCTCGGTGTTGAGGCGGAACGGGCTCGCCGCGAAGTCGATCGCCGGATTCGGCGCGGTGTGGTTGATGACCGGAGGAAGCTCCTGGTGTTCGAGGGCGAGCAGCACCTTGACCAGCCCGACCGCGCCCGCCGCCGCCCAGGTGTCGCCGACGTTGGGCTTGGCCGTACCGAGGCGGCAACTGCCCACCGGGGCACCGGCGTAGCCCTCGGTGAGCGCGGTGATCTCCAAGGCGTCGCCCATCGGCGTCCCGGTGCCGTGCGCCTCCACGTAGTCGATGTCGGCGGGGTCGAACCCGGCCACGGCCAGCGCCTCGGCGGCGACATCGCTCTGCGGGTCCACGGCGGGGGCGGTGAATCCGGCCTTGGCCGCGCCGTCGTTGTTGACCGCGGTGCCGCGGATCAGACCGAGGACCGGATCGCCCGCGGCGAGCGCGTCGGAGAGCCTGCGCAGCGCGAGCACCGCGACTCCGTCGCCCGGCGTGGTGCCCGCGGCGTCCGCGTCGAAGGCCCGGCAGTGCCCGTCGGGGGAGTTGACGCCGCCCTCGCGGTACACGTAACCGGCGCGTTGCGGGAAGTAGACGGTGGCGCCGCCCGCCAGCGCCAGATCCGACTCGCCGCCGAGCAGGCTCTGCACCGCGAGGTGGACGGCGACGAGCGAGGTCGAGCATCCGGCCTGCACGGTGACGCTCGGCCCGGTGAGGTCGAGCTTGAAGGAGACCCGGGAGGCGAGGAAGTCGCCGCTGTTGCCCAGCAGATTCTGGAAGGGCCCCGCGCCGGGCCCGGCCGCCGCCTGGTGCGGGTGGAGGTGGTGCAGGAAGTAGCTGTCAGGCCCGGTGCCCGCGTAGACGCTGACCGCGTCGGCGGTCCCGAAGCCGCGCGGGTCGTACCCGGCCGACTCCAGGGCCTCCCAGGCGCACTCCAGGAAGAGCCGGTGCTGCGGGTCGGTGGCCGCCGCCTCGCCGGGGCTGTAGCCGAAGAAGGCCGCGTCGAACAGTTCGGGACCGTCGATCACCGGCCTGGCCCTGACCCGCGCGGGATCGGCGAGCGCGGCCGGCGACAGCCCGGAGGCGGTCATCTCGTCGTCGGTGAAGGTGCTGACCGACTCGACACCGGCCCGCAGATTCCGCCAGAAGGCATCCGGTGTCCCGGCGCCGGGAAGGCGGACCGCCATCCCGACGACGGCGACGGGGTCCGCCGCACCGGGCGGCAGAGGTATGCCATGGGCCACGAAAGTCAACTCCCTTGTGCGATTGGGTCGGTGCGGTCCGTGACGGCTGACCGGCGCGGGCCTGGTGCCGTGTGCGGTGCGGACGCCGTGCGGCTACGTGATGCGGTGCGTGATGCGGTGCGGTTCGAGGTGTCGTGCGGGTGCGGCACGCTCTCCCGGTGCCGGGGCTGCGGGCAGGCCGGATCGAGCGGCGGTCGTCAACTCGTTTACGGCACAGAGCCGTTACGCATCCCGCCGCCTGTCACCGCTCGGCCGCGCGCCTCCTCAGCGGTCCCAGCCGAGCCGGGTGAGGACCGTGGCGGTGAGCCGGTCGGGTTGTTCCAGCAGGTAGAAGTGGCCGCCGGAGAAGGTCAGATGCTCGAAGGAGCCGCCGGTGGTCCTGCGCCAGCCCTCCACCTGGGCCGCCGTCACCGTCCCGTCGTCCTCGGCGGCGATCGACACGACGCCGGTGCGCAGCGGGGGACCGGGGGAGGGGACGTAGGTCTCGATGAGCCGGTAGTCGTTGCGGACGATGGGCAGCAGGTACGCCCGCATCTCGGGGTCGTCCAGCAGCGCGGACGGCGTGCCTCCGGTGTCGCGCAGCATCTCGGCGAACCCGTCGTCGTCCAGCAGGTGCCGGTCCCGGCTGGTCAGCCCATGCGCCGCGGGAGGGTGCCTGGCGGAGACGAAGAGCCGTTCCAGTGCGGCGCCCCTGGCCTCCAGACGGCGCGTCACCTCGTAGGCGACGAGCGCGCCCATGCTGTGGCCGAGGATCGCCAGGGGCCGGTCGAGCAGTGGCGACAGCGCGTCGGCCGCGAGGTCGGCGAGCGTGCCCATGTCGTCGATCAGCGGCTCGCCCGCGCGGGTCTCGCGGCCCGGATACTGCACCGCCCGCACCTCGATCCCGTCCGGGAAGCGGTCGGCGAGCGACCGGTAGAAGCCGGCGTTCCCGCCCGCGTGCGGGAACAGGACCAGGGTGGGCGGCCCGGTCCCCGCGCTGCGGAACGTACGCAGCCACGGTGAGCCGGTGACGGGAGCCGACGTCATACGCTCCGCCCTTCGCCGCTGCGGACCTGGCCGGCCAGGCCGGCGTCCGGGGCGGCCCGGACGGTGTCACCGCGCCCTCCGCCGGCGGATCCCTCACCGATGAGCCGCCACCACGCCTCCAGGGTCGGCTCCTCGATCATCCGCGCGAAGCCGACCCTCACCCGGTATCTGCGCAGGTGCGCCGAGATCGTCATCACCTTGACCGAATCGACCCCGAGGGCGACGAGATTGTCGCCGTCCCCGATCTGTTCAGGACCGATGCCGAGGACGTCGGCGACCGTGCCGCGCAGGCGGTCCAGGTCGAGTCTCTCCGGCGTCCGGTTGGAGATGCCCGCCACCCCGGTCGCGGCAGGCGCCCCGGCGGTCGGCGCCCCGGCGGTCGCGGACGGCGCTGTCACGGACGGCGCTGCTGGGTCGGTCCCGGCCGCGGACGGTCCCACTGGATTCGGCGTCACTGTTCCCCTCGCTCGATCAGTGGCACCGGCCCCGGGAGGCCGCCGCTGCGGCGGTCCCCTGGACGCGGTACCGGCTTCGGATCACACGTGGACACACCGGCGGATGCTAGCTAGGCTCATCACGCTTAGGCAAGGCTATCCTAAGTATTTTGCGACATCCCGTCATTCACTACCCGGTTGATCCCGTGCGTATCCCCAGCCCCTCCCGTCGTTCTTCGTGCTCTCTGACCTCCGCGGAACGACTCCGGTCGCAGCCGCGGGAATTCCGCCGATGACACCAGGACGGTTTCCTCCGTGACCACTCACGCTCCCTCCGCCGCGGGCCCGCTCGCCGCCGCCCCGCCGCGCTATCTCCGCACCCGCGTCGCCGGGACCCACGACCCGCTCACCACCGCCGTACGGCTGGCCCGTTCGGGTCTCTTCGACCGGACGGCCGTCTACGAGCAGGACGGCCGCTGGTGGTTCGCGGGCGGCGCCCTCGGCTCGGTGACGGTCCGTCAGGACCGGGTGTCCGTCGAGTGGAACGGCGTCCGGCGGGAGACGTCGCGGACCACCGGCCACGCGATACGGGAACTGGGCGCGGCCCTCGCGGACGCCCCGGTGGCGGACTGGCGCGGATACGGCTGGGCCGCCTTCGAGAGCGCGCCCGCCGCCGAGGGCCGCCGCCCCGCCGACCCCGAACAGCCCCTCGCCCAGGTCTTCGTGCCGCGCGTCGAGGTGGAGATCGGCGAACGCTCGCTCGATCTGCGGTGCGCCGACGCCGAGTCGCTGCGCCGGGTCCTCGCCGCCGCCCACGCCCGTGACACCGTGCCCCGGCCGCCGGTACGGCCGCTCGACGTGGAGGCCGACGACCCGTCCGCGTACCGGGACGCGGTCGCCGACGCCGTGGCCCGGATCGGCCGCGGCGACCTGGAGAAGGTGATCCTCTCCCGACGGGTCGAAGTGCCCTTCGCCCTCGACTTCGCCGCGACCTACGCCGCCGGGCGGCGCGCCAACACCCCGGCCCGGTCCTTCCTGCTCGACCTGCCGGACCTGCGGGCCGCCGGGTTCAGCCCGGAGACCGTCGCCGAGGTCTCGGCGGACGGCTGGGTCACCTCGCAACCGCTGGCCGGCACCCGCGCCCGGCACGCCGACGACCCCGAGCAGGACGCCCGTACCAGGGCCGAACTGCGCACCGACGTCAAGGAGATCTACGAGCACGCCGTGTCGGTGCTGCTCGCCGACACCGAGATGCGCGCCCTGTGCGCCCCGGGCTCCGTCGCGGTCGACGAGTTCATGGCCGTCAAGGAGCGCGGCAGCGTACGCCACCTCGGCTCGCGGGTACGCGGCCGGCTGCGGGCCGACCGCGACCGCTGGGACGCCCTCGCCGCGCTCTTCCCCGCCGTCACCGCGTCCGGCATCCCCAAATCCGCCGCGTACGACGTCATCGCCGCCAACGAGCCCGGCTCGCGCGGCCTGTATTCCGGCGCCGTCCTGCGCGCCACCGCCGACGGCGACCTGGACGCCGCCCTCGCGCTGCGGACCGTCTACACCCACGAGGGCCGCACCTGGGTATGCGCGGGAGCGGGCGTGGTCGCGGTCTCCGAGCCCGCCCGTGAGTACCGCGAGACCTGCGAGAAGCTGGCCAGTGTCGCGCCCTACCTGACGCCGCTTCAGCCGTAGCGGCGCGCCGTTCGGTTCACCCCCCCGACCCCGCCCGGCGCCTTCGCGCCCGCGACGAGAGGACGACCCGCATGCTGCCCGGATGCGTACCGTGGCCCCCCGAGGAAGCGGCGCGCCACCGCGCCGACGGCTACTGGGACGACCGTCCGCTCGGCGAGCTGCTGCGCCGCTCCGCAGCCGAGCACGGTGACCGTACGGCCGTCGTGGGCGGCGGACTCAGGCTCAGCTACGCCGAGTTGGACGCGCGCGCCGACGACCTGGCGCGCGGGCTGCTGGAAATCGGCGTCACCGGCGGGGACCGGATCGTCGTCCACCTGCCCAACTGCCCCGAATTCGTGGTCGCCACCTTCGCCCTGCTGCGAATCGGCGCGCTGCCCGTGTACGCCCTGCCCGCGCACCGGCTCCAGGAGGTCGGTCACCTGTGCGCCTTCTCCGGCGCCCGGGGGTATCTGATCGCGGACCGCTACCTCGGCCACGACTACCGCGAGACGGCCAGAACGCTTGCCGCGCGGCCCGGAGTTGAGCTGTCGCATATCCTCGTGGTCGGCGACGCGCAGGAGTTCACCGCGTTCGACGCCGTGGAGGCGGCGGGCCGGGCCCGCCGCGGCCTCCCGCTGCCGCCGGACGGCCCGGCCGACGACGTCGCGCTGTTCCTGCTGTCCGGCGGCACCACAGGACTGCCCAAGCTCATCCCGCGCACCCACAACGACTACGGGTACAACGCCCGCGCCGCCGCCGAGGTCTGCGGCTTCGACCGCGAGACCGTCTACCTCGCCGCGCTCCCGGCCGCGCACAACTTCGCGCTCGCCTGCCCCGGCGTGCTCGGCGCCCTGGCCGTCGGCGGCACCGTGGTGCTGCCCGCCGATCCCAGCCCCGACGAGTCGTTGCGGCTGATCTCCGAGGAACGGGTGACCGCGACCGCGCTCGTCCCCTCGCTGCTCGGCCTGTGGCTCGACGCCCTGGAATGGCTGCCGGAAGACGTCTCCAGCCTGCGGCTGGTCCAGGTGGGCGGCGCCAAACCGGACGCCGCGACCGCCGCCCGCGTACGGCCGGTCCTCGGCTGCGCGCTCCAGCAGGTGTTCGGCATGGCCGAGGGCCTGCTCAATCTCACCCGCCTCGACGATCCGGAGGAGTTGGTCCTCGCCACACAGGGGCGCCCGCTCAGCGCGGCCGACGAGGTGCGGATCGTGGACGACGAGGGCCACGACGTACCGCGCGGCGCCGTAGGCCAGTTGCTCACCCGGGGCCCGTACACCCTGCGTGGCTACTACCGGCTGCCGGAGCACAACGCCCGTGCGTTCAGCGACGGTTGGTACCGCACGGGCGATCTGGTGCGCGCGCTGCCCAGCGGTCATCTGGCCGTCGAGGGCCGGATCAAGGAGGTCATCAACCGCGCGGGCGACAAGGTCTCCGCCGAGGAGATCGAGGAACAGCTCACCGCGCATCCCGCCGTCCGCCAGGCCGCCGTGGTCGGCGAACCCGACCCGGTGCTCGGCGAACGCATCGCCGCCTTCGTCGTCGTGGAGCCCGGCCTCGGCTGCCCTACGTCCGCCGAGGCCGGGGAGTTCCTGCGCGCCCGCGGCCTCGCCCCGTACAAGGTCCCCGACCGCCTGACCCCGGTCGGCTCCCTGCCGCTCACCGCGATCGGCAAGGTCGACCGCAAGGCCCTCCTCGACGGCGCGTCCACCGCCCGAACCGCCCATGATCCGCCGGACACGCCCTCACAGGGCAATAGACCTAGGCCAGGTCGGCCTCGGTGGTGAGGGCCGGGTCGTCCGGGTCGCCGCCCGCCGCGACGGCCGCCTGGTAGGCGGTGAAGACCTCGATGTCGCGCTGGTCGCTGGTCAGCGACTGTTTCCAGTAGGCGGCGGCCTGCAACTGGGGGCGGGGGAGGCCGCGTTCGTCCAGGAGGTGGCGGCGGACGGATCGTACGGCCCCGGCCTCGGCGCCGATCCACGCCTGCGCGGCGGCGAAGGGACGGTCGAGGCCGCGTACCGCTTTCTCCAGCAGGCCGCTGTCACCCGCGGGCGCGCCGCGCCGGTAGAGCCACCGCACCTCGGCCGCCGCCGCGGTGGGGAGGTCGATACGGTCCGCCTCGTCGTCCGCCTCGACAAGGGCGACCACCGCGGTTCCCGCGGGCAGCGACTCCAGGATGGCGGCGACGGCGGGCAGGGCCGCCTCGTCCCCCGCGAGCAGGTGCCACCCGGCCTCGGGTGAGGCGAAGAACTCGTGCCGGGGCCCGGCGAGACCGACGAGGTCGCCCGGCGCGGCGGACCGCGCCCAGACGCTCGCCGGGGTCTCGGCGTGCAGCAGGACGTCCACGGTCAGTTCACCGGCCACCGGGTCGAAGCGGCGGACGGTGAAAGCGCGCATGACCGGCGGGACCGCGCCCGGCTCGTCACCGGGCATGCCGTCGGGGCCGACGACCGGGAGGTGCACCGGTCCGCGTCCGTCCGGCGGGAGCAGGAACTTCCAGGCGTCCGCGGGCAGTCCGCCCTCCGCGCAGCCCGCCAGATCCTCGCCGCCGACCGTGACCCGGCGGATCCGCGCGGTCACCTCGGCCGTCCGCACCACTTCGGCGCGGCGTATCCGGACCTGCGGGCGGGTCAGGCGGGTGCGGCGGCGCAGCTCCTCCTGGATCGGGGGCATGAGCACTCCTTGCGTGAAATGGGCCGATGTGCTGCCGGGCCCGAGCGGGGAGGCCGACCCGGCAACGTAATGAAGGTATGCCTTACCAAACCTATTGACAACACTATGTTGTTAAAGGTGCGGGAGGTCCTGCTCCCGCCGGTCGGCGGTGGGGGACAATAGGGCCCATGACCAGGAACAGTGAGCCGATCGAGCCGCCCCGGCCGGTGGAGCGGCCGACGCGGCCGACGGGACGGCCGGTCCAGCGGCCGGCCGCCGTCCGTGGTCTGCGGACCCCGCGCCTGGGACGCCCGCCGCAGGTGGACCGTGAGGCGATCGTCCGCGCGGCGCTTGCGGTCGGTTTCGGCCAGCTCGGCATGAGCAGCGTCGCGCAGCACCTCGGGATCAAGCACTCGACCCTCTACCGGTACTTCCCGACCCGCGACGCCCTGGTCACCGCCGCCGTCGACGCGGTCGTGACGCAGGCGCGATGGCCGGAGCCGCAGGGGCAGTGGCGGCGCGACCTGGGCGAACACGCCTGGGCCACCTTCCGGCTGCTCGACCGGTACGCGGGGCTCGCCGCGCACATCGTCTCGCTGCGGATCGACTCCGACGCCTACGGCGAGGTGAGCCACCGCACGGTCACGCACCTGGTCGACCTGGGGTTCAGCGCGGAGAACGCGATACTCGCCTACGACCTGGTGCACGAACAGGTGTTGATGTTCTTCCTGGCGGGACAGCGCAGGGACGAACCCGCGAAGACCGCCGACCAGGCCGCCGAACTGCGGCGCGAGATGCTGCCGGACGCGCTGCCCAATGTGGACCCGAGGCTGCGGGACGCGCTGACGGGCATCGTCACCGGCAGCCCCGACGCCTGGTTCGCGCGCAAGCTCGACGTCCTGCTCGACGGCCTGGCCGCGCTGGCTCCCGAGGAGTAGCGGCGGCAGGGCCGGTCGGCCGCGCGGGCAGCGGAGGACCCCGCGCGGCCGACCGGCCGGTCACAGCGGCCTGGCCGGGTCACAAGATCCGTTACGCCACCCGATCAAGCCATCGGCTCACGCCACCCGCTCCAGGCTCCGCCGTCGCGACGCCGCCGGGCGCATGTCGGTCCAGGTGCGGGTGACCTGCTCAAGACACGCCTCCCGGCCGCCGCTGAAGCCCGTCTCGTGCCAGTGGTCGGGTACCGGAACGGCCGCCGGCCACAGCGAGAACTGACCCTCGTCGTTGACCAGAACGCGGCAGTCGGCCGCCCCGGCGCTCTCCGCGCGCGCCTGGCCCCGCGCACCGGCCCGCGCCAGGAACGGGCACCCGGCGGTCGCCCCCTCGGCGCTGTCCGGCAGGAAGTACTGGCGCCACTCCCGGTTGCCGTCCTCCCCGTGGTTCCCGAGTTCGGCGGCGGGCTCCATGCCGTCGAAGCGGCGGATACGGTTGCGGATCACCTGACGGGCCTTCGCACCGCGCGGGGTGTCGGCCTCGAGTCCCTCGAACACCCAGCGTGGCTGGAAAGTGATCATGAAGCTCGGGTTGTGGCGGCTGCGCCGGTCCAGATGCGCCGGGGTGTTGCAGACGACGAAGATCTCGGTGCCGCCGAAGCTGAACTCCCACCACAGTTCCTCGGGATCCAGCGGGGTCGAGGCGGGCCACGGCTCGGTGTCCCCGTCGTGCAGGTGCTGGAGCACCGCCCAGAACCGGTCGAAGTACTCCTCCAGCGTGCCCGGCCGGTCGTCCGGCCGGAAGAGCACCACCAGCGAGGTGTCCTTGCCGAGCGTCCGGTAGACGTCGAGATAGTCGCGCAGGATGCCCGCCAGCGGCGCCCAGGTGCTCTCGTCGTGCGGGCTGTCGACGAAGCCGAAGCGCAGCGACTCCTTCTTGGCGGCGGCCACGGCGAAGGTGCAGGGGAACGGCTGGTCGGTGTCGAGCAGTGTCGCCAGCAACTCCTCGGCGGCGGCCCGGCCCCACGGCGGGGTGGCGCCGATGGTGCGTACGGCCGGAGGCCGCGCGGTGGCGCCGCGGGCCGTGGTGGGAGATCGGTCGTCGGACACAGACACGTGAGGGGACTCCATCCCGGAAGAGACAGGCACGGGGGGCGCGGAAGCGGTACGGCGTCAGAAGCGCGCGTACATCTCCTCGGGGATGATCGGCTGGTGGTAGGTGCACTCGCCGGACAGCACCGTCGAACCGTGCAGCCGGGAGACCGGGATGAGCACCTTGTCGCCCTCGTGCAGGTCGATCTTGTGCGTGACGTTGTTCCAGAAGTGCATCTCGCCCTTCTCGATCATCACCAGCCGGTGCTCGTCGTGGACATGCGTGGTCGACGTCTCCTCGTTGCTCTCGACGAAGGTGTCGAGGTCCACGGTGATGTCGTTGTCGTCGATGTACCGGCTGATCTTCTCGGCCTTCTCCTGGTGCAGCGGGATGTCGTCGGCCCAGGCGAGCTGCCGCGCCAGATCCTCGTCCCACAGCCGGGCCAGCCACGCGGCGTCCGCGAAACCGTGGTGGAACCGCTCGACCGCCGCGGGGCCGTAGAGCCGGCTCAGCGGTGTCACCCAGCGGTCGGCCAGCTCGCGCAGGTGGCCGGGGTCGCCGCCGAGGTGGTCGAAGAGCGTCGAGCGGACCCCGAGCCCGTCCTCGAAGACGTCGGCGAACCTGGCCGCGGTGACGGACTGGTCGATGCTGTGGTGCAGCAACGCGCCCAGGAACTCCGGGTACTTCTCCCGGTTGCGGGAGAGCCAGTGCAGGTGGTTGCCGCGGGCCAGCGACGTACCGAGGTAGAGCTGCCAGTACGCCCCGGTGGTGGTCCTCAGTCCCGCGCCCTCCACCAGCGAGCGGTACTCGTCGTGCAGTCCGGCCCAGGTGCGGTAGTCGTCGAGCAGCGTGATCCGGGCGCCGGGGTGCTCGACGTCGTACTCGCCGAGCGCGGCGCGGCCCGCGGCCATCCGGCTCGCGGGCAGATACGCGCTCAACTGGAGCAGGACGAAAGTCGCCGACGCCTTGCGGTCCTTGGTGGACAGCGCGGTCACGAACGCCTGCCCCGACTCGGCGGAGCGCTGCCGGTGGTACGCCTCGACGGCCGCGACGACCTGCTCGGGACCGTATCCGGCGAGCTGTTCGCGCTCGGACTCCAGCAGGCCGAACAGGTGCTGTTCGAGTACGGGGGAGGCCAGCGCGCCGAGGACGCGGTTCTCGTCGCTGTAGAACGTGGCGGCGTCGGTCGCGGCGGGACCGGACTGGCCGCCGGCCGGGGGCAGATAGAGCAGACCGCTGTCGTAGACATTGCGCAGCATCCGGTGCCCGAGCAGCGCGCTGAGTTTGAGCGCCTTGGCCACGGGCATCTGCTTGCCGTAGTCGAGCCAGGCCAGGTCGTCCGGCCGTACCGGCCGTCGGTACGGGTTGTCCTCCGTGGTCAGTTCCTCCCATTCCGCCGCGCGGAAGGCGGGGTTGGCCGCGAATGCCTTGACGACGTCGTGCAGGTCTCCGGCGGCGAGACGAGCGAAGCTCTCCGAGTGCTCCAGGGGCATGACGGTCCTCCAGAAGAAACGGGCGCGGGCATGCGGAGGCGGCGGGCGCGGGGGCCATCAGGCGCCGCACGCCTCTCTGAACTTAGGTAAGCCTTGCCTTAGTTGGAGAATGCGTCAAGACCCCCCAACGGCCCGCCTTGTGAACCCGCGCACCGTCCGCACCACCCCGCGCCCGGCCTACGGCGTCAGGACGATCCGGCCGAACACCTCGCCCGCGTCCATCTTCCGGTGCGCCAGCGCGGCCTGCTCCAGCGGCAGCACCTCGTGCACCGCGAGAGGCAGCTCGCCACGGCTCGCGGCGGCGAACTGCGCGCTACGCACGGCGTTCAGATCGGCCGCGGCCACGGTGTCGGCGCTGAAGGTGGCGAACGACAGGGACTTCTGGAAGGCCGCGATCATCGTCATGCCGAAGTCGGCGGGCGGCGGGCCGCCGACCACGCCCACGGCCACCATGCGGCCGTTCGGCCGGAGGCGGCCGAAGAAGGACGGCAGATCCGCGCCCGCGACGATGTCGATGATGACGTCGTATCCCCCGGAAGCGTCGTCGGGACCGGAACCGCTGCCCACGCTGTCGCCGGAGCGGTCCAGCACATGCGTCGCGCCGAGTGCGCGCAGCCGTTCGCCCCGCTCGGCCGACGACGTCGTGACCGCCACCGCCGCGGCGCCCGCACGGGACGCCAGATGGACCGTCATGATCCCGATGCTGCCCGCCGCGCCGCGCACCAGCACCGACTCGCCGGGGGCGAAGCGGGCGTGGGCCAGCGCGAAATGGGCCACCGGGCCCGAACTGCCGAGCGTCACCGCGTCCACCGCCGACAGCCCGTCGGGCAGCGCGAGGACCGCCTCGACCGGGACGGCCGCCTGCTCGACGTAGCCGCCGCTGAACCCGGTGAACGCCCACACGCGCCGGCCGATCCACGACGTGTCGACGCCGTCGCCGACCGCGGTCACCGTACCGGCCGCCTCGCTGCCGAGGATGTGCCCCTCCTTGAAGCCGTACGAGGCCAGCGTGCCCCTGCGGATCACGGCGTCGACGCCGCCGACACCGCTCGCCTCGACGGCGACGAGTACCTGCCCGGCGGCGGGCGCCGGGGCGGGGAGGTCGATGACCGCCATGCCCTCGGGGCCGCCGAACGTCTCGATCGCGACTGCCTTCACCGTCTGCTCCCTGCGCTGGTCCATGGCCGGTCCCCGGCCCTCGTGGTCCGCGCCGATCCGGAATCCGGCGGCCCGCGGACCTGGTCCTTCGGACGTTAACGGACGCCGCCGTCCGTTTGGCTAAAGTGAGAGCGTGACCGACGATTTGCCTCACACCCTGCGCTCCGACGCCCTCGACAACCGCGAGCGCATCCTCGGCGCGGCCCGCGAGGTGTTCGCGACCGAGGGGCTGAACGTGCCGATGCGGGAGATCGCCCGGCGCGCCGGGGTCGGCCCCGCCACCCTCTACCGGCGCTTCCCGACCAAGGAGGCGCTGGTCACCGAGGCGTTCACCGGTCAGTTGCGGGCCTGCCACGACATCGTGGACGAAGGGCTCGCCGACCCGGATCCCTGGCGCGGCTTCTGCCTGGTGATCGAGAGGATCTGCGGGCTGCACGCCCGCGACCGCGGCTTCACCGCGGCCTTCATGTCGACGTTCCCGCACGCCGTCGACTTCGACGCGGGCCGCGAGTACGCGCTGGAGGCGGTCGCGGAACTGGCCGCCCGCGCCAAGGCCACCGGCCGCCTGCGCCCCGACTTCGTCCTGGACGACCTGGTCCTCGTGCTCATGGCCAACAGCGGCATCCACGCACCGTCACCCGCGGCCCGCGTCGCAGCCTCCCGGCGCTTCGCCGCCTTCGCGATCCAGGCGTTCCAGGCGTCCCCGCAGCACGCGCCGCTCCCGCCCGCGGCGCGGCTGTCACCCGTACCGCCGGTCATCCCTGTGGCGCCCGCCCGTACGGCGACCGCCGCGCCCCGCCGCTGAAAGGCCCGCCGCTGAAAGGTCCGTCCCGCGTACGTCAGCCGGTCGCGGTCGGCCGGTGTACGCGGTGGCGGCCGATCGGGAGGATCAGCGGGGTCCGCGAGACCTCGTCGGTGACGATGCGGCACTCCATGCCGAAGATGTCGCGGACGGTGTCCTCGGTGACGACCTCCGCGGGCGGGCCCTCGGCGGCGATCCGGCCGTCCTTCATCGCGATGAGGTGATCGCCGTACCGGCAGGCGAGGTTGAGGTCGTGGAGGACCGTGACGACGGTCGCGCCGCGCTGCCGGTTGAGGTCGGTGACGAGGTCGAGGACCTCGACCTGGTGGGGGAGGTCGAGATACGTGGTCGGCTCGTCGAGGAGCAGGACTCCGGTGCGCTGGGCGAGGGCGACGGCGATCCACACGCGCTGCCGCTGGCCGCCGGACAGTTCGTCCACCGAGCGCTCGGCCAGGTCGAGGGTGTCGGTGGCGGTCAGGGCTTCGGCGACGGCCTCGTCGTCGGTGGCCGTCCAGCGCCGGAACCAGCCCTGGTGCGGGTAGCGTCCGCGCCCGACCAGGTCGATGACGCGGATGCCGTCCGGCGCGACCGGGGTCTGCGGGAGGATGCCGAGCCGGGCGGCGACCTGACGCGTGGGCAGACGGTGGATGTCCTGTCCGTCGAGCAGGACCTCGCCCGAGGTCGGCGCGAGCAGCCGGGCGAGGCCGCGCAGCAGGGTGGACTTGCCGCAGGCGTTGGGGCCGACGATCATCGTCACCCGTCCGGCGGGGATGTCGGCGGTGATGCCGGTGACCACGGGCCGCTGGTCGTAGCCGAGCCGCAGGTCACGGGCGGCGAGCGTGCTGGGCGCGTCGGCCTCGTTCTTCCCGTACGTGTCGGCCGCGCCCTCTCCGTACGCCTCGGCCCGCGTGTCGGCCTCGTTCTTCCCGTACGCCTCGTTCTTTCCGTACGCCTCGAACGCGCCGGGCGCCTCGTCCGTCGCGTCGGCCGGCCGCGCGGGCGCGCCCTGCTCTGTCGTGTCCGTCATCGCGGTGTCCTCATCCTCCCTGCCCGACCCGGTTGGCACGGGCCAGCAGCCACAGCAGACCCGGGGCGCCGAGCACCCCGGTGATCACACCGACCGGGAATTCGGTCGGGCCCAGCAGGTGCTGCCCGGCGAAGTCGCAGCCGAGCATGATGACCGCGCCGGTCAGCGCGGACAGCGTCAGCGCGGGACCCCGGCCGTGCACCAGACGGCGGGCGACGGGACCGGAGAGAAAGGCCACGAAGGCGACCGGCCCGGTCGCCGCCGTGGCGACCGCGGCCAGACAGACCGCGAGGCCGATCAGCACAAGGCGGCTGCGCTCGACGCGTACCCCGAGACCGGTCGCGCTGTCGTCGCCCAGCCCGAGCACCGGCAGCGAACGCACCGCGAGACAGACCGCGGGCAGGAGCGGCACGAGGCACAGCAACAGGGCGCGGGCGAGCGGCCAGTCCGCGCCGTTGAGGCTGCCGGTGAGCCAGAGCAGGGCCTGCTGCGCGGTGTAGATGTCGGCCCTGGTCAGCAGGAAGGACACGATGCTGGAGAGCCCCGCGGCCACGCCGATGCCGACCAGCACGAGCCGGTAGCCGGTCACCCCGCGCCGCCAGGCCAGCAGGTAGATCGCCAGCGCGGTGGCCAGCGCGCCCGCCACGGCGAGTCCCGACACCGTCGCGCCGCCGAGCCCGAACACGACGATCGCCACCACGGCCGCCGCGCTCGCTCCGGAGGTGATCCCGATGACGTCGGGGCTGGCCAGCGGATTGCGGATCAGCGTCTGGAACACCGCGCCCGACAGGCCGAACGCGGCGCCCGCCGCGACCGCGGTGACGGCCCGCGGCAGCCGCACCTTCAGCACGATGAAGTCGGTGGCCGCGTCGCCCCGCCCGGCCAGCGAGCGCAGCACGTCGGACAGCGGGATGGAGTAGCTGCCGACGCACAGCGACGCGCACAGCACAGCGACGGCGCACAGCACGAGGACGAGTGCGACGGCGCCGGTACGCGCCCTCGGCCGGCGGCGCGCGGCCCGTATCGCGCGCAGGGTGTCCGCGGACACCGCCGTCGACGTGGCGGCGGTGTCCGTGGCGGCGCTGTCCGATCCGGCGCCGACGCTGGGCGGTTCCGGCGTCCGCGGCCCGGACGGCACGGACGGCCCGGACGTCGGCGGGTGGGAAGTCGGTCTCACTAGAGCCCCGCCTGCCTTCCGCGCCGGACCAGCACGATGAGCACCGGCGCGCCGAGCACCGCGGTGACGATGCCGACCTGGATCTCGCCGGGCCTGGCCACGATGCGCCCGAGGACATCGGAGACCAGCAGCAGCGCCGGGGCGATGAACAGCGAGTACGGCAGGATCCAGCGGTGGTCGGGGCCGGTGAAGGAGCGGACGACGTGCGGAACGGTCAGCCCGACGAAGCCGATGGGACCGGCGAGCGCGGTCGCGGCGCCGCACAGCAGCACCACGGACACCGCGCAGAAGATCCGGGCGGCGGCGATGTTCGCGCCGAGCCCGCGGGCGGTGTCGTCGCCGAGGCTCAGGGTGTTGAGCAGCCGCCCCGACCCCAGCGCGCACACCGCGCCCACCAGGAGGAACGGTCCTGCCTGGTAGGCCACCGGGAGATCGCGCCCGGCCAGCGAGCCGACCTCCCAGAACCGGAACCGGTCGAAGGTCGCGGTGTCGGTGAGCAGGACGGCGGTGGTGAGCGAGGTCAGCCCCGCACTGACGGCGGCGCCCGACAGCGCGAGCTTGACCGGCGTCGCGCCCTCCCGGCCGAGCGAACCGACCGAGTAGACCAGCAGGGCCGCCGCCGCGGCGCCCACGAAGCCGAACCACACGTAGCCGGTGAAGGAGGTGATCCCGAAGACGCTGATCGCGGTGACGACGGCGAGCGAGGCCCCGGCGTTGACGCCCAGCAGGCCGGGATCGGCCAGCGGGTTGCGGGTCAGACCCTGCATCACCGTGCCCGCCAGGCCCAGCGCCGCACCGGCCATCAGGCCGACGACCGTACGCGGCAGCCGCAGCGAGGTGACGATGGTCTGGTCGTCGTTGCCGGAGTCGTGGTGGAAGACGGTGTCCAGGACCGTGCCCAGGGGGACGGACTTGGCGCCGATCGCGAGGCTCGCGCCGACCGCGAGGGCGAGCACGACCGCGGCGACGACCAGCCCTGCGCCGAGCGCGGCCGTACGATCACGGCGGGGGGAACCGTGCGCGTTCGCGGGGGAGCCGGTCGCGGCCGGGACGGGAAGGGTCCCGTCGGCCGGTACCGGGGCGGGCCCGCTGCGGGCTCGCAAGACGTTCATGGGCCAACTCCTCGGCGGACTCACCCGGGCAGAAAGTAAGGGCAGGCTAACTTAAGCCGTGCGGTCGTTCTGTCGCCGCTTGGGGGGAATCGAGCCGCTCGGCTGCGGCAGGCGGGCCGTAAAAAGACATCTTGTGTCGCTGAACGGACACTCCGGAGCGGTCCCGCCCGATCGGACCGATGCTCCGTGCGGCCCTGCCGTCGTCGCGCCGGAGTGCGGAATTCCGTGCCGCGAGGGGGAGTTGGCGAGACGGCGTCCGTGCGGCGACGGAGTCGGCCGGGCATCGCGGGTGACCTTCTGTCGACACCGACTGGCCGAGGTCAGAATCCACCCCGGAAAGCCGCGCTTAGGGTAACCAAAGTTAGGTAAACCTAAGTATCTGCTCGGAGGTCCTCATGTCGTCCCTGCCGCCCGGCCCCTCCTCGTCGCGCCTCGCGCGTCCGACCCGTCGCACGCTGCTCGGCGCGGGCGCGGCGGGCGCCGCGCTCCTCGGCCTCGCCGCCTGCGGATCGGGCTCCTCGGACAGCGCCTCGGCCGGAACCAAGGGCGGCGGCAAGAGCGGCGGAAAGGCGACCCGTACCGTCGACTCCGCCAAGGGCCCGCTGGAGATCCCGGACAAGCCCCAGCGCGTCGTCGCGATCAACGACTTCCCGATGTCCGCGATCTTCGACCTCGGCCTGACCCCCGCGGGCCTGTTCAACGCGGGGGAGGAGTACGTCCCGCGGCGCGACCTGGAGCGCTGGAGAAAGGTCCCCAAGGTCTCCAACGGCGTCGGCGGCGCCATCGAGGTGGAGAAGGTCGCAGCGCTGCGCCCCGACCTGATCATCGGCATCGACGTCCAGGCCAACCTGCCGTACAGCCAGCTCAGCGAGCTCGCGCCGACCGTCCTGCTGCCTTTCTCCAAGTCCAAGGCGCCCTGGCGGGACATGTCCGACCAGACGGCGGCGGTCCTCGGCGTACCGACCGCCCTCGACAAGCTCAAGGGCCGCTACACCCAGCGCGTCGCCGAGATCAAGCAGAAGCACGCCGCCGTCCTCGGCCGCGTCCACTGGGACCTGCTCCAGGGCGGCTTCGACGAGGGCCAGTGGTGGCTGTACGGCGCCGGGTCGCCGATCGGCGGCATTCTCGCGGAGGCGGGCGCGCAGTTCGCCACCGCCACCCAGCGACTGGCCGAACAGCAGCCCACCTCCTACGAGTTGATCACCGCCAAGCTCTCCGACGCGGACGCGATCTTCTACTACACGACCAACGACGGGAAGCCCGCCAACCTCGGCCCCAAGCTCTTCGCCCAGAAGTCCTTCAAGCAGCTCGCCGCCACCAAGGCCGACCACCTCTACGGCAGCGACTACTTCCTCCCCGGCGGTTACGAGGACGCGCTCGGCGTGCTCGACGACTTCGAGAAGGCGCTGACCTCGCTGTGACGGCGCTGCCGCGGGACCGGTCTCAGCGGGGCGACGCGGAGAAGTACGCGCCCGGTGTGCGGCCGGTCTCCTGGCGGAAGGCCGCGATGAACGAACTGGGCGTGGAGTACCCGACCTGGAGCGCCACCGCCGCCAGCGGGCGGTTGCCCGCCATGTGCTCCAGGCTCGCGCGCAGCCGCGCCCTGGTACGCCAGCGGCCGAACGACATCCCGGTCTCGGAGCTGAACAGCCGGGCGAGCGTACGGGCGCTGGCCCCGACCTCGCGCCCCCAGTCCTCCAGCGGCCGGTGGTCGGCGGGCAGCGCCAGCAGGGCCTCGGCCACCTTGCGGGCCCGGCCGTCCACCGGCATCGGGAGGTCGATCGTCGTCACCCCCACCGGCCGCAGCAGGTCGAACATCACCGCCTCCGCCCGCGCCCTCGGCTCCGGCTCCAGATCCGGGTCCGCCAGGTGCGTGATCAGCTCGCGCAGCAGCGGGCCCACCGCCACCACCGCCGGCTGCGACCACGCCAGCGGACAGCTCTCGGGATGCACGTACACACTGCGCATCCGGGCGGTGCGGCTCGCGCTCGTCGTGTGCGGCACCGACGCCGGTATCCACAGCGCCAAGGTCGGCGGCAGCACCCACGAGTGCGCGCCGATGTCCACGGCCAGGACACCGGTCGGCGCCCACACGAGCTGGTGCACGTCGTGTTCGTGCTCGCCGAAGCGCTGGCCGCGCGCCATGTCGAAGTTCACGACACGCAGCGCCTCGGCGCGGGCGGGCGGCGTGGAACCCCCGGAGACGGCATGGCTGTTCAGCGACATAAGTCAGCAGCGTAACTCATTTACGACAGCCCGGACCGACCCGTAACCTCGCGGTGGCCGCCGTACGCACCACCGCCCGGCGGCCGTACGGACGACACGCCACCCACCGGCCAAGGTCCCCGCGGGCCTGGAAAGAGCGCGCACCTCCCCATGCCCGAGACACCGCCCACCGCCTCCACCCCCGCCGCCTCCACCCCCGCCGCCGACCCCGGCCCGCTGCGCGCCGCGGCGCTCCACGTACGCGGCAGCCTCACCGCCGCGGTGCTGCTGCGCAGCGGACATCTGGCCGGTGAGGCGCTGGTGCCGGTCGTGGTCGGCGTGGTGATCGACCGGGCGGTGGACGGCGGCTCCGGCCGGGAGCTGGCGACCTGGCTCGCCGTGCTCGCCGCGGACTTCCTGGCGCTGTCGCTGTGCTTCCGCTTCGGCTCCCGCTCTACCGTCGCCGCTGCCGAACGCTCCGCGCACGCCGTCCGCGTACGGCTCACCGACCGGATGCTCGCGCCGGACGGGACGGCCGTACGGGACCGGATGCCTGGCGACCTGATGTCGGTCGCCGTCTCGGACGCGCAGAACGTCGGCAGATTCACCACGTCCATCGTCCAGGCGATCGCGTGCGTGTTCGCGCTCGTCCTCGGCGCGGTCCTGCTGCTGCGCATGTCCGTCACGCTCGGCCTGCTGGTGCTGCTCGGCACCCCTGCCGTCCTCTTCGCGGTGCATCTGCTCGGCCGCCCGCTGGAGCGCCGCGGCGCGGCCGAACAGGCCGCCGCCGCCCGCGCGTCGGGCACCGCGGTCGACTTCGTGGCGGGACTGCGGGTCCTCAAGGGCTTGCGGGCGGAGGGCCCCGCGTACGCCCGCTACGTCGACGCCAACCGGACCAGTCTGCGCGCCACGATCTCCGCCGCCCGCTTCGAGGCGCTGATGGACGCCGCCGCCGTGCTGCTCGGCGGCATCCTGGTCACCGCGGTCGCCCTGGTCGGCGGACGGCTCGCCCTACAGGGCCGGATCAGCCTCGGCGACCTCATCGCCTGCACCGGCCTGTGCCAGTTCCTGCTGGGACCGACCCAGGGCCTCATCGCCGTCGGCCCCGACCTCGCCCGCGCCCGCGCCTCCGCCGGCCGCGTCACGGCCGTGCTCGACACGGCGGGCGCGCCCGGCGCTCCTGCCCCGGCCAAGGACGCCCCGGTGGCCGACTCCCCAGCGGGCCCGCGTGGCGCGCTCGAACTGCGCGCCCTCACCTACGGGCGGCTGCGCGGGGTCGAACTGAGCGTCGCGGCAGGGGAGCACGTGGGGCTGGTCGTACCGGACCCGGCCGCCGTCGCCGACCTGATGGCGTGCCTGCGCGGACAGGCGGAGCCCGAGAGCGGCGCCGTCCTGCTGGACGGCACGGCGGCCACCGACCTCACCGGGGCCGCGATACGCGAGCGCGTCCTGGTCGCACCGCACCACCCGTTCCTCTTCGACGGCACGATCCTCGACAACCTCGGCTCAGGCCCCGGCCCCGGCCCCGAGGGAAACCTGCCCCGGCCCGCCCCCGACGACCTGCTGCCCGCCGCGGGGGACACCCGTGTCGGCGAGCGCGGCGCCTTCCTCTCCGGCGGCCAGCGCCAACGCGTGGCTCTCGCAAGGGCGTTGGCGGCCGACCCGCCGATCCTCGTGCTCGACGACCCGACCACCGCGATCGACTCGGTCACCGAGGCCAGGATCGCCCGCACGGTCACCGAGGAGAGGGCGGGCCGTACGACACTGATCGTGACCACGTCCCCCGCGCTGCTCGCGGCCTGCGCGCGTACCGTCCTGATCACCGAAGGCGCCGTGGTGGCCAGCGCGCGGCACGCCGACCTCGCGGCGGCCGAACCGGCCTACCGGGCGGCGGTGTTCGCATGAGCGCGCGGACGCGGACGCAGACGCAGACCGAGCGGACCGGGGAAGCGACCACCGTCGCGGACCTGCTGCCCGTCGCGACCCCGGCGAGAACCGGCCGCGCGGTGCTCGAACTCGTCCGCCCGCAAAGGGCGTTCGCCCTCCTGACCGCCGCGGTCTTCGTCGCCGAGGCACTGGTCGGCCTGGTCGGGCCGCTGGCGCTCGGCCGGATCGTGGACGTGGTGCAGCAGCGGCGGGGCGAGGGACCGGTCTACGTGGCCGCGGGCGTGCTGCTGGCCGCGGTGCTGGCCCAGGCCGTACTGACCGCGACGGGCCTGCGGCTGACCGCGCGGGTCGGCGAGACCGCCCTGGCCCGGCTGCGCGAACGCGTCATCGAGAGCGCCTTCGCCCTGCCCGCGCAGCGCGTCGAGCAGGTCGGCGCGGGCGACCTCGCCGCGCGGATCGGCGACGACGCCTCCCTGGTGGCGGGCGCGCTGCGCGGCGTGCTGCCCAGCGTCGCGGGCGCAGCGCTGACCATCGGCTTCACCGTCATCGGACTGACCGCCCTCGACTGGCGCTTCGCCCTTGCGGGGCTGTGCGCCATGCCGATCCAACTGGCCACCATGCGCTGGTACCTGCGCCACTCGGGTCCCCTCTACGCGGCCCAGCGCGTCGCGGGCGGCGAGCGGACCCGGCAGATCCTCGAATCGGTCTCGGGTGTCGAGACCGTACGGGCCTTCCGGCTCACCGAGCGGCACACCGCGCGCGTCGCGGACCGCTCCGCCGCCGCGATGGGCTACGCCCTGCGCGCGGTCACCCTGCGCTCGCGCTTCTACGGCCGCCTCAACGCGGCGGAGTTCACCGGCCTCGGGCTGATCCTGTGCACCGGCTACTGGCTGGTGCACGCGGGCCACGCGGGCGTCGGCGAGGCCACCGCCGCCGCGCTGCTGTTCGTCCGGCTCTTCGACCCCGTCAATGTGCTGCTGGGGCTCGCGGCGACCGCGCAGGAGGCGGCGGCGGGACTCGCCCGGCTGGTCGGAGCGGCCGACCTCGCACCGGAGCCCGTCGCCGAGTCCGTCGCCGAGTCCGGCGCGACGTCCGTACCCGCACCGAGGGAGTCCGCCGCCGACGCCGCACAGGGCCCGGCGTATCTCCTCGACGCCCGGGACATCCACCACGCCTACCTGCCGGGACGGCCCGTACTGCACGGCGTCTGCCTGCGGCTGGCCCCCGGCGAGCAGGTGACGCTGGTCGGCACGACCGGCGCGGGCAAGAGCACCCTTGCGAGGATCGTCGCGGGCGTCCACCCGCCGACATCGGGTCACGTGTCGGTCGGGGCCGCCGGGCGGTCGGGGCGGCCCGCCGTCCTGCTGCTCGACCAGGACACCCACGTCTTCGCCGGCACGGTCGCCGACAATCTGCTGCTGGCCCGCCCGGACGCGGACGAGGCGGCGCTGACAGCGGCCCTCGACGTGGCGGGCGCCCTGGCGTGGGTCCGCGCGCTGCCCCAGGAGACGGCGACGCGGGTCGGGTCGGGCGGCATGGCGCTCACCGCCGTACAGTCCCAGCAACTGGCGCTGGCCCGCCTGGCGTTGGCCGATCCGTCGATCGCCGTGCTGGACGAGTCGGCGGCCGAGGCGGGCAGCGAGGGCGCCCGCACGCTGGAGGCGGCGGCGCGTGAAGTGCTCGCCGGACGCACCGCGTTGGTGGTGGCGCACCGGCTCACGCAGGCCGCCACCGCGGACCGGGTCGTGGTGATGGACGACGGCCGCATCGTCGAGGAGGGCCCGCACGACGAACTCGTCGCCGCGGGCGGCCCGTACGCCGAGCTGTGGTCGGCCTGGTCGTCGCGGGCGACCGCGCCCGCCACGCCTCCCGCGTCCTGAGCCGCGACGCATCAGGCATCAGGCGTCAGGTGTCCGTCGCGCGGTCAGCCGGAGCCGCGCACGTCCCGTCCCGCGGCGGCCCAGTTCGAGGTCAACTGGTCGAGGTAGGACTGGGCTTGTGACCCGGGGGTGACGCCCCGGGCGAAGGCCAGCATGTTGCCCGCGCCGGTGTTGTAGCCGAGTGCGATCAGCTGATTCACCGTCAGGGACGTGGAGCGGTGGGCGGGGAGCTGGGCGGCCAGGTCGTGCAGGTACCAGGCCGCCGACTCGATGGCCAAGCCCGTGTCGTCGGGCAGTTCGTCCCAGTCACGGCCGGCGAAGTCGCGGCCCCGCTTGGTCTCGTCGAAGGCGGCCTTGTGCATGTTCGCGATGCCGAAGGCGGCGTCCGGCTTGAGCTTCTGCCAGGCGCGCTGGAAGGCCGGGTCGTGCGGTTTGTAGTCCTCGTTGTAGAGGATCGCCATCAGCGCCTGCGGGTCGATCCCGGCGCGGGTCGCGTACCGCTTGACCTGCGGTGCGTACCGTGCGAGACCGTCGCTCGCGGAGGCCGAGGGCTCGGCGGACGTGCTCGGCGCGCCGCTGCTCGGCCGGGCCGAGCCGCTGGTGGCCGACGGTGGCGCCGACCGGTCGGCGGCATCCGGACCGTGCCCACGGCCGCCCGCCGCCCATCCGGCGACCACCAGGGTCGCCAGGACGACCCAGGGCCACCACTTCCGGGGCTTGTCCACCGCCACGATCCCGCCGCCTTCCGTCACCGCACGGTGCCACCGTACGGACTCGCCCGGCGACACGCGCGTCCGCCGCGTCCCGTCTGGAGAGCCCGGACGGCGTCTGAGGTCCGCCGAGCCGGGGCCGCCCCTTCCACCGCCCCCGGGGGCAGCCCCCCAGGGCCTGAATCCCCGCGCGTCCGCACCCGGGACAGTTCCCCAGTTGCGTAATCGATAAAGTGTCGCGCATGGAGAGAGCAGGGAACAGCGCCGACGGCTGGGAAGCCGCGGTACTTGACGGCGGCCCGGCGGACGGCGTGCGGATACGGGTGGCCGGACGGCCGCGAGTGGTGCAGGTGAGCTATCCGTGCCCCCTCGACGACGAAGCGGGCACGACGGGCGTACGGGTGGACGCGCTGCACATCTATCGGCGCAAGTCGCGCGCCGGGGACACCCCGTTGCGTTACGGCTTCGACGCCGCCAGTCCCTGACGGGCGGCGATCCGCGCCTCGTACCGCGTCTTCGCCATCACCAGCGCCGTCCCGTACGACATCAGGACCGCGGCGAGCAGCGCGTAGTAGAAGAGCGGGAGCGCGGTGAAGCCGAGGGCGGGCGCGAGGGGGGAGAGGGGGACGAGGATACCGATGGCCGCCAGCGCGCTGGTGGTCAGCCGGATCGGGCCGGGCGCGCGGCCCTCCGCGGCGTTGCGGCCGGTGCGCAGCAGCAGCATCACGAGGGCCTGCGTGAGCAGATTCTCGGTGAACCAGCCCGACTGGAAGGCTTCTTGGCTGGCGCTGGTGCCGAACCCCCTGATGGACAGGGCGAGGATGCCGAAGGTCGCCACGTCGGCGATGGCGTTGAGGATGCCGAAACCGGTGACGAAGCGCAGGATGGCGCGGGGTTCGAGGGCCGAGGGCCGCGCCATGTCGGCGGCCGGCGGCCGGTCGTAGGCGAAGGCGAGCTGCGCGCCGTCGAAGCAGAGATTCTGCACGAGCACCTGCATCGGCAGCATCGGCAGGAAGGGCAGCAGCAGCCCGGCGGTGAGCATCGCGATGACGTTGCCCAGATTCGAGGACAGCGCGATCCGCAGATAGGCAGCGATGTTGCCGCTGCTGCGACGCCCGGCGACGATCGCGTGGCAGATCGCGGTGAGGTCCTTCGCCGCGAGCACCACGTCGGCCGCCTCGCGCGCGACGGCGGTGGCGTCGCGCGGGCTGATCCCCACGTCGGCGGCGTGCAGCGCGGGCAGGTCGTTGACACCGTCGCCGAGGAAACCGGCGACGTGGCCGCCCGCGCGCAGCGCCCGCACCACGCGGGCCTTGTGCGCCGGGGTGCAGCGGGCGAAGACCGTGGTGGTCTCGGCGAGTTCGGCCAGAGCGTCGTCGTCCAGGCCGTCGATCGCGTCGCCGGTGACCACCCGGCCGGGGTCGAGTCCGATGTCGTCGCAGGCCCGCGCGGCGGTGCCCGGATGGTCGCCGGTGAGCACCTTCACGGTGACACCGCGCCCGCTGAGCGCCGTCAGGGCGTCGGCCGCCGTGTCCGCCGCCGCGTCCCGCAGCCCGACGACGCCCAGGAACGTCAGCCCGTACTCGTCCGACGCGGTGACGGACGGGGCGCCGGACTTCGCGGGCCGCTCCGCCGCGGCCACGGCGAGCACCCGCAGCCCCCCCTCGGCCCGGTCCGCGCACCGGGACAGCAACCGCGCGCGGGCCTCGTCGTCCAGGTCGGTGTCCCGGCCGTTGACGCGCTGCCGCACGCACCGGGCGATCACCGCCTCCGCCGCGCCCTTCACGACCAGCGCGTGCGTGCCGGGACTGCCCGGTGTCCGCAGCGCCACCGTGGCCAGGCGGCGTACGGGATCGAAGGGGAGCGCCGCCACCGCGTCGTGGTCGAGGTCGTCGCCGCGCTCCTCCGCCGCGTCCAGCAGCGCCTCGTCGAGCGCGTCGGGCGAGGGCAGCTCGGCGAGCTGGAGGGTCCACAGACTGTTGACGGCCGCCCAGTGCAGGACGTCGGGGTTGTCGTGTCCCTCACCGTCGACATGGCAGGCCACGACAGGCCGGTCCTGAGTCAGTGTGCCCGTCTTGTCCGTGCACAGGACGTCCATCGCGCCCAGGTCGTGCAGCGCGGGCAACCGCTTGACGATCACGTCGCTGCCACGGGCGAGCAGGGACGCACCCCTGGCCAGGGTCGTGGTCACCACGACCGGCAGCATCTCCGGCGTCAGGCCGACCGCCACCGCGACCGCGAACGGCAGCGTCTCCAGACCGCGCCCGCGCAGACCCGCGTCGGCCATGAGCACCAGCGGCGGCGTCAGCAGCATGAACCGGATGAGCGACCAGGAGATGCCGTGCACGGAACGGTCGAAGGCGCTCTCGCGCCGCCGCGTCGACATACCGCGAAAGCCCCGCGCGAACCGGGTGTGCTCGCCGGTCGCCATCACGACCGCCGTCGCGCTGCCCGAGGCGACGCTGCTGCCCTGGAGGCACAGATGCGGTGACTCCTGCGCGGACGCCCCCTGCCGGGACCACCGGTCGGAGGCGGGCGCGGGTCCGTCGGGTCCGTCGTCGTCCGGCCGTCCGGGACTCTCCACCGGATACTTGGCGACGGGCGCGGACTCCCCGGTCAGCGCGGCCTGGTGCACGGTGAGTCCGGTGGCGCGCAGCAGCCGCAGATCGGCCGGGACCAGATCCCCCGGGCCGAGCAGGACGACATCCCCGGGTACCAGCTGATCGACGGGGATCTCGCGGGTCTCCGGCGCGCTGTTCGCGTCCGCCCGACGGCGTACGGTCGCGGTCGCGGCGACCAGTTCCCGCAGCGCCGACGCCGACTGGTCGGCGCGGTACTCGCCGCTGGAGCGCAGCACGCAGCTGACCGTGACCAGCGCCATGATCACGCACGCGGTGTTCCAGGCGGCGACGGCGGCCGACACCAGGGCGAGGCAGAACAGCACGGTGGTGAACGGATCGCGCAGGCTGCGCAGAAAGCGGCGCGGCCAGGAGACGGAGCGCAGCGCGGGAAGGACGTTCTCGCCGTACCGGGCGAGCCGGTCCTCGGCCTGCGACTCCAGCAGCCCGCGCGGACCGCTGCCGACCACGCGCAGGAACTCCAGCGTGGGCAGATCCGCCGTGTCAGGGGCGGCGAGGTGACCGGGCGGCGCGCCCTGCTCCGGGCCGTCGACCGGCTCGGGCGCCGCCCAGGCGGTGGGACGTGGTCCGCTGTCAGGCGCCCAGGTCACGGACGCGCCCAGGCGTTGTCGTGTACCCACCGCGTTCGGCGAGCTGCCGCAGCATCCACCGCACCATGGTCTCCACGTCCGGGTCGTCCACCAGGTACACCACGTGCCGTCCCTCACGACGGGACCGCACCAGACCGGCGAGCTTGAGCTTCGTCAGATGCTGGCTGACCGCGGGCAGCGCGCCGCCGACCCGCTCGGCGAGCGCGGTCACATCGCTCTCGCCCTGCATCAGCGTCCACACCAGGTGCAGCCGTGCGGGCGAGGCCAGCAGGCCGAAGGCCGCGGCGGCCTGTGTCAGCACCTCAGCGGGCAACTCCTCGAAGTCGCCCCCGCCCCTCGCCACCACCGCTCTCCCTCCGGACCGCGCCTGCGCGCCGACCGCGCGAGCGCTCAGTCTAGAGCGTGTCCGTGAACGCCGGACCTCTCCTGTGACCTGCGCTTCACCGGAGCCGGACGCCGACCCTCCGGCGCGGCCGGGCACCGGCTCGTGAGGCCGCCGGGCACCGGATCGTCACGGTGCCGGGCGCACCCGTCGTCACGTCGCCGGGCGCACCCGTCGTCACGTTGCCGTGCCCTCCTCGCCGCTCAACCCCGTGCTGTTCCCGGTCGCGGGGCAGGGCGAAAGCCGTCGGCTCAGAGGGACTTGACCCACTCGTCGGCGGTCATGACCTGGGCCTGCTTGGGGAAGACCTTCTCGATGAGGACGCGGTGGACATCGGGCTCGTTGTCGGCGCAGGCGTCGGACAGGACGGTCAGGCGGTAGTCGAGGTCGGCCGCCTGGCGGATGGTGGACAGGACGACGCCGCTGGTGGACAGGCCGGTGAGGACGAGCGAGTCCGCGCCGGCGCCGCGCAGCAGGACCTCCAGGTCGCTGCCGGTGAAGGCGCTGACCCGTCGCTTGACGGCCACCGGCTCGTCGGCGCGCGGCGCGAGCGCGTCGACCACCTGGGTGGCCGGATTGTCCTGGGTGAAGGCGTCCCCGGCCTGGCTGAGGGCGCTGAAGGAGAGGTTCGAGGCGGCGGTCTCCGGATAGCCGGGCCGGAAGGCGACCCGCACGAAGATCACCGGAATGTCGGCGGCGCGGGCGGCCTCGACCGCGCGGGCCGCCGCAGCCACGACGGAGTCGTCGGCGATGCGCTGCACGATGCCGTTCTGGAAGTCCATGACCAGCAGGGCGGTACGGGATGCGGACATGAGGGGCGGGTCCTCTCGGCGGAGAAAGTAGACAGTCTTAACTGAACAGTGAGAATTAAACAGTGTAGGCTGAGGATATGCAAAGTGAAGCGAAGCCGGTCGCTCCCGGCATGCTCCAGGCGTCCCTGGACGTCCGCGTGGTAGTGGGCAGACTGCGCCGCCGGATCCTCCAGGTGACCGACGGGGAGGATCTGACCCCGTCGCAGTCGTCCGTGCTGATGCGCGTCAGCAGGGGCGACGCCGTCACCGCCGCCGCGCTGGCCGACGCCGAGCACGTACGGCAGCAGTCCATGGCCGTGACGCTGTCCTCGCTCGAGCGGCTGGGACTGATCCACCGCACCCCCGACCCCTCCGACGGCCGCCGCCAGATCGTCGAGCTGACCCCCGCGGGCCGCGAGCGCGCGGAGGGCGCTCGGCAGGCGGGCGTGGAGTGGCTGGCGCGCGCCCTGGAGGAGCGGTACGACGACGCGGAGCGGCACACGATCAGTGAGGCGATGCGCCTGTTGGGCAGGCTGACGAACTGATGGCCGCGATACCGCAGGGACAGCCCGAGCCGTCTGAGCAGGCGGCACAGTTGGAGCAGTCCGATCGGCCCGAGCAGCCCGACCGGCCCGAGCAGCCCGACCGGCCGGAGCCGTCCTCCGCACCGGCCGAGGGCGCCTTCGACCGGCGGCTGCTCGCGCCGATGATGATCGGCTCGATCCTCAACCCCATCAACTCCTCCATCATCGCCGTCGCCCTGGCGCCGATCGGTGCCGCCCTCGGAGCCGACGCCGCCCGGACGGCCTGGCTCATCTCCGCGCTCTACCTGGCCACATCCATCGGGCAGCCGCTCGTCGGACGGCTGGTCGACACGTACGGCCCCAAGCGGCTGTTCCTCGCCGGGGCCGCGCTGACCGGCGTCGCCGGGGTGATCGGCACCCTCGCCCCGAACCTCACCGTCCTCGTCGCCGCTCGCGTCATCCTCGGCTTCGGCACCTGCGCCGGCTATCCGGCCGCCATGTACCTGATCCGCAGCGAGGCCGAACGCACCGGGATGAAGAGCCCCGCGGGCGTGCTCACCACGCTCGCCGTGACCGGCCAGACCGTCGCCGTCATCGGCCCCACCCTCGGCGGCCTGCTCATCGGACTCGGCGGCTGGCGGAGCACCTTCGCCATCAACATCCCGCTCGCGATCGCCTGCCTCGTCCTCGGCCGGATCTACCTGCCCGGCAGGACCGTGCTCGCGCCGTCGGACACCGCGGACGGCGCCCCGCTCCCCGGCAGCGGGGCGCGCCCGCGCGACCGCCTCGACTGGGCGGGCATCCTGCTCTTCGCCGCCACCCTCGTGTCGCTGCTGCTGTTCCTCATGGACGCCCGCCCCGACCGGGCCTGGCTCATCGCGCTCACCCTGCTCGCGGGCACCGGATTCGCCCTGCGCGAGCGGCGCGCCGCCGACCCGTTCATCGACGTCGGCGTCTTCGCGGGCAACATCCCGCTGCTGGCGACCTACGCCCGCACCTTTGTCGCGTACACCGTCTCGTACTCCTTCATCTACGGTTTCACGCAGTGGCTGGAGGACGGCAGGGGGCTGAGCGCCTCCGGGGCCGGGCTGCTCCTGCTGCCCACCTTCGCGGTCGGCATCGTCGTGTCCGCCCTCACCGGGCGCAAGGCCGTCGTGCGCGGCAAGCTGGTCGTCGGCGCCGTGGCCCAACTCATCGCCTGCGCCATGCTGTTGGCCGTGGGCGACCATGCCGCGGTGTGGCTGCTGGTCGCGGTCGCCGTCGTCCTCGGACTGCCGCAGGGCCTGGTCAGCCTCGCCAACCAGAACGCGCTCTACTTCCAGGCCGACCCCGCGCGCATGGGCGCGTCGTCAGGACTGCTGCGTACGTTCATGTACCTGGGCGCCATGGTCGCCTCCTCCGCGACCGGCGCCTTCTTCGGCCGCCGCGCGAGCACCTCGGGACTGCACGGCCTCGCCCTGTTCATGCTCGCCGCCGCGGCCGTCTTCCTCGTCCTCACCCTCATCGACCGCTCGCTCGGCCGGGTCGCCGCGCCGCAGGAGACGAAGGAGGCCGCGCCCGCGCGGTGACGGTGCTCTCAGCCGGCGCCGCGCCCCGGCGCGCCCAGCAGGCGCGACACCGCGGGCAGCCGCAGAATCCTCGGCAGGAGCACGCCGAAGAGATACGCGAGGCCCACGCCCGCGACCGTGGCCCACAGACGCTCGTCGGCGCGGGCACGGGCCTGGTCGGGCTCCGCGTGCAGCAGCAGGAGCAGCACGAGGACCGTGGAGTACGCGGGGGTCAGATACCAGCGGCTGCCCTGGGTCGCCGCGGCGAGCGAGAGCGTGGTCGCGGCGGTCACCGCGTACGCCCAGTTCGGCGCGTCGGTACGCAGCAGCAGGAGCGCGACCGCGCCACCGGCCAGCACCGACACCACCCGGCCGAAGGTCCGCAGCCGCTGCATCTGGGGCTGCGGACGCATGACCATCAGCGCGGCCACCACCGGCCAGCCCGGATGCGTCGGCGCCAGCGCCAGACCGCAGCCCGCCGCGGCGGCCCCGGCCGCGCCGAGCCGCAGACCGTACATCCTGGCCTGCCCGGCGGACCGCGTCGGGCCCGGCGGCCGGGGGAGCGGCGCGGTCGACGGCCACAGCAGCGACACCAGCCAGGCGTACGCGGAACCCGCGACGATCAGCCCGGTGATGCCGAGCGCCTGGGACAGGTCGTCATAGCTCAGCCCGGCGCCCACCATGGGCAGGCTCAGCGCGAGCAGCACCATCCCGGCGGGACGCCGTGCGGCGAGGACGGCGGACGCGTACGCCAGCAGGAACACGCCGGGTACCGCCACCCACCGCACCTGCACCAGCAGCGACCCCAGCACCATCGGCAGGCCGGTGCACAGGCCGACCACGACGGTCATGAACCGGGCACGCCGCCGGGCGGGCATGCGCATGACGGCGGCGGGGAGCACGCCCACCGCCAGCGCCATGCCCGCGCCCGGATCGTGCAGCGACACCGCGGCGCCCGGCAGGGCGTACAGCAGACCGCGCCCGAAGCCGGGCCACGCCCAGGCGACCTGCGGCTGCGACCCGGCGGCCGGTGTCGCGGTGTCCTCCCCGCTCACGACCGGTGTACGTGCGCCGGTACGGAGCGGGCGGGCGGCGGGTGCAGGGACCGCATGTGCGCAACCTCCGGTACGGAGCCCCCGCCCGGCGCGGCGCCCTGAACTCCCCACCCTTCGCCGTAACACCCGGAGGCGCACGTCACGGCACGCATCGGGGTGACGGTATGTCACAGGGGCCGCCGCCCGTCCCGCCGTCGGACGGTCGCGTGTACGGCGCGGCGGGCTCAGTCGGTGTTGTACCAGCCGGCCCTCAGGTACTCCACGGTGTAGCTGCCGAGGTCGTTCTCGGAGAAGACGCCGGAGGGCCTGACCGCCTCGACCGGCATCTCGACGGTGGCGGCGGTGCGGGCGACGACGCGGTTCGGGGGGCCTTCTCCAGCGCGGGCGTCAACCGGCCAGCAGCAGGACGCCTGCCGTGATCAGGGCCGCGACCTTGGCGGCTTCCAGGCCGATGTAGGCGTAGTGGGCGTGGGAGCGCGGCGGGTCCTGCCCGGCCAGGACCGCATTCGAACGGCGGGTCAGGCGGGGCCGCACGAAGCCGAGTTGGATGACGAGCAGGGCCACGGCGGCAGCCAGTGCGACCACCGCGCGGGCGGAAAGCGACCCGCGGGCCGCCACGGTCAGCAGGGCCACCGCGAAGACCCCTTCGACGGAGTTGAGCGCGCGGAACACCAGGCGGCCGATGCCGAGACCGATACGGACGGTGACGTCCGGGGCGCGGAATTTCAGCGGCGCCTCCAGGAAGGAGATGGCGAGGACCATCCCGAGCCAGGTGAAGACCAGGGCCGCCGAGGCCGCAGCCGACGCGCTCAACGCCCGTTCCCTTCCAGGGGGCTTGGCGCCCGGACGAGGTGGACCACGCACAGGCCCGGTTCCACGAACGGCTCCAGCCGCTCGGCGGTCAGCGGCGCTTTCATCGCGGCCAATGCGCCCTGGATCAGGCCCAGATGGATCGGGCAGACGATCTGTGACCGCGCCTCCGCCAGGTCGAGGAACGGGCAGTGCCGCAAGCCGATCCGGTCGATGGCGCCGTGCGGCGGGCGCTCCGGAGCGAAGCCGAGTTCATCGAGCAGGCGGATGAGACCTTCGACCGTGTGCGCCTCGGTGACCGTGCCCGACGGGGCCGTTGCGTCCGGCGCCTCGGCTGCGTCCGGCGCCTCGGCCAACTCCCCGCCCCAGGCACGCCCGGCTGCGACCGCCGCCTGCGTGGGACGGCGCCTGTGCGACAACTCCTCGACGAGGATCGACGCGAGCAGCCGGTAATTGCGCGGCCCCGTCCGGTCCATGCCAGGGCGGGCGCGAAACAGCAGCGGCGGCCTTCCGGGCCCGGTGCGTGCGGCCGTGACCTGCTCGGCCTGCCGGTGCCCCACCAGTGTGTCGAGGTGGAACCGGGCCGTGTTCGGGTGCACATCGAGGCGGCGGGCGATGTCGGCGATGCTCAGCGGCGCCGCCGATCGCCGGAGGAGGTCCAGGACGTCCCGCCGACGGCCGCCGGTCGTGTCGGTCGCGCTGGTCGCGGCGTCCACGGGATCGGCGGGAGGCGTCATGCGCTAGAGTTTACACAATTACCACTTGTGGAAATAGCTTGTAGAAATAGAGGGAGCCGCGACCCGTGTCTGGACCCGAGCTCGACGTACGCCCGCTGCCCAAGCCCGGCAGGCACCCCGCCGTCTTCGCCGCGTACGACGCTCTCGCCGTGGGGGACTCGCTGGTCCTGGTCAATGACCACGACCCCCGCCGCCTGCGCGAGGAGTTCGCCACGGAGCACCCGGGCGGCCACGACTGGCGGTACGAGGACAAGGCCCCGGGGGAGTGGCGGATCCGCATCCGCAAACTCGCGTCGACCCCGCTGCCCCGCGTCCTGACCGGCGTGCGGCCACTGGTGTCCGCGGACTCCTCTGACTCCCCGGCATCCCCGGTGTCCGGGGACTTCCCGGACACCCCGGACGGGCGGGACGCCTCGGCCGTCACATCGCCGGGCGTGCCCGACGCCTCCGGCGCGGTGTGGAAACTGCGCATGCGTGACCGCGACTTGGACTCCAACATCATCCAACTCCCGCCGCACGCGGGCATCGCACCGCACCTCGGCCCCGACCTCGACGTGCTCGTCCACGTCCTCGACGGCGACGGCCGCCTCACCACCGAACTCGGTCAAGTCCCCCTCGCCCCCGGCGACCTGGTGTGGCTCCCGCGCCGCTCGCAGCGCGCGTTCACGGCGGGACCCCGCGGCCTGCGCTACCTGACCGTCCATCAGCGCCGCCAGGCCCTCGTCCTCGCGCCGCCGAGCCCCCGCGTCTGAAGGGCCGCACGTGAGGGGCCGCATGGTGCGCGGCTGACGGCGACTCCCTCCGCCGACGAGAGGTCTGCCCGGACCGGGCGGCGCGGAGGGCTCCGGGCACGGAACGGACCGCGATACGAGGGGCAGCGGGCACGGCACGGAGTGTCGTCGTCCATAAAACGCTGTAGTAGCATGCGGGTCCGAGATCGACTCCTTTGCGCTGACGCACGCCTAAATGGGGCCAGTTCCCACGGCCGGCCCGTCTCCCGTCTCTCTGCCGTGAACGGAGATCCACCCCCATGGCCACTGATGCCGCGCAGCCGTCCTTGCTCCTGCCCGAGGTCGGAGGGCGTCTGCTGGCCGCCCTGGACATCGGCGGGACGAAGATCGCCGGAGCGCTGGTGGACGGCGACGGCCGCGTACGGCACCGGGCCCGGCGCGCGACGCCCGCGGGCGCCGACTCGGCGGTTCTCGGCGCCGTCCTCGAGGTGCTGGCCGAGCTGACCGCACATCAGGAATGGCGCGCGGTGACGGCGTTGGGAATCGGCAGCGCGGGTCCCGTCGACATCGCGGCGGGCACGGTGAGCCCGGTGAACATCCCCGCCTGGCGCGGCTTCCCGATCGTCGAGCGCGTACGGGCGCATCCCGCCTTGGCGGGAATGCCGGTGGTGCTCTGCGGCGACGCCGTGGCGATGACGGCGGCGGAGCACTGGATCGGCGCCGCGCGCGGATACCGGAACGCGCTGTGCATGGTGGTCTCCACCGGCGTCGGCGCCGGACTCATCCTTGACAACGCTGTCCGCAGCGGGCCGACCGGCAACGCCGGGCATCTGGGGCACATCACCGTTGACCTGCTCGGCGAGCCGTGCGTCTGCGGATCTCGGGGCTGTGTCGAGCAGTTGGCGAGCGGCACGTCCATCACGCGGCGCGCGCTGGAGCAGGGCTGGCGGCCGGAGGAGGGA
>NZ_MECL01000275.1 GCF_014596445.1 Streptomyces sp. CBMA29 | reverse complement strand
CTGGAAGAGGGCGGCGCGCCAGGGGAGTTGGCGGAGGCGGCGGTCAGGGCGCTCGGGGAGCGGGCGGGTGAGGCGCTGCGGGAGGACCCGTGGCTGGTGCTCGGGCTGCCCGGCGTGCGGGTGGACCCTGCGGACGCCTTCGCCCGCGCCCTGCTCGGCGCGCGATGTCGCCCGGACGACGAGCGGCGGGCGAACGCGCTGGTCGGCTGGCTGCTGGAGCGCGCCGCCGAGAAGGGGCACACGGCCCTGCGGTCGGCGGAGCTACAGACGGAGCTGGCGGCCCGCGCCGTACCGGACCCGGCAGCCGCCGTGGCCTCCGCCGTGGCGGACGGCCAGGTGCTCGTCTTCCCCGAGCACCCCGAACACCCCGCGCACCCCGCGCACCCCGCGACGGCCTCGGAGGCCGCGAACGAGGAGGACGACGAGGACGGCGCGGCGGACGTACCGCTGCTGATCGGCCTCGACCGGTACGCGCTGGCGGAGGAGAGCCTGGCGGACGGCTGCGTGCGGCTGCTGCGGTCCTTCGAGGGCGACCACGACGCGGACTGGGAGAAGGCCGCCGCCGCCGCGCCGTCGAAGTCGGCGGCGGAGCTGATCAGGGCCGCCGCGGGCAGCGGCCTGGTCGTGCACTCCGGCGGCGAGACGGCCCGCGAGGAGCCGACCGCCCTGGTGGCCGCGGCGCGCGCGGCGGGCCTGCGG
>NZ_MECL01000274.1 GCF_014596445.1 Streptomyces sp. CBMA29 | reverse complement strand
GCCGCTGCCCGGCGGCGGCCGGGTGCGGTTCGCGCGCTCGGTGCTGCGGGTACGGGTGGCGATCGGCGGCGCCGTGTTCTGCGGCTGGGACGGCGCGGATCCCGACCCGTCGTACGCGCTGGCCGGCGGGCGGCCCGAGGCGGATCTGCGGGCGATCCTCGAACCGGACAAGGACGGCTGGCGGGTGGTGTCCGAGCGCGTCACCGTCCTGGTGTCACGGCACGGCGCGGTGGAGATCCGCACGCCCGGCGGCGTACTGCTTCGCAGGGAGCTGCCGCCGCGCTGGTGGGAGCCGACCGGTGGTGAGCCGGGGGTGGACGCGCGCTGGGTGCAGCGCTCGGAGACCCCGGCCGACGCGCGGGTGTACGGCCTCGGCGGCCGGGCCGTCGGACCGCGGCTGCCCGCGGGCGGCTACCGGCTGTGGAACACCGACCCGGACGGCTCGTTCGAGCCGGGCGACGACCCGCTGTACATCACCATGCCGGTGCAGCTCGTGGTCGCCGACGCGGGTTGCCACCTGGTCTTCCACGACAACACGTGGGACGGCGGGGTGACCCTGCGGGACGGTGAGGAGGGCGCGGGCTCGGGCCACGACCGGCCGGGCGGCTGCGAGTTGCGGATGGACGGCGGGCCGCTGCGCTACTGGGTGATCACCGGTACGCCGTCGCGGGTGCTGAACGGCTGGACGGCGCTGACCGGCAGGCCCGCGCTGCCGCCGAGCTGGGCGCTGGGCCACCACCACTCGCGCTGGGGCTTCGGCAGCGAGCGGGAGGTGCGGCGGGTCGTGGCGGGCTACCGCGAGCGCGAACTGCCGCTGTCGGTGCTGCATCTGGACATCGACCACTTCGACGGCCACCAGGTCTTCACCGTCGACAAGGGCCGGTTTCCCGATCTGCCCGGTCTGGCGGCGGAGTTGGCCGAGTCCGGGATCCGGATGGTGTCGATCGTGGACCCGGCGGTGAAGGCGGAGCCCGGTGTGGCGGTCTACGACAGCGGCGCCGCGGAAGGCGCGTTCGTCCGGGACGCGCGGGGCCGGGAGGTCAACGGCGTGGTCTGGCCGGGAGATGCGGCCTTCCCCGACTTCACCGACCCCCAGGTCCGGGCGTGGTGGGGCCGGTTGTACGCCGAGCGCCTCGGTCAGGGCTTCTCCGGGGTCTGGCACGACATGAACGAGCCGGTGTCCTTCGCGTCCTTCGGTGAGAACACCCTGCCGCGCTCGGCACGGCACTCTTTGGAGGGCCGCGGCGGCGACCACCGCGAGGCGCACAATGTGTACGGCCTGGCGATGGCCCGTGCGGGCTACGAAGGACTGCGCGAACTGCGCCCCGAGCAGCGGCCGTTCCTCTTCTCGCGCTCCGGCTGGGCGGGCATGCAGCGGTACGGCGGCACCTGGTCGGGCGATGTGGCGACCGGCTGGTCGGGGCTGCGCGCGTCCCTGTCGCTGGTCCTCGGGCTCGGCCTGTGCGGGGTGCCGTACTCGGGCCCCGATGTCGGCGGCTTCACCGGTTCACCGTCGCCCGAGCTGTATCTGCGGTGGTTCCAACTGGCCGCGTATCTGCCGTTCTTCCGCACCCATTCGGCGATCGACGCGGGGCGGCGCGAGCCGTGGGAGTTCGGCCCTGAGGTGCTGGAGCACGCGCGGGCCGCGCTGACCGAGCGGGTGCGGCTGCTGCCGTATCTGGAGTCGCTGGCGCACATCGCGCACCGCACCGGCGCCCCGTACGTCCGCCCGCTGTGGTGGAACGCGCCGGGTGACCGGGCGTTGCGCGAGTGCGGTGACGCTTTCCTGCTGGGCGACGCGCTGTTGGTGGCTCCGGTGCTCGAACCGGGTTCGCTGACGCGGGCGATACGGCTGCCGCGCGGCCTGTGGTACGACACCGCGACCGGTACGGCGCACCGCGGGCCCGGCCAGGTGCTGCTCGACGCGCCGCTGGGCCGGATTCCGGTACTGGCGCGGGCGGGTGCGATCGTGCCGGTGGCCGGGGCGGACGGCGAGGTCGAACTGGACGTGTGGGCGCCGCGACTCGGCCGTACCGGGGGCGGTGTCGTCTTCAGCGGTGACCCCGAGGGCTGGGGCACCGCGCGGATGGAACGGTTCACCACCCGGTGGGCGGACGGCGAGGTCGTGGTGGAGCGGGACGGTACGGACGCCGGGGAGCCGGTCGGCTACCGGGTGCGGGTGCGCGGCACGGCGTCGTAGGAGCCGGTGGGTTACCGGGTGCGCGGCACCGTGTCGTAGGCGCCGTCGAACCAGCGGCGGGCGGCCAGGGTGTGCAGCGGGAAGCCCAACTCGGCCGGGCGCGGCAGGATCTGGTGCCCGTCGGTCTCGTCGGTCGGTACGGACGGCGGCAGTTCGGCCGCGTCGCGCTCCGGCAGCAGGCCGAAGAGCAGCAGATATCCGCCGTCCTCGTCGGTGAGCGCGTCGGCGAGAGTGACGTCCGCCGCCGAGGCGCGGATGCCGGTCTCCTCCGACAGCTCCCGGACGACGGCCTGCTCCCAGCTCTCGCCGAAGTCGATGAAGCCGCCGGGCAGGGCGAGTTGGCCCAGGCGCGGCTCGATCGTCCGGCGGATCACGACGAGCCCTGTGCCGCCGGTGTGCCGTACGGGGAGCAGGGCGACGGCGACGGGCAGCGGGTTGCGGTAGCTGACGGCCCCGCAGTTCGCGCAGGTGCGCGGCCATCCGGGGTCGGCGCCGAAGGGCGCGCCGCATGACGAGCAGTGAGAGTCCTTGGCCACGGCGGGACCCTATCGGAGAGCGGTCGTGCGGGTGGGGTGACGGGCCGGTTCAGAGGCGGGGTGACGGGTCGGGGCAGCTTCGGGGCCGGGGGGCGGCTTGCGCAGGACCTGGCGGGTCGCGGACGAGGACTCCAGCAGGACGGGGGCGCCCAGGGCCGCGCTGATCGCGTCCGACCAGCGGCGCGGGTCGCGGCCGGGCGTGTCCCACACGGCCGGGCGGGCGCGCTGGAGGCGCGCGGTGAGGGCGGCCTGACGGACCAGGTCGCCGGACGGACCCGGCGCGAGGCGTTCGACGAGGGTGCCGTCGATGCCGTAGGCGCGGCAGATGCGCAGGCCACGGGCGCGGGCGGGCGCGTCGAGGTGGGTGACGGCGAGGGCGTCCACTCCCCCGCAGACCTCCACGGCGTACGCGTGCGCGACGGCGTCGAAGTGGCCGGTACGGAAGGCGCCTTGCCAGCGGCCGTGGCCGTTGTGCGGCTCGGGGAGCAGCGGTGTCAGCTCCGGGTCCTCGGTGACGAGCGGGCCCGGTCCGTGCCGGGTGGTGTACGTACGGACGACGCCGAGCCGCCGCGCCCCGCCCGGTGTGCCCGCCTCGGCCAGCAGCGTCTCGGCGTTGGCGAAGGTCGTGGTGGACCAGGTGGTGTACGGGTGGAAGCCGTGCCATTCGTCCAGGAGTACGCCCTGGGCGCCTTCGAAGACCGCTGGGCCCCGCCGCAGGAGGTCGTGCAGCGCGGAGCCGTCGGTGAGGGTCACCGTACGGGCGAAGGCGGCGAGGACTTCCGCGCAGTCCTCGACCGGCGGCGCGGGCAGCGGGCCCAGCTCGTCCGCCAACCGGTCGCGCAGCAAGCGCAGTTGGCGCAGCAGCCGGGGGCGCGACGCGCAGTCGCCGACGGTCGGCGCGTCACCGGGGTGGGCGAGCGCGTACGCGGCGGCCTCGCCCACGCCCATCCCGCAGGAGCCGTGCCGGTCGGCGCCGCGCGCCTGCTCCCGCAGCCGGTTGGCGGCGGCGTGGTACGGGGTGGCGAGCGGCGCCGCGCGGTCGACGGACAGCAGGGCGTACGGGTCGGGGACGCCGACCGCGCGCAGGTGGTCGGCCTCGGCGGCCAGCGCGAGCGGGTCGACGGTCATGAACCGCGACAGGTGGGTGCGTACCCCGCGCAGCGTGCCGGAGCCGAACTGCGCGAAGGTGTGGTGGCGGCCGTCGGCGGTGACGACGTTGTGCGCGGCCTGGGCGCCGCCGTTGAACCGGACGACCGCCTGGACCGTACCGTCCTGGCAGAGCCGGTCCACGGCGGCGCCCTTGCCCGCGTCCCCGAATCCGAGGTCGACGACGATGGTGTGCACTACAGCCTCGTGGTGGTGGCGGGACCCGCGTCGCCGTCGGTGAGGGGCGCGTCGGAGACGGCGAGGGCGCTGCCGCGGGCCGCGCCGTCCCTGCCGCGGTCGAGTCCGGCGAGCGCCTTGCTGACGCTGTCGCCCGCCGCCGAGCCGACGTCGGCCAGGTCGGCCAGGCCCGCGGCGAGGTCGATCGCCTCCTCGCCCAGGCCGACGGTCAGCGCGATGGTCTCGCAGACCGCGTCGAGGTCGTCCAGCTCGATGACGTTCTGGCCGAGCAACTTCCGCCAGATGCCGAGCACTTCGGTGTTGCCGACGTAGGACGAGCCCGCCGGGAGGATGTAGTGGACGTGGTAGGTGCGCTGGAGTTCGGCGACGATGTCGGTGATCGGGATGTCCTGCGGGATGCGCTCGCCGAGGACGTCCCACACCTCGCGCGCCTTGACCTTGCCGTACGGCATCTCGTCGCCGATCAGGAACAGGTAGCCGCGCCGCCCGCGCTTGTCGTGGCAGTCCAGCGCCGTGTGCCGGGCCATGGTGTAGAGCGCGAGTTCGTACGACTCGCTCATCTGGCCGCCGCCCCCGCCCTCCAGGAGGATGTTGCCGAGGTCGTCGTCCATCCGGTTGTCGGACTCGAACTGCCCGATCTGGAGGGGCACCCGGTCGCAGGTGGCGTCGCCGACCGCGCCGAACATCACCTGCGGGTGCTCGGTGTATCCCTTGCGCAGCAGCAGGCCGAACAGCTCGGGGAGCTTGGTCTGGAGCACTTGCGGCACGGTGCGCATCGAGCCGGTGACGTCGAAGAGCACCGCGATGGCGAGCGAGGTGGGGTGTTCCGCGGAGTCGCGGCTCTCCCGCAGGGTGATGTTCTTGGGGTCGAGTGACGGGTGGGCCGTCCAACTGCTGCGCGGGGACGAGCCGGTGACGTGGTCGCTGTACGCGAAGGCGCCGGAGCCGGACGCGGCGCGGTAGCGCGCGGCGGCGTCGTAGACATTGGTGGACCAGCTTCCGCTGCCCATGGTGGTTCCCCCTTGTTTCGTGGTGGTGGTGTCGCGGTTGTCAGATGTGCGGCATGGCGAACGGGCGGAAGGCGCGCGGCCCGTAGAGCCGTTCCAGCAGGTCGTCCAGCTCGCCGAGGAGCTGCCAGGCGTCCTGCGGGCGGGCGTTCTGCGAGGGCAGGACGCACGCGCGCAGGAAGGCGCGCATCGGCGCCGGTGCCCGGTCGCCCATGAGCTGCCGCACGCAGAGCGCGGCGAGGTGGATGTCGGTGGCCGGGGAGGCCGGTCGGCGCTCCGGGACCTCGGGCGGATAGGCGTCCCTGTGCCGGTCGACGAGGACCGGCACATGGGTGTCGAAGGCGGTCGCGTAGCACCAGTCGACCAGGACCAGGCCGTGCAACTCGGGGTGGATGAGGACGTGTTCGGGGAAGACGGCGCCGTGCACCAGCCGGGCGCGGTGGGCCCAGCCGAGCGCGGTCAGCAGGCGCCGCCACATCCACGCCGCGTCGCGCGGGTCGAGGCCGTCCGGGTGGGCGGCGGCGACCTCGGCGAGCGTGTGGAAGCCGGTGAGCGGCACGAGCGCGTTGACGTGCCGCTCGACGCCGTCGGTGTCGCGGTGCCTGAAGCTCTCGATCAGTTGCGGGGCGTACGCGCGGTGCCGCCGTTCGCCGACGGTGTCGAGGCGGCGCAGCACGTCGGCCTCGTGCTCCAACAGGTCGTTGTCGCGGGGCCGTTGCGGGATCTTCAGCACGGCCTCGCGCCGGTCGCCGTTCTCGTCGTAGTGGGCGGTCCGCAGGACGGCGAGGTCGCCGGTGGCCAGGACCGGGCCGAGGACGTAGCGGCGGTCCGCGGTGGTGACGGTGGGAGCGGTGGCCCTTTCGTCGGTGTGGTGGTGGCGGGCGGACAGCCGGGCGAAGGCCGCGGCGGCCTGCGCGGAGCGGCCGGGCGGTGCGGCGTCGGGGTGCAGCAGCCGGGCGAGCCGACGGTAGTGGCGGACCGCGTCGTGGGCGTCGGCCGGGAAATCGGCGTCGAGGGCGGCGAGGGCGTCCTCGAAGGTGCGTATCGCTGCGCTCGTCGGGTCGCTGCCGGGGTCGCCGAGAGGTTCGCGACCCGGGTCACGCACCGGGCCGTTGGTCCGGTCACCGGCCGGGTCACCGAGCGGATTCGTGGTGGCGGTCATCGGACGTCCTCCTCCCGGTCGGGGCGGAGCAGCGCCGGGTGCAGCAACCGGGCATCGCCTGCCCGGTAGAGACGGGCGCGCGGACCGCCCTTGCTGCCGGGGCGGCTGTCGGTCTCGCCGGTGGACTCCACGAAGCCCGGCACGGAGAGCACTTTGCGGTGGAAGTTGCCCGCGTGCAGCGGCGCGCCCCACACCGTCTCGTAGACCGCGCGCAATTCGCTGACGGTGAAGGTCTCGCCGAGGAAAGCCGTGGCCAGCGGGGTGTACTCGATCTTTCCGCGGGCGCGTTCCAGACCGTCCGCGAGGATGCGGTCGTGGTCGAAGGCGAGCCGGGGAGCGCTCCCGTGAGAAGCGGGCCGGCGGCCGGTACCACCCCCGTAGATTCCGGTCCGCCGACCCTGTTCGATGGGACGCGGCGGCGCCGTGTCCGGTTGCCCTTTCGGGAGGATTGCTTCGACGGGGATCCAGGCCGCGCCCGCGGCGTCGCTTCCCGGCGTGGCATCGGGCAGTCCCGGTGCGAAGGCGAGGTAGGCGATCGAGACCACGTGCATGCGCGGGTCGCGGTCGGGGACGCCGTAGGAGCCGAGCTGTTCGAGGTGGACCCGGCCGAGCGCCGTGGTGTCCAGGCCGGTCTCCTCGGCCAACTCCCGTGCCGCCGCCTCGTCCAGCGACTCGCGTCCCGCGCGGACGAATCCGCCCGGCAGCGCCCGCTCCCCCGCGAACGGCGGTCCGCCCCGCTCGACGGCCAGGACGTGCAGCCGGTCGGCGCGCAGGGTCAGCGCGACGACGTCGACGGTCACGGCGATCGGGTCGAAGGCGCGCGGATCGTAGGAGTCGAGGAAGTCCCGCTCCCGCCGCGCCGCCGACTCCCCCGGCGTCTCCGGCGTGTTCACCGCGTCCGTCATGATCGCCCCCGTCTCGCGCCGAACCCACCCCGCATGTTGTTCTCAGGGTGAGTCATTCTCAATACGAGAAGACCATAGCACCGCAGCCTGACACCGTCCAGCGGCGGCGCTACTCTGCGGTGATGACGAAGCAGACGTTCAGCACTTTCGAGGAGTTCTGGCCGTACTACGTGGCGATGCACTCGAAGGCCGCCACCCGCTGGGTGCACCTGGCGGGCACGCTCACCGGCCTCGCGGTCACCGGTTACGGCCTGGCGCGGGGCCGCGGGCGGTACGCGGCGGCGCTGCCGCTGATCGGGTACGGAACGGCCTGGCCCGCCCACTTCCTGATCGAGAAGAACAATCCGGCGACCTTCGGACACCCGGCGTGGTCGCTCCGCGGCGACGTCAAGATGATCACCACCATGCTCGCCGGACGGGACGCCGAACTGGCCGAGACGGCGGACAAGTGGCTGGCCGAGCAGGGCAACACGGGCGACACCGACTGACACCGCCTGACACCGGTCTTCCCGCCCCGCCGGCTTCGCACAGTCCGACGCTGTTCCGCCGACGGGCCGCCCGTGGCACACTTCTGACGATCCGTCAGGTGACGAGTCGGGGAGGCCGCGTGGAGCAGCACAGGCGCATACCGCCAGTGGTCGAAGGCTGGTTCACCGAGGGGTCGGGAGCCGACTTCCGGCTGCTCGGCACCCGGTGCCGGGACTGCGGAAGCGTGTTCTTCCCCCGTGAGGACTCCTTCTGCCGCAACCCCGCTTGCTCGGGTACCGACGTGGACGAATTCCCGCTGTCCAGGACCGGGCACGTCTGGTCGTACACCGACGCCCGCTACCGGACGCCGCCGCCGTATCCCTCGGACCCCGAGCGCGCGTGGCAGCCGTACACCCTGGTCGCCGTCGAGCTGGCGGACGAGCGGATGGTCGTGCTGGGGCAGGCGGCGCCCGGTGTCACCCCGGCCGATCTCGCGGTCGGGATGCCGGTCGAGCTGGTACGGGGGGTGCTCGGGGAAACGGGCGGAGCAGACGGTACAGGCCGCGCCGACGGCGGGCGCGGCACCTGGAACTGGCGGCCCGTGAGCGGTGCCCGATGACCGCCGACATCGCGGTGCTCGGCGCCGGGATGCACCCCTGGGGCAAGTGGGGGCGGCCGTTCACCGAGTACGGGGTCGCCGCCGCCCGCGCGGCCCTCGCGGACGCGGGCATCGACTGGCGCGAGGTGCGGTCGGTGGTGGGCGCCGACACCGTACGCGGCGGCTATCCCGGATACGTGGCGGGCGCGACCTTCGCGCAGGCGCTCGGCTGGCAGGGCGCCCGCGTCACCAGCGTCTACGCCGCGTGCGCCTCCGGGGCACAGGCCATCGCGACCGCCCGCGCGCAGATCCTGGCGGGACTCACCGACGTGGCGCTCGTGGTGGGCGCCGACGCCGCGCCCAAGGGCTTCTTCGCCCCCGCGGGCGGCGAGCGGCCCGACGACCCCGACTGGCTGCGCTTCCGGGTGCTCGGCGCCACCAATCCCGGCTACTTCGGGCTGTACGCGCGCCGCAGGATGGCCGTGCACGGTGACACGCTCGACGACTTCGCGCAGGTCAAGGTCAAGAACTCCCGTGCGGGCGCGGCCAATCCGCTGGCTCGCTACCGCCAACCGGTCAGCGCGGAAGAGGTCGCAGGGTCCGCGGTCGTCGCCGATCCGCTGCGGCTGCTGGACATCTGCGCCACCTCGGACGGCGGCGCCGCGCTCGTGCTGTCGAGCATGGACTTCGCCCGGCGGCACACCTGCGACCCGGTACGCATCCGCGCGGTCTCCACCGTGACCCCCCAGTACCCGCGCACCGTACCGGACTTGCCGGACATCGCGGGTGACTCCGCCGTCGCGGTGTCCCCGCCCGAACTGGAGCCCCGCGCCTCGATCGCGGCGGCGGCGTACGAAGAGGCCGGGATCGAGCCGGGAGACCTCGATCTGGCGGAGGTCTACGACCTGTCGACCGCCCTGGAACTCCAGTGGTACGAGGATCTGGGTCTGTGCCCGGCGGGTGAGGGCGCCAAGCTGCTGCGGTCGGGGGCGACCGCGCTGGGCGGCGCCGTTCCGGTCAACACCAGCGGCGGCCTGGCGTCCTTCGGCGAGGCCGTACCCGCCCAGGCCATCGCGCAGGTCTGCGAGCTGGTGGGGCAGATACGCCGCCGGGCGGAGGGCCGGCAGGTCGCGGGCGCGCGGCTCGGAATCACCGCGAACCAGGGGCTGTTCGGGCACGGCTCGGCGGTGGTCGTGGTGAAGTGACCGGGCACGGGCCGGGCGGACGCGCAGCGGGCCGGACCGTACGGATGAGTGTCGGGTCATGCGGTCGGGATCGGTCGCGGCTCCGTCGCGAAGTGACCTGATCGGTCTGGCTTCTTGACGCTCCGTCACCGCTGGAGAACACTTCGCGTGGCGCGGAGCCGGTCGGCGGGAGGGGCACCGGCCACCGGTCGTCCGCGCCGCCGCCCGTTCCCGACACGGTCCCGCGCGGACCGGGCAAGGGAGACCGACATGAGCGACCAGCCCGTGAGCTACGTAGCCGCCATCGACCAGGGCACCACCTCCACCCGTTGCATCGTCTTCGACAACAGCGGCCGGATCGTCGCCGCCGACCAGCGCGACCACCGGCAGATCCTCCCCAGGCCCGGCTGGGTGGAGCACGACGCGACCGAGATCTGGGCGAAGACGCAGGCCGTGGCGGCGGGCGCGCTCGCCAGGGCGGGGCTGCGCCCCGACCGGCTCAGCGCCCTCGGGATCGCCAACCAGCGCGAGACGACGGTGCTCTGGGACCGCTCGACCGGGCGCCCGGTGCACAACGCGCTGGTCTGGCAGGACACCCGCACCTCGGCGCTGTGCGCCGAACTGGGCGGCCCCTACGGCCAGGACAGGTTCCGCGACGCCACCGGGCTGCCGCTGGCGCCGTACTTCTCCGGGCCCAAGGTGACCTGGCTGCTCGACCATGTGCCGGGGCTGCGGCGGCGCGCGGAGAACGGCGAGATCGCCTTCGGCACCGTCGACTCCTGGCTGGTGTGGAATCTGACCGGCGGCGTCAACGGGGGCGTCCACGTCACCGACGTCACCAACGCCTCGCGCACCCTGCTGATGGACCTGGACACGCTGGACTGGGACCCGGCGATCCTGGCCGCCATGGACATCCCCGAGGCCGTCCTGCCGGAGATACGCTCCTCCGCCGAGGTCTACGGCACCGCCGTCGGACGGCTCGCGGGCGTGCCGGTGGCCGCCGCGCTCGGCGACCAGCAGGCCGCGCTCTTCGGACAGACCTGCTTCGAGACCGGCGAGGCCAAGAACACCTACGGCGCGGGCAGCTTCCTGCTGATGAGCACCGGGGCACGTCCGGTGCCGTCCAAGAGCGGCCTGCTCACCACCGTCGGCTACCGGCTCGGCGGCGACCGGCCCGCGTACTGCCTGGAGGGCTCGATCGCCATCACCGGCGCCCTCGTGCACTGGCTGCGCGACCAACTCGGCCTCATCCGCAGCGTGGACGAGATCGAGCCGCTGGCCGCGAGCGTGCCCGACAGCGGCGGCGCCTACGTCGTACCGGCCTTCTCCGGGCTGTTCGCGCCCTATTGGCGGTCCGACGCGCGCGGTGTGATCACCGGGCTCACCGGCTTCGTCACCAAGGCGCACCTGGCGCGGGCCGTGCTGGAGGCCACGAGCTGGCAGACCCGCGAGGTGGTCGACGCGATGCAGGAGGACTCCGGCGTACGCATCGCCGAACTGCGCGTGGACGGCGGCATGACCGTCAACAGCCTGCTGATGCAGCATCAGGCCGACGTGCTGGGCGTGCCGGTGGTCCGGCCGGTCGTCGCCGAGACCACCAGCCTCGGCGCGGCCTACGCGGCGGGCCTGGCGACCGGCGTGTGGGACGGCCTCGACACGCTCAGGGCGCAGTGGGAGCGCGACACCGCGTGGAAGCCGCGTATGGCGGAGTCGCGGCGTGAACTCGGTTACCGGCGCTGGAAGATGGCCGTCGAGCGGAGCTTCGGCTGGCTGGAGGAGGACGGCGAGGAGGGCTCCGCCAGGTAGCGATCGGCTCTGAACGGCGGCCGGTTGACCGTCTCGCGAAAGAAGCCGCAGGTCTCAGGTGGCGGCGGGCTCCTTGCGCCCCGTCGCCATCTGCGCCGCGTGTTCCACCACGGTGATCAGGACGTTCTTCGCCGAATCCCGCTCGCGCGCGTCGCACATCACCACCGGCACCGAGGCGTCCAGGTCGAGGGCGTCGCGCACGATGTCCGGCGCGTGCAGTTCGGCGCCGTCGAAGCAGTTGACGGCGACCGTGAAGGGGATGCCGCGCCGCTCGAAGTAGTCGACGGCCGCGAAGCAGTCCTCCAGGCGGCGGGTGTCGGCAAGCACGACCGCGCCGAGCGCGCCCTGCGCCAACTCGTCCCACAGGAACCAGAACCGGTCCTGTCCTGGCGTGCCGAACAGATACAGCACCAGGTTGTCCCTGAGCGTGATCCGCCCGAAGTCCATGGCGACGGTGGTGGTGCGCTTGCCCTCCACGCCCTCGGTGTCGTCCACCGGGCGGCCCGCCTCGCTGAGCGATTCCTCGGTGCGCAGCGGCCTGATCTCGCTGACCGCGCCCACCAGCGTGGTCTTGCCCACGCCGAAGCCGCCCGCCACCAGCAGCTTGAGCGCCACCGGCTCGTCGGCGGACGGCTTGCGGCGGCGATCCGATCGCGCGAAAGCCATGTTGTGTCTACTTCCCTGCCGGCGTTGTCAGTTGTACGTCGATCTGCATGTCGATCTGTACGTCGGTTGCGCTTCGTCGTACGTCTGCGGAGAGCCTAGTCCTGTTCGAACATGACCGGCACGCCGGAGTGGATCACGATCCGCTACAGCGCGCGCAGCCCGTTGATGACCTCGCGCAGGATGTTCTCGTCCACCAACTCGGCTGGTGGGACCGGCTGGTGGAGTTGTACGTGCGACGCCTCCAGCAGGTCCCCGACCAGGACGCGGACCACCCCGACCGGCAGGTCGAGGTCGGCGGCCAGCTCCGCGACGGAGACGGCCTGGACCTGACAGCGTTCGACGATGTCGAGGTGCTCGGGTGACAGCGTGTGGTCGTCCTGCGCGCCTCCGTCGTCCCCGGCCTCGGTCTCCGTGATCACCAGGGCGATCAGGTCGATCTTCGTCTCAGCGGCGTTGCTGGTGCGGCCCCTTGTCATCGCATAGGGCCGCACCACCGGTCCTGCCGCGTCGTCGTACCACCGGTCCGCATCAGAAGTCATGACACCTGTCACCCCGTTGTCAGATCATCCGGTCAGCCGCTGAGTGCCGCGCCGCCGTCGTTCCGAGCCGCGGTGCCCAGGTGAGCACCGACCCGCTTGACCAGGAGCGCCATCTCGTACGCGACCTGGCCGACGTCGGACTCGGCCGCGCTGAGTACGGCCAGGCAGCTTCCGTCGCCCGCCGCCGTCACGAAGAGGAAGGCATCGTCCAGTTCGACCATGGTCTGCCGGACGCGTCCGGCCTCGAAGTGCCGTCCTACGCCCTTGGCGAGGCTGTGGAAGCCGGATGCGACGGCGGCGAGGTGCTCGGAGTCCTCACGGGTCAATCCGTCCGACGCGCCGATGGCCAGGCCGTCGCCGGAGAGGACCAGGGCCTTGCGGATGCTGGCCACGCGCGAGACCAGATCGTCAAGGAGCCAGCTCAGCTCGCGTGTCGGGCTCGATGGTGCGGTCATCGACCGTTCCCCTCAGGTGTCGTTCTCGGTGCGGATGCCGATGGGTCGTCTTGCGTACCGTCGTTCTCGGTCACTTCCCGGCCGCGCTGCCAGCCGCGGTGGAGTGCCGCCATCCGGTCGCGGACCTCGTCCGCCGACCGCTCGCGGCCGGCCCTCTCGCCGGACGCGCCGCCGCCGTCGTGGGCGGTGGTCTCCACCCGCAGTTGCGGCGCCAGATTGGCCTGCCTGACCCGGCGGGGCAGTCCGCCACCGCTCGCGCCGGATGCGGTCGTCTTCTTCGCAGCCGCCAAAGGCTGGGGCTCAGACGTGGTCCCGGACGCGGTCCCGGACTGGCGCGCGGACCCGGGCTCGGACTGGCGCGCGGGCAGCGGCTGGGGCCCGGCCGGAGTCGGTGCCTGCGCCGGGGCCTGCGCCTGCGGCTGGCCCTGTGGGTGCAACTCGCCGCGGGCCTGCGCCTGGGCCACGGCCCGTTCCGCGGCCTGTTCCAGCGCTCCCCGGTCGGCCTGCGAGGTCTGCGCGGACGGTCCGCCGACCGGTCGGCCGCGGTCGGAGACCAGTACGGGCGCGGTACGGCGACGGCGCGGCAACGGCAGCGGCCCGTCGAGTTCGGGGTCGCCCGCCTCGCCGACCGGCGCGCCGACGGGTTCGTCCGCCGGGTGCGCCTCGTGCTCCTTCTGCGTCTCGCCGCCGATGCCGTCCAGGCCCCACTGCCGGAAGGTGTGCTCGGTGTCGGAGGACACCCGCGCCGGACGGGACTCGGTGAGGTCGCCGAGCTTGGTCGCGCCGGTGTCGTCGCCGGTCTCGGTGAGCAGATTCGCCGGGATGAGGACGACAGCGGTGGTGCCGCCGTACGGGGACTGCCGCAGCGAGACCCTGACGCCCTGGCGCTGCGCGAGCCGGCTGACCACGAACAGGCCGAGCCGGTCGGTGTCCGACAGTTCAAATTCCGGCGTCTCGGCCAGCCGGAGGTTGGACTCCAGCAGCGCGTCAGGGGTCAGACCGAGGCCGCGGTCGTCGATCTCCAGCACGAAGCCGTTGGCGACCGGCTCGCCGTGCAGCCGTACCGCGGTGTGCGGCGGCGAGAACACGGCCGCGTTCTCGATGAGTTCGGCGAGCAGGTGGGTGACGTCGCCGACCGCGGAGCCGGTGACGGCCAGCCGGGGCAGACGTCGTACCTCGATCCGCTCGTAGTCCTCGACCTCGGCGACGGCGGCGCGGACCACGTCCATGAGCTGGACGGGCTTGCGCCACTGCCGGGAGGGGGCGACGCCGGAGAGGATGACCAGGCCCTCGGCGTGCCGCCGCATACGGGTGGTCATGTGGTCGAGGCGGAAGAGGTCGGCCAGTTCCTCGGCGTTCTCGGTGCGGCGCTCCATCGCGTCCAGCAAGGTGAGCTGGCGGTGCAGCAGGACCTGGCTGCGGCGGGCGAGGTTGACGAAGACCTCGGAGACGCCCTTGCGCATGTCGGCCTGGCGGACGGCGGCCTCGACGGCGGCCCGCTGGAGGGTGTTGAGCGCCTTGCCGACCTGTCCGATCTCGTCGTCGGAGTACTGGAGGCGCGGCACCTCGGTCTCGACGTCGACCTGTTCGCCCGCGGCCAGCCGCCGCATGACGCGGGGCAGCCGGGTGCCGGAGACCTCCTGGGCCTCGCGGCGCAGCCCGGACAGGTCGCGGATCAGGCTGCGGCCGATCCGTACCGACACGATCAGCGAGGCGATCACCGCGACCAGACCGAGGACACCGATGACGGCGGCTTCGACGACCAGCGTGGTGGACAGCGGCCTGGCCTGCTTGCTGAACCTCGCGATGGCCTGGCCGTCGAGCTTGCCCAGGTCGGTCATCACGGTGGCGGCGGTGGCGGGCCACGCCTTCTGGGCGGCCACGACCGGCGCCTCCTCCACGCCCGCGACGATGATCGCGTCCTCGGCGGCGCGCAGTGCCTTGCCGCTGGCGCTCTGCCAGTACGTGTCGAAGGGCGCGCGGACGTCGTCGGTGAGGGTCTTGAGGTCGACCGCGTAGTAATTGCGCTGCTCGGCGACCGCGAAGGTGAAGGAGCGCAGTTCGTCCTTGCTGGTGTGGCCGGTGCTGATCGCGGCAGCCATCAGCGCGTCCTCGCGGCTGACCTCCTCCTGCGCCCGGTAGAGGCCGATCACCGCGCGCCGCTGGCTGTCCAGCGTGACGTCGCTGAGCGGGAGGTACTCCTCGAAGAGGTCGAAGGTGGGGTCGACCAGCGAGTTGTACGCCTCGTAGGCGTCGTCGCGGGTGATCCGCTGGTTGTCGATCCGCTGGCGGAGCGAGGTGAGGCCCTCGACGGTGTTGAGGAGGTCGTCGAGCCGGTCGCGGGACCGCGCGTTGAGGTCGTCGCGGACGCCGGACGCGTCGATGGTCGTCCGCATCTTGGCGATGGACGCGTCGGTGGCGTGTTCCTGCTTGTCGTAGGCGATCCGCGCCTCGGAGTCACGGGTGTTGGCCAGAAAGACCAGAGCGACCCTGCGCTCCTGCTGGAGGTTCCGTACCGCGTCGTCGGCGGGATAGCCGACATTGTCGACTATTCGCTGGATGTCCGGCCGTCCGAACACCTCGCGCCCGGTGATGGTGGCGGCGAAGGCCCAGATGAGGGTGAGGGACACCAGTGGGATCAGCAGCAGGGCCACGATCTTCCGGCGGATCGTCGTACCGCGAAAGCGCATGGCCTCCCCAACGTCTTCCCCGGTATGGGGATCGTCTGTCGCGTTTAAACGGCGTGAGCCTACTACTGCCGATGCGGTAACTCGAAAGCCAGTGCGTAGGGTTGGGCAGGTCTGGCCGGATACGTACCTCGGAATGCATCGTGAAGATTCGGGGCAGGCACCTTGTATGGACTTCGAACAAGGGCGGGTGTGGACCGAGGACCCGGTCGGCACTCCCCGAATGCCCGATCCGGTACGAGCCGCGGCGGTGCGGGCGGTGCTGATCGTGGCCGTCGCGCTGATCCTCGCGGTGATGGCCGTACTGCTGGCCGCCGGACACTCCTGGCTGTCGGCGCCCGCGCTGATCTCCGCCGTCTTCACCAGCGTCGTCGCCACGTGGGCGGTGTTGGACGTGTGGGTGACGCGACAGGTGTGGAACCAGCGCAACGGGGTGCTCTCCAGCCCGAGCAGCGCGGCCCGCGCCCTGCGCAGGGAGCGGCGCAGAAGGCACCGTGCGGCGCGGTCCGCCGCGCGCGGCCGGCCAGCGCGCCGGGTGCACATACCGCGCCATCTGCCCTGGCACCTCGGGGTCTGACTCCGCCTGCTCGCGGTCTGCCGTCGGTACCTGGTGGTCCGGCGGCGGTCCGGGAGCTGATCGCGGTCAGTACCAGCGGCGGTACGGGACGAGCCGCCGTCCCGGACTAGCCCCGTCCCGGACTAGCCGCGGTCCGGCTGGAGTTCCCTGCCCGGTTCGGGCACGGCGGCGCGCGCGGGCCCGGAAACGGGCACGTCCGATTCTCCGTCCTGCTCCGGCTCGGGCGGACGCCGGTACATCCGGGTGGCGGTGATCTCGCCGTGCACCTGCTCGCCCTGCGGGTCGGGGACCGGAAGTCCCGGCCGCAGGTGCTCCTCGACGCTGATGTATTTCAGGCCCGCCCGCAGATCCGCGTCATTGCGGAGCCTGACCACCAGCGGGAATTCGGCGAGTGCCGTGGTGTCGAACAGTCCCGTGGTGTAAATGAGCTGTACGCCCAAGGCGTCGGCCACGGCACGCTGCAATTCCAGGAGATAGGTGGCGTTGGCGCGGCCGATGGGATTGTCGAGGAACAAGGTGCCCGCGTGCCGCTGCTTGTCCCGGCCCCGGTCGTTGCTGCGCAGCGCGGCCATCGTGCAGTAGAGGGCGATGGCGGCGGTGAGGAGCTGCCCGCCGGAGAACACGTCGCCCATCTGTCCGACCGGCACCCGCTCGGCGCGCAGCACCGCGTCCGGTTTGAGGATCTCCACGGCGATGCCGCGCGGTTCGAGCGCGGACCCGACGCCCCGCAGCAGCAGGGACATCCCGTCCCGCCGCAGGTCGGAGTTCTTGCGTACGGCGGCTCTGGTCGCCTCGTCGATGACCTCGCCGAGGCGTTCGGACAGGACGGACTGGTCCGGGTCCTCGAAGCGGATCCGCAGGAATTCCTGGCCCGACCATTCGCCGAGCCCTTCCGGCAGCCGTGACAGGCGCTGCGCCGAGCGCAGGGTGGCGAGCGAGGACTCGACCAGGCCGCGCAGCCGGTCCACGATGCTGTCGCGGTTGCGCTCCAGTTGGGTCAGCTCGTCGGTGAGCACGCGCAGCCGCGGGGCGAAGGCGGTCGCCCAGGCGGCGGCGTGTTCGGGCAGCACGGCGGCGGGCAGTTCCCTGATCTGCTGCCGCGCGGGCGTCCTGACCTGCTCGTAGCGGACCGCGTTGGCGTGCCGGACCAGGACGTCGGAGGCTTCGCGGAGCTGGGTCTCCGCGGTGGACAGGTCTGCCGCGCAGCCGCGCAGACCGCGCCGGGCCTCCGCTGCGGCCTGCCGGGCCTCCTCGGTGCTGCCGGGGTACGGGTCCGGCTCGTCCTCGTCCTGCTGTCCCGGCGCGTTGTCCCGCAGCAGGTCGCGCAGCATCGCGGCGATCTCGTCGAAGCCGCCCGCCGCGTCCTCGGCGGCGCGGTGGGCGTGGACCATGTCGGTGTGGGCGGCCCTCGCCTGGTCCAACGCGTCGGTGCGGGAGGCCAGTTCGGCGTTGGCGGCGCGCAGCAGCTCCTGCGCGTGCCCGGCGTCGCGCGGCAGCAGTCCGTCGGGCAGGTCGGTGTGGCGGTCGCCGTCCGCGGGCGCGAGCCGTTCCGCCTCGCCGCGCAGCCGCCCCAACTGCTCGCTGGCGGTGGAGGCGCGCGACTCCAGGGTCTGTACGAGCTGTTCCGCGCGGGCCGCCGCGGCCTGCCGGGAGGGGCCGTCGGCGCCGTCCGGGCCTTCGAGCAACTGCGCGGCGCGGCTGCGGACCTTGTTGGTGAGCCGGTCCAGTTCGACCAGGGCCGCGTTCTCGGTGCTCTCCGCGCGGGCCTGCTCCGCGCGCAGGTCGGCGCCGACACCGACCTTCTCGTACACCTGGGAGGCCGAGTGGTACGCCTCGCGGAGCGCGGGCAGCGACTCGGTGGCCGCGGGGGCCTGCGCCCGGTCCTGCGCGCTCTCGTCGG
>NZ_MECL01000273.1 GCF_014596445.1 Streptomyces sp. CBMA29 | reverse complement strand
TGCCGCGCGGCGGTGACCTCCGCCTCCAGTTCGGCGAGACGGTCCGGCGGGCAGGAGGCGCGCCACGAGGCGAGGCGGGCCGACAGCGTCCGGTCGTGCGCGAGCCGGGCCGCGAGCGTCCTGATGTCCTCCTCGCGGGCGGTGGCGCGGGCCCGCAGCTCCTGGCGTTCGCCGTCGGCGGCCAGTTCGTCGTGCATCGCCGGATTCGGCGGGACGAGGAACACGTCCTGGTCCGCGCTGCCCGCCGCCGTCGCGGGCGGCGGCGCGAGGAGCGCCGCCGCGGTGCCGACCGCGACCGTCGAGCGCGGCAGCAGGGCGGCCTGCGCCAGTACGTCCCTGGCCCGCTGGTACGAGCCGGGTTCCGTGACCACGACGCCGTCTACCAGTTCGGGGCGGGAGGCCAGCACGACCGCGTGGTCCACCGGGTCCACGGCCTGTGCGAGGTAGCGCCAGCCGGGCAGCGCAGGAATGCCGTGCTCACCCAGGAATTCGACGGTCGTCAGGACGTCGGGGCCCGGCGGCAGCAGGCCGCCGTCGCCGAGCGCGGCGAGGATGCGCGCGTCGTCGGCCGCCGCGGTCCGCAGCCCGAAGAGTTTGCGTTCGGCGGAGGCGACGGCGCTGTCCAGCAGTTCCCGCAGCGGCTCGGCGAAGCCGTCGAGTTCCGCCGCGGTGAGGGGTCGGTCCGCGGACGG
>NZ_MECL01000272.1 GCF_014596445.1 Streptomyces sp. CBMA29 | reverse complement strand
CCGTACCGGGCCGCGGCTCGGCGTCCGCGGCCTCGGCGGGCGTGCCCGCCCCGGCCAGCCGCTCCCGGTCCACCGCGCCGGTCGCGGGGTCCACCGCGAGCGCGCCGACGACCGTGGCACGGGAGACCAGCGGTGTGCCGAACCGGTCGGCGCCGGTCCGTCCCGCGGCCGGCTCCGACTCGGCGTACACCGTCAACTCCCGCAGCCCTTCGGCCGGTCCGTCCATATGCGCCGCGATCCACGGGCGCGCCGGGTCGAGGCCGACGAGCTGGTGCGGCGCGTCCCGTCCCAACGCGACGGCCAGCGACGCCAGCGCCTCAACTGGTGGCAGCACACGGTAGCCGCGCGCCTGTGTGAGCCGCTTCAGCGGATACCCCGCGCTCATCCCGGTCTCGTCCCACATGCTCCACGCCAGGCTGTACGCGTCCAGGCCGTACGCCCGCCGCTGGTGGACCGCCAGCGCGTCGAGATACGCGGAGGCGGCGGAGTAACCGGCGACCGACGCTCCGCCGAAGAAGCCGTTGACCGAGGAGAAGGACACCACCAGCGTGCCCGGCCGGTCCCGCAGCAGAGCGTGCAGCACCCGCGCGCCCCCGGCCTTCGCCTCCAGCGCCTCGTCCAGATCCTTCGGTGTGCACGTGTCGAGCGGCACCTCCCGGTACGTGCCCGCGAGGTGCAGGACGCCGTCGAGCGGCGCACCCCACCGCTGCTCCGCCGCGCGCAGCACCCGGCCGACCGCGTCCGCGTCCCGCACGTCGGCCACGGCGTACTCGACCCGCCGGTCACCGGATTCCGGCGCGGGACCCCGGCCCACGCACAGCACCCGGGCGCCGTACGTCCGCGCCAGTTCCTCTGCCAGCAGCCGTCCGATGCCGCCTGAGCCGCCGGTCACCAGATAGCGGCCGCCGCTGCGGAAGGGGTTCGGGCGGGTGGCCGTCGCCCGCGCGGGGACGAGTCTGCGGGCCAGGCGGCGGCCCGCGCGGTAGGCGACCACGCGCTCGCGCGGGAGCCGCGCCAGTTCGGCGCCGAGCAGCCGCGCCGTGCCCTCGGGGTCGCCCGGCGGTATGTCGAGGTGGACGACCCGCGCGTCCGTCCGCTCGTGCCCGAGCGTGGCCACCAGCCCGGCGAGCGGCGCTCGTTCGTACGCTGGCGGGTCGTCCGGCAGCACCGACAGCGCGTGGCTGGTGACGACGTACACCGCCGCCGCGTCCGCGCCGATCCGCGCCAGCCGCAGCAGGCCGTGCAACTCGGCCCGCGCGGCCCGCGGACCGATGTCGGGGGACCCGCCGTACGCGCGCAGATCGACGACGGTGGTGGGCGGCACGGGGCCGGTGCGGGCGTCGGGTCCTGCCGTGCCGGGGCCGTGCCGGGGGTCGCCCGGCACGCCGTGAGTCCGCGGATCGTCCGCCCCCTCACCGTCGTCCGTCTCGCCCGTGACCACCTTGTCCGTGGCCGCCTCGCCGGTCGACAGGGGGTCGGCACCGATCCGTACGCACCGACGCCCGGTCGCCTCCAGTGCGCGGGCCAGCCGCTCGCCGACGCCCTCGGCGTCGAGAAGGAGCAGCACCGTCCCGGCCTGACCGCCGGTGGAGGGGGTCAGGGCGCGCGGGACCCACCGGGCGTGGTGGAAGTGGTCGGGGACAGTGCCGTCGTCCGGGGCGCCGCCGTCGCCGTAAGGGCCTGAGCGGGCGAAGCCACCGGCCTCGAACCGGGCGCGCAGCGCCGCCCGTTGGATCTTGCCGATCTCGGTCTTGGGGATGTCGGCGCGGTCGACGGCGAGGACGTGCCGGGGATTGACGCCGACCCGGTCGAGCACCGCTGCCCGGACCCGGCGGACCGCCTCCGCCCGCTCCTCGGGACCGACCGCGCCGCGCGGGTGGAAGAACACCGTCAGCTCGTCGGTGGTCGCCGTGGCCGTCCGGACCGCGACGGCGGCGGTGAACGACGGTTCGACACAGGCCAGTTCCTCGACCACGGACTCGATCTCATGGCTGTGGTAATTGACGCCGTTGAGGATGACGACATCCTTGGCGCGCCCGGTGAGCGTGAGCCGGCCGTCCTTCACCCGGCCCAGGTCGCCGGTGTCGAACCAGCCGTCCGGGGTGAAGGCGGCGGCGTTCTGCTCGGGTGCGGCGTCGTAACCGGTGGTGACGGTGGAGCCGCGTACCTGGAGGCGGCCGATCTCGCCCTCGCGCAGCACCCGCGGCTCGGTGTCGGGGCCGCCCACGATGCGCAGGGCGCACCCCGGCAGTGGCGCCCCGACCTCGACGAACGCGTCGTCGTCTGAGGTCGCGTCCCGGGTGAAGCGGTCGGAGTAGACCATCGCGGACGAGGTCTCCGACATGCCCCAGGCGGGCCGCAGCGCGGTACCGGGCAGGCCGTACGGGGCCAGCAGCCGCAGCCAGCGAAGGGCCACGCGGGCGACGATCGCCTCACCGGCGTTCATCACGAACCGCAGCCGGGACAAGTCCCAGGCGGCGCCGCGCTGTTCGAGGTCGGCGGCGCGGTCGTTGACCAGGCCGAAGGCGAAGTTCGGGGCCCAGGTCGTGGTGGCGCGGAAGCGGTGCGCCAAGTCCGGCCAGCGCAAGGGGTCCTGGAGGACCCAGCGGGTGGGGGCGTGCACCTGACGGCAGCCGAGGAAGACGTCCCGCAGGTGGAACATCACCACCCCGCCGACATGGTCGAGCGGCAGCCAGTTCACCGACACGTCGTCGCGCCGCAGGCCGTTGGCCTCGGCGGTGGCGGCGCAGCGCGCGAGGACGTTGCGGTGCCTGAGCACGACGGCCTTGGGCCGGCCAGTGCTGCCCGAGGTGAGCATGAGCAGGACGGGGTCGTCCGGCCGCGCCGGGTGCGGGTCGGCAGGGGCCGCCGCCGACGCGATGGCGTCGGCGCCCGCCGCGCGC
>NZ_MECL01000271.1 GCF_014596445.1 Streptomyces sp. CBMA29 | reverse complement strand
TGTTTCGGTGGTCATAGCGTTAGGGAAACGCCCGGTTACATTCCGAACCCGGAAGCTAAGCCTTTCAGCGCCGATGGTACTGCAGGGGGGACCCTGTGGGAGAGTAGGACACCGCCGAACAATCTTTGTCAATGCCTTGGCCCCCGAGCTTCCGCTCGGGGGCCAAGGCATTTCTGTTTTCCGTTACCCTCTGTTCACGTCGCCCCGAGACTCTGGGCCTCCCGACAGGCGGAGGTGTGGAGACGTGCAGCAGATGACGACTGCCGGACGACGGCACAGGATCGCTTCGGACGCGACGGCCGCCGCGCTGCGCACGTCGCTCGAGGAATTGGGCATCGGGACAGGGGACGAGGTCATCGTCCCGTCGTTCGGTCCGGGCGCGCCGGCCGACGCCGTCCGACTCGCGGGCGCCACACCGGTGTTCGCGGACATCGACCCCCGGACGTTCTGTCTGGCCCCCGAGGCGGTCGCCGCGGGCGTGACGGCGCGGACGGCCGCGATCGTACCCGTCCACGTATTCGGGCACCCCGCGCCGATGGCGCGGCTCAACGACCTGGCGTCGCGCCGTGGTCTGGCGCTCGTGGAGCAGGGCACCGAGGACGGTGTCGAGGAGGACGCGGGAGTCGTCGCCCGGCGGCGGGCGCACGCGCGGTTCCTGGACTCGGCGCTCAAGGGAGTGGTCGTGCCGTACACCGAGCCGGGGGCGCACCACCTCTACCGGCAGTACGCGGTGCGGATTCCCGGCAACGGCCGGCCGGACCGGGACGCCTTCGCCGCGGCCCTGGCCGCACGGGGCGTGCGGGCGACCGTGAGCGTGCCCGTACCGGTGCACCGGATGCCCGCGCACCGGTCGGGGGCCCTGTTGCCGCAGACCGAGCTGGTGGCCGCGGACAGCCTGTCGCTGCCGGTCCACCCCGGCATCACCCAGCGGGAGTTGACCCACATCGCGGACGCCTGCAACGCACTCGGCGGGCTGCTGTGAACCGTCGCTGAACGTCCCCTGAGCGTGCTTCAAGCACCCGCGTTCATGGGATAGGATCTTCCCATCGACGCGCCCCAATAGCTCAGTCGGTAGAGCGTCTCCATGGTAAGGAGAAGGTCTACGGTTCGATTCCGTATTGGGGCTCGGCACAGAAGGCCCCCACCGTCAGGTGGGGGCCTTCCGCATGTTCTCGCGCACCAGGACGCGCCCCGCGCTACTCGGACTTCTTCGGGACCCGCATCGACAGGATCGCCATGTCGTCGGACGGCGCGTCAGAGGCGAAGCGCTCCACGGCCCGTTGGATACGGGCGGCCACGGCGCCCGCGGTCAGGCCCGTACAGGTGGACAGGACGTCGGCGAGACCGTCGTCGCCGAGCATGCGGGTGCCCTCGCGGCGCTCGGTGACGCCGTCGGTGACGCAGAGCAGGACGTCGCCGGGGTCGAGGGAGACGGTCTGCTCGTACAGTTCGAGGTCGTCCATCACGCCGAGCAGCGGCTGCGGGTCGGCGGCGGGTTCGACGGTGCCGTCGGGGCGCAGGCGCAGCGGGAGCGGGTGGCCGGCGCAGACCATGCGCAGGACGGCGCTGCCGTCGTGCTGCGGCCACAACTCGCCGTACAGGAGGGTGAGGAAGCGGCTGCGGGCGCCCTCGTCGAGGATGGCGGCGTTGAGGCGTTCGAGGACGGCGGGGCCGCCGAAGCCCTCGCGGGCCAGCAGGCGCAGCGCGTGGCGGGCGAGGCCGGTGACGGCGGCGGCCTCAGGGCCCGTACCGCAGACGTCGCCGATGGCGAAGCCCCAGCAGCCGTCGCGGATCGGGAAGAGGTCGTAGAAGTCGCCGCCGACCTCGTTGCCCTCGCCGGCGGCGCGGTAGATGACCTCGACCTCGACGCCGGGGATGTGCGGCAGCTCCGGCGGCAGGAGGCTGCGCTGGAGGGCCTGGCTGATGGCGGTGCGCTCGCTGTAGAGGCGGGCGTTGTCCAGGGCGAGGGCCGCTCGGCGGGAGAGGTCTTCGGCGAGTTCGAGGATCTCCTGGCGGAAGCGTTCGTCGGCGGGCTTGCCGAGGGTGAGCATGCCGATGACCCGGTTGCGGGCGACCAGCGGCAGGACGACCGTCTCGCCGCCGACGGCCGCCGCGGTGGCGAGCGCGACACCGGGGGCGCTCGGCGCGCGCCCGCCCTTGCCCGAGGTGGGCGTGGCGGCGTTCGGTGTGGACGAGGAGGGCGCGGAGCGCGCTCCGACCCCCAGGCTGCGCAGGGAGGCCCGCAGGGCGCTGGAGTGGGCCGCGTCGGAGGGCGCGGTCCACATGCGGGCGCCGGGCGTCGGGTCGGGCTCCGGAGGCCGTACCTGGGACAGCAGCGCCTTGATGCCGTCGATGCGGTCCTCGTCCTCGTGCAGGACGAAGGCCAGCTCCGGCTCCGACTGCTCGGCGATCGTGTAGACCGCGCACCAGCTCGCCAGCGTCGGAACCGTCATCTGGGCCATGAGGGCCAGCGTCTGGTCGCGTTCCAGCGTGCCCGCGAGCAGGTCGGACGCTTCGACGAGGAAGGACAGCGAGCCGCGGCGCAGCCGTTCCAGCTCGGTCAGCCGGGCGCTCTCCACGGCGAGCGCGATCCGGTCGGCGGCGAATTGCAGCCGCAGCGCTTCCTGGTTGTTGTAGCGGCCGGGCGCCTCGGCGGCGACGCCCAGCGACCCGGTCAGCCGGCCCTCGACCTTGAGCGGCACGGTGACCACCGAGCGCATGCCGGTGCCGGACAGCAGCGGTACGGCGCCGGGGACCGCGGTGAGGTCCTCGTGGACGGCCGGCATACGGGCGCTGCCGTAGCGTCCGGTGCCCGCTTCGACGGGGACGCGCGCGAAGCGCTGGCGGGCGGACGGCAGGCCGGTGGAGGCGCGTACTTCCAGCTCGGTCTCGTCGTCGGTGGCGAGCAGCAGGTAGGCGGCGTCGCCGTCGAGCATGTCGCGGGCGCGTTCGACGGTGCGCTGGAGGAGGCTGTCGAGGTCGTCGGGGGCGGGGGAGCCGATGAAGACCTCGAAGGCGTCCGTGGTCTTGCCGCGCTGGCCGAGGCCGGATTCCGCGCTGCCGGAGCCGCGGGACGGCGTCTGGAGTACGGCGCGCTCATCGGCGCGCACCAGCAGGATGACGGTGGAGGGCTCGCCCTCGCTGTCGCGGACCCGCAGGTGGGAGCCGTAGACGGGCAGCACGCGGCCGTCGGCGTCGCGCAGGCCGTAGGTGCCTTCCCAGCGGGAGTGCAGCAGGGCCTCGGCGAGGCCGATGCCGGTGCCGGGGGTCTGCGGCCAGGCGGTGAGGTCGGCGAGCGGTTTGCCGACGACGTCGGCGGCGGGGTGGCCGAAGAGCTCGGCCGCGTCGTCGTTCCAGCGCGTGATCGAGCCCATGCGGTCGACCTGGACGACGGCGACGCGCACGCTCTCGTCGGTGAGCGGGAGGTCGGCTGCGGGCAGTACGGGTCCCGCGGAGCGGGTGCCCGCGGGGCGCTCGGGCAGGTCGAGCTGGAACCAGACGTGCTTGCCCGCGCCGGTGTACTCCACGCCCCAGCGGCTGGCCAGGGCGGCGCACAGCAACAGGCCGCGCCCGCCCTCGTTGTCGGGGTCGCGGAACTGGCGGCCTCTGCCCTGGATGGGGATCTCGCGGTCGGGGTAGTGGTCGGCGACCTCGACGCGTACGGCCGTCTCGTACCGCAGACACTGCACGTCGGCGGCGGTGCCCGCGTGCACGACGGCGTTGGTCACCAGTTCGCTGGTGAGCACCACCGCGTCGTCCACGACGTCGGCGAAGCCCCAGCCGTGCAGGGTGTCGCGTACGAAGGCACGCGCGACGGCGACCGACCGCCCCACCGGTTCGAAGCTGGCCGCAGCGCGCGCCGTGATCACCGGTCTCCTCGTTGCTCGTCCGTGGGCGGGTCCGCTGACCGGTCCCGCCGCCCGTGCCGCCGCCGTCCTGCCCGGTCCTCGTCGGCGGCCCCCTGAGGTGTACGCCTGGCAAGGTGCGGCGCCGCCAACACAAGAGCCAGGTTACTTACCCACGCGGACACCGCGTGCGCCGGTTGCGGGTGTTTCCACCCCGAACGTGCCACGGGTTATACGCGTTGCTGCCGAACTGTTATGGCCGGGTGGGGGCATGGTGAAACACTGGGCATGCTCTCAAGGCAGCAATCTTGCACTTTTGCAGGTCGGTCGACCCTCCAGGAGGGACACGGTGGAGTCTGGCGCATCGGCGCGGGGCACGAGCACGCGCACGAAGAACGGGCGATCCCGCGCCAGTGGGACCGTAGAGGTCGATTCGGCCGCGCTGGTCAAGCTCCTCGGAGCGCTGGCCGCGATGCGGGACGGGAACTTCCGCAAGCGGCTGACGGTGTCGGGTGACGGCGTGATGGCGGAGATCTCCGCTGTCTTCAACGAGGTCGCGGACCGTAACCAGCACCTTACCGGTGAGCTCGCCCGGGTCCGGCGGGTCGTCGGCCGGGAGGGAAAACTCACAGAGCGGCTGGAGACCGGTGCCTGCGAGGGCGCCTGGGCCGCCGCGATCGAGGCGTCCAACGCGCTGGTGGACGATCTCGTACGGCCGGTGTCGGAGGTCGGACGGGTGCTGTCGGCGGTGGCCGAGGGCGACCTGGAACAGCGGATGGACCTGCGGTCGCAGAACGCGGACGGGTCGGCGCACCCGCTGCGCGGTGAATTCCTCAAGGTCGGCCGGACGGTCAACGGGCTGGTGGACCAGCTCTCCGCGTTCACCGACGAGGTGACGCGGGTGGCCAGCGAGGTCGGTACCGAGGGCAAGCTGGGCGGGCAGGCGAAGGTCCGGGGCATGGCGGGGTCCTGGAAGGACCTCACGGACTCGGTCAACACGATGGCGTACCGGCTGACCGCTCAGGTCAGGGATATCGCGCTGGTGACGCAGGCGGTCCTGAAGGGCGATCTGTCCCGCAAGGTCACCGTGCACGTGGCCGGCGAGATGCTGGAGCTGAAGAACACCGTCAACACGATGGTGGACCAGCTCTCCTCGTTCTCCTCCGAGGTGACCCGGGTGGCCCGCGAGGTGGGCACCGAGGGCGAGCTGGGCGGCCAGGCCCAGGTGCCGGGCATGGCCGGTGTGTGGAAGGACCTCACGGACTCCGTGAACCTGATGGCCGGGAATCTGACGGCCCAGGTGCGGGACATCGCGCAGGTGACGACGGCGGTCGCCAACGGCGACCTGTCGCAGAAGATCACCATCGGCGCGCGCGGCGAGGTCGCGCAGCTCGCCGAGACGATCAACGCGATGACCGAGACGCTGCGGACGTTCGCCGACGAGGTGACGCGGGTCGCCGGTGAGGTCGGAGCGGAGGGTCTGCTGGGCGGTCAGGCGCAGGTGCCGGGCGCGGCGGGTACGTGGAAGGACCTCACGGACTCCGTGAACACCGCCTTCCGCAATCTGACCGGCCAGGTCCGCGACATCGCCCAGGTGACCACGGCGGTCGCCAACGGCGACCTGTCCCAGAAGGTCACGGTGGACGTCTCCGGCGAGATGCTGGAGCTGAAGAACACCGTCAATACGATGGTCGACCAGCTCTCCGCGTTCGGCGCGGAGGTGACGCGGGTGGCCCGCGAGGTCGGCGTCGAAGGTGTGCTGGGCGGTCAGGCGCAGGTGCCGGGCGCGGCGGGTACGTGGAAGGACCTCACGGACTCCGTGAACACGGCCTTCCGGAACCTGACCGGTCAGGTCCGTAACATCGCGCAGGTCACGACGGCGGTCGCCAACGGCGATCTGACGCAGAAGGTCACGGTGGACGTCTCCGGCGAGATGCTGGAGCTGAAGAACACCGTGAACCGGATGGTCGACCAGCTCGGGTCCTTCGCCGCCCAGGTGACGCGGATGGCGCGTGACGTGGGTACGGAGGGGCGGCTGGGCGGTCAGGCGCGGGTGGACGGTGTGGCCGGCACCTGGAAGGACCTGACGGACTCCGTCAACTTCATGGCCGGCAATCTGACGTCCCAGGTGCGGCAGATCGCGCAGGTCACGACGGCTGTGGCGCGCGGTGACCTGTCGCAGAAGATCGACGTGGACGCGCGCGGGGAGATCCTGGAGCTGAAGAACACCATCAACACGATGGTCGACCAGCTCTCGTCGTTCGCCGAGCAGGTGACCCGCGTGGCCCGTGACGTGGGTACGGAGGGGCGGCTCGGCGGTCAGGCGCAGGTGCCCGGCGTCGCCGGTGTGTGGCGCGACCTGACCGACTCCGTGAACGGCATGGCGGGGAATCTGACGGCCCAGGTCCGCAACATCGCCGAGGTCGCCACCGCTGTGGCGCGCGGTGACCTGTCGCAGAAGATCGACGTGGACGCCCGGGGCGAGATCCTGGAGCTGAAGAACACCCTGAACACGATGGTCGACCAGCTTTCCGCGTTCGGCGCGGAGGTGACCCGGGTGGCCCGTGAGGTGGGCACCGAGGGCATCCTGGGCGGGCAGGCCGAGGTGCAGGGCGTCAGCGGCACCTGGAAGGACCTCACGCAGTCCGTCAACTTCATGGCGAACAACCTGACCAGTCAGGTCCGTAACATCGCCGACGTCACCAACGCGGTGGCGCAGGGCGACCTGTCCCGGAAGATCACCGTCGACGCCAAGGGCGAGATCCTGGCGCTGGTGACGACCGTGAACCAGATGGTGGACACGCTGTCCGCGTTCGGTGACGAGGTCACGCGAGTGGCCCGCGAGGTCGGTACGGAGGGTCAGCTCGGCGGCCAGGCGCGGGTCCGTGACGCGTCGGGCATCTGGAAGGACCTCACCGACAACGTCAACCTGATGGCCAACAACCTGACGAGCCAGGTGCGTTCGATCTCGTCGGTCGCCACGGCCGTGGCCAACGGCGACCTGACGAAGAAGATCACCGTCGAGGCGCGCGGCGAGGTCGCGCAGCTCGCCGAGACCATCAACACGATGGTGGACACGCTGTCGGCCTTCGGTGACGAGGTCACGCGGGTGGCCCGCGAGGTGGGCACCGAGGGCATCCTCGGCGGCCAGGCGCGGGTGCCGGGCGTGGCGGGCACCTGGAAGGACCTCACCGAGTCGGTGAACGGCATGGCGTCCAACCTGACCGGTCAGGTGCGGCAGATCGCGCAGGTGACCACGGCGGTCGCCCGCGGTGACCTGTCCAAGAAGATCGACGTGGACGCGCGCGGGGAGATCCTGGAGCTGAAGACGACCATCAACACGATGGTCGGCCAGCTCTCCGCCTTCGGTGACGAGGTGACCCGCGTCGCCCGCGAGGTGGGTACGGAAGGACGCCTGGGCGGTCAGGCGCGGGTGCCCGACGTCTCGGGCATCTGGAAGGACCTCACCGAGTCGGTGAACCTGATGGCCAACAACCTGACCAGCCAGGTCCGCAACATCGCGCAGGTCGCGACCGCGGTGACCCGCGGCGACCTCAACCTGCGGATCGACGTGGACGCGGCGGGCGAGATCCTGGAACTCCAGGACTACATCAACACGATGATCGTCCGCCTGCGCGAGACCACGCTCGCCAACAAGGAGCAGGACTGGCTCAAGGGCAACCTGGCGCGGATCTCCGGTCTGATGCAGGGCCGCCGCGACCTCGGCGACGTGGCCGCGCTGATCATGAGCGAGTTGACGCCGGTGGTCTCCGCGCAGCACGGCGCCTTCTTCCTCGCCCAGGACACCCACGAGGTCGGCGAGGAGTACGAACTGCGGCTGATCGGCGCGTACGGCTTCTCCAAGCGGACGATGTCGTCGGTGTTCCTGCCGGGGGAGGGGCTGATCGGCCAGGCCGCGGTGGAGAAGCGTTCCATCCTGATCGAGAACGTGCCGCCGGGTTATCTGAAGATCACCTCGGGGCTCGGCGAGGCGCCGCCGTCGCACGTCATCGTGCTGCCGGTGCTCTTCGAGGGCCGGGTGCTCGGGGTCATCGAACTGGCCGCGTTCCAGCCGTTCACCCAGATCCAGAAGGATTTCCTCAACCAGATCACCGACATCATCGCGATCAGCGTCAACACCATCTCGGTCAACACCAAGACCGAGGGCCTGCTCAAGCAGTCCCAGGAGTTGACGGAGCAGCTCCAGGACCGCTCGGCGGAGCTGGAGAACCGGCAGGCCGCCCTGGAGCTGTCCAACGGCGAGCTGGAGGAGAAGGCCGAGCTGCTGGCCCGGCAGAACCGCGACATCGAGGTGAAGAACACCGAGATCGAAGAGGCCCGCCAGGTGCTGGAGGAGCGCGCGGAACAGCTTGCGGTCTCGATGCGCTACAAGTCGGAATTCCTCGCCAACATGTCGCACGAGCTGCGCACCCCGCTCAACTCGCTGCTCATCCTGGCGAAGCTGCTCGCCGACAACGCGGACGGCAACCTCTCGCCCAAGCAGGTCGAGTTCGCCGAGACCATCCACGGCGCCGGTTCCGACCTGCTCCAACTCATCAACGACATCCTGGACCTGTCCAAGGTCGAGGCCGGCAAGATGGACGTCTCGCCGACCCGTATCGCCCTGGTGCAGCTCGTGGACTACGTGGAGGCCACCTTCCGGCCGCTGACCGCGGAGAAGGGCCTGGACTTCTCCGTCCGGGTCTCGCCGGAACTGCCGGTCACGCTGCACACCGACGAGCAGCGGCTGCTCCAGGTGCTGCGCAATCTGCTGTCGAACGCGGTGAAGTTCACCGACAGCGGCTCGGTGGAGCTGGTGATCAGGCCCGCGGGCAGTGAGGTGCCGCAGTCGATCAAGGAGCAGTTGCTGGAAGCGGGCACGATGCGTGAGCCCGACCAGCCGCTGATCGCGTTCTCCGTGACCGATACGGGCATCGGCATCGCGGCCAGCAAGATGCGGGTGATCTTCGAGGCGTTCAAGCAGGCCGACGGCACCACCAGCCGCAAGTACGGCGGTACGGGCCTCGGTCTGTCGATCAGCCGTGAGATCGCCCGGCTGCTCGGCGGCGAGATCCACGCCGACAGCCAGCCAGGACGCGGCTCGACCTTCACGCTGTATCTGCCGCTGTCGCTCGGCGACTTCCCGCAGGCGGTGCCGCAACTGCCCGCGGGCGGCCACGGCGGCGACTTCGAGCAGGGCTCGGCCGGCGACCGGGCGCGTCCCGGCAGCAGCCTGGCCCGGCTGCGCCGCCGCTCCGCGCAGCCCCTGCAACTGCCAGAAGGCGGCGGCCAGTCCAACGGCTCGGCGCCCTCGAACGGGTCGGGTCCGCGCGGCGGGTCCGCGAACGGCTCGGCCAACGGCTCCGCTCAGTCACGGGGTCCGGGCGGAGCGGGCACCGAGGACACCTGGCCCGACGAGGGGCACCCCGACGCGTACACCGGCTTCTCCGGCGGCTTCAGCGGCGAGAAGGTGCTGATCGTGGACGACGACATCCGCAATGTCTTCGCCCTCACCAGCGTCCTCGAACAGCACGGCCTGACCGTGCTGTACGCCGAGAACGGCCGCGAGGGCATCGAGGTCCTGGAGCAGCACGACGACATCGCCGTGGTGCTGATGGACATCATGATGCCGGAGATGGACGGCTACGCGACGACCACGGCGATCCGCAAGATGCCGCAGTTCGCCGGGCTGCCGATCATCGCGCTCACCGCGAAGGCGATGAAGGGCGACCGGGAGAAGAGCATCGAGTCCGGGGCGTCCGACTACGTGACCAAGCCGGTCGACACCGACCATCTGCTCACCTTGATGGAGGAGTGGATGCACGCCAGGTGACGGCCGAGCGCGGGCCCGGCGATCCCCTGGGCCCGCGCTCGGGATCGTGCGCCCGATGAGGTGTGAGGGCGCCGATTAAGGGGAACCTTCTGGTCTCCGCCTACGTTTGCGGTACGTGTTGAGTGACCTGGCGGTGACAGGGTGTGGCGAACGGCGGGGTGCGGCTACCATGACCGGCACAAGGACGGGCGGCATGACGGAGTCGTCCCCGGGGGCGGCGACCGGTGTAGTGCCGGGGCGAGGAGGGCGGGCCATGGTGCAGAAGGCCAAGATCCTCCTGGTCGATGACCGGCCGGAGAATCTGCTGGCGCTTGAGGCGATCCTCTCTGCGCTCGATCAGACGCTGGTACGGGCATCGTCCGGGGAGGAAGCGCTGAAAGCGCTGCTCACCGATGATTTCGCGGTGATCCTGCTCGATGTCCAGATGCCGGGCATGGACGGGTTCGAGACCGCTGCGCACATCAAACGGCGGGAGCGGACCCGGGACATCCCGATCATCTTCCTCACCGCCATCAACCACGGCCCGCACCACACCTTCCGGGGGTACGCGGCGGGCGCGGTCGACTACATCTCCAAGCCGTTCGACCCGTGGGTGCTGCGCGCCAAGGTGTCGGTCTTCGTCGACCTCTACACCAAGAACTGCCAGCTCCGGGAGCAGGCGGCGCTGCTGCGGCTCCAGTTGGAACAGGGCGTTCCGTCCGCGGCGGGCGCCAACGGCAGGGGACGCGGCGCGGGCGAACCCGCGGGGCTGCTCGCCGAACTGTCCGCGCGGCTGGCCGCCGTCGAGGAGCAGGCCGAGGCGCTCACCAAGCAGCTCGACGAGTCAGCGGACGCCGCGGCCGTCGCCACCGCCGCCCACCTGGAGCGCAAGCTGACCGGCCTGCGGCGCGCCCTGGACGCGCTCGAACCCGGCACAGGCAACGGCGTCGTCAAGCTGCCGAATCAGGAGTGAGCCGTACGGGGAAGGCCGCGCGCCGCTTTTGACGCCGCGTCAGTCCCCGGCCCCGGCCGGACGACACGAACGGGCGTACTCTCAGGCACGCGTGTCACCCGATCACAAGGGCGGTAACCTCGGCACCATGGCCTCACGTACGTCCGGCACCGCCAAAAAAGCCCCGGCGAAGCCTGCGGCCAAGAAGACCGCGGCGAAGAAGCCCGCCGCCGCGAAGAGCGCCGCGGGGAGACCGCCCGCCAAGAAGGCAGCGGCGGCCAGACCCGCGCCCCGGCCCGCACCGTCGCCGACCAGCGGGCTCTACCGCATGGCGCGCGCCCTGTGGCTCGGCCTGGCGCACACGGTGGGCGCCGTCTTCCGCGGCATAGGGCGCGGCGCGCGCGGCCTGGACCCCGCGCACCGCAAGGACGGCCTGGCGCTGCTGCTGCTCGGCCTGACCCTGGTGGTCGCCGCGGGCACCTGGTCCAACCTCCAGGGCCCGGTCGGCAACCTCGTCGAGGTTCTGATCACCGGCGCCTTCGGCCGCCTCGACCTGCTCGTGCCGTTCCTGCTCGGCGCGGTCGCCGTACGCCTGATGCGCCACCCCGAACAGCCGGAGGCCAACGGCCGGATCGTGATCGGCCTGTCCGCCCTCGTCATCGGCGCGCTCGGCCTGGTCCACCTGGCCTGCGGCGCCCCCGGCCGCGGCGAGGGCGCGACCGCGATGCGCGACGCCGGCGGCCTGCTCGGCTGGGCCGCCGCCTCTCCGCTCGTCTACACCGTCGGCTCGGTGCTCGCCGTCCCGCTGCTCCTGCTCTTCACCGGCTTCGGCCTGCTCGTGGTCACCGCCACCCCGGTCAACGCGATCCCGCAGCGGCTGCGCCAGGCCGCCACCCGGCTCGGCCTGTACGAGGCGCCCGCGGACCCCGAGGCGGTCCCGCTGGAGGACTTCTTCGAGGACGAGGACGACCCCCGCACGGCCGACGAGTCGCCCGTACGGCGGCTGCCGATCCGCTTCGGCAAATCGGCCGCGGAGCCGTACGACGTCGACAGCGACACCGACCCCGACGAGCGCTCCGCCGTCGCGTCGGCCGCCGGGGGCGACCCAGGTGCCGACGAGCCCAAGCCGCGCCGCCGCCCCAGGCGCCGCTCCGAGGCGCTGCCCGGCGACCGGGACGAGGACGGCAGGGACGCGGTGGACGTGGCCGCCGCTGCCGCCGCGGCGCTGGACGGCGCGGTGCTGCACGGCGTGCAGCCCTCCCCGCTGGTCGCCGATCTCACCAGCCGGATCAGGAAGCCGGTGCCGGCCGCGCGCGCCGAGGACACTGCGGAGGAGCCGGTCGGTGTCCCCGTGGAGTCGGGCGGTGTCCCGGACCTCACGAAGAAGTCGCCCGAGACCACGGGACCGCCGCTGCCGCCCCGCGCGGAACAGCTCCAGCTCTCCGGCGACATCACCTACGCGCTGCCCTCCCTGGACCTGCTGGAGCGCGGCGGCCCCGGCCGTACCCGCAGCGCCGCCAACGACGCGGTGGTAGCGGCGCTCGGCCAGGTCTTCAAGGAGTTCAAGGTCGACGCGGTCGTCACCGGCTTCACCCGCGGCCCGACGGTCACCCGCTACGAGGTGGAGCTGGGCCCCGCGGTCAAGGTCGAGCGGATCACCGCGCTCGCCAAGAACATCGCCTACTCGGTCGCCAGCCCCGACATCCGGATCATCAGCCCGATCCCCGGCAAGTCCGCGGTCGGCATCGAGATCCCCAACAGCGACCGCGAGATGGTCAACCTCGGCGACGTACTGCGCTCCGCGGAGGCCGCGGGCGAGGACCACCCCATGACCGTCGCGCTCGGCAAGGACGTCGAGGGCGGCTACGTGATGGCCAATCTCGCCAAGATGCCGCACGTCCTGGTCGCGGGCGCCACCGGCTCCGGCAAGTCCTCCTGCATCAACTGCCTGATCACCTCGGTGATGGCCCGCGCCACCCCCGACGAGGTCCGGATGGTGCTGGTCGACCCCAAGCGCGTCGAGCTGACCGCGTACGAGGGCATCCCGCACCTGATCACCCCGATCATCACCAACCCCAAGCGGGCCGCGGAAGCCCTCCAGTGGGTGGTGCGCGAGATGGACCTGCGCTACGACGACCTCGCCGCGTACGGCTTCCGGCACATCGACGACTTCAACGCCGCCGTGCGGTCGGGCAAGGCCAAGACGCCCGAGGGCAGCGAGCGCGAGCTGACGCCGTATCCGTATCTGCTGGTGATCGTGGACGAGCTGGCCGACCTCATGATGGTCGCGCCGCGGGACGTGGAGGACTCCATCGTCCGCATCACGCAGCTCGCGCGCGCCGCGGGCATCCACCTGGTGCTGGCCACCCAGCGGCCCAGCGTCGACGTCGTGACCGGTCTGATCAAGGCCAATGTGCCGTCCCGGCTCGCCTTCGCGACGTCCTCGCTCGCCGACAGCCGCGTCATCCTGGACCAGCCCGGCGCGGAGAAGCTGATCGGCAAGGGCGACGGGCTCTTCCTGCCGATGGGCGCGAACAAGCCGATTCGTCTGCAGGGCGCCTTCGTCACCGAGGACGAGATCGCCAAGGTCGTCGACCACTGCAAGACGCAGCTCATGCCCAGCTACCGCTCAGACGTCACGGTCGGCAGCGGCCCGAAGAAGGAGATCGACGAGGAGATCGGCGACGACCTGGACCTGCTGTGCCAGGCCGCGGAGCTGGTGGTTTCCACCCAGTTCGGCTCCACGTCGATGCTCCAGCGCAAGCTGCGGGTCGGTTTCGCCAAGGCGGGCAGGCTGATGGACCTGATGGAGTCGCGCGGCATCGTCGGCCCCAGCGAGGGGTCCAAAGCGCGCGACGTGATGGTGAAGGCCGACGAGCTGGACGACGTCCTCACCGAGATCCGCGGCGGGGGAGCGTAGGAGCGGCCGGTCCGGAGCTGGGGGGCCGGCCGGTCGGGCGCGGGAACGGCCGGTCCTGTACCTACCGGGGCCCGGACGGCCCACGGAAATGCGTAAGTCACGGGACTCGGGGAATGTGTTGGGGCAACCGTTTCTCCTGTTCGCACGTCAAGTTGATACAGGGGGGCTCGTATCGATGCACACGGGCGAACCTGTCGGCTTCCGGCGACGATCTTGACCGTGATCCTGACCGCGATCCCGGTGGCAACCCCGACTGCGATCCCGACGGCAATCCTGATGGCGGACAAAAAGTGATCGTCCGGTTGCCGACGTGTTTCGTACCCCCCCTAGACTGAACTTCCAGCAGGTGGCTGCACCCTCGAAAGGCGCCCTCGTGTCCGTCGGCAACTCGCCCTCCGAAGACCGGCCTTCGGTCGGTCACGCCCTCGCCCAGGCCCGTATCGCGGCGGGGCTCTCCATCGACGAGGTCAGCACCAGCACGCGGGTGCGCGTCCCGATCGTGCAGTCGATCGAACAGGACGACTTCTCGCGGTGCGGCGGCGACGTCTACGCTCGCGGCCATATCCGGACCCTGGCGCGCGCCGTCGGCGTCGACCCCGAACCGCTGGTCGAGCAGTACGTCGCCGAGCACATCGGCGAGGAGGCACCCGCTCCCGTCGCGCCGCTCTACGAGGCGCAGAAGATCAGGTCGGAGCCGCGCCGGGCGAACTGGACGGCGGCCATGGTCGCGGCGATCGTCGCCGTGGTGGGCTTCGTCGGCTTCACGGTCTTCACCGGCGGCAGCGGCGGCGACAAGACCGCGGCGAACTCCCCGAGCCCGTCCGCGACCACCAGCGCGCCCGCCGTCACCCAGTCGCCGCAGAGCAACGGCGCCGATCCGAAGACGGACCCGACCGACAGCGCCATCGCCGCGGCCCCGCCCGGCAAGGTCACCGTCAAGATCAGCGCCGAGAGCGGCACGAGCTGGGTCCAGGCCAGTGACGGCAACGGCAAGCAGCTCTTCCAGAAGTCGCTGAAGAAGGGCGAGTCCCAGACCTTCACCGACGACAAGAAGATCAAGCTCGTCGTCGGCAACGCGGGCGCCGTCAAGCTCTTCGTCAACGGCAAGGACCTCGGCGCCGCGGGCACCGACGGTCAGGTGGTGCGTCTCACGTACACGCCGGGTGACCCGACCCAGGGCTGAATCGTGCTTCCCCGCCGTCCCGGCGCCACCGCGAGCACCGGTGGCGCGGGGGCGGCGGCGACGTGGCCGGGTACGCTGAGCGTATGCCCGAACCCCGTACCGTCGCTCTTGTCACGCTCGGCTGCGCCCGCAATGAGGTGGACTCCGAGGAACTCGCCGGCCGGCTGGCGGCGGACGGATGGCAGTTGGTCGACGACGCCTCCGAGGCCGATGTGGCGGTCGTGAACACCTGCGGCTTCGTCGAGGCGGCCAAGAAGGACTCGGTGGACGCGCTCCTGGAGGCTAACGACCTCAAGGGACAGGCGCGCACCCAGGCCGTCGTCGCGGTCGGCTGCATGGCCGAGCGGTACGGCAAGGAACTGGCCGAGGCGCTGCCCGAGGCCGACGGCGTACTCGGCTTCGACGACTACGCGGACATCTCCGACCGGCTGCGGACGATCCTGGCCGGCGGCGTCCACGCGTCGCACACCCCGCGGGACCGGCGCAAGCTGCTGCCGATCAGCCCCGCCGAGCGGCAGGCGGCGAGTGTGGCGCTGCCGGGGCACGCACAAGGGCACGGGACGCCGGGCGAGGAGCCGGTCGGGGCCGCCGCGAGCGCTCTTGGGGCTTCCGGGGACTTCGCGGCCGAGGCGCCCGCCGATCTGCCCGAGGGCGTCGCGCCCGCCTCCGGTCCGCGCGCGCCGCTGCGCCGCCGCCTGGACTCGGGACCCGTCGCCTCCGTGAAGCTCGCCTCCGGCTGCGACCGCCGCTGCACCTTCTGCGCGATCCCGTCCTTCCGCGGCTCCTTCATCTCCCGCCGCCCCTCCGACGTCCTCGGCGAGACCCGCTGGCTGGCCGGAGAGGGCGTCAAGGAGGTGATGCTGGTCAGCGAGAACAACACCTCGTACGGCAAGGACCTCGGCGACATCCGCCTGCTGGAGACGCTGCTGCCGGAACTGGCGGCGGTCGACGGCGTCGAGCGGGTCCGGGTCAGCTACCTCCAGCCCGCCGAGATGCGCCCCGGCCTCATCGACGCGCTCACCGGCACTCCGGGTGTCGTCCCGTACTTCGACCTGTCCTTCCAGCACTCCGCGCCCGCCGTACTGCGGGCCATGCGCCGCTTCGGAGACACCGACCGCTTCCTCGAACTGCTGGACACCATCCGGGCCAAGGCCCCGGAGGCGGGTGTCCGCTCGAACTTCATCGTCGGCTTCCCCGGCGAGACGGAAGCCGATCTGGCCGAGCTGGAACGGTTCCTGGGCTCCGCGAGGCTGGACGCCATCGGCGTGTTCGGCTACTCCGACGAGGACGGTACGGAGGCGGCGACCTTCGGCGACAAGCTCGACGAGGACGTGGTCGCCGCCAGGCTCGCCAGGGTCTCGCGGCTGGCCGAGGAGCTGACCGCGCAGCGCGCGGAGGAGCGGCTGGGCGCGACCGTACGGGTGCTGGTCGAGGCGGTGGACGAGGAGACCGGCGAGGTGACCGGCCGGGCCGACCACCAGGCGCCGGAGACCGACGGGCAGGTCGTGCTGACGGTGCCCGACGGCGCTTCCGCGCCGCTGCCGGGGACCTTCGTCATGGCGAAGGTGACGGCGACCGAGGGCGTGGACCTGATCGCGGAGCCGCTGGACGTGCTTCAGGACACGGCGGACACGACAGGCGTGACCGGGGGCGGCACCGATACGACGACCGCGGCCGAGGGCGTGACCGGCGCTTCGCGCGGCCTGCAGGAGGTGGGCAGATGACCGGAGCCCCCGCGCCCGCCGCCCCCGCCTCCTCGGCCCCCGACCACCTCGGGGACGCGGTGCTGCCCAAGGCCGATCTGTGGAACATCGCGAACATGCTCACGATGGCCCGGCTGGTCCTGGTCCCCGGCTTCGTGCTGCTGCTCGTGCACGGCGACGGGCACGACCCGGCCTGGCGCTCCTTCGCCTGGGCCGCCTTCGCCGTCGCGATGATCACCGACCTCTTCGACGGCGAGCTGGCCCGCCGCTACGGCCTGGTCACCGACTTCGGCAAGATCGCCGACCCCATCGCCGACAAGGCGATCATGGGCGCGGCGCTCGTCGGCCTGTCCGCCCTCGGCGACCTGCCCTGGTGGGTCACCGTCGTCATCCTCTTCCGTGAACTGGGCATCACCGCCCTGCGGTTCTGGGTGATCAGGCACGGCGTGATCCCCGCCAGCCGGGGCGGCAAGCTCAAGACGCTCACGCAGGGCATCGCCGTCGGCATGTACGTCCTGATCCTGACCGGCCCGCTGGCCACCGTACGGGCCTGGATGATGGGCGCCGCGGTCGTCCTGACCGTCGCCACCGGCTTCGACTACGTACGGCAGGCGGTCGTCCTGCGGCGCGCGGGACTGGCGGCGGAGCGCGCCGCGGTCGCGGCGGCCTCCGAGGCGGTCGCGGAAGCGGCCGCCGCTCCGGCCCCGGCCCCTGCCCCGGCGGGCGCGACCGCGGCGGATTCCGTGGCCGGCGCCGAACTGGAAGCCGAGGCCGGGGCCGAGCGACCGCAGGGCGTATGACCGCCGCTGGGCGGGCGGACGCGGCCGAGGTACTGCGGCTGCTGGACGAGCGCGGCCGGACGCTGGCCGTCGCGGAGTCCCTGACCGGCGGTCTGGTGGCCGCGGAGCTGACCGGGGTGCCCGGCGCCTCCCGGACCTTCCGCGGCTCGGTGACGGCGTACGCGACCGCCCTCAAGCACGAGCTGCTCGGGGTGGACGCGGGCCTGCTGGCCGCACGCGGCGCGGTGGACGCCCAGGTGGCCGGCGAGATGGCCGAGGGCGTACGGGACCGGCTCGGCGCCGACTGGGGCGCCGCGACCACCGGGGTCGCGGGACCCGACCCGCAGGACGGGCAGCCGGTGGGCACGGTGTTCGTGGCCGTCGCGGGTCCCGGCGGTGCGGTGGGCGCCGCACTCAGGCTGTCGGGTGACCGTACGGAGATCCGGCGGGCGACCGTGGCCGCCGTATTCGAACTGCTGACCTCGGAGCTGAGGAAGACCCGCCCCGAGAAGAGTCCGGAGGCGAAGGATAGGGAAGAACACGGGGGGAAGGGATGTTTGCAGCCCTGAGTGAACACGACATCGCTCCCCGCACGGCCGGTGCCCGAGGCGGTACGGTGGGGCGAAGAGGATGCGGATTCGCGGTCCGAGGAGGGAGCCACCGATGATCCTGCTCCGTCGCCTGCTTGGTGACGTGCTGCGTCGGCAGCGCCAGCGCCAGGGCCGCACCCTGCGTGAGGTCTCTTCGTCCGCCCGGGTTTCCCTGGGCTATCTGTCAGAGGTCGAACGGGGGCAGAAGGAAGCGTCATCCGAGCTGCTCTCGGCGATCTGCGACGCCTTGGACCTTCCTATGTCCGAGGTGATGCGGGAGGTCAGTGACGATCTGTCGCTTGCCGAGCTGGCACAGTCGGCGGCGTCCGAGACCACTGCCGCGCCGATGCGGCCCCTGCTGGGTGCGGTCACTTCTGTCACGTCCATGACGTCCACACCGGACGATCGGATCACTATCAAGGCGCCCAAGAAGTCTGCCGAGGCTGTCGACGTGGTCGCCGCCTAGCCTTCTGACCCGCTTGTTCCTACGGCCCCGACCGGCTCGCACCCGGTCGGGGCCGTCGGCGTGTGCCCGTACGTCGGCCGCGCTTTCGCCGTGCTTCGGGCCGCGCTTTCGTCCGCGTTTCGTCCGCGTTGTCGTTCGTGCTGTCGTTCGTGCTTTTGCCATGTGTACGAGCCCGAGGCAGGGTAGGCGGGGAGGGTCAAGGGGGGCGAAACGGACCTCATGGTGTCGATCCGCTAGGAGAGAACCGCATGACTGTCGTCAAGAGCCCGCTGTCGGAGCCGGACCGGAAGACCGTCGGAGACGCGCTGCAAGGCGCTCTGGTGGACCTCGTGGACCTGTCGCTGCTCGCCAAGCAGGTGCACTGGAATGTCGTCGGCCCGCGCTTCCGCTCTGTCCATCTCCAGCTCGACGAGGTCGTCGACACCGCCCGGCTGCACTCCGACACGGTCGCCGAGCGGGCCTCCGCGATCGGCGTGACGCCCGACGGGCGGGCCCGCACGGTCGCCGAGACCAGCGGGATCGACACGGTGACCGACGGCTGGGTCAAGGACACCGAGGTCGTCGAGATCATGGTCGCCGCGCTGGACGCCGTGATCGTGCGGATGCGCGAGCGGATCGAGACCACCGAGCAGCCCGATCCGGTCAGCCAGGACATCCTGATCGGGATCACCGCCGACATCGAGAAGTTCCACTGGATGTTCCAGGCCGAGAACGTCTGACGCGGCTGGAATGTCGCTTTGGGTGCATATGTCGCCACTGGTCGTGGCCGCGCAGTGACCCTTTCGGGTGAACGTTGCCCGGGGCCTGTCGGCGCGCGGCTAGCGATCTTGGCGGCAGGGCATCGCACCTGAGTACGGGACCCGCCGCGGGCGGCCTCCCGCCGCAACCTCGGGGGTCCGAAGGAGGCGGCCATGCGTGCACCGCGAGTTCGCGTGCTCCAGGCCACGGACCGGGTGTGGGGCCGGTCATGGCGTCGGTCATGGTGTCGGTCACCGGTGCGGCTGCCGGACCGGGAGACGCTGGACGGTTCTGCGATCCGCCGTACGGGATGCGCCGGCCGCCGTGCGGAATCCGGTGTCCGTCGTACGGGGTCCGGCCTGGCCGTACGCTCCGCCGCCGTCCTTTTCGCGCTCGTCTGCGGGCTGCTGTGGTGGTGGGCGGTACTGCGCCTGTGGATACGGCCGGAGGCCGTCGGGCCGTGGGAGGGTGCGATGGCCGCGGGCGGCTGGAGTCTCGGGCTCATACCGCTGCACGCTGTGCCGACGGTGAAGCGGCGGATGCGGGCGGCTGTGGCGGGTGACGCGGACGGGCCGTCGGTTCCGCGGGGGCCGATGGAACGGGTGCGGACCGGACGGTTGTCGCCCGACGCCGGATTCCGGGGATGCGTCCTACCAGGGCATGGCCACCCCGCCGTTGGGGCGGAGGATCTGGCCGGTGACGAAGGCGGAGGCGTCTGAGGCGAGGTAGAGCACGGCCGGGGCCACGTCCTCGGGCCTGCCGACCCGGCCCAGCGGGGACATGCGCGCCAGCGACTCCTCGGCGCGGGCCTGCGCCCTCTCGTCGAACACCCCGTCGGCGCCGGTGCCGTAGTGCGCGGTCATCGGGGTGCGGATGAAACCGGGGGCCACGGTGTTGGCGCGGATGCCGAGCGGGCCCAGTTCGGTGGCGAGGGTCTTGGTGAGCTGGACGACGGCCGCCTTGGACACGCTGTAACAGAGCAGGCCGCGCGCGCCCGTGTCGATCGCGCTGGACGACATCGTGATGATGCTGCCGCCGCCGCGGTCGGCCATCGCGCGGGCCGCCTCCTGGGCGCAGTGCAGCACCCCGCGGAAATTCACCGCCAGAACGCGGTCCAGGTCGTCGTCGCTGGTGTCGAGGACGCCGCTGCTGTGCATGATCCCGGCGACGGCCGCCAGTATGTCGAGGCCGCCGTGATCCCGGACGATGCCGGCGACGGTCCGGGCGATGGCCGCCTTGTCGGTGACGTCGAGCGCCCTGGGTTCGGCCCGCCCGCCGGCCTTGTCGATCAGCGCTGCCGTCTCGCGTACCCCCGGCTCGTCCCGGTCCGCGCACACCACGACCGCGCCCGCTGACGCCAGCGACCGCGCGCTGGCCCGGCCGATCCCGCTCGCCGCTCCGGTGACCAGGGCGACCCGCCCGCTGAGGTCGTACGCCGTGACCGTCATGCGTCCGACCGTACGACTGAATCTGACGGTCCGTCAATTGCTGTGCGGGGGCGGACCTTTCTGGCAGCTCGGGCACCAGTACGCGACCCGGCTCTGGTCCGCCCTGCCGTGTCGGTCGGTCCTGACCGTGGTGCCGCAGCGCAGACACGGCCGGTTCGCCCGGTCGTAGACCCAGTGCGTACGGCCGCGCCGCGTATCGCCCGTGGTGATGTGGCCGGGGCGCTCCTTGTTCGCCTCCAGCAGCCGCTTCGCCAGCGCGACCACCTTCTCCGGCGCCCTGACCTCGCCGACCGTCGTCCACGGCGTCACCCCGCGCAGAAAACACAGCTCGACCACGTACACATTGCCGAGCCCCGCCATATTGCGCTGGTCGAGCAGCGCCTCGGCGATCTCCCGCTCCGGCTCCGCGACCAGCCGCGCCAGCGCCCGCGTCGGGTCCCAGCCGGGCCCGAGCAGATCGGGGCCCAGGTGGCCGACGGCCTCGGACTCCTCGGCGGTCGGCAGCAGCGCCAGCACCGGCAGCCGGTATCCGACGGCCGTCCTGTGCTCCGTCTCCAGCACCGCCCTGATCTGGTGGGCGGGACCGCCGCGCCAGTGCTCACCGGGCGCGTACAGGTGCCAGGAGCCCTCCATCCGCAGATGCGAGTGGAGCGTCGCGCCGCCGTCCAGCCGGGTCAGGAGGTGCTTGCCGCGGCTCACGACTTCCAGGACCCGGCGGCCGGTCAGATCGGCCGTGGCCAACTGCGGCACCCGCAGGTCCGCCCGCACGAGGGCGCGCCCCGCCAGCGCGTCATGCAGTCGGCGGGCCGTCAGCCAGACCGTGTCTCCCTCGGGCATCTGTCCATGATGACGCGGGGTGGGGTCGGGGGTCACGTCGGGACGGTCGGGGGTTCGGGTGCGCCCCTGGTGGCGGGGTGCCGGGGTGGCGGGGTGCCGGGGTCCGAGTTCGGGGTTCGGGGCTCGGGATCAGCCGAGCAGGCGGCGTTCGGTCGCCGCGGCCACCGCGCCCGCACGGGTGTCGACGCCGAGCTTGTCGTAGATCCGGCCGAGGTGGGTCTTGACGGTGGCCTCGCTGATGAAGAGGGCGCGGGCGATGTCGCGGTTGCCGAGGCCGCGGGCGAGTTGGCCGAGAATGTCGCGCTCTCGGGCGGTCAACTGCGGTCCCGGCGACCGCATATGGGCCATCACGCGCCCCGCGACGGGTGGCGACAGCGCGGTGCGGCCCTGCGCGGCGGCGCGGATCGCGGAGAACAGCTCCTCCGGGCGCTCGGCCTTCAGCAGGTAGCCGGTCGCGCCCGCCTCGATGGCGCGGGTGATGTCGGCGTCGGTGTCGTACGTGGTGAGGACGAGGACGTACGGGCCGCCGGGCGCCGTGCCTGTTTCGGGCGTGGCGGCTGTTCCGGGCGTCTCCGGCCGAACGGATTCGGCCGGTGCCGGTGCCGGTGCCGGTGCCGGTGCTTGGGCTTGGGCCTGGACCTGGGCCGCGGCGGCGGCGATCCGGCGGGTGGCCTCGACGCCGTCGATCCCCGGACCGAGCTGGAGGTCCATGAGGACCACGTCCGGCCGCGTCTTCGCCGCCATCGCGACGGCCTCCTCGCCGCTGCCCGCTTCGCCCACCACCTCGATGCCGTCCGCGCTGGCCAGCAGCGCCATCAGTCCGGCACGCACCACGGCGTGGTCGTCGCAGACCACGAGACGGACGGGACGGATCTCGGTCACAGCGCGGCCTCCAGGGATTCGAGGGGGACGGCGACGGACAGCACGGTGCCCTCGCCGGGGGCGGACTCGATGCTCAGGGTGCCGCCGAGCTGGCCCACCCTTGCGCGGATCGCGGGCAGTCCATGGCCGCGTACGCCGGTGGCGGCGACGGTGGCCGGATCGAAGCCGCGCCCGTCGTCGGAGACGTCGAGCAGCACCTGGTCGTCGAGATATGTGAGCGTGAGCGTGGCATGGGTGGCCCCGGCGTGCTCCGCGGTGTTGGCGAGCGCGCCCTGCGCGATCCGCAGCAGCGCCGACCGCGTACGGTCCGGGAGCGGTACGGGCGCGCCCTCCACGTGGCAGCGGACCGTGAGGGCCGAGGGCCCGGACCGCGGTGAGTGGTCGGTGTCTTCGGTGTCTTCGGATTCTTCCGAGTGCTTCGCGGCGAGCGCGCGCAGGGCGTCGTCCAGGCCCTGTCCGACGAGCGCGGCGGGCGTGAGGTCGTGCACGAAGCGGCGTGCTTCGGCGAGATTCTGCTCGGCCACGGCGGTGGCGGTACGGACGTGGCCGCGGGCGGCGTCCGGCGCCGTCTCCCAGATCCGGTCCGCGGCCTGGAGTAGCATCCGCTGGCTGGACAGGCCCTGCGCGAGGCTGTCGTGGATCTCCATCGACAGCCGTTGCCGTTCCGCGAGGGTGCCCTCGCGCCGTTCGGTGGCCGCCAGTTCGCGGCGGGTCCGCACCAGATCGTCGATGAGGGCCTGCTGGCGGCCGGTCTGCCGCCGCATGTGGACGAAGACGGCGGTCGCGAGGGTGGCGACGGCGGGCGGCAGCAGCACCAGATTGGGGTCCGTCCCGTCCGCCAGCCGCAGTTCCGCGATGACGACGAGTACGGCGAGCGCGGCCACGAGCGCCACGGCCGCCCGGGTCGGCAGCGACCGCAGGCCCGTGTAGATGAGCGGGACGGCGCACCAGGCGAAGCTCGGTGCCAGCAGGACGACGGCGGTCCAACAGGCGACGAGTGCGGCGAGCCGTGCCAGCTCCCACCCACGGGGGAGCGGTTCGCGTCGCCGCCCGAGCCGGCGGCCCGCGAACTGGAGGACCGTGAGCGTGACGCTCAGCCCGATCACCCACGGCAGGCGACCGCTGTCGGGGTGCCGGTCGATGAAGCGGATGAGCGCGCCCGCGAGGAGGACGACGAAGGCGCCGTTCATGACCGCCGCCAGCCACCAACCGTCCGGGTCAGGGCTCGTCTCAGCCTCCCGCTCCGATTCCGGCCTCAGCTCTGACTCCTGCCTCCGGTTCGGCTCCGGAGCCGGCGCCGTGGCCGGGGGTGTGTCCCGGTCCTGGCCGAGCGGCGGCGAGCTGTGCATCGGGGCTCCTGGTCGAGGGCGGGGTCGGGGCGCTGCGAGCGGTACGAGGGGGCGACCCGGTGACCGGCCGCCATTCGCAGCGTGACCTGCCGGAACGGCCCGCGCATAGACCGATCGGATGACCCGCCTGTCCTCCATCATGCCCGCGCGGGCGATCCGTATCGCGGACCGGCGCGGCCCCGGTCCGGCCCGAGGATCGAAGGCAGAGGCGGGAGCGCGAAGGCGGGCCCGCAGACCCGAGGAGTTGGAACGTCCATGAAGAAGATGTCGTCCCGTACCCGCGTCCTGACCGGCGCCGTGGCCGTCGCAGCCGTCGGCGCGGCCACCTTCGGAGCCGTCTCCGCGACCGCCGCCGCTCCGGCCGCGTCCGGCAAGGCCGCCCCCGCCTCGGTGAGCGTCGCCGCGAACGGTAAGGACACCCGTCAGGTCGACCGGCTCACCACCGCCGCCGCGACGAAGGCCGCGCAGGCGGCCCTCAACGCCGCGAACCGCGCCGGTCAGCACGTCACCGTCGCCGTCGTCGACCGGGACGGCAACACCGTCGTCACCCTGCGCGGCGACGGCGCGGGACCCCAGTCGTACGAGTCCGCCGAGCGCAAGGCGTACACCGCCGTGTCCTGGAACGCCCCCACCTCCGAACTCTCCAAGCGCCTCCAGCAGACCCCGCAGCTCAAGGACATCCCCGGCACGCTGTTCCTCGCGGGCGCCGTTCCGGTCACGGCCAAGAGCGGGCCCGTCGCGGCGGTCGGCGTCGCCGGCGCGCCCAGCGGCGACCAGGACGAGCAGTTCGCCCAGGCGGGAGCGGCAACGCTCGGCCATTGAAGGCCGACGGGCGGGGGGACAATCACCTCGGCGCCCGACAGACGTGAGGCGTGCGAAAAGCCCGAAGCACCGGAGAAGCCGGAGAAGCGGGAGAAGCGGGAGAAGCGGGAAAACCCGGAGAAGCATTCGGGAGAAGGAGGAGACACCGGCATGGCCGACCTGAACACCAGGCTTCTGGACGCCGCCCACTGCGGCGACGCGGAGCAGGTGACCGCCCTGCTCGACGGGGGCGCGGACATCGAGACCCGTGACGACCAACGGCGCACCCCGCTGCTGCTCGCCGCGCTCGCCGACCACCCCGAGGCGGCCCGCAGACTGGTCGCCGCCGGGGCCGACCCCGACGCGCGGGACTACCGTCAGGACACCCCCTGGCTGGTCACCGGCGTGACCGGCAGCGTCGAGATGATGCGCGCCCTGCTGCCCGCGCACCCCGACCTGACCCTCACCAACCGTTTCGGCGGCGTCTCCGTCATCCCCGCCTCCGAACGCGGCCACGTCGCCTACGTCCGTGCCGTCCTCGCCGAGACCGACATCGACGTCAACCACGTCAACCGGCTCGGCTGGACCGCCCTCCTCGAAGCCGTCATCCTCGGCGACGGCGGCTCCGACCACCAGGAAATCGTCCGACTCCTCCTTGACGCCCATGCTTCCCCCTCCCTCTCCGACGCCGACGGCGTCACCCCTCTCCAACACGCCGAACGCCGTGGCTTCGACGCCATCGCCCAACAACTCCGCGCCACGACCTGACGCGGGCGCCCGCCCCAGGCACCCTCCCCGGTCCCCGCCTCGCCGGGGCGGGCGACCGGCCGCGGCGAGCCCGCGCCCGGTCGCCCAGGGCGGGGTGAGACGCGCACGGCGGCGGGCGCCTCCGAGCGGCCCGCAGACCGGGGCGACTCCCTGAGGCGCCAGGCAGGGGCACTCGGCTCGCGCGACTGCCCCTCGCAGTGGCCCTCCGCCTCCGCCGCCCTCAGCCCGACCGGGCTCTATCCGCCGTCCCGCAGGCGCAGACCGCGCGGAGTGGCGTGGAAGCCCGCGGCTTCCAGAGCACGGCCGAGGGGCGAGGTGAGGGCCGACTCACCATTGGTTCGCTCCACCGTGAGGCGGCCCAGCGCGCCCTCGCGGACGGCCAGCGCCAGCGCGTCCGCGGCGGCCTGGAGACGTATCTCGTCGTCGGGCCACGCCAGCAGCGTCTTGCCGCCGCGCTCGACGTAGAGGGCGGGCTCTCCGTCGATGAGCACGACCAAGGCGCCGGCTTTGCGGCCCGGTTTGTGGGTGACGCCCGCAGGCTGCTCGGGCCAGGGGAGGGCCGCGCCATAGGCGTTCGCGGGGTCGGCGGCGGCGAGCACCACCGTACGGGCGCGGGCGGCGTGCTCCTCCTCGCGGTCGCGCGCCGTGCTCAGGGCGCGCAGCCGGTCGACGGCGCCGTCCATGGCGAATTGTGCCGCTCCCAGTCCCTCCACCACGTAGCCGCGCCGGGCCTGCCCGGTCTCCTCGAAGGCCGCGAGCACCCGGTAGGCCGCGGAGAAGCCGCCCGCGACGCCCTCGGCGGCCACGGCGCCCCGGGTGACCACGCCGTGCCGGTCGAGCAGCGTGTGCGTGAGGGCGTGCGCCCGCAGCGTGGGGTCGGGTTCGGCGGACGGTACGAGGGACCAGCGGCCCGCGGTGGTCGGCGGACCGGAGCGGGACGCCGTCGCACGCGGGGCGCGAGTCGCCAGCGAGCTGTACCGGCCGCGCGGCACGGACCGCGGCGCCCGGTGCGCGGTGGAACCCGCGGTACGTCCCGAGCCGAGGAGCGCCCTGAGCGGCGACAGCGTGTCGTTGGTGAGCCGTCCCGACCAGGCCAGGTCCCAGACGGCGTCGGCCAGTTGGGGATCGGTGGTGTCCTGGCCCGCCGCCCGGACCTGCTCGGCGATCTGCCGGAAGAAGAGACCGTAGCCGCCGGACAGCGCGGCCAGCACCGCTTCGTGCAGCGGGGACAGCTCCAGCGGCTGCGGGGCGGGCAGCAGCAGAGGGGCGCTGTCGGCGAGGTAGAGCGATACCCAGCCGTCCTTGCCCGGCAGCGCGCCCGCCCCCGCCCACAGGATCTCGCCGGAGGCCGTCAACTCGTCCAGCATCGCCGGGTTGTAGCCCGTCACCCGGGACGGCAGCACCAGCTTCTCCAGCGCCGACGCGGGCACGGACGCGCCCTGCAACTGCTCCACGGCCCGCACCAGCCCGTCGGGACCACGCAGGCTGTGCGTGCCCACGTGCTGCCACTGCGGGAGGAAGACGCCGAGTGTGGCGGGCGGCACGGGCTCCAACTCCTGCCGCAGCGCCGCCAGCGAGCGGCGCCGCAACCGCCGCAGCACCGTCGCGTCGCACCACTCCTGGCCCGCGCCGCCCGGCCGGAATTCGCCCTGCACCGTACGGCCCGCCGCCGTCAGCCGTTGCAGCGTCCCGTCCGCGACCGCAGCGCCCAGGCCGAATCTCCCGGCCGCCTCCTTGGTCGTGAATGGACCGTGCGTGCGCGCGTACCGGGCGAGCAGATCCCCCAGCGGGTCCTTCACCGGCTCGGTGAACGCCACCGGCACGCCCACCGGCAGCGCCGTACCGAGCGCGTCCCGCAACCGCCCCGCGTCCTCGACCGCCGCCCAGTGCTCCGCCCCGGCGATCCGCACCCGGATCGCGCGCCTGGCCGTCTCCAACTCCTCCGCCCACACCGGCTCCGCGCCCCGCGCGGCCAACTCCGCGCCGGTCAGTGGCCCGAGCACCCGCAGCAGATCCGCGACCCCCTCGGAGCTCTTCACCCGCCGGTCCTCGGTCAGCCACTGCAATTCGGTGTCCAGCTCGGCCAGGACGTCGGCGTCCAGCAACTCGCGCAGCTCCGCCTGCCCCAGCAGTTCCGCCAGCAGCCGCGAGTCCAGCGACAGCGCCGCGGCCCGCCGCTCAGCCAGCGGCGAGTCACCCTCGTAGAGGAACTGCGCCACATAGCCGAACAGCAACGAGCGGGCGAAGGGCGACGGCTCGGGCGTGGTCACCTCGACCAGCCGCACCCTGCGGGCCTCGATGTCGCCCATCAGCTCCACCAGGCCCGGCACGTCGAAGACGTCCTGAAGGCATTCGCGGACCGCCTCAAGGACGATCGGGAAGGAGCCGAACTCCGAGGCGACCTGGAGCAATTGCGAGGCACGCTGGCGCTGCTGCCACAACGGGGTGCGCTTTCCGGGGTCGCGGCGCGGCAACAGCAGGGCGCGGGCGGCGCACTCGCGGAACCGGGAGGCGAACAGGGCCGAGCCGCCCACCTGATCGGTGACGAGCTGTTCGACCTCGCCCTTGTCGAAGGCGACATCCGCCGCGCCCACCGGCGACTGCTCGGGGTCGAACTCCGCGCCGCGCAGCACCGGATCGGAGTCCAGCAGATCCAGGCCCATCAAGTCGGCGTCCGGCAGCCGCAGCACGATCCCGTCGTCGGCGTGCATCGCCTGGGCGTCCAGGCCGTAGCGCTCCTGGAGCCGCGCGCCGAGCGCCAGCGCCCACGGCGCGTGCACCTGCGCGCCGAAGGGGGAGTGGATGACGACCCGCCAGTCGCCCAACTCGTCGCGGAACCGCTCGACCACGATCGTCCGGTCGTCCGGCACATGACCGCACGCCTGCCGCTGCTCGGCCAGGTACGACAGCACGTTGTCCGACGCCCAGGTGTCGAGACCGGCCGCCGTCAGCCGCTCCCTGGCCCGCTCCGGTGCCAGCGCGCCCACCTCGCGCAGGAACGCGCCCAGCGCACGGCCGAGTTCGAGCGGGCGGCCGAGTTGGTCGCCCTTCCAGAACGGCAGCCGTCCCGGCACTCCCGGCGCGGGCGAGACCAGGACCCGGTCGCGGGTGATGTCCTCGATCCGCCACGAGGTGGTGCCCAGGGTGAAGACGTCCCCGACCCGGGACTCGTACACCATCTCCTCGTCCAGCTCCCCGACCCGGCCGCCGCCCTTCTTCGGGTCGGAGCCCGCCAGGAACACCCCGAACAGCCCGCGGTCGGGGATCGTGCCGCCGGAAGTGACGGCGAGCCGCTGGGTGCCGGGGCGCCCGGTCACCGTGTTCGCCACCCGGTCCCACACCAGGCGCGGTCGCAGTTCGGCGAAGGCGTCCGAGGGGTAGCGCCCGGCCAGCATGTCGAGAACCGCGATGTAGGCGGAGTGGGGCAGCGCGGAGAACGGCGCCGCACGCCGCACCAGGGCCAGCAGGTCGTCCACGTCCCAGGTGTCGAGCGCGGTCATCGCCACGATCTGCTGGGCCAGCACGTCCAGCGGGTTCGCGGGCACCCGCAGCGACTCGATCGCGCCCTGCCGCATCCGCTCGGTCACCACGGCGGACTGCACCAGATCACCGCGGTACTTGGGGAAGACGACCCCGGTGGAGACCGCTCCCACCTGGTGCCCCGCGCGCCCGACCCGTTGCAGACCGGACGCGACCGAGGGCGGCGACTCCACCTGCACCACCAGATCGACCGCACCCATGTCGATCCCCAGCTCAAGGCTGGAGGTCGCGACGACCGCGGGCAGTCGCCCCGCCTTCAGGTCCTCTTCCACCAGGGCCCGCTGCTCTTTGGACACCGAGCCGTGGTGGGCCCTGGCCAGCACTGGCGGAGTGCCTTTGGCGGCACCGGACTGGGCCATGATCTCGGCGGGGGAGTGCGCCTCGGGCAGCGCCTCGCCCTCGGCCCGCTCGTAGGCGATCTCATTGAGCCGATTGCACAGTCGCTCCGCCAGACGGCGCGAATTGGCGAAGACGATCGTGGAGCGGTGCGCCTGCACCAGGTCGGCGATCCGCTCCTCCACATGCGGCCAGATCGAGGCCCGCTCGGCGGGACCCGCCGCCGGCCCGGTGTGCTCGGCCACCGGGGAACCGCCGAGCTCGCCCAGATCCTCCACCGGCACGACCACCGACAGGTCGAACCGCTTCTGCGACGGCGGCTGGACGATCGTCACCTTGCGGCGCGGTGACAGATAGCGGGCGATCTCGTCCACCGGCCGGACGGTCGCCGACAGTCCGATCCGGCGGGCGGGCCGGTCAAGGAACTCGTCCAGCCGCTCCAGGGAGAGCGCCAGATGCGCCCCGCGCTTGGTGCCCGCGACCGCGTGCACCTCGTCCAGGATCACGGTCTCGACCCCGCTCAGCGCCTCCCGCGCGGCGGAGGTGAGCATCAGGAACAGAGATTCGGGGGTGGTGATCAAAATGTCCGGTGGCCTGGTCACCAGCGCCCGCCGCTCCGCCGGAGGCGTGTCGCCCGAGCGGATGCCGACCCGCACCTCGGGCTCCGGCAGCCCCAGCCGCACCGACTCCTGCCGCAGCCCGGCGAGCGGGCTGCGCAGATTGCGCTCGACGTCCACCGCGAGCGCCTTCAGCGGCGACACGTACAGCACCCGGCACCGGCGGCGGGCCTCGGCGGGCGGCGGGGTGCTGGCCAGCCGGTCCAGGGCGGCGAGGAAGGCCGCCAGCGTCTTGCCGGAACCGGTCGGCGCGACGACCAGCACGTCGGAGCCCTCGGCGATGGCCGACCACGCCCCGGCCTGGGCGTCGGTGGGCTCGCTGAACGCCCCCGTGAACCACGCGCGGGTGGCCGGGGAGAACGCGTCGAGACTGCTGCGACTGGACATGGCATCCATCCTGCCTCGCCGCACCGACACCGCGCGGCGGCCGACCCCTCAGCCTGTGGATAACTCGCTGGACGCCCCGGTCCGCCACCCGTCCGCCACCAGTCCACAATGGCCGTGTGACGGTGCGAGAGCAGGCCAGGTACTGGGAACACCCCGGACTGCCCGGGGTCGACCTGCTGCGTGCCCGCTACGTCCGGCACACCTTCACCCGGCACGCCCACGACAGCTACGTGATCGCGGCGGTCACCGGCGGCGTCGAGGGCATCGGGCTGCCCGGCGGAGCCGAGCGGGCGGGCGCGGGCGCGGTCGTCCTGATCAACCCCGAGACCCCGCACACCGCCTACGCGGGCGTCGAGGAGGGCTGGAGCTACCGCGTCCTCTACCCCTCGCCCGCCGTGGTCGCCGCCGTCGCCGCGGAGACCACGGCGCTGCGCGGCACCCCGTCCTTCAACGCCTCTGTACTCGACGACCCCGTGACCGCCCGCATGATCGCCGCCGTCCACCGCGCCGCCGAAGGGGACAACGCGCTCGCCGCCGACACGCAGCTGCGCCTCGTCGTCGCCCGGATGCTCGCCCGCCACGCGAGCTCCGCGGCCCCCGGCCCCGTGCTCAACGGCGGCGCGGGCGTCGCGGCCCGCGCCCGCGACCTGCTGGCCACCCGCCTGGCGGCCCCGCCGAGCCTGGAGGAACTGGCCCGCGAGCTCGGCACCGGCCCCTTCGCCCTGCTGCGCGCCTTCAAGGCCGCTTACGGACTGCCGCCGCACGCCTGGCTGACCGGTGAAAGGGTCAGGGCCGCCCGCCGCCTGCTCGACACAGGCGTCAGCCCGGCCGACACGGCGGCCACCGTCGGCTTCACCGACCAGCCCCACCTCAACCGGCACTTCGCCCGGATCGTCGGCGTCCCGCCCGGCGCCTACCAACGCGAGCGCAAGAACGTACAAGACCCGCTGTCCCGCCGTCCCTAGCCTCATGCGGGTGACGGGACATCCGATAGCCACAGAACCCGCGGAATCCGCCGACCACAGGGAACCCACCGGGCTGGCGGACCGGCAGCCGCGCTCCGCACGCGCCCAGGTCGTCCGCGACGCCCTCGGCGTCGGCGTCGCCGTCGGGCTCTCCGGCTTCGCCTTCGGCGTGACCTCCGCCGGAGCCGGGCTCGCACTCGCCCAGACCTGCGCCCTGTCCCTGCTGGTGTTCACCGGAGCGTCGCAATTCGCCCTGGTCAGCGCGCTGGGAGCGGGCGGCAACCCCTTCGCGGCAGCCGCGGGCGCCTTCTTCCTCGGCACCCGCAACGCCTTCTACGGTCTCCGGCTCTCCCAACTCCTCCGCCTGCCCGCCGCGATACGGCCACTGGCCGCGCAGTGGGTCATCGACGAGACCTCCGCGGTCGCGTTGGCGCAGAAGGACCGCGCCTCCGCGCGGCTGGGCTTCACCGTCACCGGAGTCAGCCTCTACGCCCTGTGGAATCTGACCACCCTCATTGGCGCCCTGGGCGCTTCGGCGCTCGGCGACCCCGCCTCCTGGGGGCTGGACGCCGCAGGTCCCGCCGTCTTCCTCGCGCTCCTCGCCCCCATGGTCAAGGGGCGCGCCGAACGGGCGGTCGCCGCGGTCGCCGTCCTGCTCGGCCTTGTCTGCCTGCCACTCCTGCCCGCCGGAGTCCCGGTCCTGGTCGCCGCCCTGGCCGCGCCCCTCGTCCTGGCCGTCACCCGTGCGAAGCGCACCGGAAAGGACGCATCAGGAGCCGTACGGAAGCCGGAGCGGACACCAGTACAGGCACGGGGAGAGGGAGAGGAATGAGCACAGGAGCGAGTACCTGGATCGCCGTCATCGTGACGGCCCTCGGCTGCTACGCGGTCAAACTGCTGGGCCTGTCCGTACCGGCGGGACTACTGGAACGCCCCCTGGTCAAGCGCCTCGCCGCGCTCGTGCCCATCGCACTCCTCGCAGCACTCACCGCCTTGCAGACCTTCGGCACCAGCGGACTGCGGCTGGCCGTGGACGCGCGCTCGGCCGGACTCGCGGCGGCGGCCGTCGCCCTCCTGCTGCGGGCGCCCTTCCTCGTGGTGGTGGCCGCGGCCGTCGTCGTGACCGCTGCCGTACGGGCCGTCTCCGGCATGTGAGCCCCGGGCGGGTCCTCCGCGACATCCGGCGCCCGGTCACCGGCGTAAGGACCGGGCACCTGGATCAGCGCTCCTTACCCGCGCGGCCTCGACGTCAGCCCAGACGGCCGTACGCGCGAAGCGTCCGCAGCGCCTCGATCGTCACCATGGGCCGCCCCTCGAGCGCGGAACCCGGCGCCCACTCGCGCCAGGTGATCGGCCAGCCTCCGTCGTCGGCCTGCTGCGCCGCGAGATGGTCCAGCGACCGTTCCATCTCGGTGTCGGTGAACCACGACCGGGCGGCCGAGTCGGGGGAGGACGCGAAGTCATGGGCGAAGTGGTGTTCGCCCGGCGCGTATCCGGTCGGCGGTGCGACCTGCCCGGCGCGCTCGGGCTCCAGTAGCGCCAGACCCTGCTCGCGCACCAGTCGCCCCAGCCGCTCCACCGCGCCCTGCGCCCGCGGCCGGTCCTGCGCCGAGGCCAGGAACGCCAGCGAGGCCAGCACCTCATAGGGATGCGTCCGGTCCAGCGTGTCGATCGCAGCCCAGCAGAAGTCCGTCGACCTGAACATCCACGCGTGCCACACCTCGTTGCGGCGCAGCAGCCCCACCACGGGCCCGGTGGCGAGCAGGTCACCGGGCGGGTCGTCGGAGATCCGCATCCAGGGCGCGTGCGGATAGCCGCGCAAGGACGCGTCGACCGCAGGCAGCGCGCCCTCCGCCGTCGAACACGCCGTCAGATAGCGGCAGATGCGCTCGGCCCTGCCGCCCCTGCACCGGTCGATCTCGTCCAGCACCCGCAGCGCGTACGCCACGTGCAGTGGCTGGCTCACCGGACCGCGCAGGTCGGGCTCCAGCGCGTGGCCGTATCCGGCGTCGTCATTGCGGTACGCGTCGAGCGCGGTCTCGACCGCGTCGCTGTCGCCGTCGAGGAAGTGGAAGGCGAACCTGCGCTGCTCGAGCACACGGGCGGTGAGCCACACGAACTGCTCGGCGCGACCTAGCGGGGTTGCTGGCATGCGCGCACCCTAGGGCGTGCGCGGCGGCCTGAACACGGCTGAGCCGAGGAGCCACCCGGCTGTGTGACGGTACGCGTGCGGGCGCGGGATACTGGCAGTCATGCGGTTGACGATTTTCTGGGAGCGGATGCGCGCGCACTTCGGCGACGCGTACGCCGATTCCTTCGCGCGAGACCATGTGATGGCCGAATTGGGCGGCCGTACGGTGCATCAGGCGCTGGACGACGGCTGGGAAGCCAAGGACGTCTGGCGCGCGGTGTGCGCCTCGATGGACGTGCCCGCCGCCAAGCGCTGACGCGGCGTCGCGAGCGGAGCGACGGATTCAGGAGTGGCCCGACACCCCCGGCGGGTCGCTTGACATCAAATTCGAACATCCATTCTTATGGCTTGTGCCGGGTGGATTTCCGTGGTGACGAAGCGTGTTTCCGCCGGAGTTATCCACAGCACGGGGCGACGGCCGGGCGCGTTGTCAGTGCCAGGCGCTAGCGTCGTGGACGTGAAGCGATCGAACCAGACATCCCGGGTGGAGCCCATGGCAGGAAACGACCGCGAGAAGGCGCTCGACGCCGCGCTCGCGCAGATTGAACGGCAGTTCGGCAAGGGCGCGGTCATGCGCCTGGGCGACCGGCCGAACGAACCCATCGAAGTCATCCCCACCGGATCGACCGCTCTCGACGTAGCACTTGGCGTCGGCGGGTTGCCGCGCGGCCGAGTGGTGGAGGTCTACGGCCCGGAGTCCTCCGGTAAGACGACCCTCACCCTGCACGCGGTGGCCAATGCCCAGAGGGCGGGCGGCACGGTGGCGTTCGTGGACGCCGAGCACGCGCTGGACCCCGACTACGCCAAGGCGCTCGGCGTCGACACGGACAATCTGATCCTGTCCCAGCCGGACACCGGCGAGCAGGCGCTGGAAATCGTGGACATGCTGGTCCGCTCCGGCGCTCTCGACCTCATCGTGGTCGACTCCGTGGCAGCCCTCGTGCCACGGGCCGAGATCGAGGGCGAGATGGGCGACTCGCACGTGGGTCTCCAGGCCCGCCTGATGAGCCAGGCCCTCCGCAAGATCACCAGCGCGCTCAACCAGACCAAGACCACCTGCATCTTCATCAACCAGCTCCGCGAGAAGATCGGTGTGATGTTCGGCTCGCCGGAGACCACCACCGGTGGCCGCGCGCTGAAGTTCTACGCCTCCGTCCGGCTCGACATCCGCCGGATCGAGACCCTCAAGGACGGCACCGATGCGGTCGGCAACCGTACCCGCGTCAAGGTCGTCAAGAACAAGGTCGCGCCGCCCTTCAAGCAGGCCGAGTTCGACATCCTCTACGGCCACGGCATCAGCCGTGAGGGCGGCCTGATCGACATGGGCGTCGAGCACGGTTTCGTCCGCAAGTCCGGCGCCTGGTACACGTACGAGGGCGACCAGCTCGGTCAGGGCAAGGAAAACGCGCGCAATTTCCTGAAGGACAACCCCGACCTGTCGGACGAGATCGAGAAGAAGATCAAGGAGAAGCTCGGCGTCGGCGTGGCGAAGGTCGAGGCGCCGGGCGCACAGCCCGGGGCGGACGCGGCAGGACCCGCGGCTGTGGCCAAGACCGACGCGCCCAAGGCCGAGGTCCCTGCGCCCAAGGGCGCGAAGGCGACCAAGGCGACCGCCGCCAAGGCCTGACGCCGTGGCGCGCAGGTCCCCTGAGCGCGGCGGCTCTTCCGAGTCGAGGGCCTCGCGAGAGCCGCCGCTCGATCCCGAGGAGCAGGCGCGGGCGCTGTGCCTGCGCCTGCTCACCGGGACGCCCCGCACCCGCAGGCAGCTCGCCGACGCCATGCGCAAGCGCGAGATCCCGGACGAGGTCGCCGAGCAGGTCCTGGAACGCTTCCAGGACGTGGGGCTGATCGACGACCGGGCCTTCGCCAATTCCTGGGTGGAGTCCCGGCACCGCGGCCGGGGTCTCGCCCGCCGTGCCCTCGCACAGGAACTCCGCCACCGCGGAGTGGACGCGGAGCTGGTGAACGAAGCGGTCGGACTGCTCGACCACGACCAGGAGGCGCAGACCGCCCGCGAGCTGGTACGGCGCAGGCTGCCGGGCACCCGCGGGCTGGACCGCGACAAGCGGATCCGCCGCCTCGCGGGCATGCTCGCCCGCAAGGGCTACTCCGAGGGCCTGGCCCTCCGGGTGGTGCGCGAAGCGCTCGCCGCCGAGGGCGTGGAGGAGGAGCTCGAAGAGGAGCCGTGGGAGTGACGGCGGCGAGGACGGCGGAAACCTGGAAGGCGAGGGAGCACGAAGGCCCCGCCGCCGGGCGTCGCCCTGCCGCCAGGGCCTCCGAAATCCGCCCCGCCGTCCGGCGCCGAGACCATTCGCCAAGGAAACGGCACCGATGACCCGCAGCCGCGGCGGGCTGACGGTGACCGTCCGGCGGGGCGTGTCCGGCCCGGCTGCTACCGGGTGTGCCCGCTGACCCGCGTCCCCGCCGCGCCGCCGGGCCCGCCGCCTTCTCCGTCCCCGTCGTCGGAGTCCGGCTCCGTGCCTTCGCTGCCAGCCGGCACCGGCGGACCGCCGCGAGCCAGGTCGGCGTACGAATACAGCTCCGCGGGGCGGCAGCCCACCATCGCCGTGACCAGGCGCCCGTCCGGCCGGATCAGCAGCACACTGTGCGCGGTCGCCCCCGGATACGTCTCGGCGACGACCAGTTCCGCGCGGGTCGGCAACGCGGCGACCGCGGAGGCGAGCCGGGGCATGAGCCCGGCGGTCAGCCAGTGACGGCTGTCCCACACCCCCGTACCCGGCGCGATCAGCACCACGACCAACCCCCGGCCGAGCCGGTCCCGCAGCCGTCCGACGGTGCCGTCGAGCGCGGTCACCGACACATCGGTCACCGCACCGCCCGGCGGCGTGTCGCACCCGGCGACCAGCGGCGACGGCCCGGACTTGCCGCCACCGGAACGCGGCGCGGGCAGAGCGAGCGGCGAGCGCCCGTAGACCGAGGACGCGGCGGCGGACCCCCGGCCGAGATGGCTGTCGGTCAGCAGCTCCGCCTGGCCGCGCGCCGAGCCCGACAGCACCGCGTGCCGCACCGTCTGCCACGCGCCACTGGCCCGCAGCAGCGGAAGCGCCTGGTCGGTGGCGCGCAACCGGGCGCCGACCGCCCCGCGCCGCTCCGCCTCGTAGCTGTTCAGCAGTATCTTCGACGCGCCGTCGTGCCAGGCCAGCGAGAGTTTCCAGGACAGATTCTCCGCGTCCCGCAGCCCCTCCTCGACGCTCTGCGCGCCGAGCGCGCCCATCAGGTGTGCGGCGTCCCCCGCGAGGAAGACCCGCCCCCTGCGCCAGCGTCTGGCCAGCCGCTGATGCACCGGATAGTCGGCTGAGCCGACGAGTTCGTACGGGACGACGCTGCCGCACCAGGCGGTGAGCGTGGACCGCAGCCGCTCCACCAGCGCGTCGGAGGTGAGCAGCCGCCCCTGCGGGGGCAGCAGCCAGTCCAGCCGCCACAGGCCGTCCGGCAACGGACGGGCCGTCACTTCCTGGCCCGCGGGCGCCCCCGGCGGGTCGCGGTGCAGCAACGCCACACCCGGTTCGGGGAGTTCCGCGCGGATCACCGCGACCGCGTGCCGGTCGACGGCGGTGCGGCCGGGGAAACGTACGCCCGTCAGCTTGCGGACCGTCGAACGGGGACCGTCGCAGCCGACCAGGAAACTGCCGCGCCACCAGGTGTCGTGCGACCCGCGGGTGTGCACGGTGATCCCGAGACCGTCCTGCTCGAATGCGTCCACCCGGCAGCCCGGCACGATCCGCACCGAACCGCAGGCGAGCAGCGCGTCGCGCAGACCGCGCTCCAATTGGTGCTGCGCGATGTGCGTGGGGGAGTCCTGCGGTCCGAATTCGACGCGCAGCACTTCCGTACGACGGCGCAATGTGCGCCAGGCCGACCAGGAGGCTCCGTCGCCGCGGACACCGGCGTAGCCGAGCCGTTCGACGAACGCGACCGTGTCGGGGCCGAGGACCGCGGTGCGTGGGCGCCGTAACCCGTCGGCATCGGTGAGTGCCTCCGCCTCGTCGAGGACGATGACGGGGACGTCGCGGCGGGCCAGAGCGAGGGCGAGGGCCAGGCCCACGGGACCCGCCCCCGCGACGATCACCGGGTCCATGGAGAGGCCCCCGGAAGAAGTGCGGTCACAAAGCGTATGCAACCCACTGCGCCTGCCCACGTCAAGCGACGGTCCCACCTCGGCGCGGTGCGCCGCTCCACGCGCCCTCCGCGCTCCGTACGCGCCCGCGGGCACCTCCGGTGCGTACCGGGTCGGTAACGGTCCGCCGCGCGAGCCGGTAGGGCCTTGACGCACCCCGTGCCGATCGGCGTGGATTCGGTCCACAGGCACCGCTACCACACACGAACGACAAGATCAGCTGAAATGATCATAAGACCGGATGAACAGGGAGGTTGACGATGCGACTGCTCCTCGTGGAGGACGACGACAGGGTCGCCTCCGCCCTCTCCGCGGTCCTCGGCAAGCACGGCTTCGACGTGCGGCACGCCCGCAGTGGCGAGGAGGCGATCCAGGCGCTGCTGCCCGGCGACGGCCCCGCGTACGACTGCGTCCTGCTCGATCTGGGGCTGCCCGACCAGGACGGTTTCGAGGTGTGCAGCCGGATACGCCGTCGTACCGCGATCCCGGTGATCATGGTGACGGCGCGGGCCGACGTACGCTCCCGGATTCACGGCCTCAACCTGGGCGCGGACGACTACGTCGTGAAGCCGTACGACACGGGTGAGCTGCTGGCGCGGATCCACGCCGTGAGCCGCCGTCCGCCGCTGACCGCGCGAGGCACCGCCGGGCCGACGGCCACCGACGCGACCGTCGCGGGCACCGGAGTGCTGGCCGCCGCGCGGACCGGCGGGACCGGCCCGCAGGAGAGCGCCAAACTGCTGCTCGGCACGGTCACCATCGAACTGTCCACCCGCCGCGTCACCGTGGAGGGCGATCTGATCGCCCTCACCCGCAAGGAGTTCGACCTGCTGTCGCTGCTCGCCAAACGACCGGGTGTCGTCTTCCGCAGGGAGCAGATCATCAGCGAGGTGTGGCGCACCGCGTGGGAGGGTACGGGTCGCACCCTTGAGGTCCATGTGGCGTCCCTGCGCTCCAAACTGCGGACCCCGGCGATGATCGAGACGGTGCGCGGGGTCGGATACCGGCTCGTCGTCCCCGTCGGCTGACCCGTCGAGGCCACCACCTTGCGCTCCCGCCTGCTCCCGCTGCTCATCGTGCTGATGGCCGGTGTCCTGCTGGCCCTCGGCTTCCCGCTGGCCGCCAGCCAGGCCGCGTCCCAGCAGCAGCGCGTCGTGGTCGACCGCATCGACGACACCACGCGCTTCGCGGCACTCGCGCAGTACGTCACCGCGCGGGACGAACAGACCGCCGTGGACAGCGCCGACGACGAGCGGCTGCACACCCTGCGGACCGAACTGACCCGCTACAAGGAGCTGTACGGCATCGACGCCGGAGTCTTCTACCGCGACCGCACCGCGATGGCCGCCGCGCCCGGCGGCTGGCAGGTGCCGGACGAGGGCGAGCTGTTCGACGCCTACAACTCGGCGCTGCTCGGCCGCCGCACCCACGACCCCCGCCAGGTGTGGCCGTGGCAGACCCGTAAACTTGCCATCGCCTCACCGATCGTCCGGGACGGGGACGTCGTCGCCGTCGTCGTGACCGACTCGCCGACCGGCGCGCTGCGCTCCCGCATCCTGCACGGCTGGCTGCTGCTGGCGGCCGGGGAACTGGCGGCGATGGCCATCGCCGTGCTCTTCGCCGTCCGCCTGACCGGCTGGGTGCTGCTTCCGGTCGCCACCTTGGACCGCGTCACCCACGACATCGCGACCGGCCGGATGAAGTCGCGCGTCGGAACGGCGGGCGGCCCGCCGGAACTCCGGCGCCTGGTCCGTTCGTTCAACGAGATGGCCGACAACGTCGAGGAAGTCCTCGACCAGCAGCGGGCCTTCGTGGCGGACGCGTCGCACCAGTTGCGCAATCCGCTCGCCGCACTGCTGCTGCGGATCGAATTGCTCGGCCTGGAACTGCCCGACGGCCACGACGAGGCCGAGGCGGTGAAGGAGGAGGGGCACCGGCTCGCCCAGGTGCTCGACGACCTGCTGGGCCTTGCGCTCGCCGAACGTTCCGGCAGTCATCTGGCCGTCACCGACCTCGCCGCGCTCGCCCGTATCCGCTCGGCGGCCTGGCGACCCGTCGCCGACCAGGCGGGAATCGCCGTGGAGTTCACGGTGGAGGGGGAGGACCCGGAGGATCAGGAACGTGACGGGACGGGGGAGCGTGCGGTACTCAAGGTGACCGGGTGGGCCGACGCGGTCGCGCTGTCCAGCGCCTTGGACGCGGTGATCGACAACGCGATCAAATTCACCCCGCGCGGCGAGGCCGTCCATGTGCGGGTGACGGCTGACGACCAGCGCACCGCGATCTCCGTCGCCGACAGCGGCCCCGGCCTGACGGACGAGGAACTCGCCAGGGTCGGCGATCGTTTCTGGCGCAGCGCCCGCCACCAGAATGTGCACGGCTCCGGCCTCGGCCTGTCCATCGCCCGCGCCCTGCTGAGCCAGGGCGGCGGCGTCATCAGTTACGGGCGGTGCGATCCGCACGGCCTGGAGGTCATCCTGACGGTGCCGAGGACCGCGCCGGTCGGGGTGTGATCGTCCGGCTGTCGGACCGTACGACCGTCCGATCATGACTACGCGGTGCGCGGCGGGGTGAGCGCGCGGCGCGGCCGAGGCGGTGGCGGAGCACCCGCTACGGCTTCACCGACCGGTAGTACCGCTCCGCGCCGACGTGCAGCGGCAGCGGATCGGTGAACACCGCGGTCCGCAGGTCCACCAGTTGCGCGGCGTGCACCTCTTTGCCGATCGCGTCCCGGCTGTCGATCACCGCACGGGTGAGCCGTTCGACCAGGCCGGTGTTCGCGCGGTCCGTGGTGACCAGCAGATTGGCGACGGCGATGGTGGCGATCGCCTGCCCCTTCTGCGCCTGCGGATACGCGTCGGCTGGCATCACGGCCTGCCGGTAGTACGCCATCTGCGGTCCCATGGAGTGCAGCTTCGCCACCAGGTCGCCGAGCTGGACGAGCTTGATGCCCGGAGAGGAGTGCGCCATCTCGGCCACGGCGGCGGTCGGCAGCCCGCCCGACCAGAAGAACGCGTCCAGTTGCTTGTCGCGCAGCATCGCGGGCGCCTGGTCGATGCCGACCGGTATGGCGTCCACATCTTTCGTGATGTCCAGGCCAGCCGCCGCGAACAGCCGCCTGGTGATCAGATTGACCCCGGAGTCCGCCTGGCCGACCCCGACCCGCAGCCCGCGCAGATCGCGTGCCGACCGCACCGTGGAATCGCTCGGTACGACAAGCTGCATGTAGTCGTCGTAGAGCCGGGCGCAGGCGCGCAACTGCTCCTTGCCGGGACCGTCGTAGTTGGCGACGGCGTCGGCCGCGGCGATGGTGAAGTCCGCCCGTCCGGACGCCACCCGCTTGATGTTGTCGACCGAGCCCTCGGTGTGCACGAGATTGACCCGCACCCCCGGCAGCGCGGTGTGCAGATCGCCCTTGAGGAGCAGTCCGTACTTCTCGTACACCCCGTTAGCGACCCCGGTGGCCAGCGACATCGGCGCCCGCGGATACGAAGGACCCGCGTTCGGCAGCAGCCACCACAGCAGGAGGGCGAGCACGGAGACCCCGGCCAGCAGCGCCTGGAGCACGCGCCGCCGCCTGCCCAGCGCGGCATCGCGCAGGCGTACGACGGGGCGGGGGAGGTCCATGCATGGGGATCCTGCCAGCCGGGCGGGAATCGGGGAAGGGCCGTCGGCGGCGGCCGGTCCCGGGAAGGCAGGGGCGCCGGGCCCCGGCGACCACGTACTCTGGGTGATTGTTATGAGCGCGCGTACTTACGAGGTCCGCACCTACGGGTGCCAGATGAACGTCCACGACTCCGAGCGGCTGTCCGGCCTTCTGGAGGACGCGGGGTATGTCCGCGCGCCTTCTGACGCCGAGGGCGCGGATGTCGTCGTCTTCAACACCTGCGCGGTGCGGGAGAACGCCGACAACCGGTTGTACGGCAACCTCGGCCAGCTCGTACCGAAGAAGGCCGCCAGGCCCGGCATGCAGATCGCCGTCGGCGGCTGCCTGGCGCAGAAGGACCGCGACACCATCGTGAAGCGGGCCCCCTGGGTCGACGTCGTCTTCGGCACCCACAACATCGGGCAGCTCCCGGTGCTGCTGGAACGGGCCAGGATCGCAGAAGAGGCCCAGGTCGAGATCGTCGAGTCGCTGGAGACCTTCCCCTCCACGCTGCCCTCGCGCCGCGAGTCCGCGTACGCCGCCTGGGTCGCGGTCTCCGTCGGCTGCAACAACACCTGCACCTTCTGCATCGTCCCCGCCCTGCGCGGCAAGGAGAAGGACCGCAGGCCCGGCGACGTGCTCGCCGAGGTCGAGGCCCTGGTCTCCGAGGGCGTCGTCGAGGTCACCCTGCTCGGCCAGAACGTGAACGCGTACGGCTCCGACATCGGCGACCGCGAGGCGTTCGGCAAGCTGCTGCGCGCCGCGGGCGCCATCGACGGCCTGGAGCGGATCCGCTTCACCTCGCCGCACCCGCGTGACTTCACCGACGACGTCATCGCCGCCATGGCCGAGACGCCCAACGTGATGCACCAGCTCCACATGCCGCTCCAGTCCGGCTCCGACACGGTGCTGAAGGCGATGCGCCGGTCGTACCGGCAGGATCGTTACCTCGGGATCATCGAGAAGGTGCGCGCCGCGATGCCGGACGCCGCCATCACCACCGACATCATCGTGGGCTTCCCCGGCGAGACCGAGGAGGACTTCGAGCAGACCCTGCACGTGGTGCGCGAGGCCCGCTTCGCGCAGGCATTCACCTTCCAGTATTCCAAGCGGCCCGGCACCCCCGCCGCCGAGATGGACGGCCAGATCCCGAAGGCCGTCGTCCAGCAGCGGTACGAGCGGCTGGTCGCGCTCCAGGAGGAGATCTCCTGGGAGGAGAACAAGAAGCAGGTCGGCCGCACCATAGAGGTGCTGGTCGCCGAGGGCGAGGGCCGCAAGGACGACGCCACCCGGCGGCTGTCAGGCCGCGCGCCCGACAACCGCCTTGTGCACTTCGAGCGCCCGGACGAGCCGGTCAGGCCCGGCGACATGGTGACCGTCGAGATCACCTACGCCGCGCCGCACCATCTGCTCGCGGAGAAGCCCGCCGCCGCCGTGCGCCGTACGCGGGCGGGCGACGCGTGGGAGCGGCGTAACGCGGCTCCGGCCGCGACCGGCACGGGCGTGATGCTGGGCCTGCCGACGATCGGCGCGCCCGCCGTGACGGAGCCGGCGTCCCTGGGCGGATGCAGCGTCCAGTGACGCGCACGCTGTCGCGGAGACCGGCGCGCGGCTGAACATGCCGACGCCGTTGTCCGGCGACGGCCGTCGGTCCGCGAGGCCGCGCCGGTAAGGTTTCGATCATGCTGGTCGCCGCTGCCGTCTGTCCCTGCCCGCCGCTGCTGGTCCCGGAGGTGGCGGCAGGCGCCGCACCCGAACTCGACGCTCTGCGGGCCTCCTGCGCCGACGCGATCGGCGTCCTGGCCGCTTCCCGGCCCGACCGGCTGGTCGTGATCGGTCCGGCGGACCGGCCGCACCGCGGCGCTTTCGCCGAGGGCGCCACGGGCTCCTTCCGGCCGTTCGGTGTCGTACTGGACGTCCGCCTCGGATCGGAACCTGGCGCGGGTGATCCCGCGGCCGACGTCACGGCCGACGCCACGGCCGAGCCCGCCGCTGAACCCGCACTCACGTTGCCGCCCTCGCTCGCCGTGGCCGCCTGGTTGCTGCGCGGCTGGCGCGCCGCACCCGTCGAGGGCCTGGGGATCGGCGGGCAACTGGAACAGCCGCGCTGCGCCGCCGCGGGCCGCGCTGTCGCCGAGGCAGCGGGACGCGTCGCCCTGCTCGTGATGGGGGACGGCAGCGCCTGCCGTACGGTCAAGGCGCCCGGCTACCTGGACGAGCGAGCCGAGCCCTTCGACGCGGCGGTGACCTCGGCCCTGGCGGCGGCCGACACCGACGCGCTCACCGCGCTGGACGCGGAGTTGGCCGATGCGCTGAAGGTGTCCGGCCGGGCGCCGTGGCAGGTGCTCGCGGGCGCGGCTCAGGGCGCGGGCCTGGCGGGGGAGCTGCTGTACGAGGCCGCGCCGTACGGCGTGGGCTATGCCGTGGCGACCTGGACCTGAGCCGGAGAGCCATCCGGATACCTGGCCCGGAGGCCCGGACCCGACGCGCGACTCGGACCTCCTACGGCAGGGTGCGACGCGAGCGCTCAGGCGGTCGCGTCGCCGTCCTTGCCGCCCTTGCCCTTGAGGTTGCCCAAGGCGTCCTTGGCCTTGTCCACCCCGGTCCCGATCTTGTCGCTGTACTTGCCGCCGGTCTTGGAGTCGACGGTGTGCGCCGCCTTCTCCAGACCCGACTCAATCTTGCCGCCGTGCTGCTGCGCCAAGTCGCCGGCCTTGCTCTTCGCCAAACCGAGCTTGTCCTTGAACGTGTCCTTGAGGCCCATGTGGCACCTTTCCAAGCGTCGTGAATCTCCCACCCTGTTTTCGACCATACCTGTGCCCGCCCTGACCCGCTTCACGCCAATCGATCGAGGTCAGCGGCCAATGTTTGCGAGACTGGCCACGTGAAGAACCGTGTGATCGCCGTCGTCGGCCCGACCGCAGCCGGTAAGTCCGATCTGGGCGTGGCCCTGGCCCGGATTCTGGACGGCGAGGTGATCAACGCCGACTCCATGCAGCTCTACCGCGGTATGGACATCGGCACCGCCAAGCTCAGCCCGGACGAACGCCAGGGCGTACCGCACCACCTGCTGGACATCTGGGCTGTGACACAGGCCGCCAACGTCGCCGACTACCAGCGCCTCGCCCGCGTCGAGATCGACCGGGTGCACGCCGAGGGCCGCGTCCCGGTGCTCGTCGGCGGCTCCGGCCTCTACGTACGTGCCGCGATCGACGCCCTGGAGTTCCCCGGCACGGACGCGGCCGTCCGGGCCCGCCTGGAGGCCGAACTCGACATGCGCGGCTCCGGCGCCCTGCACGCCCGGCTGGCCGCCGTCGACCCCGAGGCCGCACGCGCCATCCTGCCCAGCAACGGCCGCCGGATCGTCCGCGCCCTCGAAGTCGTGGAGATCACCGGCCGCCCCTTCGCCGCCAACCTCCCCGGCCCCGAGGGCGTCTACGACACCGTCCAGATCGGCGTCGACGTCCCCCGGCCCGAACTCGACGAACGCATCGCCCTGCGCGTCGACCGCATGTGGGAGGCCGGTCTGGTCGACGAGGTCCGCACCCTGGAGGCCGCCGGGCTGCGCGAAGGACGTACGGCCTCCCGCGCGCTCGGCTACCAGCAGGTGCTCGCCGCGCTCGCCGGTGAGTGCACCGAGGACGAGGCCCGCGCCACGACCGTACGCGCCACCAAGCGCTTCGCACGCCGTCAGGACTCGTGGTTCCGCCGCGACCCGCGTGTGCACTGGCTCACGGCCCGCGGCACGGAACTCGCGCACCAGGCGCTGACGTTGCTCCAAGAAGCGGTTACAGCCTGATCACGTGATGGCATCGGGACGCTCCGGCGTCCCGGACCTGCCGGTCGACCGTGCCATCATCGAGCATCTAGCTACGGTGTCGGAGAATCGGGAGGGCGCGTGGCGATGGAAGCCGGCCCACGCGACACCTCAGCCGGGCGCGACCCCGCGGCGGAAGCCCAGATTCCCCCGGAGTTTCCGCGCAACGGCGCGATCCCCGAGTCGAGGAACACCCTGGAGCCCTTCGAGCCCCTGGACTCTCTCGGCTCCCTGGAAGCGATCGAGCCCCTTCCGCCGATGGAGGAGGGCCAGTCCTTCGGCGAACTGCGCCCCCAGCGCCGACTGCGGATCTGGCAACTCGCCCCGATCATCGCCCTCGCGGTGAGCGGATCGCTGATGTTCGCCTTCCCCCTCGCCTTCGAATCCGGTGACGCGGGACCTGTCGTCGCCATGCTCGGCCTGCTGCTGTGCTGCTGCTCCGCCGGATGGGGTCTGATGGCCGCCCGCCGGGTCGGCTACACCTGGCCCGGCCTGCCCGCCCGCGGCTCCGGCGCCCGTGTCGACTGGCGCTACGTGGCCGGGTACACCGCACTGATCGCCCTGCTCGCGGTGCTCGCCGTCTGGCGCGTCGCCCGGCTGCGCTGACGGCCCCGCCCACCAGCCCGTCCCCCTCCGTCGCCCGCGTACGATCGATGACGTGACTGACGCGCGCCACGACACCGCACCGCTTGCCTTCCTCAAGGGCCACGGCACCGAGAACGACTTCGTGATCGTCCCCGACCCGGACGGTCTGCTCGACCTGTCCCCGGCCGACGTCACCCGGTTGTGCGACCGGCGCGCCGGAATCGGCGGCGACGGCCTGCTGCGCGTGGTCCGCTCCGCTGGCCACCCCGAGGCCGCGGCACTCGCCGACCGGGCCGAGTGGTTCATGGACTACCGCAACAGCGACGGCAGCATCGCCGAGATGTGCGGCAACGGCGTCCGCGTCTTCGCCCGCTACCTCCAGCGCGTCGGGATCACCGACGCGGGCGATCTGGCCGTCGCCACCCGCGCCGGCGTCCGCGACGTCCACATCGCCAAGGATGCCGACGACGGCACTCCCGGCGACATCACCGTCCGCATGGGCCGCGCCACGCTTCCCGACGGCGCCGTCACCGTCACCGTGGGCGACCGCAGTTGGCCCGCGCTGCACGTCGACATGGGCAATCCGCACGCCGTCGCCTTCGTCGACACCCTCGACCACGCCGGTGACCTCCTCCGCGCCCCGGCGGTCGCCCCAGCCGACGCCTACCCGGCGGGAACCAACGTCGAATTCGTCGTCGACCGCGGGCCGCGCCACGTGGCTCTGCGCGTCCACGAGCGCGGTTCCGGCGAGACTCGCTCCTGCGGCACGGGCGCCTGCGCCGTGATGGTCGCCGCGGCCCGCCGCGACGGCGCCGACCCGGCCGTCACCGGCCGCCCGGTCACGTACATGGTCGACGTCCCCGGCGGCCGACTGGTGATCACCGAGACCGCCGACGGGCAGATCGAGATGACCGGACCCGCGGTGATCGTCGCCGAGGGCGTCATCGACCCGGCCTGGCTCGGCGGCGCCTCCCGCTGACCCCGGCGCCTGAACCACCACCTTTCCGGCGGTATCCGACCGGGATTCCCGCACACGTTCCCTCGAACGGGTGATGGGGATCACTCTCGGCGAGAGCGTGACTGCCGCACGTGGTGGGCTCGGTAGCATCAATCACCGGCGCGGCCCCACGGGGCGTGGAGAGCGTCCGCAGCCGGTTCAGGCTGCTGGAGGTGCCCGATGAGCGCAGACAACGCGGTGGACGCCGACCGCAGTGCCGGGGCCCCGCGCCGTGGACTGCGCCGGATCGACCTGCTCAGGCTCGGCCGCGCGGCGCTGCTCGGCCCCAGCGGCCGGGACCGTGTGCCGGACGCCATCGAGCACCTCACCAAGGTGCACCGCGCGCGCCACCCCGAAGCGGGTCCCGAAGCGATCGAGACGCTGCGGCGGGCGTATGTGCTCGCGGAGTCCTCGCACCGCGGTCAGATGCGCAAGAGCGGCGAGCCGTACATCACCCACCCGCTCGCGGTCACGCTGATCCTCGCCGAACTGGGCGCGGAGACCACCACCCTGACCGCCTCCCTCCTCCACGACACCGTCGAGGACACCGAGGTGACGCTCGATCAGGTACGGGAGGAGTTCGGCCAGGAGGTCAGCTATCTCGTCGACGGCGTCACCAAGCTGGAGAAGGTCGACTACGGCGCCGCCGCGGAGCCGGAGACCTTCCGCAAGATGCTCGTCGCCACCGGCAACGACGTACGCGTGATGTCGATCAAGCTCGCCGACCGGCTGCACAACATGCGCACCCTCGGGGTGATGCGCCCCGAGAAGCAGGTGCGGATCGCCAAGGTCACCCGCGATGTGCTGATCCCGCTCGCCGAACGCCTCGGTGTGCAGGCGCTCAAGACCGAGCTCGAAGACCTGGTCTTCGCGATCCTCCACCCAGAGGAGCACGCCAGGACCCGCGCCATGATCGCCGCGAACGCCGCCGGACCCGACCTCCTCGCGGCCGTCGCCGAGGACCTGCGCAAGGTGCTGCGCGAGGCGGACATCGCCGCCGAGGTCGCCATCCGTCCGCGGCACGCGGTCTCCGTCCACCGCGTCCTGCTCAAGCGCGGCGGCGCGGAACTCGGCAGTTGCGACTTCGGCCGCCTGCTCGTCGTGGTGGCCGAGGACGCCGACTGCTATGCCGTGCTCGGTGAACTGCACACCTGTTTCACCCCGGTGATCGCGGAGTTCAAGGACTTCATCGCCGCCCCCAAGTTCAACCTGTACCAGTCGCTGCACACCGCCGTCGCCGACGAGCGTGGCCGGATCGCCGAAGTCCTGGTCCGCACCCGGCGGATGCACCGGGTCGCGGAGGCCGGGGTGATCGCGCTCGGCGACCCGCACGCCGTGGAGGAGACTCCGCAGGCCGCCGAGGCCGAGCTGGGGGCGACCGCGGCGGAGACCTGGGGGAGGGTGGACCCGACCCAACCCGGCTGGCTTGCCCGGCTGTTGGAGTGGCAGCGCGACGCCCCCGACCCCGACACCTTCTGGTCCGCTCTGCGGGACGACCTCGCCCAGGACCGCGAGATCACCGTCTTCGCCACCGAGTCCGGCGAGTCCATCGGCACGATGCGGCTGGCCGCCGGGGCGAGCTGTGTGGACGCCGCCTACGCCGTGCATGGCGAGGCCGGTCACCAGTGCGTCGGCGCCCGCGTCAACGGGCGGCTGGCGCCGCTGGGGACCCGACTGCGCGACGGCGACACCCTCCAGCTCCTGATGGACGACTCCGCCACCTCCGGCCCCGACGCCGACTGGCTGGAGCACGCCATCACCCCGGCCGCCCGGATCGCCATCACCAGGTGGCTGACCCAGAACCCGGCGACGGCAGGCGAGGACAAGCCGGCGTCGGCCCCTGCGGTACGCCCGGCCCACGCCGCGGGCCAGGCGCGCGCAGCCGAACCGGTGGCGGTCACCGACCTGCCGCACGCGACCGTACGGCTGGCCCGCTGTTGCACGCCCGTGCCGCCGGACGGCGTCACCGGATTCGTCATCCGCGGCGGGACCGTCGCCGTCCACCGCGTCGAGTGTCCGAGCACCGCCCGGATGGTCACGGCGGGCCGGGCGCCCGTACCCGTCCGCTGGCGCGACGACAGCCCCGCCAACGGCTTCCGGGCCACGGTCCTCGCCGAGGCGCTGAGCCGCCCGCGCCTGCTCGCCGACCTCACCGAGGCCATCGCGGCCCAGGGCGTCGGGATCGTCTCGGCCGCGGTGGAGCCCCCGCAGGAGCACCGGGTGCGGCACACGTACACGGTGGAGCTGCCCGACCCCCAGGCGCTGGCGGTCCTGATGCGGGCGATGCGGTCGGTGCCGGGTGTCTATGACGTCTACCGTGCGCGACTGGCCGTCACGGCGGCGCAGCCCTGAGACCAGGGCGTACACACGCGAGGACGCGTGCGGGGACTCTCGCGAGGACGCGGGCGCGGAAGCCCGCGTGAGCACTGGCGGGGACTTCTGGATGGGGGGCATCACACACTCTCCTTCGATCGTTACTCCCAGTGAACGTCTGGTGGCAGATCGTAGGTTCCGGAGTGATCGTCACCCACACGAGTGATTCGGGCGACGGCCGCTGGAGATCCGGTCCTGTCGACCGGAGTACAGCCCTCGCGCGTATCCGCGGCGAAACCCGCGTGACCGCGAGTGCCCGGCGTGCGACCATCGTAGTAACGGCAGAAACACCGCCGACCCGTTGACCGCTCGACCAAAGGATCCAATGACCTCCTCTTCTTCTTCCTCTTCGAACAACCGCCAGCGCCTCCCCGAGAGCCTTCGGGCCGACGCCCTGATGGAAGAGGACGTCGCCTGGAGTCATGAGATCGACGAGGACCGGGACGGCGACCAGTTCGACCGCTCCGAGCGTGCGTCGCTCCGCCGGGTCGCCGGACTCTCCACCGAACTCGAGGACGTCACCGAGGTCGAGTACCGGCAGCTCCGACTGGAGCGCGTGGTGCTCGTGGGCGTCTGGACCACGGGGACCGTCGACGACGCCGAGAATTCGCTGGCCGAGCTGGCGGCGCTCGCCGAGACCGCCGGAGCACTCGTCCTCGACGGCGTCATCCAGCGCCGCGACAAGCCGGACCCGGCCACGTACATCGGATCCGGCAAGGCGCTGGAACTGCGCGACATCGTTGTGGAGACCGGCGCCGACACCGTTGTCTGCGACGGTGAGCTGAGCCCAGGCCAGCTCATCCATCTGGAAGACGTCGTCAAGGTCAAGGTGGTCGACAGGACCGCGCTGATCCTCGACATCTTCGCTCAGCACGCCAAGTCCCGTGAGGGCAAGGCACAGGTGTCGCTGGCGCAGATGCAGTACATGCTGCCGAGGCTGCGCGGCTGGGGTCAGTCGCTGTCCCGGCAGATGGGTGGCGGTGGCGCCGGTTCGTCCGGCGGCGGTATGGCGACGCGTGGTCCCGGTGAGACCAAGATCGAGACCGACCGTCGGCGTATCCGCGAGAAGATGGCCAAGATGCGCCGGGAGATCGCGGACATGAAGACCAGCCGTGACCTCAAGCGTCAGGAGCGCAAGCGCCACAAGGTGCCGTCGGTCGCCATCGCCGGATACACCAACGCGGGCAAGTCCTCGCTGCTCAACCGGCTCACCGGCGCGGGCGTCCTGGTGGAGAACGCGCTGTTCGCCACCCTGGACCCGACCGTGCGCCGCGCGGAGACCCCGAGCGGACGGCTCTACACCCTGGTGGACACCGTCGGGTTCGTGCGGCACCTGCCGCACCACCTGGTCGAGGCCTTCCGGTCCACGATGGAGGAGGTCGGCGACGCCGACCTGATCCTGCACGTGGTGGACGGTTCGCACCCGGTGCCCGAGGAGCAGCTCGCGGCCGTACGCGAGGTGTTCCGCGATGTCGGCGCGCTCGACGTGCCCGAGATCGTGATCGTCAACAAGGCGGACGCCGCGGACCCGCTGGTCCTCCAGCGCCTGCTGCGCAACGAGAAGCACGCCATCGCTGTCTCGGCCCGCAGCGGCATGGGAATCGACGAGTTGCTGGAGATCATCGACCAGGAACTGCCGCGGCCCGACGTGGAGGTCGAGGCGCTGGTGCCGTACACGCACGGCGGTCTCGTCTCCCGGGTGCACGCCGCGGGTGAGGTCCTCTCCGAGGAGCACACCGGCGACGGCACGCTGCTCAAGGTGCGGGTGCACGAGGAACTGGCCGCGGAACTGGCCCCGTTCACGCTCGTGGCCAGGACCTGACAGCACTGAGGCGCCACGGCAGCTCGACACCGGATCGCCGCCGCGCACGCTGACATGGGTAAGGGGCCGCCTCCAGGAGGCGGCCCCTTACCCATGCGTCGTCCGTCAGTTGAACTTCTGGCTCACCCCGTCGAAGACCTTCTTCGCCCCGGCGCCCAAGTGCGGCCCCGCCAGCCAGGTGTTCGTCACCGGCCCGATCGACGTGTTGCTGACCAGCGCCGTCGTGCCGTCCGGCCGCTTGGCGAACCACCCGCCGCCCGACGAACCACCCGTCATCGTGCAGCCGATCCGGTACTCCGTCGGCGCCTGGGCGTTCAGCGACAGCCGGCCCGGCTTCCCCACGCAGTCGTACATCTGCTGTCCGTTGAACGGCGGCGCCGCGGGATAGCCCCAGGCGCCCATCGTCCCGATCTGCGTCGCGGACGGCGCGTCGAACCACACCGGCATCGCCGTACCGACCGTCTCCTCCAGCGACTTGCCGCCCGCGCCCTCCTCCGGCTTCACATGCAGCACCGCGAAGTCGTACGGCGAACCGCTGCCGCCGGACTCGGCGCCCGTGCTGATCCACTGGTCGGAGGTGCTGGCCCAGTCGGCCCAGAACACACCGTACGGCGCCAGCACATCACGCGAGGCGCCCTCCAGGGCCGCGGCGCTCTTGCCCGTGTCGTTGTAGGCGGGAACGAAGGCGATGTTGCGGTACCAGCCACCGGAGGCACCCGCGTGCACGCAGTGGCCCGCCGTCCACACCAGATTCGACTTGCCCGGATGCGCCGGATCCCGGACCACTGTGGCCGAGCAGACCATCGAGCCCTTGGGCCCGTCGAAGAAGAGTTTTCCGACACCAGGTGCGGCCTCGTGGTACGGCGCCGTGACCCGGCTCGCCTGCACCGGATCCGGCGCCGGGTCGCTCTCGCCCTGGTCGGCCGACACATTGGTCGGCACCTTCTTGTCGCTCTGGTCCGCGCCCTTCATGCGGTCGTCGCTCCACAGCCCGTTGATCACCGGGTTGACGAAATCCGCTGCCTTGCGCAGCCATTTCGCCTTGTCCCAGTTCTTCCAGCCGCCCTGCTTGTACGCCTGCTCCCACTTCTTCAGGTCGTCGAGGCTGGTCGGGAAGGACGTCGGCAGACCGAGGTCGTTGCCCGCCGTCACTGATGAGCTGGGCTTGGCGTCCGCGGAGTCACCGGACGACCCGCACGCGGTGGCGGTGCCCGCGAGGAGAACGGTTGCCGCCGCCGCGGCCACCAAGGGCCTTCGTATGGATGACATGGACTGCTCCCCCTGAGATGTCTTCGGCTGTACGACAGTTGCCGCCCCCGACGCGCGGTGGCCACCACTATGCCGCTGGTGTGAGGGACGGCCGGGGGTGTTCGCCGGTTCCGTGCCGAAAGTCTCCGGGCCGCCCGTGATCGAGCCGTCACCCAGTCGTTAGTACGGACGGGGGACGACTGCCTGGACGCCGACCCGGAGGAGTGAGCACGTGGCCGCCATTTCGAGCGCGCCGGGACAACGACTGGCGGCATCGGCCGAGGTGTCCGCCCAGGGACCGGCCGACGAATCCATGACGGGGGAGGCGATTCTCCGCAGGCAGGCGCAGCGCGAGTCGGCCGCGCGCACCTATGCGCGGTCTCTGCCGGTGGTACCCGTCCGCGCCCGCGGGATGACCGTGGAGGGCGCCGACGGCCGCCGGTATCTCGACTGCCTGTCCGGCGCGGGAACGCTCGCACTCGGCCACAATCACCCCGTCGTCCTGGAGGCCATCAGGGGTGTCCTGGACTCGGGCGCCCCCTTGCACGTCCTGGACCTCGCGACCCCGGTCAAGGACGCCTTCACCACCTCGCTGTTCGAGACGCTGCCGCCTCAACTCGCCGAGCACGGCCGGATCCAGTTCTGCGGCCCCGCCGGAACCGACGCGGTGGAGGCGGCCATCAAGCTCGCGCGTATCGCCACCGGGCGCGGCGGACTCCTCGCGTTTTCCGGCGCCTACCACGGCATGACGGCCGGCGCGCTCGCCGCTACGGGTGACACGGCCGTCCGCGGCACCGTCGGCGAAGCGGACGCGCGGATCACCCGCCTGCCATACCCGTACGACTACCGCTGCCCGTTCGGTATCGGCGGCGACCGGGGGGCCGAGCTCTCGGCGCGCTGGACCGCGCATCTCCTCGACGACCCCAAGGGCGGGGTGCAGCCGCCCGCCGCGATGCTCCTCGAACCGGTGCAGGGCGAAGGCGGCGTCATCCCGGCGCCCGACACCTGGCTGCGCACGATGCGCGAGATCACGGCCGCGCGCGGCATCCCGCTGGTGGTCGACGAGGTGCAGACGGGCGTCGGCCGTACCGGCACCTTCTGGGCCGTCGAGCGCAGCGGAATCGTGCCCGACGTCATGGTGCTGTCCAAAGCCATCGGCGGCAGCCTCCCGCTGGCCGTGATCGTCTACCGCGAAGAGCTCGACACCTGGCAGCCGGGCGCCCACGCGGGCACCTTCCGCGGCAACCAACTCGCCATGGCCGCCGGCACGGCCACGCTCCGCTTCGTACGGCAGCACGCGCTGCACGAGCGCGCGGAGACCGTCGGCGCGCGCATGCTCAGCCGCCTGCGCGGACTCGCCGCGCACCACGACTGCATCGGCGACGTCCGAGGACGCGGTCTGATGATCGGCGTCGAACTCGTCGACACCGAGGCCGAGCCCGACGACTACGGAGCGCTTCCCGCCGCCCCCCTGCTCGCCGCCCGCGTCCAGCAGGAGGCCCTGCGCCGCGGACTCATCGTCGAACTGGGCGGACGGCACGGCGCCGTGATCCGGCTGCTGCCCCCGCTGACCATCACCGACGAACAGACCGAAGCCGTGCTCGACCGGCTGGCCGCCGCCATCGACGCCGCGCGGACCGCGACGCGAGGCGGCACCGTATGACCCCGGCGGACCGACCGCGAGAAGCCGCGCCGCCGCGCGGTACCGACGAGTGGAGCCCTGGCATGACCGCACCCGTGGACCCCGGCACCCCCATGCCGCCCGGCACGGCGGTGCCCCTGGCCGCCGCCGTACCGGTGCAGCGACCGCGCGCCGCCGCGGCCGACCAGGATCCGGACCCGTTGGAGCACCCGGACCCGTACCGCGTCGCCGACGCGGCGGGCGCCGAGAACCTGCTGCGCTGCTGGGTCCGAGAGACGGGCCTCACAGAGCCCGCCGACAGCCTGCTGCGGATCCCGCTGCCCGCCAGCGGCACGCAGGCCCAGGCGGCTGTCCTGCGCTGGTCGGCCACCGGCCACCACCGCTTCGGACCGGTCCGCCTCACAACCGCCCCGAGCCGCCCGCTGACCGCGGTCGCGCTCGCCGCGCTCCTGGCCCGTGAAGGCGGCGGCGCGGCGGACGAGGGCGACGACCTGGTGGCGAGGGTGGCCGATTCGGTACGCAGGACCGCCGCGTTCGTCAGCGAGCGGCGTGCGCGTCCCGGCAGGCCCGAGCCGGAACTGCCCTTCCTGGAGTCGGAACAGGCCCTGCTCCTCGGCCACCCGACGCATCCCGCGCCCAAGGCCCGCGAAGGGCTCAGCGAGAGCGAGAGCGCCGCGTACTCGCCCGAGACGCGCGGTTCATTCGCGTTGCACTGGTTCGCCGTGGACGCCGCCGTCCTCGCCACCGACTCCGCGTGGACCGACCGCGGCCGGCCCGTACCGGCCGCCGACCTGCTGACCGCGATGGCCGGGCCCGAACTCGCCTGCCCGGCAGGCACCGCGCCGCTGCCGTTGCACCCCTGGCAGGCGCGCGACATCATGCACCGGCCCGCCGCCCAGCGGCTGTTCGACGCCGGACTGCTGCGCGACCTGGGCCCGGTCGGCGACCCCTGGTACCCCACCTCATCCGTGCGCACCGTCTATCGGCCCGACGCGCCCGCGATGCTCAAGCTCTCCCTGGCGCTGCGCATCACCAACTCCCGCAGGGAGAACCTCCGCAAGGAACTCAAGCGCGGCACCGAGGTGCACCGGCTGCTGCGCGGCGGGCTCGTCGCGCGGTGGCACGCCGCCCACCCGGGCTTCGACATCGTCCGCGACCCGGCCTGGCTGGGCGTGGACACGCCGGACGGGACACCGGTGCCCGGCCTGGACGTCGTGCTCAGGCACAGCCCGTTCGGCCCCGGCGACCAGGCGCACTGCGTGGCGGGACTCACCTCGCCGCGCCCCTGGCCCGGCGTTCCCGCGCCCGCGCTGCGCTCCCGGCTGGCCATGCTCGTCACCCGCCTCGCGGAGCGCACCGGAAGGCCCGCGACGGCGGTTGCCACCGAGTGGTTCCTGCGCTACCTCGACGCCGTCGTACGGCCCGTGCTGTGGCTCGACGGCGAGGCGGGCATCGCCCTGGAGGCCCATCAGCAGAACACCCTCGTCCTGCTCGACGCCTCCGGCTGGCCCTGCGGCGGGCGCTACCGCGACAACCAGGGGTACTACTTCCGTGAGTCGCACCGCGCGGAACTGGAACGTCAGCAGCCGGGCATCGGGGCCGACAGCGACACCTTCGTCGCCGACGAGGTCGCGGACGAGAGGCTCGCCTATTACCTCGGCGTCAACAACGTCCTCGGTCTCATCGGCGCCTTCGGCTCCCAGCGGCTCGCGGACGAGCAGGTGCTGCTCGCCGCCTTCCGCCGCTTCCTGGCCGCCGCCGCGGGAGGCCGCAGCAGCCTGCCCGCCCGGCTGCTGGACGCCCCGGAACTGCGCAGCAAGGCCAATCTGCTGACCAGGCTGCACGGAATGGACGAACTCGTCGGACCGGTCGACACCCAGTCGGTCTACATCACCATGCCCAACCCGCTGACCGTCTGAGCGCACGGTCCGACCGCGCGCCCGTCCCCGGTCCTCGCCCTCGGATCCGTGCCGGATCCCCGCCGGGAACCGGCCCGGACCCCGACCAGGACCTGACCCCGCTCAGGAGAGGAAGGAGCTTCCGTGACACCCGCCGATTCCAGTACCGAGGACACCCTCGACCTGAAGCTGCCGCCCGAGGTCCTGGCCCTCTTCGCCGCGACGGCGTTCGACGCCGCCGAACCGGACGCCCAGGACCCGGCTGGCGCCGCGAGGCCCGGACTCCTCGGCGCGGCCGCCTCCTGGCCGGCCGTCGAGACCCCCGCAGGCTCCTTCCGGCTGGTGCCGGTCCGCGTCGAGCGTGACCTGCCGCTGCTCACCCGCTGGATGAACGACCCGGCCGTCGCCGAATTCTGGGAACTGGCCGGCGACGAGCGCGTCACCGAGCGGCACCTGCGCGGCCAGACCGAGGGCGACGGACGCAGCGTGCCCTGCCTCGGCGTGCTGGACGGCACCCCGATGAGCTACTGGGAGATCTACAGCGCCGATCTGGACCCGGTCGCCCGCTTCTACCCGGCCCGGCCGCACGACATCGGCGTCCACCTGCTCATCGGCGGCGTCGCCGACCGGGCACGCGGCCTCGGCGGCACACTGCTGCGCGCCGTGTGCGACATCATCCTCGACCACCGCCCCGGCTGCCCACGCGTGATCGCGGAGCCCGACCTGCGCAACACTCCTTCCGTCGCGGCCTTCCTCACGGCGGGTTTCCGCCTGTCCGCGGAACTCGAACTGCCCGGCAAGCGGGCGGCCCTCATGATCCGCGACCGTTCCCTGCGCCACCGGCTCTGAGCCCGGCCGGCAGCGCCTGCGCGCCCGACACCGCGTCCTTCGGGCGGCTGCCGCGACGGCGGTTCCCCGAACCCTCCTCACCCCTGCCTTCCAGGTCACCAGGTCCCCACCGCAGGAGCCCCACTGTGCTCACCCCTTCCGCTCCCGACTCCGCCGTCTGGCAGCACGCGGCCAGGCGCCTGCTGGCCAAGATGCTCGCCGAGTTCGCGTACGAGGAGGTGATCGTCCCCGAGCCGGAGCCCGCCGAGGGCCCGACCGCGTACCGGCTACGGCTCAGCCCGGACGTGACCTACCGCTTCCGTGCCCGGCGCGGCGCGTACGGCAGTTGGTACGTGGACGCGGACAGCATCACGCCGACCGGTGACCCGCTGCACTTCCTGCTCCACGGCCACGAGAGCGTGCTCGGCCTGAGCGGCGACACCACAGGGCACCTGATCCAGGAACTCCTCGCGACGCTCCGCGCCGACGTGCGGCTCGACAGCACCGCGCTGACGGCGGCCGAACTCGCCGACCTGGACTACGCCGACCTCGAAGGCCACCAGACCGGCCACCCCTGGCTGGTCGCCAACAAGGGACGTATCGGCTTCTCCGCCGCCGACGCCGCCCGTTGGGCACCCGAGGCACGCAAGCCGCAGCGCCTGCCCTGGATCGCCGTACACCGCGACCTCGCCCAGTACCGCGGTATCTCCACGCTCGCCACCCCCGATCTCCTCTACGCCGAAGAGCTCACCCCCGGCATCCTCGACACCTTCCGGCACACCATCGCCGACCGGAACCGCGACCCAGCCGACTACCTGCTGCTGCCCGTCCACCCCTGGCAGTGGGACCAGGTGATCGCGCCGCTCTTCGCCCCCGCGATCAGCGACGGATCCATCCTCCACCTCACCACTGACAACGACCTGCGGCTGCCCCAGCAGTCGATCCGCACCTTCCTCAACACCAGCCGCCCGCACCGGCGCACCGTCAAGCTCCCGCTGTCCGTCCTCAACACCCTCGTCTGGCGCGGCCTTCCCACCGAACGCACGCTGGCCGCACCGGCCGTCACTGCCTGGGTGCGGGAACTGCGGGACGCCGACCCCTTCCTACGGGACGAGACCCGGGTGATCCTGCTCGGCGAGGTCGCCTCCGTCACCGTCGAACACCCGCAGTACAACCGGCTGCCCACCGTCCCGTACCAGTACCGCGAACTGCTCGGCTGCATCTGGCGCGAGCCGCTGGCCGCCCACCTGGAACCGGGAGAGCACGCCCGTACCCTCGCCGCGCTGCTGCACACCGACCCGAACGGGCGATCTTTCACCGCCGAACTCGTCGACCGGTCCGGTCTCGCGCCCCGCGTATGGCTGCGCCATCTCTTCGCGGCGTTGCTGCCGCCCCTGCTGCGTTTTCTCTACCAATACGGCACGGTTTTCTCCCCGCACGGCGAGAACACCATCGTGGTCTACGACGAGCACGACATCCCGGTACGCCTCGCGGTGAAGGACTTCGTCGACGACATCAACGTTTCCGCGGACCCGCTGCCCGAACACGACGGCATGCCGGACGACGTACGCCGGGTACTGCTCACCGAACGGCCCGAATTTCTCACCCAGTTCATCCACGCGGGACTCTTCATCGGCGTCCTGCGCTATCTCGCGCCCCTGTGCGAAGCACAACTGAACGTGCCCGAAGCCGAATTCTGGACCCTGGTGCGGGACGAGATCATCCGCCATCAGGAGCGCTTTCCCGAACTCAAGGAACGTTTCGCCGCCTTCGACCTCCTTACGCCCCGCATCGACCGGCTCTGCCTCAACCGCAACCGGCTGCACCTCGACGGCTACCGCGACCGGTCGCAGCGCCCGCACGCCGCCGTGCACGGCACGGTCGCCAATCCCCTCCGCCTTCCCCGTCCCTGAAGGGCGCCGCGACCGAGCCGATACGATCCGAGCACGGGGACCCGGTACGGAATCCCGTACGGAACGCGTACGGAACGCGTACGGGAATCACCGCGGAAAGGTGGGGGCGGGCATGCGGGAGGCAGCGGGCGCCGAGCCCTGCCCGGAGTGCGGTACGGCCGTGCGGCCGGGACAACTGCTCTGCCAGGGCTGCTTCGTGCCCTTCTCGCTGGTGGCCGCGGCCCGCGTCACGCAGACCCCGCCACAGGGAGCAGCCCCCGAGGCACCCCCGGAACCGACCGCCCTGCTGCCGAGTACCCACGGCGCCGACTCCGAACACACCCGCGTGATCAACGTGATCCCCGGAGCGCTGCCCCGCCCCCTGGAGACCCGCAGGGACGCACCGCCGCGGGCGTTGAGACTGCGGTTCCCCAGCGGTGAGATCGTCCCGGTGGAGCCGGGCAACTCGATCCGGCTCGGCCGCGACCCGAAGTACTGCCCCGCCGTGCCCTTCCTCGCCGCGCACGACAATCTGTCCCGTATCCACGCCACGGTCGGGGTCGAGCCCGACGGCTCCGCCTGGATCTCCGACGAGAGCTCCACGAACGGCACCTTCGTCCACGGCTACCGGCTCGCGCCCGGCGAGCGGGCGTCCGTACGCCCCGGCGACACTCTTCGGCTCGCCGCCGACGTCACCGTCCGCGTACTGCTCTGACCTCCGCATAGGCGGCGATACAACGAGCCAGCGGGTGCTCGGGGCCCAGCGCCTCCGCGGCGTCGGCCGACAGTTCCTCGAAGCGGCGGACGACGGCGGCCGTGCCGTTCAGACCCTCCAGGGCCCGTGCCCTGCCGAAAAGGGCCGCGAATGGCGCGGCCTCGTTTTCCGCACCCTGGCGCGTGATGTGCTGGAGCGCCTGCCAGTAGCGCTCGTCCGCGTCGGTGAACCGGTCCGCGGCGAGCAGCCCCTCGGCGTCCTCCAGCAGCGCCCACAGCACATGGCCGGCGCTCCGGTCCAGCACCGTGGGACTGCGCCGTACGGGAGCGGGCCGCATCAGCGCACGCAGCCGCTCGGCCACCTCCCCGGCGTCGGCGGGCCGGTCGTCCGGCTTCTTGGCCAGCATCCGGTGCACCAGGCGCGCGAGTCCGGCGGGTACCTCGGGACGCCGCAGCTCGATAGGCTCCGGCGTCTCGTGGACGTGCATGTACGCGTATCCCACGGACGTCCCGGCCGAGAAGGGCGGCCCCTCGGCGAGCATCGCGTACAGCACGCAGCCGAGCGAATAGAGGTCGGACCGCGCGGTCACCTCGGCGCCGCGCGCCTGCTCGGGCGAGAAGTACGGCGGTGAGCCCATGACCGCCCGCGGGTCGGTGTACCGGGTGGCGCTGTCGTCGCGGTGCGCCACCAGGCCGAAGTCGCAGATCTTGACGACGCCGTCCGGGAGAAGCATCAGATTCTCCGGCTTGATGTCCCGGTGGACGAGCCCGCGCTCATGCGCGTGCCGCAGCCCGGCGCTGATCTGAGCGCCATAGGCGATGACATCGGTCACCGGCAGTCCGCCGCGGTCCAGCAGCACTTGGCGGAAGTCTGCGCCGCGCAGCAATTCCATGACGATGAACGGCCTGCCCCGGTCTTCGCCCGCGTCATGGACGGTGGCCACATTGGGATGGCTCAGCGCGGCGGCGGCCATCGCCTCCCTGCGGAACCGGCCCTGGCGCTCGTCACGCTCGCCGTCACCCCAATCGGCGTGCAGCGTCAGCACCTTCACCGCGACGCGCCGCCCGAGACTCCGGTCGAGAGCCGCGTAGACCTGCCCGTACCCGCCGCCGCCCAGCGACTCCTCCAGGAGGTACCGGTCGCTGAGGACCGTACCGATCCCGATCTCCCCCGACACGTCGTCCTCGTCCCCGCTCGTTCGCCGTCGCGGCCCGGTTCACCCGGGCGCCTGCCCCGGCGGCCACGGTACGGCCATCATGGTGGGACCCGCCGCGTCCGCGCTCACCCGCGGTCCGACGGTACCTTCCGCCGGGTCCTCCTCGAAAACGAACTGACGGCCGCTGGGCAGCAGTTCCAGCCGTTCGTGCAGGACGACGGAATCACCCTGGCGCAGATGCCACAGCGCGCCGTGCGGCAGCGGCACCAGCTCGTCACCGGCCGGGCGGCGGCGCCGCACCCAGGTGCCGTTCGCACTGCGCTCGTCCACCACGCTCAGCCCTGTGCCGTCGTAACTGACCATCACATGGGTGCGGCTCACCGACTCGACCTCGGTGTCGTCGATCCAGGTGCCGAGCACGACACCGCCGTCGGCGGGCGCCCGGCCGACCGCGAGCGGCTCGCCCGCCGTCACTATGAAGCGGCCCCGCACCGTCCCGTCCATGACCACCTTCACCTGGGCGCGGGACGGACGGGGACCCGCGTCCGCCAGGGGCAGTCCGTGCGTCGGGCAGAGAACCTGGGATTTACGGCGGCGGGGGAGGGCGGTACTCGGCCGGCTGGCGGAACCGAACAGCGGGCAGTCGGCCTCGGGACAGCGCCAGTCACGGCTGAGCACCGCCCGGTGGGCCGACCGGTCCCAGCGCCGGTACACGCCCGCCTCCAGGAGCAGCCCTTCCTCCTCCTTGCGGGAGACCTGCCACTCGGGAGGCACCGGCATGATCCGCGGCCGTACGCCGATCACACCGTCCGGATTGAGGAAGGGCCGCAGGAAACGGTCCCGGTTGCCGGGAATCCACGGATAGGCGCGGTGGAAGTCCAGGAAATTGTCCGCGCTGACCACCCGCAACTCCAGCGCGTCGGCCAGCTCCAGGATGCGGTCGTCCGCCCGCGGCAGGACCTCCAGCAGCCCTTCGAGATACCAGCGGTCCAGGCCCTGCCGCTCCTCGGGCGTCAGACGGCCGTCGGTCAGCAGGGAGCGGTCGGTGATCGCGTACACCTGGACGGCGGGATCGCGGGTGAACTCCGCCAGCGCGTCCAGCAGACCCGACAACCGGGCCAGATCCGCCGCCCGTTCCCCGCCGAGCGCCGGTTCACGCACCACATTCGCGACGTCGATCACATATTCCGCGGCGGAGGCATCCAGAGTCAGGCGGCGCTCGAACGGCATGTGTCCAGAAGCTATCACCGCCCGACCGGAACGATCCGCGGCGCCCGGCGCGGACGGCGATGTCAGTGCGGCCCTCTAGGCTTGCCTCCCTATGACTGCCACGCCCCCACCCGCGCTCACCGACCTGCTGCACGCCGCCGTCACCGCCGTCGGAGGTGTCGAGCGGGCCGGTCAGGTCACCATGGCCCAAGCCGTCGAGGCCGCCGTGGACGACCAGTCCCATCTGCTCGTCCAGGCCGGTACCGGCACCGGAAAATCGCTCGGCTATCTGGTGCCCGCGCTCGCCCACGGCGAGCGCGTGGTGGTGGCCACCGCCACCCTCGCGCTCCAGCGCCAGCTCGTCGAGCGCGACCTGCCGCGCACCGTCGACGCGCTGAAGCAGCTGCTGCGCCGTGAGCCGCAGTACGCGATGCTCAAGGGCCGTTCCAACTACCTGTGCCTGCACCGCCTGCACGAGGGCGTGCCGCAGGACGAGGCGGACGGTCTCTTCGACCCCTTCGAGGCCGCCGCGCCGACCAGCAAGCTCGGCCAGGACCTGCTGCGCCTGCGCGACTGGGCCGACGAGACCGAGACCGGCGACCGGGACGGCCTCACTCCCGGCGTCTCTGACCGCGCCTGGAGCCAGGTGTCGGTCACCTCGCGCGAGTGTCTGGGTGCCACCAAGTGCGCCTACGGCGCCGAGTGCTTCGCCGAGGCCGCCCGCGAGCGCGCCAAACTGGCCGACGTGGTGGTCACCAACCACGCGCTGCTGGCGATCGACGCCATCGAGGGCGCCCCGGTCCTGCCGGGCCATGAGGTCCTGATCATCGACGAGGCGCACGAACTGGTCTCCCGCGTCACCGGGGCCGCCACCGGCGAGCTGTCCCCGGGCGCCGTCAACCGCGCGGTCAAGCGCGCGTCCCGGCTGGTCAACGAGAAGGCCGCGGACGCCCTGCTCACCGCTGCCGAAGGCTTCGAGCGCGTGATGGAGCTGGCCCTGCCGGGACGCCTGGAGGAGATCCCCGAGGATCTGGGGTACGTCCTCGCGGCGCTGCGTGACGCCTGCCGCCAGGTCATCACCGCCATCGGCGACACCCGCGACAAGTCCGTGCAGGACGAGGACGCGGTCCGCAAGCAGGCCCTCGCCGCGGTGGAGCACATCCACGAGGTCAGCGAGCGGCTGGTGCTCGGCTCCGAGTTCGACGTGGTGTGGTGCGAGCGGCACGACCGGTACGGGGCCTCGCTGCGGGTCGCCCCGCTGAGCGTGTCCGGACTGCTGCGCGAGAAGCTCTTCACCGAGCGCTCGGTGGTGCTCACCTCCGCCACCCTCAAGCTGGGCGGCGACTTCAACGGGGTGGCCGCCTCGCTCGGCCTGGCCCCCGAGGGCACCGAGGGCGAGGACGTCCCGCAGTGGAAGGGCATCGACGTCGGCTCGCCCTTCGACTACCGCAAGCAGGGCATCCTCTACGTCGCCAGGCACCTCAACCAGCCCGGCAGGGACAGCAACCGCGAGGACATGCTCGACGAACTCGCCGAGCTGATCGAGGCGGCCGGCGGCCGTACCCTCGGGCTGTTCTCGTCCATGCGCGGCGCCCAGGCCGCCGCGGAGGCCATGCGGGGCCGCCTGGACCACCCGGTACTGCTCCAGGGCGAGGAGACGCTCGGTGAGCTGATCCGTACGTTCTCGCAGGACGCCAAGACGTGTCTGTTCGGGACGCTCTCGCTGTGGCAGGGCGTCGATGTGCCGGGCGTGAACTGCCAGTTGGTGGTGATGGACCGGATCCCGTTCCCGCGGCCGGACGACCCGCTGATGAGCGCCCGGCAGAAGTCGGTCGAGGAACACGGCGGCAACGGCTTCATGGCCGTCGCCGCCACCCACGCGGCCCTGCTGATGGCGCAGGGCGCGGGCCGGCTGATCCGGGCGATGGGCGACCGCGGCGTGGTCGCCGTACTCGATCCACGGCTGGCCAACGCCCGCTACGGCAGCTTCCTGCGGTCCTCGATGCCCGACCTCTGGTATACGACGGACCGCAATCAGGTGCGGCGTTCTCTGGCGGCGATCGACGCGGCGGCGACGGCGGCGGTCGTCGGCTGACGGGGCGGGGACAGGAGACGGGGACAGGGCCGACCGGGGCGGGGCTTCAGGTCGGCGGCTGACGAGGGGAGTCGTACGGCTCAGCCGACAGGAGGATGGCCGCTCAGCGGGCATGGCGGGGCCCCGGAACCGGCGCAGAGGTCCCGGGGCCCGGTCGTTGGGGTCGGTCAGACCCGGCGGAGCACCGCCACCACCTTGCCGAGGATCGTCGCCTCGTCGCCGGGGATGGGCTGGTACGCCGCATTGTGCGGAAGCAGCCACACGTGGCCGTTGTCCCGCTTGAAGCGCTTCACGGTGGCCTCGCCGTCCAGCATCGCGGCGACGATGTCCCCGTTCTCTGCGACGGGCTGACGGCGTACCGTCACCCAGTCGCCGTCACAGATCGCCGCCTCGATCATCGAGTCGCCGACCACCTTGAGCACGAACAGCTCGCCGTCGCCGACCAGTTGACGGGGGAGCGGGAAGACGTCCTCGACCGACTCCTCAGCGAGGATCGGGCCGCCCGCCGCGATCCGGCCGACGAGCGGCACGTACGAGGCGGAGGGTTTGCCCGCCGTGTCGGTGGGCTGCGGGTGGCCGCCGTCGGAGCCGCGGACCTCGTACGCGCGGGGACGGTGCGGGTCGCGGCGCAGAAAGCCCTTGCGCTCCAGTGCCATGAGCTGGTGGGCCACCGAGGACGTGCTGGACAGGCCGACGGCCTGGCCGATCTCGCGCATGGACGGCGGATATCCGCGGCGCTGCACGGAGTCCCTGATGACCTCGATGACGCGCCGCTGCCGCTCGGTGAGCCCGGAGCTGTCGGCACGAATACCGGGGGGCCGCCCGGGGAGCGATCGTGCGGGCTTCGGGCTGTTGTCTTCGCCTGTCACGTCCAACGGGCCGGTCCGATCCTGGGAGCGGTCATGGGCGGTCAATGTGGCGCTGTCTGCGGTGGTGGTCACGGCGGCCCCTTTTCGATGTTCTCCCACCGCATGGACTGCGGCCGGCCCGCTTCGCAGTCGCGGGCAGTTAGTACAACGGTAGTGGGTTTCGAAAGGTTGCGCCAAACACACGTTCGAGTGAATCTGCGTAAATCCGCTGACGTGATCAAGGTATCGGGTGTATCGGGCGAATGAGCGTTCGATTATTTGCGTCCCGCCGAGTGTCCCGGGGGCTTCGTGCGGCTCAGTCTGCCACCCGTGCCCCGGCGGCGGGCCGTCACGACACTTCCCCTAGGCTCACCTCCGGCCGCAAGTGCGACACGCGGAGCGGCGGTGTTTGCCCGTCGCCCCCAGATCTAGTGGTTGTATATGCACCAGCCACCACCCGTAGTGGTTTCGCGGGGGGCCGACGACCCCAAACTCCGCGGGATCGCCTATGCTTGGGACTGCTTCGAGGGGCTGGCAAGGCTCCCCGAAGGCCACTTTGTCGTGCGCTCACCGCGGGTGAGGAAGGGAGCCGGGAACCATGCACTGCCCCTTCTGCAAGCACCCCGACAGCCGCGTCGTCGACAGCCGTACCACCGATGACGGCACCTCGATCCGCCGCCGTCGCCAGTGCCCGGACTGCGGTCGCCGTTTCACCACGGTCGAGACCGCGTCACTGATGGTCATCAAGCGCAGCGGAGTGACCGAGCCTTTCAGTCGCAGCAAGGTGATCGCGGGCGTGCGCAAGGCATGCCAGGGTCGCCCCGTCACCGAGGACGCCCTCGCCCAGCTCGGGCAGCGTGTCGAGGAGGCGGTCAGGGCCACCGGCAGCGCCGAGCTGTCGACCCACGACGTGGGACTGGCCATACTCGGTCCGCTCCAGGACCTCGACCTGGTCGCGTATTTGCGCTTCGCCTCGGTCTACCGGGCGTTCGACTCGCTCGAGGACTTCGAGACGGCCATTACGGAGCTGCGCGAGCAGTTGCCACCCACCACTCCCGGCGGGCTCGACGAGGACCTCGGAGTCCCCACGCCCGCAGTCGCCGCCGACTGAGCGGAACCGCGGGGACCCACAGATTTGCCGGAGCGCCAGGTGCGCCGAGGCGGCAGACATCACCGTGTTGCGGGAAGATCCGCGCACATTAGGGCGTTTTCGCCCGTATAGGGAGGCGGAATGACAGAGACGACGAGCGGCCCGGCACGCGGTTCCCGTACCAAGGGATCCAAGGCGAGCAAGGGCCTGCGCATCGAGCGCATCCACACCACCCCCGGCGTGCATCCGTACGACGAAGTGGTCTGGGAGCACCGTGACGTCGTCATGACCAACTGGCGCGACGGCTCGATCAACTTCGAGCAGCGTGGCGTCGAGTTCCCCGACTCCTGGTCGGTGAACGCGGTCAACATCGTCACCAGCAAGTACTTCCGCGGCGCGGTGGGCAGCCCCAAGCGCGAGAAGAGCCTGAAGCAGCTCATCGACCGTGTGGTGCTCACCTACCGCAAGGCGGGCGAGGACCACGGATACTTCGCCTCCCCCGCGGACGCCGAGATCTTCGAGCACGAGCTGACCTACGCGCTGCTGCACCAGGTGTTCAGCTTCAACTCCCCGGTGTGGTTCAACGTCGGCACGGCTCAGCCCCAGCAGGTCTCCGCCTGCTTCATCCTGTCCGTCGACGACTCCATGGAGTCGATCCTCGACTGGTACAAGGAAGAGGGCATGATCTTCAAGGGAGGTTCAGGCGCCGGCCTGAACCTCTCCCGGATCCGCTCCTCCAAGGAACTGCTCTCCTCCGGCGGCAACGCCTCGGGACCGGTCTCCTTCATGCGCGGCGCGGACGCCTCCGCGGGCACCATCAAGTCGGGCGGCGCCACCCGCCGCGCCGCCAAGATGGTCGTCCTGGACGTCGATCACCCCGACGTCGAGGCGTTCATCGAGACCAAGGTCAAGGAAGAGGAGAAGATCCGCGCCCTGCGCGACGCGGGCTTCGACATGGACCTGGGCGGCGACGACATCACGTCGGTGCAGTACCAGAACGCCAACAACTCCGTCCGTGTGAACGACGAGTTCATGACGGCGTACGAGTCCGGCTCGAAGTTCGGGCTGCGCGCCCGGATGACCGGTGAGGTCATCGAGGAGGTCGACGCGAAGGCGCTCTTCCGCAAGCTCGCCGAGGCCGCGTGGGCCTGTGCCGACCCGGGCATCCAGTACGACGACACGATCAACCGCTGGCACACCTCGCCGGAGACGGGCCGGATCACCGCCTCGAACCCGTGCAGCGAGTACATGCACCTCGACAACTCGAGCTGCAACCTCGCCTCGCTCAACCTCATGAAGTTCCTGCGCGACGACGGCAAGGGCCACCAGTCCTTCGACGCCGAGAGCTTCGCCAAGGTCGTCGAGCTGGTCATCACGGCGATGGACATCTCCATCTGCTTCGCCGACTTCCCGACCCAGAAGATCGGCGAGACCACCCGCGCCTTCCGCCAGCTCGGCATCGGCTACGCCAACCTCGGCGCGCTGCTGATGGCGACCGGCCACGCGTACGACTCCGACGGCGGTCGCGGCCTCGCCGGTGCCATCACCTCGCTGATGACCGGCACTTCCTACAAGCGCTCCGCCGAACTGGCCTCGGTCGTCGGCGCGTACGAGGGCTACGCCCGCAACGCGGACGCCCACAAGCGCGTCATGAAGCAGCACGCCGACGCCAATGGCACCGCCACCCGCGTGGACGACCTGGACACCCCCGTCTGGGCCGCGGCCACCGAGGCATGGCAGGACGTCGTCCGGCTGGGCGAGAAGAACGGTTTCCGTAACGCGCAGGCGTCGGTGCTCGCGCCGACCGGCACCATCGGCCTGATGATGGACTGCGACACCACGGGCGTCGAGCCGGACCTGGCCCTGGTCAAGTTCAAGAAGCTCGTCGGCGGCGGCTCGATGCAGATCGTCAACAACACGGTGCCCGCGGCCCTCAAGCGGCTCGGCTACCAGGCCGAGCAGGTCGAGGCGATCGTCGCCCACATCGCCGAACAGGGCAATGTGATCGACGCCCCCGGCCTGAAGCCCGAGCACTACTCGGTCTTCGACTGCGCCATGGGTGAGCGCGCGATCTCCGCCATGGGTCACGTACGGATGATGGCCGCCGCCCAGCCGTTCCTGTCGGGCGCGATCTCCAAGACGGTCAACCTGCCGGAGACGGCGACCGTCGAAGAGGTCGAGGAGGTCTACTTCGAGGGCTGGAAGCTCGGCCTGAAGGCGCTCGCGATCTACCGCGACAACTGCAAGGTCGGCCAGCCCCTCTCGGCCAAGAAGAAGGAAGAGAAGCCGGCCGAGGCCGCCGCCGAGGCGCCCGCCGCGGTCGAGAAGGTCGTCGAGTACCGTCCGGTCCGCAAGCGCCTGCCCAAGGGCCGTCCCGGCATCACCACGTCCTTCACGGTCGGCGGCGCCGAGGGCTACATGACGGCCAACTCCTACCCGGACGACGGCCTCGGCGAGGTCTTCCTCAAGATGTCCAAGCAGGGCTCCACCCTCGCGGGCATGATGGACGCCTTCTCCATCGCCGTCTCGGTCGGTATGCAGTACGGCGTCCCGCTGGAGACCTACGTCTCGAAGTTCACCAACATGCGCTTCGAGCCCGCCGGTCTCACCGACGACCCGGACGTACGGATGGCGCAGTCGATCGTCGACTACATCTTCCGTCGCCTGGCGCTGGACTTCCTGCCCTTCGAGACCCGCTCAGCGCTCGGCATCCACTCCGCGCCCGAGCGGCAGCGCCACCTGGACACCGGCTCCTACGAGGCCGCCGAGGAAGAGGTCGACGTCGAGGGCCTGGCGCAGTCCGCGCCGCGAGAGGTCCGCGATGTCCAACCCCGTAAGCCGCTGGCCGTGGCCAAGCCCGAAGCCGGGGCGGCGGCCGTACCGGCGCCCAAGGAAGCGCACAACTCCACGGAGCTGCTGGAGATCCAGCTCGGCCTCAACGCCGACGCGCCGCTGTGCTTCTCCTGCGGCACCAAGATGCGCCGCGCGGGAAGCTGCTACCTGTGCGAGGGCTGCGGATCGACGAGCGGTTGTAGCTGACATCCGGGCGCGGCCCGCTTGTTGAACTGACTGGTCAGGGCGGTGGCACCGGGGCGACCCGGTGCCACCGCCCTTTTCCGGCCCTTCCGGCCCGTCACACAATTGCCTCCCTCGCACGGGGACGATCTCCGGTGTCAACGCCATTACGATGGCGCGGTGTTGGTGAAGTGGATGCGCTGCGGGGTTGTGGATCAGGCGGGGTTCGACCGGGGGCAGCGCAGGTGGGCGGCGCTCAAGGACCAGCCCGGCTTCCGAGGGCAGGGCGGCGGCTGGAGCCGTGCCCAGCCCGGAATGGCGCATCTCTTCGCCTTCTGGGACAGCCGGCGGTCCTACGACGCCTTCATGGCCGGGCCGCACGACGGGATCGCCGCATCACAGGGCGACACCTACGAGATGCTCGCGGTGAATCTCTTCGAGCACCTGCTGGACGTGAAGGTCGGCTTCGAACCGACCTTCACCGACGTCGACGTCCTGCGTGTCGCCCTGTGCAAAGTGCGGCCGGACCGTGTCGACCACTTCACATCCATGCAGCAACGGGTGTGGAATCCCGCCATGGCGGGCTCTCCCGGCATGCTGCGCGGCGTCTTCGGCCAGGGTCCGGGGAACGACTTCCTCGTGCTGTCCATGTGGAATTCGGCGACGGAGCGCGGTAAATACCGCGAGGGAGCGGTGACGCGGCTGTCGGAGCGCGCCGAACTCGACACCGATGTGGTGTCCGTGGCAGGTGACGTGGTGGATGTGGTGCAGGCGTGGACGGTCTGAGAGCGGATGACTCGGGTGACACGGGTGGTGCCGACCGCGCGCCGGATACAGGCGGCGCTGTCACGGGTGGGGCGGAAGCTTCTGCTGTGACAGCAGTGGCGGCCGACGATAGGCACGCCCTTTTCCCGCACCAGGTGCGGCTTTTCGGGGCCGCTTATCGGATGCTCGGATCGGCGTGCGCGGCGGACGAGGTCGTACGGCACGCGCTCACCCGTACGGCGGACACCGGCGCGGGCGACGCGCTGCCCGAGCTGGTCCGCGAGGTCTTCGGCGCGATACGGGCCGTGCCCGAGCAGGCCGCGCGGCACCGGCGCGAGGCGCACGCGGGCTCCTGGCTGCCGGAACCTGTGCTCACCGAGGGCGGCGCGATGGGCGCCCTGGGCGCTCTGGAGACGGTCGAGAGCCGGGAATCGGTGTCCATGGCGCGGTTGGTCGCGCTGGAACGCCTGTCGTCGGCCGAGCGGACCGCATACGTCCTGCGGGAGACCTTCGGCTACGGGTCGGCGGAAACCGCCGTCGTCCTCGGACTGCCCGAAGTTCAGTGCCGCGCCCTGCGGCGCCGGGCACGACAACGGGTGCGGGAGTCCGCCACCGGCGTTGACCTGCCTTGGTCGCAGCGACGGCAGCTCGCCGAGGACCTGATGCGGGCCGCCTCACACGCGGACCAGCAGGCGCTGGCAGAACTGCTCGCCGACGATGTGGTGGCCTGGTCGGACGGCGGCGGTGTCCCGGGGACTGCCCGGCGCCCCGCCCTGGGAGCCGCCAAAGTGGCCCGCTTTCTGGCCGGACTGATCAGCCAGGCACCGGCGGGAACCCGCGGCCGGATCGTCGAGATCAACGGCGACGCGGCGGTACTGGCGACGACCGGGGATGTCGTGGTGGCCGTCGTGGCACCGGAGTTCGGGCCGCAGGGGCTGGTCGGCATCCGCACAGTGGCCGACCCGGTACGGCTGGTGTTCCTCAACCGGCAGTGGGCGCGGCGGGGGTCGCGGCGCTGACAGGTGCCTGCTCTTTCGCCGTTGTGGCTGTGCCTGTGCTCGCGTCTACGGTTGTGGTCGCGCGTGCCCCAGTGGCCCCGTCCGCGCTCAGCAGCTTCGCCAGGGCGGTGGCGATCTGTTCCGCCAGGCTCGTGTCCACCGGCGCGTGGTGGCTGATCAGCCGGTACCACATGGTGCCGAAGGCGAAGTCGACCGCGAGGTCCAGTGTTTGGTCCTCCCCGGCCAGTTCACCGCGTTCCACCCCGCGGACCAGGAGTGCGCGGAGCGCCTGCCGCCGGGGCCCGATCACCGTGGACTGGAGCCGCCGTGAGAGGGCCGGGTCGTGCTGGGCCTCGGCCATCAGTCCGATCAGCGCCTTGCCGGTGAGTTCGCGGGTGAGCGCGAAGGCGGCGTCGAGCAGCGTCCGGACGTCGCGCAGCGTGTCGCCGCTGTCGGGGTCCAGATGCTCCGCCTTGCGCAGGCCCAGATCACGCAGAGCGTCGAGCAGGACGTCCTGCTTGGCGGGCCACCAGCGGTACACGGTCTGGCGGCCGACCCCCGCGCTCTCCGCGATGCCCTTCATGGTCAGGGCCTGATAGCCGCCGTCCTGGCAGAGCCGCAGCGCCGCGTCGAGCACGGCGCGGCGGGCGGTCTCACTGCGGGGTCTGCCCCGTGCGGGTGTCTCGTTCACGAATCCACTTTACAAGGCATGGTGTCTCGCATATTCTTTACGGGTCAGCATGTCTCGTAAATGGAGCTCGCAATGAACGAACGCGTTGTCGGCGACCGGGCGCTACTTCAACGGCACCCGGGAAGCCAGGGCCGACCGGCAGGCGTACGACGGGGACGCCCGACGTCGGCTGCGGGAGCTGTCGGAGGTGCTGACGGCGCGACTGTGAGGCGGATGACCCCCGGATCAACGCGCCGGAGCGACGGTCGCGCAATAGGCTGATCGTCATGGGACGCCCTCGCCGCATCGTGCTCATCCGGCACGGCGAGTCCCAGGGAAACAGGGACGACACCATTTACGAGCGGGTGCCGGACCACGCCCTGGAACTCACTGCCACCGGCCTTCAACAGGCGACGGAGGCGGGAGCGGGCTTGCGTGAGCTGTTCGGCGACGAACGGGGCCAGGCATTCGTCTCTCCGTACCGCCGCACCTGGCACACCTTCCGGGCGCTGGGGCTCGACCCCCGGCTGACCCGGGCCAAGGAGGAGCCGCGCCTGCGGGAACAGGACTGGGGAAACTGGCAGGACGTCGAGGACATCCAGCGGCAGCGCAAAGCCCGCGATGCCTACGGTCACTTCTTCTACCGCTTCGCGATGGGGGAGAGCGGCGCGGACGTCTACGACCGGGTCGGGGCCTTCCTGGAGACTCTGTACCGCGCCTTCGACAAGGAGGACTTCCCGCCGAACGTGCTGATGGTCACCCACGGGCTGACGATGCGGCTGTTCTGCATGCGCTGGTTCCACTGGACGGTGGAGGAGTTCGAGGCGCTGTCCAACCCTGACAACGCCGAGAGCCGCACACTCCTGCTCGGCCCCTCCGGCGGCTACACCCTGGACCGGCCGTTCGCGAGGTGGCGGACGCCCGGCCCGCCTGGCGGCGGGGAGTGGTGAAGTCGGCCGGTGACTTTGGGCACACGGAGATTGACCGGGATCGGACACGATGTCAGAGTTTCCGACGCCATGACCCCTCATCCCACTGAAACCGACCGCGCCGCGCGCGCCGTGGCCAGCCTCCGCGGGCTGGCCGTGGGCGACGCCCTGGGCTCCCAGTTCTTCGTCCCCGCCAACTACCCGGCACTCCAGAACAGCCAGCTGCCACCCGGCACATGGGGGTGGACGGACGACACCGAGATGGCCTGCTCGGTGGTCGCCGTGCTGATCAAGCACGGACGTGTTGACCAGGACGCCCTGGCCCACTCCTTCGCCGAGCACCACGACTTCGACCGCGGCTACGGCCCGGCCGTCAACCGTATGCTGCGGCTGATCCGCCAGGAAGGCGGCGACTGGCGGGAACTCGCGGCCGACCTGTTCAACGGGCAGGGCTCGTGGGGCAATGGGGCCGCGATGCGGGTCGCACCGCTCGGTGCCTGGTACGCGGGTGACGCGGTCCAGGCCACCCATCAGGCGGAGATCTCCGCCTACACGACGCATCAGCATCGGGAGGCGGTCGTCGGAGCCATGGCGGTCGCCGCGGCGGCGGCCCTCGTCGCCGACCCCATGGGACCCGAGGCCCCGTCCGACCTCCTCGGCGCGGTTCTCGACCTCGTACCGCGCAGCGCGGTACACGCGGGCATCCGACGAGCCAGGGACATGCTCGACTACGCGGACGTCGCCACGGTGGCCGCCGTGCTGGGCTGCGGCAGGCGCACCAGCGCCCATGACACCGTGCCCTTCGCCCTGTGGGCGGCGGCCCGCCATCTCGACGACTACGAGCAGGCGTTCTGGGCCACCGCCAGAGCCGGTGGCGATGTGGACACGACCTGCGCGATCGTCGGCGGCATCGTCGCGTCCCGGCCCGGTGGCCGACCGCCGGGCGAATGGCGGGAGCGGACCGAAGTCCTCCCGGCCTGGGCGTTGTCCGACTGACCGACCGCCGTGGGACGGCGCGAAGCAGCGGGGTACGCTTGGTACTGCCATGCCGTACGAACCACCCACCCACAGCGTCGAACGCTCCCTTCGTGCCACCCTCGGGGCGCGGACCGTCGCGGGTGTGGACGAAGTCGGCCGCGGCGCCTGGGCCGGGCCCGTCACCGTGTGCGCCGCTGTCACCGGATTGCGCCGCGCGCCCGAGGGGTTGACCGACTCCAAGCTGATCACCCCCAAGCGCAGGGCTCGGCTGGCCGCCGTCCTCGGCGACTGGGTCACCTCCTACGCCCTCGGGCACGCCTCACCCGAGGAGATCGACGATCTCGGGATGACGGCCGCGCTCCGACTGGCGGCCGTACGCGCGCTGGAGGGACTGCCGGAACGGCCCGATGCGGTGATCCTCGACGGCAAGCACAATTACCTCGGCGGTTCCTGGAAGGTCAGGACCGTGATCAAGGGCGACCAGTCCTGTGTCGCGGTCGCCGCCGCGTCCGTCATCGCCAAAGTGCAGCGGGATGCGGCGATGGCTGAACTCGGCGCGGATTACACGCCGTTCGCCTTCGCCGACAACGCCGGATATCCGTCTCCTGTTCACCGTGCGGCCCTGGAGGAGTTGGGGCCCACCGCACAGCACCGGATGTCGTGGTCGTATCTGGACGCGCTGCCCCGCTGGCAGCACCTCAAGAAGGTCCGTCAGCCGGTCGAGTCAGGGGAACAACTCGGTTTCGATTTCTGATTCACACGCCACCCCCCGCTGCGCATCCGTGCGGCATTTGATAGACATCAACTCATGCCTCTCATCCCCGAGGAGCCTCAGATTCACGAGAGCGTCCCGGGTCCCCGTACAGCTCCGGCCACCGGCCGCAGTGCGTCGACCCCCCGTCCTGTCCCCGGTCCGCCGCGGCCCGCAGCACCGCGTCCCGCGCCGCCGAGGGAAGCCGCCGCAGGCGTCGGTCCGGGCCGTCACGGCCCCGCCCGTCCCAGCGGTACCCCTGGTCCCGCTGTTCCCTCCGGCCCGGTGACCCCGGCCGCGACGGCGGTCCCTCCCACCGTGCCGCAGCAGCGTGCGCAAGAGCCCGCCGCCGCCCAGATCCAACTCATCCCCGCGCCGACCGACGGTGCGCTCGACGCCGCCGACGAGACGGTCGACCTGCTGCTTGACACGGGTCGGGCGCCCGGCGAGATCCTGGTCCTCACCACCGGTGACCAGCACCCGTGGGCGGCGCACGAGCTCACCTTCGGCGAAGCGTCCTACTGGGCGCAGCACGACGCGGCCGACGACGTCTTCTACGCCGGCATCTCCGCCGAACGGACCACCGGGCGACCGGTCGTGGTCGTCGCCGTCAACGGCGGAAGTGACGACACGCTGCCGAGGGCGCTGGCGGGCGCACTGGCCCACGCGGGCGTCCTGCTGATCGTCTGCGGCGACCCGACCAGGGCCAATTCCCTGCTGGGGGCCAGCGCCTGACCGTCAGCGCGCGGCCGCGCGGCGAAGAGCCTGCGTCGTCCCTCCGGGGATGCCGTGCGCCGCGTCGCGTGGCCGCCGCGACCATGAAGCGGCGTTCGGTGTGCGACCGACGCGGTTCTCGCCGATCACATTCCAGCCATCGGCGGTCAGGGTGACGTACGACCCGGAGCGAAGGCCGTGCAAGGTGCAGGCGTCACGCAGCCCCCACATCCACGCCCCGTCCTCCTCGGTCCAGCCGGGACCACCGTCCCGGCAGACCATCAGCACTGCGGTGCGTACGGGCTTGCGCAGTCGCAGATCGTGCGGGATGACACGGCGCAGGTGCGAGAGCAGCGCATTGCGCCGTTCCCAGCCGTCGACCACCCCGCTGCGGGAGGTGAAGGAGGCGCTGGCCCGGATCCGGCCGTCCGGGTCGTACACCGCGATCACCGCGGTGGACGGGGACGGCAGGTGCCGGGCGTGCAGGTCCTTGATCACGTCACGCGGATTGGCCAGCAAAGGTACGCCGATGCTTGCCCATTCGGCCGGCTCCAGAGTGCGCGACGCGAGGGAAGTTGCGGCGGAGGACGTCTCCGGAACGAAGCCGATGGTCACGGTCCTCCTTTCATGGATGCACCCGTAGACCGGGCGCGGGCGCACGCCGGTCAGATGGCTCGATGAGCCGATAGGGGATCCGGCATCAATTCTCGCTCCCGTATTGCCCCGCGGCAACGGGCAATTGAAGCCGCCGACCGGTATGGACCTGTCCGCCGCTTAGATCCTGTCCCGTCCGGCGCGTCGCCACGCACGTTCACCCCTGAACGGCCAGGACCAGCGGGAAGACAGCCGTCGCACCGGCCCGCCGCAGCTGCCTGGCCAGGACCGCCAGCGTCCAGCCCGTGTCGGCGAGATCGTCGACGAGCAGCACGGGACCGGGATTCGCCTGAAGGGCCGCGGCCAACTCCTGCGGTACGACGAAAGCCCCGTGCAGGGCGCGTACCCGCTGTGCGCTGTTACTGCGCGGTACGCCGCCTGGGTCTCCCTGCTCCGCGTACTCGACCCGGCCGAGCAGCGGCATTCTGCCGACCTCCGCGATACGGGTGCTGAGCGATTCCACCAGCACGCCGTGGCGGCGAGAGGCGACACCGACCACGCCGACCGGGCGTGCGGGGGCATCCGGTGCGCCGCTGGCCCAACCGCCGGGCCCCTTGGCCCAGTCGGCGAGCACCTGGACCACGGCGTTCACCGCTTCCGACGAAACCGGCTGGTCGACGGCTCCTTCGGCGAACAGGGGCCGCAGCCGGTTGCCCCACCCGATGTCGGACAGGCGGCCCAACGCCCGCCCGGTGGAGGCCTGTTCCGTCGCGGGAATACGCCCCTTGAGTGCGACGCCGATCGCCTCGAGACCGGTCGGCCACATCTTGCGTGCTTCCAGCTCGACTCCGGGGCGCCCGAGCGCCGCGCGTGCCGCGTCCAGCGCGGCGTTCGACACCTCCAGAGGGAAGCGCGCGCCCGCGCAGTTGTCGCAGCGTCCGCAAGGCGCGGCCTGCTCGTCGTCCAACTGCCGGCGCAGGAACTCCATCCGGCATCCGGTGGTGGTCGCGTAGTCCCGCATCGCCTGCTGTTCGGTGTCGCGCTGGCGGGCCACCCACGCGTACCGCTCGGTGTCGTACGCCCACGGCTGCCCGGTCGCGGTCCAGCCGCCGCGTACCCGGTGCACCGCGCCGTCGACGTCCAGCACCTTCAGCATGATCTCCAGGCGGGAGCGGCGCAGATCGACGCGTGTCTCCAGCGCGGGGATGGACACCGGGCGGTCGGAGGCCGCGAGTACCTCCAGGGTGCGGCGCACCTGCTCCTCGGGCGGGAAGGCGAGCGACGCGAAATACCGCCAGATCGACTCGTCCTCACGACCGGGCAGGAGCAGGACCTCGGCGTGGTCGACGCCGCGTCCGGCGCGGCCCACCTGTTGGTAGTAGGCGATCGGCGAGGAGGGCGATCCGACGTGCACGACGAATCCGAGGTCGGGCTTGTCGAAGCCCATGCCCAGGGCCGAGGTCGCCACGAGTGCCTTGACGCGGTTGGCGAGCAGATCCGCCTCGGCCGCCTGCCGGTCCGCGTTCTCGGTCTTCCCTGAGTAGGAGGCGACGGGGAAGCCGCGCTGCCGCAGGAACGCGGTGATCTCGTCGGCCGCCGCCACGGTGAGCGTGTAGATGATGCCGGAGCCCGGAAGTGTTTCGAGATGGTCGGCCAGCCAGGCCAGCCTGTGGGCGGCGTCGGGCAGTCGCAGCACGCCGAGTGACAGGCTCTCGCGGTCCAGCGGCCCGCGCAGGATGAGGGCGCCTTCCTGATCCGGTCCGGTGGCGCCGGTGCCGAGCTGCTCCGCGACGTCCGCGGTCACGCGGGCGTTGGCGGTGGCCGTGGTCGCCAGCACGGGGACGCCGGGTGGCAGATCGGCGAGCATCGTCCGCAGCCGTCGGTAGTCCGGGCGGAAGTCGTGACCCCAGTCCGAGATGCAGTGCGCCTCGTCGACGACGAGCAGGCCGGTGGTGGCAGCGAGCTTGGGCAGCACCTGATCGCGGAAGTCCGGGTTGTTGAGGCGTTCCGGGCTGACGAGCAGGACGTCCACCTCACCGGTCGCGACCTCCGCCTCGATCTCGCCCCACTCCTCGGTGTTGGACGAGTTGATCGTGCGGGCCCGGATGCCCGCGCGCGCGGCGGCTTCCACCTGGTTGCGCATGAGGGCCAGCAGCGGCGAGACGATGACGGTCGGGCCGCTGCCCCGCTCGCGCAGCAGCGCTGTCGCCACGAAGTACACGGCCGACTTCCCCCAGCCGGTGCGCTGGACGACCAGCGTTCTGCGGCCGTGCGCGACCAGCGACTCGACGGCGAGCCACTGGTCCTCGCGGAGCCGTGCGGTGCCCGGCTCGGCGCCGACGAGTCGGCTCAGTACGGTGTCGGCCGCGGAACGCAGCGCGGTGGGGGTCTCGGTCATGCCCCCATGCAACCTGATCGCACCGACATCGCGCCAACCCCGCTCCGTGGCCTGTGGATAACTCCACCGAAAGTTATCCACAGGTTTTTGGGGGGTCTGGCGTGATTCGCACGATTACGGCATCGTCAATCCCATGACACAGAGCAACGAGATTCAGCACGGAGAGTCATCACCCGAAGCGGTCGACGTCAAGGTCACTTTGCGCGGGCCCGCCGACCTGGCGGACGCATTGCCATACTTGATGGGTTTTCATCCCAATGATTCCGTCGTGCTCGTCGCACTGCATGGCGAGCACGGCCGCTTCGGCGGCCGACTGCGACTGGGCCTGCCGGACGACCCGCGTGAGTGGCCGGAGACCGCCGACCAACTCGCCGACTGTCTGGTGAGGAACAGCACCCGGCGCGGTGGGCGACCCGACGCCATCGTGCTGTTCCTGTGCCGGGACCCGCGTGAGGGGGAGCGCGCGTCGGCCGTGATGGAAAGGCTGAGGCCGCTCGCCCAGCGGATCCGGGTGGCCTGCGGGGCGCTGGACGTGCCCGTCATCGAGGCGTTGTGCGTCTCGGCCGGCCGTTGGTGGTCGTACTGCCGCCCTGAGGAGACCGCCCCGGTGGAGGGAACGGTACTGGCCCCGCCCGGCCGGTCCACGATGGCGGCGGCCAGCGCCTACGCGGGAATCCCGGCGCCGGGTTCGCTGCGGGACTTGGAAGCCAGGCTGAAGCCGTCCGAGTCACGGGATCGTGAACACGAGATCGCCCTCGACGCGGCCTGCGCCGAATTGGTGCCCCGCATGCTCAACGACGGTGACTGCGAGAGCGTCCGGCAGCGAACACTCGCCCTGGCCCGTGCGGCACTTGAGAAGTTCCGCTCCGCGCCGCGGATCGACGATCCCGCACGCGCGGACCGGCGGGACGACCGGCTCCTCGCCGACGACGAGGCCGCGGCGGTCATCCTCGGCCTCCAGGACCGCATGGCACGCGACCGCGCCGCCGAATGGATGGAACCCGCGCAGGCGGACGCCGCCCTTCGACTGTGGCGGGCGCTCGCCCGGCGCTGCGCAGGACCGTACGCGGACCATGCCGCAGCCCCGCTCGCCCTGGCGGGCTGGGTCGCCTGGTCCTCGGGGGACGAGGCCGAGGCGCGGGTCGCCCTCGGCCTCGCGCTGGACCTCGAACCCCACTACACCTTCGCGCGGTTGCTCCACCACTCCGTCAACGAGGGTCTGGACCCTGAGCTGTTGCGGCGGAGCCTGAGGCAGGAGCGGCGGCAGCGCGTGATCGCCTCGACTACAACTCGCCGCGGGCCAGTCGGATCAGCCGGTCGAGGACCCGGCCGCCACTCACCCGGAGACCGTCGTGTTCGAACTCGTCGGTGACCCAGGTCCGCAACCCGCGCACCGCACGCGCGGTGGCCAGCGAGTGGGCGGTGTCGACGTACATGTCGTCGTGGTAGATCACCGCGGCCACCGGAATCTCATTGGCAGCCAACTGCCGGGTGTCATAAAGGTCCGGCCACGTCTCGCGGCGCGCGACAAGCTCCGCCGTCTCGCGCAGTGGTGCGAGCGCCGGATCGGACGTGAACATCCACGGGTGGATGCTCTCTCCCGTGAACAGCACGGGAGCGTCCCCTGCCAGCGCGCGCTCCGCGTCGAACCGCGGGAATTCACCACGGACGGCCTCGGCGGCCCAGCCGGTGCCATGAGGAGAGACGGACTGCTGTCCGTAGACCGACTCGTGCAGTACCGCGTAAAGGGGATTCGCGGCGAAGGACAGATGCTGCTGGACCTGGGAGAGAAAGGAGTCGGAGAAGACGGGACCGGAGGGACCCGTCACGAAGGCGTACTCCACCAGATAGTGCAGGGTGTGCGAACCGGTGCCGGTGCCGAGCATCAGGCCGAGGGACTGGAACGCCTCAGGTGTCAGGCGGCCTCCGCCGGGCAGTGCCACCGCCTCGTCGCGCAGGCGGCGGACGATGGTGCGCACCGTCTCGACGTCTTCGGGGTAACGGGTGTAGTGGGCGATGTTCTTGCGCTCGATGCGGGGATAGGCGGCGCGGTAGACGGCCTCGGCGGTCACATCAAGACCCGGCAGGCCGCCCGTGACGAACACTTCCCGCAGACCTTCGGGCGCCGACGACAGATAGGTGACCGCGCAGAAGCCGCCGAAACTCTGCCCCAGCACACTCCAGCGCACGTCCTCTCCGAGGAGTTGACGCCTGATGAATTCGCAGTCCCGGACGATCGAGTCGGCCCTGAAGTACGACAGGTAGTGCGCTTGGGCGGCGGCGTCGCCGCGGGTGGGCAGCGTCTGGCGGGTGGCGGGAGTGGAGCGCCCGGTGCCGCGCTGGTCGAGCAGCAGCACCCGGAAGTCGTCGAGCGCGCGCGGCAGCCAGCCGTCCCGTCCCAGCGGACGCGGCGAGCCGAAGCCCGGACCGCCCTGGAGATACAGCAGCCAAGGCAACGACTCGTGCTCCCGGCCCGCCGCTACGACCTCGCGGGCATAGACCTCGATCCGCTCCCCGTCCGGGGAGGCGTGGTCGAGCGGTACGGCGAATGTGTGGTCGGTGATGACGGTGCCTGGCTGGCGATGGACGGTCATGGAGTCTCTTTTCGGGGGTGCGGGCCGTGCGGGGAACCGGGGCTCCCGTTCAGGAACGGTAGACGGGCCGTGACCTGTGCGCTCGGCGGGGCGTTCACCCGGCGTGCAGCACTTTCCCGGAAGACGAATCCCGTACGAGTGGGTGGCGGATCCGGCCGTCGCCCGGGTCGGACGCGCGGCGAAGGCCGGAGTCCGGTGAGCACGCCGACGGTCGTCGTACCGCGCTTGGGAGCACCCGGCCCGGCTCCCGTCCACGACGCCGTCATCTGCGTGGCGGCGCCGGCCCTCGCGGTGTCCGCACGGCACGGGCAGATGCGCGGCGACGGTCTGGACGGCTTCTACCGTGACGGCAGGCGACTGCTGAGCCGCTGCGAGCTGACGGTCGCGGGAGCCGAACCGGTGACCGTACAGGCCAGGCTGCTCGACGCGGGACGGGCACGTTTCCTCGCGGTCGTCCGGACACCCGGCGACCGTGGCCCCGACCCGGTCGTCACGGTGGAGCGCGTCAGGACCGCCGAGGGCGGTGAGCGGATCACGTTCGCCAACGCGGGGCCGGTACGGGTGGCGCTGCCCGTAGAGATCGCGTTCGGCACGGATCTCGCGGCACTCTCCGCTGTGGCCGCAGGGCAGGCCGGGGCGGATCTGACGGCTGGCGTCAGCGGCTCGGGGCTGCGCTGGTCGAACGGCGGGGGATCGGCGCGGGTCACCGCGACCCCCGTGCCTGACGCGGCGCTGGGCTCGTCCGGACTGCTGAGATGGGACCTGGAGGTGGCGCCCGGCGCGGCACGGACGATCGAGTTGCGGGTGGAGCCAGCACCGGCGGCCACGGCCCCTGGCAGCGCGCGGACAGCGGCCGGCGACAGACCGCCGCCTATGTGGGCCGACGCGCGGTTGGAGGGCGACGACTCCAGGGCCGGGGCCCTGCTGGACGCCTCGCTCGGGGACGCACAGGCCCTGCTGCTCCGTGCGCCGGATCATCCCGCCGACCCCTACGCCGCGGCCGGGGCGCCCTGGCGGATGGGGATGGCGCCCGCGGAGGCGCTGTGGGCGGCGCGGATGCTGCTGCCGTTCGGCACGCGGCTGGCGGCGGGCACGCTCCGCATGCTCGCCAGGTTGCAGGACCCCGAGACGGGCCGTGTGCCCGGAGTGCCGCGGCACTCCGGACCGCACCTGCCGCCGTTGCACTCGGGCGTGGAGGCGACGCTGCTCTTCGTGACCGTGCTTGCCGAAGCCCGGCGCTGGGGGCTTCCGGCCCGCGAGGTGGAGCCGTTGCTCCCTGCGGCGGAGCGGTGCCTCGGCTGGATGAGGGCGGCGACGACGGATTCCGGCCTGGTCGTGGACCCCTCGGCGGACGGACCGGCGCGCGCGGAGGTACAGGCGTACGCGCATCGCGCGGCGTTGCAGGGCGCGGATCTGCTCGACGCCCACGAACGGAGTGGGGCGGAGGGCTGGCGGGAGTACGCGGCGGCGCTGCGGGCGGGCTTCCGGCGGGGATTCTGGCTGGAGGATCCGGGCGGTGGGCGGCCCGCGCTGGCGCTGGCCGCCGGGGGAAGACCGGTGCCGGTGCTGTCCTCGTCGCTCGCGCACCTCCTCGATACGGGGCTGCTCGGCGAAGGGGCGCTCGCTCCCGGGCTGTTGGACAAGGGGCAGACGGAACAGCTCGGCAAGCTGTTCGCCGCGCCGGACATGAACTCCGGCTGGGGACTGCGGACGATGTCGGCGAAGACGCCCGGCTTCAGTCCCTTCGGCCACCGTGGAGGCGCGGTACGCGTCCATGAGACGGCGCTCGCCGTGTCCGGACTCGCCGCGGCGGGGCTGGAGAAGGAGGCGTCCGCGCTGGTGTGCGCGGCGCTGGACGCGGCGGCGGAGTTCGGGCTGCGGATGCCGGAGATATATGGGGGTGAGCAGCGTTCTGCGGGCGGTGCGCCGTGCCCGCACCCCATGGCGTGCCGCCCGGCGGCGGTCGCGGCGGCCGGGGCCGTCCTTCTGCTGATGGCGCTCGCCGGGGTGCGGCCGGACGCGCCGGGCGGCACGGTGGCGGTTCGGCCGATCAGCGCCGCGCCGCTGGGAGCCGTGCATCTGACGGGGTTGCGGGTCGCGGAACAGCCGTTCTCCGTTCGGGTCAGCCGTCTGGGGATGGCCATGATCGAGGAGGCGGCGCCGGGACTGCGCCTCGGGACCTGACCATGGACGGGGAACGAACAAGGGGGACGGTAAAACGTATCGATCCGATAGGGATCAGGCTCCTTATCCGGCTGATTATCGTCAGGCAGACGACTATGATCGCGCCATGTCGCCCTACGACCCGTCGGCTTTCCCGCCCTTCGCCGTCACCGTCGACCTGGTCGTGCTGACCGTGCGACATCACGCGCTGTGCGCACTGTCGGTAAGGCGCGGCGAGCCGCCCTTCCAGGGGCGGTGGGCGCTACCCGGCGGATTCGTCCGCGAGGACGAGGACCTTTCCCAGGCCGCGGCGCGGGAACTGGCTGAGGAGACGGGGCTCCGGGCGCAGAGCGGCGCTCATCTGGAGCAGCTCGCCACGTACGGGGATCCTCAGCGTGATCCGCGGATGCGGGTGGTCAGCGTCGCGCATCTGGTGCTCGCGCCCGACCTGCCCGCACCCCGGGCGGGCGGTGACGCCCGCAGCGCGCGCTGGGCGCCGGTCGGGACGTTGCTGGGCGAAGGGGGGCAGGAGCACGCGGGGGAGACGGCACCGCTCGCGTTCGACCACGCCCGGATCCTGGGGGACGGGGTGGAGCGCGCGCGGTCGAAGATCGAGTACTCGTCGCTGGCGACCGCCTTCTGCCCGCCCGAATTCACGGTGGGGGAGCTGCGGCGGGTGTACGAGGCGGTGTGGGGTGTCGCGCTCGACCCGCGCAATTTCCACCGCAAGGTGACCGGCACGGTCGGGTTCCTCGTGCCGACAGGGGGGACGACGACCCGTCAGGGCGGCCGTCCCGCGCAGTTGTTCAGGGCGGGCGGGGCCGCACTGCTCAATCCGCCGATGCTGCGGCCCGAGGTCTAGAACCGGCTCCTTCCGCAAAACGCCCATTTGCGGAGCTATGGTGCAAGGGTGATCCAGGCCATCGGGTTGACCAGCATGCCCCGCCGCAACGCCCCGCCCGCCGTCACCGACCTCACGTTCGACATCCGGGCCGGTGAAGTCACCGGCTTGCTCGGTCCCGCCGGATCGGGAAAGTCCACCGCCCTGCGCCTGCTGCTCGGACTGGAGGGCGGACGCGGCGCCACCCTCGTCGACGGCCGGCCGCTGCGCGACCTCCCCCACCCCGCCCGCGTCGTCGGCGCCCTCCTGGGCGACGTGCCCGGACATCCAGGACGCACCGCCCGCAGTCACCTCCGGATGCTCTGCGCCGCCTTCGGACTGCCCGCCACCCGCGCCGACGAGGTGCTCGACCAGGTCGGCCTCACCGAGGTCGCCGACCAGCGGCTCGGCACGTACTCGCTGGGCATGGACCGCCGTCTCGGTTTCGCCGCGGCCCTGCTCGCCGAACCCCGCGCGCTGATCCTGGACGACCCGGTGCGCGAACTCCCGGCCCGCGAAGCCGCCTGGGTGCACGCGCTCGTACGACGGCACGTCGCCGCGGGGGGCGCGGTCCTGCTCACCGGCCGCGACACCAAAGCCCTCGCCCGTACCGCCGACCATGTGATCGCGATCGACAAGGGACGGCTGGTCGCGGACCAGTCGGCCGCGCACTTCGCCCGCACGAGGATGCGCCCGTACGTGGCCGTCCGCTCGCCCTACGCCCAGCGCCTGGCCACGCTGCTCATCGAGGACGGCGCCGAGGTGATCGCCGCGACCGGCAGCCGTATCGCGGTCTACGGCACCAACTCGGCCGTCGTGGGGGAGACCGCCTACCGCCACGGAATCCTGCTGCACCACCTCGCCGACGAGAGCGGAAACGGCGCCGCACCCCCGGACGCCATCCCCGCGGCAGAAGGCGACGCGGCGGCGTCCGTACCGCCCGCCCTGCCGCAGCCGCGGCGGCGTCCGGCACGGCAGCACGGCCCGGTGCGGCCGCTGCGGTACGAACTGCGGCGTGCCTTCGGGGTCTTCACCCCGTGGCCGATCGCCGGAGCGGCGCTGGTCGGCTCGGTGCTCGGTACGGTCCTGATCGCGCGCACCGGAGCCGTGTCCGTACCGCCGTTGCGGTTGATCTCCGGATGGGCGGTCCGGCTGCCGCTGCCCGCGGCGGCGGTGGGCGCGGGTGTGCTGGGCGCGCTCGCCTACGGGCAGGAGTTCCGCTACCCGGCCCTGGCGCCGGGGTACGGCCCCGAGCCGCGGGTCCTGCGGCTGCTCGGCGCCAAACTCGCCGTGAGCGGAGTCTGCGCGCTGCTGCTCGCCGCGTTCGCCGCTATCGCCGACACCGTGGCGCTGCGCCTGACCCTCGGCCCGGGAAAGGCGCCGGATCTGACGACGCTTCCGGCCGCGCTCGGCGGCTGGGCGGCGCTCGCTGTCGGCTGCGCCTGGGCGGGGGTGCTCGCGGCGGGGGTGTTCCGTACCACCGCGCTCGGTGTGGCCGCCGTCCTCGCCGTACCGCTGCTGGTCGCTCCGGCCGTACGGGGACTGTTCGGTGGGCCGGTGGCACGACAACTCGCCGACGCGGGCGGAGCGTTGTGGTCGGTGGTCAGCGGGGTCTCGCAAGGCGGCGGCGGAACGGTCGAGGGAGTGCTGCGCTTCGCCGCCCAACCGGTGGTCTCCGCGCTGTCGTTGTCACTCACCGTGCTGGTCTGCGCCTATCTGGCAACCGCGTTGCGCGGGCGGCGACGTTGGCGCCGCCCAACTGCCCCACGCGTCAGCCGAACTGCACCGCTTACCAGCAAGAAGGGATGATTCATCGCCATAAAACGTCAATTATGAGGTGATGAGCGCTCACCCTTTCGTGTGCTTTTCAGCAAAGCCCTCAAGGCGCGCATCGGCATCGCCGACAAATGATGCGTGAGTACCCTTGCGCACACCATGATGACCGCGGCTCGTTCTGCCGACTCCGGAATCGCCGGCTCGGGCGAGCTGGACCGCTATTCGTACGCCGAAGCCCCTGGCACCGACCGACCTGGACTGACGTCCTGGGAGGGCATGGAGCCGGATATGAACCGGATGGGTCGCCGGGCCGGCGGCAGCCGTGGCCGGGGACTGCACGGACAACTCGTCCAGCAGCTCGGGCAGATGATCGTCTCCGGCGATCTGGGCGCCGACCGCCCGCTGGTCCCCGAGGAGATCGGCCAGCGCTTCGAGGTCTCCCGCACCGTGGTGCGCGAGTCCCTGCGCGTGCTGGAGGCCAAGGGCCTGGTCAGCGCCCGGCCCAACGTCGGTACCCGGGTCCGCCCGGTGAGCGACTGGAATCTGCTCGACCCCGACATCATCGAATGGCGCGCCTTCGGGCCGCAGCGCGACGACCAGCGCCGCGAACTGCTCGAACTGCGCTGGACGATCGAACCGCTGGCCGCCCGGCTCGCCGCGGGCCACGGCCGCGAGGACGTACAGCAGCGCCTCGCCGACATGGCGGAGATCATGGCGCACGCCGCCGCGCAGGGCGACGCGCTGACCTTCTCCAGGGCCGACGCCGAATTCCACGCCCTGCTCCTCCAGGTCGCGGGCAACCGGATGCTGGAGCACCTGTCGGGGATCGTCTCCTCCGCGCTGCACGTGTCCGGCGGACCGGTCACCGGCTGCGACCGCCCCGGCGACACCTCGGTCGGCCTGCACCAGCGGATCGTCGAAGCGCTCGCCGAGAGCGACGGCGGCACGGCGGAAGCGGCGATGCGCCAGCTCCTCACCGTCCTGCCCGAGCAGCCCGACTCCGCTCCCGCCGACCACGTCGTCCCCGGTCCGCGCGAGCAGCACTGACCGTGTCGCCCTCCGCCGCGGGCCCCGGAGCACCGGGGTCGGCGGCGGTCCCATGTGGTCCCCCGTGACTCTCCCGGCAGCTCTCCCGCACCCCTCGCACGGCCGGGCGGGTCATGTGTCCGTATTTATGACCTATCTGCACGATTTAGGGTGTGACTCGGGCCACGTAAGGTGGGCGTAACGCTTGGCGAGGCAGCGCGATGACTTAAGAGGTGGCCACGGCACAAGGAATATTCAGCGTCGATTTTGACGCTGAGTGGCTGTGCGGTTCCACCGAGTCGTTCCCATCGTTCCGAGAGGTTGTTCGTGTCGGCCAGCACATCCCGTACGCTCCCGTCCGAGATCGCCGAGTCCGAGTCTCTGATGGCGCTCATCGAGCAGGGTAAGGCCCAGGGGCAGATCGCCGGCGACGATGTGCGTCGGGCGTTCGAAGCGGACCAGATTCCGGCAACCCAGTGGAAGAACGTTCTGCGCAGCCTCAACCAGGTCCTCGACGAGGAGGGTGTGACGCTGATGGTGACTGCCGCTGAGGCGCCCAAGCGCACCCGTAAGAGCGTCGCAGCCAAGAGCCCGGCGAAGCGTACTGCCACCAAGACGGTCGCCTCCAGGGCGACCCCTGTCAAGAAGACCGCTGCGCCCAAGGTCGCCGCCCCGGAGGCGGAGGCCGAGGCCGAGACCACGGTGGAGCCATCGGTGGAGGCGGAGAGCCCAGCAAAGAAGGCGCCGGCGAAGAAGGCCGCCGTCAAGAAGACCGTTGCCAAGAAGACCGTTGCCAAGAAGGCCCCCGCCAAGAAGACGGCCGCAGGCGAGGACGAGGCCGTCGACGCGGAGGAGACGGTCGAGGAGACCGCCGCGGGCAAGGGTGGCGAGGAGGAGACCGAGAAGTCGGAGTCCGAGAGCTTCGTGCTCTCCGACGACGACGAGGACGACGCGCCCGCACAGCAGGTCGCCGTCGCCGGTGCCACCGCCGACCCGGTCAAGGACTACCTCAAGCAGATCGGCAAGGTCCCGCTGCTCAACGCCGAGCAGGAGGTCGAGCTCGCCAAGCGCATCGAGGCCGGCCTGTTCGCCGAGGACAAGCTGGCCGCGGCCGACAAGCTCGCCCCCAAGCTCAAGCGCGAGCTGGAGATCATCGCCGAGGACGGCCGCTGGGCCAAGAACCACCTGCTGGAGGCCAACCTCCGCCTCGTGGTCTCGCTGGCCAAGCGCTACACCGGTCGCGGCATGCTCTTCCTGGACCTGATCCAGGAGGGCAACCTGGGTCTGATCCGCGCCGTCGAGAAGTTCGACTACACCAAGGGCTTCAAGTTCTCCACCTATGCCACCTGGTGGATCCGGCAGGCGATCACCCGCGCGATGGCCGACCAGGCCCGCACCATCCGTATTCCGGTGCACATGGTCGAGGTCATCAACAAGCTGGCCCGCGTGCAGCGCCAGATGCTCCAGGACCTGGGCCGCGAGCCCACCCCGGAGGAGCTGGCCAAGGAACTCGACATGACCCCCGAGAAGGTCATCGAAGTCCAGAAGTACGGCCGCGAGCCGATCTCCCTGCACACCCCGCTGGGCGAGGACGGCGACAGCGAATTCGGTGACCTCATCGAGGACTCCGAAGCGGTCGTCCCGGCCGACGCGGTCAGCTTCACGCTGCTTCAGGAGCAGCTCCACTCGGTGCTCGACACCCTCTCCGAGCGGGAGGCCGGCGTGGTCTCCATGCGCTTCGGCCTCACGGACGGGCAGCCGAAGACGCTGGACGAGATCGGCAAGGTCTACGGAGTCACGCGCGAGCGGATCCGGCAGATCGAGTCCAAGACGATGTCCAAGCTGCGTCACCCGTCGCGGTCCCAGGTGCTGCGCGATTACCTGGACTGACCCGGCTGGCTGACCCGACGTCATTTCCGCGAAGTTCTCCGGAGTCCTTCGGGCCTCCCGGAGAACTTCGCGGACGTCTTTCGGGCGACACGGCCTCTTTGCGGATGCGGCCTCCGGCCCTATCGATCACTCTGGGTGTCCAGAGTGCTCCACAGGGTCAGGAGGCCGCATGCGTTTCCCCTTCCGTGCCGTGACCGGTCGTCGTCGTGCTGTGATCGGCGGTCTCGCGGCGGCGTTGCTGCCGTCGCTGGCGGTACCACTGGCCGCGCCCGCGACCCCGGCCGCCGCCAGCGGCGTCGTGATCGGTGGCAACCCTGCCAGCACGGACAGCACGCCATGGGTGATGGCCCTGGCCAGCCGTAAGCGCTTCGGCTCCGGCAGGTCCGGCCAGTTCTGCGGCGCGGTGGCTGTCGGGCCTCGTACGGTGATCACCGCGGCCCACTGCTTCGGCCGTGAGGCGCTCGGAGTGAGTGACTGGCACCAACTCCCCGACCTGCGCGTGATCGCCGGTCGTACGGACCTCAGCGGCGGTCGTGGGCAGGAGCTGGGTCTGTCGCAGGTGTGGGTCAACCCCGATTTCGACTCGACGACGAACTCCGGCGACATCGCGGTCATCACGCTGGCGACAGCGTTGCCGAAGGGCGCCACGATCCCGATCGCGGACTCCTCCGACGAGCAGGACTACCGGGCGGGCACTCAGGCGCAGGTCTACGGGTGGGGTGACACGACCGGCCGCGGCACGTACTCGAACACGCTGCGTTCGGCGACGGTCACCGTCTTCGCGGACACGGTGTGCGCACAGGCGTATCCGGGGAGTTTCGACGGCACTTATGTGCGCGCGTCGATGATGTGCGCGGGTGCCAAGGGCGGCGGCCGGGACGCCTGTCAGGGCGACAGCGGCGGCCCGCTGGTCGTGGGCGACCGGGTCGTCGGGCTGGTCTCGTGGGGCAGCGGCTGCGCGGAGGCGGCCTATCCAGGGGTCTACACGCGCGTCTCGGCTATGGCCTCACTGGTGGCCGCGCACAGTAGCTGAGTCGTGGCGCAGCGCGTCCGGGCGATTACGGAAACCACCTGAGCGGCGGCGGGCCGCAGTTGAACGGAAGACGGCGGGCGGGCACCCCCTGGAGGGGTCTGTCCGCCCGCCGACTCGAATTCGTCGCTGATGCGAAGTGTCAGCGCTCGTCTTCTCCCGCCGTTGCCGGGGTGTCGGTCAGCCGTCCGGTCTCGTCCTGTATTTCCGAAGCGATCTTCTTGAGCTCCGGCTCGAACTTGCGTCCATGGTGTCCGCAGAAGAGCAGCTCACCACCGCTGATGAGGACAACGCGCAGGTATGCCTGAGCGCCGCAACGGTCGCAGCGGTCTGCCGCTGTCAGCGGACTCGCGGGGGTCAGAACAGTAGTCACGTCGCCTCTTCTCTAGCTCGACGAGCTGTCGTACCAGGGTCAACATCCAACCAGGCCGAAAACGTTCCCGCTCTCAGCTTTTCCTCGAAAACCGACCTCGGGGTGACTGGATGTTACCGATTGGCGGCGAATAGGAGTCAGTTGCGTCAGATGTCGCTTGTGGAGCTTTTGTCCGGACTTGCTCCCGGCTGGCTTGCCGGTCGTTGCTGAGGACGTGCCCGGAGCCTAAATGGTTCATGCCTCTTTGGGAACGTGACATGTGTATCACTCGCGCGGGTTATCGAACGCATGCTCGAAGAGGGCTAGCATGGAAGCCGGGGCGAGGGCCGTACTGAGGCCCGAATACCGGGTCGCGGCGCTGTCACCCCTCCTGGCATCGGTACCCTCTCACCGACACGGCTGAAAAAAACTTCAGAACATTCCTGATCGAGGAGCTGCCCGCGTGACCGCCGAAACATCCGTGCCGTCCTCTGCGCTGCTGACGGGTGCAGATCGCGACGGCTCCAACTACACCGCGCGGCACCTGCTCGTCCTGGAAGGACTGGAAGCGGTTCGCAAGCGGCCCGGTATGTACATCGGGTCAACAGACAGTCGCGGTCTGATGCACTGCGTCTGGGAGATCATCGACAACTCCGTCGACGAGGCGCTCGGCGGCCACGGTGACCGCATCGAGGTCATCCTGCACGAGGACGGCTCGGTCGAGGTCCGGGACAACGGCCGCGGCATCCCGGTGGACGTGGAGCCCAAGACGGGCCTGTCCGGCGTCGAGGTCGTCATGACCAAGCTGCACGCCGGCGGGAAGTTCGGCGGCGGCTCGTACGCGGCCTCCGGCGGCCTGCACGGCGTCGGCGCGTCCGTGGTGAACGCGCTGTCGGCCCGGCTGGACGTCGAGGTCGACCGCAACGGCAGCACGCACGCCATCAGCTTCCGCCGCGGGGTCCCCGGGATCTTCACCGAATCCGGCGCCGAGGCGCCCTTCGACCCCGCCAGCGGGCTCACCAAGGCCAAGCGGGTCCCCAAGACCCGCACCGGCACCCGTGTGCGCTACTGGGCCGACCGGCAGATCTTCCTCAAGGACGCCAAGCTCTCCCTGGACCACCTGCACCAGCGCGCCCGGCAGACCGCCTTCCTGGTGCCCGGCCTGACCATCGTGGTGCGCGACGAGCGCGGCATCGAGACCGACAAGCCCGTCGAGGAGGTCTTCCGCTTCGACGGCGGCATCAGCGAATTCTGCGAGTTCCTCGCCCCCGACAAGCCGATCTGCGACGTCCTGCGCCTGTCCGGCAGCGGCACCTTCAAGGAGACCGTGCCCGTCCTCGACGACCGCGGCCACATGACCCCCACCGAGGTCACCCGGGAGCTGGGCGTCGACATCGCGCTGCGCTGGGGCACCGGCTACGAGACGACCGCCAGGTCCTTTGTGAACATCATCGCCACCCCCAAGGGCGGCACCCATGTGACCGGATTCGAACGCTCCGTCACCAAGACGATGAACGAGGTGCTGCGGTCGGCCAAGCTGTTGCGCGTCGCCGAGGACGACATCGTCAAGGACGACGCCATGGAGGGCCTGACGTCGGTGATCACCGTGCGTCTGGCCGAGCCGCAGTTCGAGGGCCAGACCAAGGAAGTGCTCGGCACCTCCGCCGCCAACCGCATCGTGGCCAATGTCGTCGCCACCGAACTGCGGGAGTTCCTGACCTCCACCAAGCGGGACGCCAAGGCCCAGGCGCGCGCCGTCCTGGAGAAGACCGTCGCCGCCGCCAGGACCCGCATCGCGGCTAGGCAGCACAAAGAGGCGCAGCGCAGGAAGACCGCGCTGGAGACCTCCTCGCTCCCCGCCAAGCTGGCCGACTGCCGCAGCGACGCCGTCGACCGCAGCGAACTGTTCATCGTCGAGGGCGACTCGGCACTCGGCACCGCCAAACTGGCCCGCAACTCCGAGTTCCAGGCGCTGCTGCCGATCCGCGGCAAGATCCTCAACGTCCAGAAGTCGTCCATCTCGGACATGCTCAAGAACGTCGAGTGCGGCGCGATCATCCAGGTCATAGGAGCCGGGTCCGGCCGCACCTTCGACATCGACCAGGCCCGCTACGGCAAGGTCATCTTCCTGGCCGACGCCGACGTCGACGGCGCCCACATCCGCTGCCTCCTGCTCACCCTTTTCCAGCGCTATATGCGCCCGATGGTCGAACAGGGCCGGGTCTTCTCCGCCGTCCCCCCGCTCCACCGCATCGAACTCGTCCAGCCCAAGAAGGGCCAGGACAAGTACGTCTACACCTACTCGGACAACGAGTTGCGCCAGACCCTCCTCGACCTCCAGCGCCGCAACGTCCGCTATAAGGACAGCATTCAGCGCTACAAGGGCCTCGGTGAGATGGACGCCAACCAGTTGGCCGAAACCACCATGGACCCCCGCCACCGCACCCTGCGCCGCATCAACATCAGCGACCTCGAATCCGCCGAGCAGGCCTTCGACCTCCTGATGGGCAACGAGGTCGCCCCCCGCAAGGAGTTCATCACCAACTCGGCCTCGACCTTGGACAGGGCCAGGATCGACGTCTGACCTGCGGCGGAGCCAGCGGACTGCCGTGCGGGTGCCCCAGCGGTCCGCACCCAGTCCGCAGCCGCACTGACAGGACGTCAGTGCGGGGGAGTGGCTACGTCTCCTCTGGGGGCGGCGTGTTGCCGTCGTCGGGGCTGTCCGTGTATGCCTTGTCGATGGCGGCCCGGGTGCGCTCTTCGGAGTCGGGCCACAGGTGGGTGTAGATGTTCAGCGTCATGGCCGCGTTGGTGTGGCCGAGGCGCTCGGAGACGGTCTTCACGGACTCGCCGTGCTTGATGAGCAGGCTGGCGTAGTGGTGCCGTAGGGCGTGCGGGCCGATGCCGTCCGGTATGCCTGCCTTCCGGCACGCGGGGCGCCAGACCCGCTTCATGAACTCGTTGTATGCCACAGCGCCGCCTTGGGGCGCCGTGAACAGCCAGTCCTGCGGCCCCGGCGCCGGGAAGACTTTGAGATGTGCCTTCATGGCGTCGGCGGCCATCTTCGGGAGCGGCACGACGCGGTAGGAGCGGTCGGTCTTGGGCGGGCCCACGAACACGCCGTGCTTGGTCTGCTGGACCTGCTGGTCGACGGTGAGGGCCGCCTGGGACAGGTCCAGGTGCCGGCGCTGGAGACCGAACACCTCGCCTGGCCGCAGCCCGGTGGCTGCCGTCAGGAGGACGAGGCCCTTGTAGGGCGGGGCTATCTGCCCGGCGAGGTTGCGCACCTGGGGGACGGTCAGCGGCACGATCCGCTTCCTCGGCACTGTCGGCAGCTTGGCGCCGGTGCAGGGGTTGTTGGAGATCATGCGGTCGCGGACGGCCGCGGTGAAGACGGCGTTGACGGTGTTGAACACCGTACGTGCCGTGCTGGCGGCGAGGCCGTGGGTCGTCGTCAGGCCGGTGATCCAGCTCTGGATGTCGCCGGGCTTGATGCCTCCCAGGGTCCGGCCATCCCAGGCCGGGTAGGCGTGACACCGGAGGTGCTGCTCAACCGCTCGCGCTGTTGAAGGGCGGTGGGGCTGGCTGGAGCGCCACTGCTCGGCGTACTCCTTGAACGGCCTTTTCGCAGACTTCGGGTCGACGTACTGGCCGGTGAGGACACTTGCAGTGACTTCGTCGAGCCACCGCTGGGCGTCGACCTTGCGGTCGAAGTGGCGGGAGTGCTCCTTGCCGTTGGGGTCGCGGTAGCGGGCGCGCCACTTGCCGTTGGGGCGCTTCTGGATGTTGGCCAAGTCAGGCTCTCTTCCTGTGGGTCAGTAATAGCTCCCGCCCTCGATGTACTCGGACAGGGCACGTGCGTCGCGCTCCTCGCCCATGAGGCGGAGGGCTTGCTGGTGGACAGCGGTGGAGCTGTCCGGATGGGCTTTCAGATAGGCGGCGATGGTGGTGACGGCTCTGTGCAGGTGGTCCTGGGCGTCGCGGCATTCGTAAAACGCTTCGACGGCCTCCTGGACGAAGCGCCGCCCTTCGAGGTCGATGCCGTCCAACGGCGGCGACATGAGCTCTTCCAGAGGTAGTTCGAAGACGCGGGCGAAGCCGAGGGCTTCGTCCAGGGTGATCTTGCGGCGGGGCTTGCCGTTCTCCATGCGCCACACGGCGGTCTGGTTCATCGGGATGCCGGCCTTGGTCATACGGGCTGCCAGTTCGGTGGTGCTCCAGCCTCTCGTCTCGCGTTCCAGGGCGATGCGTGCGGCAGCGTTGCCTTCGCTGTACAGCAGCGGGGCGCTGCCGTGGTCGGTCCCGGTCATCGTTCGTGTCTCCTCTCCGGCGTGGTCGGGTTCCCCAGGGTCTAGTCAAAATGTACCACGGATTATGCGGTTTGCATAACGGCACTTCATGTGGGACGATTATTCAAAACCGCTAGCTACCTAGTCGAAGAGGAGAGATGGACCGCTACCTGACCACCGCCGAGGTGGCCGAGCGCTACCGGACGGCTGACAGCACCGTGCGGTACTGGCGCCACATCGGCTACGGGCCCAAGGGGGTGAGGATCGGCCGCCGCGTCCTGTACAGCGAGGCCGAACTCACCCTCTTCGAGCAGCGCCTGGCCCAGCAGAGCCCCAGCCGCGACGACTGGACCCTGGGGGCCTGATGCGCGCAGCCCCGGAAAACGAAACGACCCCCGGCGCTACCAACACCGAGGGTCTCGTGAACATCCCAGCAACCGAGCTATCGATTCACCACAGTGAAGGCGGGCCTGCCAGCCACAGCCTCACCGAGAGGAGTTCAGCATGAATGGTACGCCCCCGACTCCCGACGGCGCATCCCCGCTGCCTCCGTGGCCACCGGTCGCCGTGCCTGGCCAGCAGATCCGACAGGCGCCCGCCGAGGCAGCCGAGCAGGCCGAAGCGCAGGTGGAGGTACCGCCTCTCGCGGCGCCGAAGCCCCTGGACTGGGGTACTGCCGAGGGCTCGCGGCTGCTGGGCGCACTGCGCTCGCAGATAGCCCGCTTCGTCATCCTGCCTTCCACGCACGCGCTTGACGCGGCCACGCTGTGGGTAGCGGCCACGCACCTGCAGGCCGCCTGGCAGCACGCCCCGCGCCTGGCAGTAGTCGGCCCGGCCAAGCGGTGCGGCAAGTCCCGTCTGCTGGACGTGCTGACCGAGACGGTTCACGAGCCGATGCTGACGGTCAACACGACGCCGGCCGCGGTCTTCCGGTCCATCGGTGATCAGCCGCCGACCCTTCTGGTGGACGAAGCCGACACGATCTTCGGCAGCGTGAAGGTCGCGGAGAAGAACGAGGAGCTGCGCGGCCTGCTCAACGCCGGTCACCAGCGCAATCGTTACGTCACCCGCGTGGTCGGCAACGACCACACCCCGCACCGGTTCGCCACCTTCGCCATGGCCGCCCTCGCCGGGATCGGCGACCTCCCCGACACGATCATGGACCGGTCGGTGGTGATCCGGATGCGCCGCCGGGCCGAGGGCGAGCGGGTCCACCCGTTCCGGTCCAAGCGTGACACCCCCGCTCTGCACGCCCTGCGGGAGCGCATCGTCTCCTGGTCTGGATCGCTAGTGGACACGGCCGCGGACCTGGAGCCGGAGCTGCCGGTGGAGGACCGCGCCGCCGACACGTGGGAGCCGCTGGTCATCGTCGCCGACCTCGCAGGCGGACCGTGGCCGGACCTGGCCCGGCAGGCATGCGTTCGGATGGTCGCCGCCGAAGCACAGGCGGAGGAGGACAACCCCGGCGGCGCTAGGGTCCTGTCGGACATCCGGCGGATCTTCTTCGCCCGCCGCGAGCCGGACAGCCTGACCACCACCGACCTCCTCGCCGAACTCCGCGCGGACCCCGAGGCGCCGTGGGGGGAGTGGGGGAGGGCCGGACTGTCCGCACGAGACCTCGGCTCGCTGCTGCGGGAGTTCGGGATCGTCTCGGGCAATGTCCGTATCGCCGACGGCACCCAGCGCAAGGGCTACACGCGCGGCAAGTTCCTCGACCCATGGCGCCGCTACTGCCCCACGGTCCACCCCGCCGCTGGCAGCCCAGCATCCGGTACGGGCTGAGCCCAGCCGCCCCCCGGGCTGCCGTCCTTGCCGTCCCTGCCGTAACACCGCAGGCCAACAAGGGTCTTCGCGAGACGGCAACCGGGCCCAAGACGGCAACGCGATCATCGCGCGGTCGCGTTGCCGCCCTGGGACGGCGCCCGTACCCGTCCCGTGCCGTCTTGGCCGTCCCCGCCGTACCGCCGCAGGTCACACATGGTGCGGCTGGGACGGCAGCACTGAACCTCGCCGTCCTAGCACGCCGCCGTCCCGGCGAGCAGTTCCGTGACGGCGGCCTGCCGTGCCCAAGACGGCACCGTCGGCCCACTGCCGTCCCTGCCCTGACCTGCGGCTGCAACGGCCAAGACGGCAAGACGGATCTTCCAGCAAGCTCACGTCCGTAAGGATGTTCTCCCGCATGCCCAGCACACCACCGAACGCCGACCCGGTCGCCACGGGCGCGTTCGCCCGCACGACGATCACTGTCGTGATGGCGGTCATCGCCGCACTCGCCTTCGTCTTCTCCTTCGGTAACGTCTGGGCCCTGGCCCTGCGACTCGGCGTGCCCCGCCCGATCGCGCCGCTGATCGCCCCGATGGTCGACCTGTCCGTGGTCGGCCTCCTCGTCGCCCTGCACCACCTGGCCGCCCACGGCACCGACCCCGCCCACCTGCGCTCAGCCACGAGGCTGATGCACCTGTGCGGCCTGCTCACCGTTGCCCTGAACACCGCCCAGCCCCTGCTGGCCAGGCAATACGGCCGCGCCGCACTGGACACCGTCGCCCCGGCACTGCTCCTTGGCTGGGGAACCGTCGGCCCCACGCTGCTCCGCCACCTCCACACACCCACCGCCACGGACACGACCTCGACCAGCGCCAGCCGCGCACCCGACGCAGCGGTCGCGGCTCCGGTCCAGCAGCCGGAGCGCGCACAGGCCACAGCCCCGGACCGAAAACCGACACCCGCCCGTAGCCGACCGGAGAACGCCAAGCGCGCCCCGACCGGCAAACGCACCGGACGACCGCCGGCGGCAACCATGGACCAACTCATCGCGATAGTCCGCCCCGCTGTCGCCGAACACGGCCTCAGCCTGGCCGTGGTCAAGCAGGCGATAAGCGACACCGGTACACCGGTCGCCAGCTCCCGGCTGACGCAGCTGATGAAGCACCTCAAGGACGAACACGCCCCCGCCGCCGAAGCGGTGGAACCGGCGCGGACGCATCCTGCGGACGCCTGACCAAAGCTCCGGCGAGCAAGGCTCGCGCATGTCCGCGATCCGGATGTGCGGAACTCCCGCATGGGGCTTCCGCACATCCGGGCGCCGCTCCCACTACACCCCGAACCCGGCTCGGCCAAACCGCCACCCGCCCGAACCATGACCCGTGCAACGAGAGGACCCGCACCGTCATCCGCCACACCGAAAACGCCCCACTGGAGAACACCGTGAAGCCCACCCCCGACACCGGCACGAACGCTGAGGAAAGCCCCGGACCCGCCATTAAGGGCCGTAAACTGGCCGGTCTGTGGCGGCGGGCCTTCAACAACACGGCCCCGGGCGGAGCCAGTTGTACCCAGTCTCCGACTGTTGGCCGGAGTCTGGGGTCCTCCGCCCCGGGGGTGGCGGAGGAGGCCCGGCGCGAGGGCGCGCCGGACCGGGAAGCGGGCGCTGCTGGCGGCCCCGACACGCATGAACTCGATGTCGTCCAGCGCATCGTTCTTGCTGCCGCCCACGCCGACGAACACGCCACCGCGCCGCCGACCAGCGCCGCCGGTCAGCCCCGTGAGGCGGACGCAGCGTTCATTCACGTCGACGTTCCCGCTCTCGATGTGCCGCCGCTCGCCACCCCCGCCAATGCCCAGGTGATGCCGAAGGGCAGGATCCGCCGGTTCAACGGCAAGCGCCGCAGGCTGCGCGTCGGGCCGGTGGGCCTCACGGAGTCTGAGCACGCCGAGCTGCTGGACGCGGCCGGGCGGCATGGCTACGAGGGCACGTTGTCGGGGTACCTGGCGGATATCGCGCTGGCGTTCATCCGGGGCGCGTTCACCGTCGATCTTCCGCTGCACACCGACCGGCAGGCGGTGCAGGAGTTCCGCGCCCAGATCCGGTACGAGATCAACCGGATCGGCGTCAACATCAACCAGATGGTGCACGTGCTGCACCGCGACGACCGGATCGAGCCCGACATCCGCGAACGCCTGGAGCATCTGGATCTGCTGCTGACCCGTATCGCCCGCGCCCTGCTCCTGCCCACCGAACCCACCGCGCCCAGCGACGGGGAGGACGCGTGATTCCTTCGGTGAAGAAGCCCGGCGGGAACACCCGCGGGCTGCTGGCCTACCTCTACGGGCCCGGCCGGCACGACGAACACCACGACCCGCACATCGTCGCCTCCTTCAGCCCCCGCGGCCTGCCCGACCCCGGCCGCGACCAAGAGGCCACCCTCACCGCCCTCGGCCAGATCCTCGACGCCCCCGTCCGCCTCCGCAACGAAGGCTTCGGCAAACCCGTCACCGACCACGTGTGGCACTGCCCCGTCCGCGCCGCCCCCGGCGACCGGTACCTGTCGGACGCCGAGTGGGGTGAGATCGCCCGCCGCATCGTCCACGCCGCCGGCATCGCCCCCGACGGCGACCCCCTGGCCTGCCGGTGGATCGCCGTACGCCACGCGGACGACCACCTCCACATCCTGGCCACCACCGTCCGCGAGGACGGCCGCCGCCCCAAACTCCACAACTGCGGCATGCGCGCCCAGGCCGAAGCCCGCCTCATCGAGACCGAACTCGGCCTCCACCAAGTCGCCCCCGGCGACCGGACCGGCGACCATAGCCCGACCCAGGCCGAGATGCACAAGGCCGACCGGCTCGGCTGGGAGCAGACCAGCCGCGCCTGGCTGCAGGAGCGCATCCGGGCCGCCATCCCGCACGCCGCGTCCGTGGAGGAGCTGTTCGCCTACCTTGAGGCCGACGGTGTCGAGGTCAAGGTCCGCCGGCTGCCTTCCGGCGACCTCCAGGGCTACAGCGTCGGCCGCCCCGGCGACCTGAAAGCCGACGGCACCCAGCTCTACATCCCCGGCGGGAAAATCGCCCCCGACCTGACCCTCCCCAAGCTCCGTGACCGCCTCGCGGGGAGCGCGCCTGAGGAGCAGCCGACGGCCCGCCGCGACCGGCCCGCTACCTGTTGGCAGCGCACCACCAGCGCTCTCGACACCCTCCATGACCGTCTCACCCAGCACCCGGACGCCTGGGACGACGCGCGGGCGCAGGCGCAGATCACCGCGCTCGGCGAGATCATCGACGCCACCGCCCAGACCGGACCCGCCGAACTGCGCAGCCAACTGCGCTCCGCCAGCCGGGAGTTCGCCCGCGCCCAGCGCTCCCGCATCCGCGCCGACCACCACACCGCAGCGGGACTGCGCCAGGCCGCCCGTGACATCGCCCACGCCGGCGACGGCCCCGACGGCAGCACCTTCGCCGTCCTGCTCACCGCCCTGGTCTGGTCAGCGATCCTCGTCGCCCGCTGGCACCAGGCCCGCGGCCACCGCCAGCAGGCCGAAGCCGCCCGTACCGCGGTGATCCATCTGCAAGCCGCCTACGACCAGGCCGCCGCCCCCCACCTCGCAGCCCTCACCCACCGGCAGCCCACCATGGAGATCACCCACACCCTCGCCGCACAAGTCCGCGCCGCCGTCCCCGACCACGCCGACCGCATCCTCACCGACCCCCACTGGCCCGCCCTCGCAACCGTCCTCGCCGACGCCCAAGCCGCCGGCCACCCACCCCGCACCCTCCTGACCGAAGCCGCCGCCCGCCGCGAACTTGACTCAGCCCACCACCCCGCCCAAGTCCTCCTCGGCCGCATCCAACACACCACCCGCAACCCCGCACCCAACCCCCGCGCCGAAGCAGCCCGCCTCCGCTCTCAAGCGGTGTCTCCAGGGTTCCCTTCGGTGACGGCCGCTCCACCGATCTCCTCACCTCCCGCCCCGTCTCCGGACCGCGCCCGGTCTCATCGGTAGTCGCACAGCCACGACCATGACCATCCGACGCCCGTCCAAGTACGAGCCTGGGCTCGCGCTTCTATACCGTCGGGATGGCAGGCGCAGTCCGCCGTGTATGGCATGGCGGCTTGGCTGCCGTCCGTGGTGTGCCTTTGATCGAAGCTGGGGAGTGGTCGCGTAATGCCGATGTCCGGTGCTGGGCGCGGTCACGAGGGCTTCACCTCGTCGCGCGCCCGCCAGGTCATGGTGGAGGCATGTGGAGCGGCGGGCTTGGACTCCGGGGGAGTGCGGCTGATCCGCCTCGGCGAGAACGCCTTGTTCCGGCTGGAACGCCAGCCCGTGATCGTACGGATCGCGCGCTCGGAGGAGTACCTGGATTCCGCGCGCCGGGAAGTAGGAGTGTCGCGGTGGCTGGCGGACGAGGGTTTCCCGGCGGCACAGGTCGTGGAGGACATTGAGCAGGCGGTCGTTGTGTCCGGTCACCCGGTGACATTCTGGCGTCGGATCGAGGAGAGTGGTCGGGCGGCGACGTATGGCGAGCTCGGTTCGATCCTGCGCGAACTGCACGCGCTGCGGATGCCGGAGACGCTGGTCCTTCCGAGGTTCGAGCCGATGGGCCGGTCGGTCCTGAGGATCGAGAAGGCGACCGGCATTTCCGAGTCCGACCGGAAATTCCTGCGGGAACGCCACCGGCAACTGGAACGTGAGATCGGGCAGTTGTCGTTCGCCTCCCCGGTCGGTCCCGTCCACGGCGACGCACACGTCCAGAACCTGATGGTGGACCGCTCCGACCGTGTGATCCTCATCGACTTCGAAGTCTTCTGCCGCGACCATCCCGAATGGGATCTGATGGTGACGGCCACGGAGCACGACAGCCTGGGCTGGCAGACGCCCGACCAGTACGCGGAGTTCGTCGGCGCGTACGGGCGCGATCTGCGCGACTGGCCGGGCTTTCCGACGCTGCGAGCGGTCCAGGAATTCAAGATGACCACCTGGCTCATGCAGAACGTCGGTGAGAGCGACGAGGTCGCCAGAGAGTACGCGCGCCGTATCGCCTCGCTCCGCGACGATCAGGCGCCCCGTGACTGGCATCCCGGCTGACGTCGCCGCTACTGGTCGTCCAGGCCGGAGAGCGCCGTCCGTACGTGGTCGTTGAACTGCTGCACTTCTGGGTTGCCGGCGTGCACCGAGACCTCGCGCTGGAAGTCCAGGACATAGCGCTGGAAGCGGGCCGATTGAAGAGCGTCCCCCGCCGTCACCGCGAGACCCGCGGTCGTGACGGCCGCTTCAAGTTGCCCGTCCAGGAGTTGGCTCTGCGCGAGCACCATCCGGCAGAAACCCAGCGACCGGGCGTACTTCGGATCGGTGAGCGCGACCGCCTGCTCGGCGTAGCTGACGGACTGGGCCGATGCGCCGAGGTCACGGAAGCAGTGGCAGAACTCGCCCACGAGCTCGGCTTCGTCCATGTAGGCAAGCCAGGGCGGATCACCTCCTTCACCCACATGAGCTAGGTGGTTCTCGGCTTCGAGCATGGCGCGCTGCGCGCCTTTCGCGTCCCGGGCCGTCGCAAGGGCGCGCGCCTCGTGAGCCGAATACATCGCCATCGCGCGCGGTGTTGCCCGACCGTTGCTACCGCCCTCGACCGCGGCCCTCGCCAGCCGAACCGCTCGCGGCACCTGCCCGAGGTAATTTGCCTGGTGGCTCATGTTGGCGAGGATGCGCGACCCCATCATCCGGTCGCCGGTCACCTGCGTCAGCCTGAGCGTCGACAGGAGGTACCGGTCCGCGAGGCGGTGGTGGCCGCTGTCATAGGCGGTCCACGCGAGGAGTTGGGAAATCTCGGCTGCGGCGTTGAAGAGGGCGGAGCCGACGCGCTCGCTGTAATCGGCGTCCAGCAACGGCAGGACCTCGTGCCGGAAGTAGTGACGCAGCGCCTTGTGACCGTGACCTCCCCCGTAGAGAAAGTCCAAGTGCATGAACATCTCCGCCGCGGTCCGGACGGCGGCGACATCTCGCATTCCGATGCGATGGGACGCGGCCCGGTCAGAGGGAACCCCGTCCGGTCGTGTTACGAGCCAGGACAGCACGGCGGTGTTGACCTCGTTGTCGTGCAGCAACTCGACAGCCGGTGGCTTGTCCTCGGGCCGCAGCTGCGTCAGGCCGTCGAGTACGCCCAAGGCCTCGGCGAGAGTCGCCGCGTAGGTCGTACCGTTCGGAGCGGGGCTGATCGTCGGGCTGGAGAAGCCGCAGTCGGCGGGGGTGATCCTGCGGCCTAACCTGGCGCCGAGCGCTTCTGCCACAAACGCCGCGTTCTCGGCCTGGATGCCGGCGCCGTCGAGCCACCGCTGTACTGACACGTGGGTGGTGCCGACTCGGACGCCGTGCCGCAGCGCAACATCGCGGACGCGTCGGGCCAGGCCCTTGTTGGACGCTCCGACCTCGGCCATCAACGCGGCGAGGCGGCGGTTGGGCTCTCTGTCCATGGTCCCCCTGCCATCGGTCGATGACGGCGAGTGGCAATCCTGTCACGCTCCGGTCGGCTGAGGCAGGGGGTTCATGGGTGAACCCCCTCGACGCACGGTGAACCTCCCGTACTCGCGAACTCCCCGGTGAACGCTGCCGCTCTCCTCGCCGCCGCCGTTGACTGGCGAGCACACCCGGTGGAGCGGCTGACAGGCCGGCTCCGTGGTGCATGTCGCAGCAGGGAGGTGAAGCGATGATTTCCGCAACGGCGGTTCTTCACAGTCGACTCGATCTCGGGCACGAGCTGGTTGGCGTCAGCGACGCCCGGCGTTACGCGCGGGATGTTCTCGGCGAGTGGGGCATGCCTGATGAGGTGCTGGACGACGCGCTGAGCATCGTGACGGAGCTGGTCGCCAACGCCATCCGGCACGCCGAGACCGGGGAGTCGCGCCCGTGTCACCCGCCGCTGTCTTCCGTTCTGGAGCTGCGGGTCGTCGTTGGCCACCTCTACGTAGTGGTGCACGACGCGAGCCGGCGGGCGCCGATCCTCCGGCCTCCGTCCGAGGAGGCGGAGAACGGACGCGGGTTGTTGCTCGTCTCGGCTCTGACCGAAGGTGCCTGGGGCTTCGCCTACGCCACTCACGGCGCGGGGAAACTCGTCTGGGCCCGGCTCTCCCTGCCCCGCGCGGCAGCGGGCGAGGCGGCGCCGGGCGGTGCGCCTGCCGCCGATCAAGCTGACCAGTCGCCGCGGTCCGTCGTTGCTGTCGGAGCTGGGACATGACGCTGCTGTCCCACCGCGCCGCCCCCGGCGGGTGCCGGTCGCCATGACCGCGAGCCGGCCGCCGCCCCGCCCGTACGCCGCCGAAAGCGGCCCCATTCACCGAAGGAACACGAATTCATGCCCGGTGCCCAGGAGGAACGGCTCATCTGTGGCCGGCGGGTGGTCTCACCGCCGTCGCTGGTCAGGGCCGCACTCAGCATGGCCAACGCCCTCATGCCGGGGACGTATTCGGACGACGACGCCCAGCAGGAACTCGTCTGCGCGATCAGCCACGACAACTCGGAGCACCAGGCGCTTGTTCTGGGCCTCCGGGGTCCGCACGCAGGGTCTCTGTGGACGGTGTGGTGTGACGGCGTGGAGCCGAGCACCGTCGTCGAGTTGCCGGACTGCCCGGCCGTACGGCTCGGGGAAGCGTGCAGCGAGTTCGAGGGCCACCCGGGCGGCCACAGCTGGGAGTTGGCCGACGCGCGCCTCCTTGCGTCCGAGGTCTCCGCCTGATCGCCGTAGGACTGACGCCCGATTGGGCGCCGCCTTGGCTCTCCCGTATGCCACCCCACGAAGGACTCACTGTCATGCCCCCTGCCGCCACGGCCACGCTGGGCCGTAGCTCCGCACCTAAAACGCTCGACGCTCCCACTTCGCCCTCTGCATCGGAGACGATCCCGGCCTCCAACCGTTGGATGATCACCGCGGACGACGGCTCCGTCGTCGCGGGCCACTTGCCCGACTGGGCGCAGGAGGACCCCACCACCCACGGTGTCCCCGCCGATCAACTTCCGGCCCGCATGGCCGACATCACGCACTGGGCGGACTTCGAGGGAGCCTCCCTCCGCGTGCACGCCGCCGGGACGGGCGGAGCCATCGGGCTGCTGGAGGAGGTCATGATCTTCGCCAGCAGCATCATGTGCCACCCCTTCCCGGACTCCGCCGAGCCGCGCCTCCCCTTCGCAGAGGTCCAGATCACCCCCGACTGCTGGATGACCGGACTCGACCCGGACGCGCTCGTCGCCCTCGCCGCCACCCTGCGCACCCTCGCCGATCGCATCGAGAACGATGTGCGGCCCCTCCTGCTCAGCGCCCGCACGGACTGGGCGGCCCACCACCCCTCGCCCGTCCGCATTTGAAGGAGAGAGGCACACCCGTGTCCTTCCAGAAGCTCCACGGCGCCGGCAACGACTTCGTCCTGCTCGCGCGCCCCCTCCCCGACCTACACCGGGACTGGTCCGCGACGGCGCGGCAGCTATGCGCCCGCCGCACCGGCATCGGGGCGGACGGCCTCGTACTCACCGCCGTGACGAGCACCGACCCTCTGGTCCTCGACGTGGCGTGCTTCAATGCCGACGGCTCCGCGGCCAGCATGTGCGGCAACGCCCTTCGCTGCGTCGCCTGGTCCGCGGCCGAGAAGTACGACTGCCGGACGCTGGCCTTGACGATGGCCGGCGTGAAGCACGAAGCGCTGGTCGACGGCGACGACGTCTGGGTGACGGCCGAGGTCGGCGCGACATCGCTCCGGCAGGTCGAGGGCGTGATCGACGGCCGTGCGTTCTGGTACGACCTCGCGCACACCGGCACCGAGCACGTTGTGGCCGTCGTGAAGGACGTCGACTCGGTCGACGCCGACCGCTGCGGCCGGATGATGCGCCATCACCCACAGCTCGCCCCGACGGGCACCAACGTCAACTTCGTCCAGGTCACCGGCCGCCAGGAGTTGCGCGTCCGCACCTACGAGCGCGGCGTGGAGGCCGAGACGCTGTCGTGCGGCAGCGGTGCCGTCGCGTCAGTCGTGATCGCCCAGCAGCGCGGCCTCGTCGGGGACGAGCAGGTCACCGTCCACAACCGCTCGGGAACGCCGCTGAAGGTGCGCCCGCACACCGAAGGCCGAAGCGCCTTCTGGGTTGGCGGCCCGGTCAACCAGGTCTACCGAGGAGAGCTCACATGATGCCCGTGATCGACATCGGCGACCGCGCCGCCGTGAACCGCGAGACCGAGGCGCTACGGCGATGGCAAGACGGCCTCGCCGACCCGCCGAAGGTGGCGCTGCTCTACGGCGGCCTGTCGGCCGAGGATCGGCTCTACCTGGCGCACTGCCCGCCCGAACAGCGCTCGGACACGGCGCTCAGCAGGTCCCTGACGCAGATCGGCGCGGACTTCGCCGTCCTCGACCCCTGCGAACCGGGCTTCGTACGGTCACTGCCCGCCTTCGACGTCGCGCTGCCGAACCTGCACGGCCCCTATGGCGAGGACGGTCGGCTCCAAGGACTGCTGGACTACCTGCGCGTGCCCTTCTGCGGCAGCGACGTCGCCGCGTCCGCGATCTGCGCGGACAAACTGCTGTGCAAGCGGTTCATGCGGAGCATGGGCGTGCCTACGCCTGACTGGCAGGTGTGGTGGCCGGGCCAGAAGACGGAGTGGCGCGATCGCCCGGTGATGGCCAAGCCCGTGCTCGGCGGGTCCAGCCTCGGCATGAGCCTGGTGCGGGACGAGGCCGCGCTCGCGCCCGCGCTGGAGTACGCGTGGGCGTGCGACCCCTCCCACGTCCTGGTCGAGGAGTACGTCGTCGGCCTGCCCGTGACCGTCGGTCTGCTCCAGTTGCCGGGCGGCCTTCTGGTGTCCCCGCCACTGGCCACCGAGGCGATCGGAGCGGAGTTCTACGACGCCGAGGCCAAGCTCGACGCCGATGGGCGCGGGGACGTCTCCGTCACCACGGCGGACCTGCCCGCCGGCGTCCAGGCCGACCTCGTATGTCACGCCCTGGCTCTGTGGAAGGGGCTCGGCTGCCGCGGTTGGGCACGGATCGACTTCATCGTCACTGAGGCCGGCCAGCCGTACGCCCTGGAGGTGAACACCACGCCCGGCATGTCGGCGGCGTCGAACTTCGCCGTCGGGGCCGGCCTGGCCGGGCTGAGCCACGTGGACGTCGTACGGGCGATCCTCCACGAGGCATTGACGCGCCAACCGTACGATGTCCCCCTGCCCACTCCCGTGCTCGGCGCTGCGACGGACGCGGGGGAGACCGCTGCCTGACGCGCCCTCGGGAGCCCGCCACCGTGCCCCATCTCCACGACGTGCCCATGTGCCGCCAGCTGATCGCGCCGGAGGAGTGGGAGGAGCACGGCGGGTGGGAACTCGGTGACCGGGAGAAGTGGTCCGACCGAGCTTGTGGGCTGGCCTCTTTGAGGATGATCCTGCTGGCGTACGGCCGCCAGGCACCGACCGTTACCGAGTTGCTGAAACTCGCGTTCAAGAACGAGGTCATGACGCCGCGCGGCGCACTGCACGCGGGCCTCGCGGAGTTGGCGGCCTCGTATGGAGTACCCGGCCGCGCCGAGCCCGTCGCGGTGGAGGACCTGCTCGTGCGGGCGGCCGAAGCGCCGCTGATCGTCTCCATCACGGAGCAGTTCCCCGACGACGGTCGTCGCGGCGGCCACCTGATCGTGGTGCGCGGCTATGACGACAGCCCCGACCCCGCGGTCTTCATCCGTGACCCATCCCGATGGGGCCAGACCCACGACCGCGTACCGCTCAGCCAGGTCGCGGCCTCGTACTCCGGCCGCGCGATCACCTTCCCGCCCCTGCACTGAGAAAGGCCCTGCCCGTGATCACACTGACGCTTGCCGAGATCGCCGAAGCCACCGGGGGAACTGTCCACGACGCTCCCGACCCGGAGCAGGTACGCGTCACGGGCCAGAGCGCCAGCGACTCACGGCAGGTCGGGCCGGGCGGCATGTTCGTCGCGGTGACGGGCGCGCGGGTGGATGGCCACGACTTCGCCGAGCAGGCCGTGGCCGGCGGCGCCGTCTGCGTCCTGGCCTCCCGCCCGGTGGGCGTGCCCGCAGTCGTCGTACCGGACGTGACGGCCGCGCTCGGGCGGTTGGCGCAGTACGCGCTGACGCGTACGGGGGCGCAGGTTGTCGCCCTGACTGGCTCGGCCGGCAAAACCACGACGAAGGATCTTCTCGCGCAGGTGCTGGCCCGCCACGGGCGTACGGTCGCCACGCCCGGCAGCTTCAACACCCAGATCGGCCTGCCCCTGACTGTACTGTCCGCCGACGAGGACACCCGCTTCCTGGTGCTGGAGATGGGCGCCCGCCACGTCGGCGACATCGCCTACCTCGCGGGCCTCACCCCGCCGCGCATCGGCATCGTCCTTAACGTCGGCTCCGCGCACGTCGGCGAATTCGGCAGCCGCGAGGCCATCGCCGAGGCGAAGAGCGAACTCGTGCAAGCGCTCCCGCCCGCCTCCGAGGGCGGCGTGGCCATCCTCAACGCCGACGACGATCTGGTCGCGGCGATGGCCGACCGTACGAAGGCCGCCGTCACGTACTACGGCACGAGCGAGCAGGCTTCCATCCGCGCAACGGACGTCGAACTCACCGTCGGCCGCGCCGCCTTCCGCCTCCACACCCCCGACGGCAACGCCTCGGTCACCCTCCAACTCCTCGGCGCCCACCAGGTCCACAATGCCCTGGCCGTCGCAGCCACCGCCCACACCCTGGGCATGTCGACGTCAGCGATCGCGGAGGCCCTATCCTCCGCAGCACCGATTTCGGCCGCCCGCCTGGAAATCCTCGAACGCGCCGACGGCGTCACCATCATCAACGACGCCTTCAACGCCAACCCCGAATCCACCCGCGCAGCCCTGGAGACCCTCGTGTCGCTGGCACAGGGCCGTCGTACGGTCGCCGTCTTGGGCGAGATGAAGGAACTCGGCCCCACCGCCACCGAGGCTCACCAAACGATCGGCCAGTTCGTATCGAGCCTGGGAATCCACATCCTGGTCACGGTCGGCACATCTTCCGAGATCACCGCCCTCGGTGAAACCGCCCGCACCGCCAACCCGGCCCTCGCGACAGCTGCGGCGGAGCACGCCGCCAGTCTCCTTGGTGCCCTCACCCCCCTCCTGACTCCTGGCGACGTCGTCCTCATCAAGGCCAGCCGCTCAGTCGGCCTCGAACACCTCGCTGGCGTCTTGCTGGACGAGGAATGAACGATCAAGTAGTGATACGAATAATTCGATTATAAATTTGATATCTTGTCGCGTATTCTATAGTCGAATCTCAGATGCTGGAGCCTCGCCGCCCGGGAAAGGTGTTTGGGTAAGTGCGCTTTGGTTGGGGCTTTAGTGCCAGACGACGGTATAAGAATTATTAATTTCGAGTTCCTGATTGCCTCCTCGACTTCTCCGGATACCCAGCTTTGCGCTGTAGAAGAGCTGCAATCCCCAGGTTCGACTGTTTCGCACCGCATTTCCGCGTGGTGCCTCGCTGGCGCGACGACCGTATGACCTTTCATTGGCCGACGGGTGCGGCGGAGGATGGCCCAGCTTAAGATCAGACCCTTATCATAATTCAGAGAGCTTTCTCGAGCGCACCTAGTAAAGTTCCACCCGAGGACTGCCGACAACATCTGTCGTCATGCAAGCAGTGGCAACTCGCATGTCACAAGCCTCGTCCTTATCTAAGTCGTGGCTGCTTCCGATCGTGACCCTGCCCAATGGTTATGCGATCACCAATAAGTCATTTTTGGTTGGGCTGATCGGATGTCTGGCCGTACACACCTTCGGCGTCTTTGATGCCAAGTCGGCGGGCTGCCGAGCGGTTCCAGGTCTCACCGTCCACCGCCCAGCGGCTCGATTGAGGACCTCATTCGAGCCGCTGAGCAGGAGGGTGCGCCTCTGACTCTGTGATGATGAAGAAGTGGACGCTCGCTCCGTGCTATGCGGATCCATCGCCCTGGTTGCCGTCTTCTTCGAAGGCCAGGGCGCGCTCGGCTGCGTCGATCAGGTCGGCGTATGTCAGGACTTGGATCCGAGAGAGGTGGGCGTTGTAAGTACGGATCGTTTGGTCAATTTGTTCGCGCGTTGCCAACCCGTGCGCGGTGCGCCCTGGGTAGCCGATGACTACCGTTGCGCGAGCCCGCCGGTAGTCGTAGTTCAAGTTCAGGTCATTCTGATGCAGTGTTCCGAGCGCCGCCCCCATTTCGTCGAGGGTCCTGAGGTAATTCATGCATTGCCCGACTGCTTCGTGAACGGCACCGGACGGGATGAGGTGGTTATCTCGTGGGCGTCGCGTGAGGGGGGCTTCGGGGCCCTTGAGTTCGATGATATTCAGGCTCCGATCGGCGTACACGAGCGGAATGTCATGCTGGTGTAGGTTCATGAGATCGCGTCGGACGGCAACCCCGATATATTGACCGCCAAAGATCCAGTACTGTCCTTCCAGCGCCTTTTGCATGCGCGTCTCGTTGGTATTTTCGGCGAGGGCGAGCTTGCGTAGGTCGGCCAGCAGTGCTCGGCGTCGGCGAATGACGGCCGCCTCGGCGGCGAGCATCCCTGTCGGCGTGGAGGTGAGTCCGGTCAGAACTTCGTGGATGTCGCTTCGGTGCGACAGCATCTCACCGAATGTGACCGCAGTGATGCCGGTCGTTCCATGCGTTTCAGCGAGGGATGCGACTTTCCCGGCGAAGTTCTTGACGAACTCCTCGATTGACATCTCTGATCGTGGTTCTTCTAGCGACGTATTATTTTCCCCGCCGGAGGACACGTAGCAGACCTTGTCGTACAGGCCATCTTCGCAAAATTGCTCGAACGCTTCCCCCAATCTCTCCTTGTATGAGAGGCCGTCCCCGGTCCTTGCGTAGGTATCATTCGGCTTGCGCGCCGGGATATTGATGCGCTCATCTTCGCGCAGAATGAAGAAGAGTCCAAGGCATGGCTGTAGCTGGTTCAGCTCGTGACTGCGGTATTGCCGTCGAACATCAAACGCGATGGACGTCAGTTCCTGGAGCCGATTGTTGTAATTATTGCGATACGAGGAACCGCCGAGGGATTTCAGGATGATTGCACCGAGCGGAATTCCGTCCTTGATCACCGCCAGGTCCCACGCTGAGCGCCCCAGGCCGTAGGCACCCGGCAGCGTTGCGGAGCGCCCGGCCTGAATCCAGGACCGCTCGATGCCGCGCTCGGCAAGCGAGTCAACCAGAGCGGTCAGGATCTCCTCGTCGTGACGGCCGCCTCTGACGCCTGGGGGGTCGCCGGACCCTCTGTCGTCGGGCTGAGACCAGTAGTTTCTGACTGATTCCCTCACCGACGCCACTCTCGGCTGCCCCCTTCAGTGTTGATCGTCTGCCGGGCCAGACGCTACAGGCCGACAGTGACAGTGTGAGCCGACCGTTTCAGCGGCCCGTCAGAGCGACGGCAGTGGGTTCGGGAGCGCACCCGGAATCCCATAGACCGACGAAAAGGTGGTAGCTAGGCTCATGCGGACACAGCGGGCACCGCCGCCCGTGAGGGAAGCTACGGAGCGCGGACAGTTGAGGGAGCGACGTGGACGAGCGCGACACCAGCGACGGAAGTCGACCGGACGGCCGGGTGTCGAGCGAGGCCACACTGAGGTTGCGGAGCGCGACCCGCGCTTTGCGACTCCACCTTCGCGAGTTGCCGTGCGTGGTGCACTACGGACGGGAGGCAGACCTCTTCTTGGCGGAGGCGGCCTTCCCCTTCGCCCGGTTCTGCTACGAGAGCGCCGAGTCGCTCATCGGCGCCGGCTTCGGCGGCACCGTTCTGGGCGCTCTTGCGCGGAGCGTATTCGTCGACGGCCTGCGATGGCAGTGGATCGGCGAGGCCCCCGCCGAGAGACGGACAGCGCTGCTGGGCAGCATGGTGGAGGAGCGCAACGGGATCTTGGACCGGCTGGAGCGGCACGATGTGACGTGCCCCATTCTGCCGCGCTGGTTCGCTCCGCTGCTCGGTGTGACCGATCTGACGGGTGCCTCGCCGCGGTGGTGGCAGGCACCGTCGATGCCTGACGAGAAGGAACTCCTGGACACCTTCTTGTCCCGGCCCCAGGAGGCCGCATCGGCGACTTCAGACGAAGAAGGCGATGTACGGGAACTCTTGGCCTCGGCACGGCAGTTGCTCGGCCTGGCGGGCCTGCGGGGTGCGGTCATGGTTCTGGCACACGCTGGGCACGGGAACCTTCTCGGACTGCAGAGCAGTCTGGCCGAGGACGGAGTACCCGGTCACGATCTTCGCCCGGACCATGAGGCTCTGTTCATGCATGCCGCTGCAGTGGGCGTGACGGTGACCCTGCTCGGAGTGTGCGTGGCAGCGCCGGAGGGCTGGCCGGCCGAGGTCGACCAGAAGTCCTTCCTGGCGAAGGCGCTTGAGCTGACCGGCGAGGTCGCGGCCGCAGCCACGGCGCTGCACGGTTTGAGCGCGGCCTCTGCTCCGGCCGGAGGGGGGCAGAAGATCCGCTCAAACACTGCTCGGCGGCCGATAATGCGCGGCTCGGTAGTGCTGCCCGCCGAGGACTCGATGCCCGATTGCAACGATGCGGCGCCCGTCCTCGCCGCCGCCGAGCGGTACGAGAAGCACGCGCACAGCTGGTACACGAGCCCCTATGCGAAGAAGGATCCCAAGCTCGCCTCCGTGCTGGCGTACGGCGGAGGCCACTCCACCTTCCAAGCGGTCATGACGAACGTCGACAACGCGCCTGTGGCCGCGATGTTCGGGGCGCGGATGCTCCTGGAGGAGGCAGCCCGATTCCGTTGGCTCACCTCCGAGACCAGCAAAAGCGAGTTCATGGCACGGTCGAAGCGCTACTTCGACGAGTTCCGCTCGCGCAAGAAGAAGACGATCTCCCTGCTCACGAGCAACGGAGTGCCTATCCCAGTCGCGCGCAAGCTCTTGGCATTGCCGAGCAATGTCTTCGAAGGACCCGACGACATCGCGAAGGGCCGCGAGCGCTTCCCGTCGATCGAAGACATGCTGCTGGTCCTGGGCGAGCCCTACGCGGAGCCCGGTTGGCTCAGCGTGGCGTACAGCCTCCTGAGCCAGGTCACCCACAGCACCCCCATGGGCGTCCTGCACCTGGTCACCCTCCGCGAGGAGACCGTGCATCTGGGCGAAGCCACTCCCGAGATGCTCGGGCTCGCGTTGGATGTCGCCTGCCTGGGCAGCGCCCACCTCCTGGGACTGGGGGCGGTGTTCCTCACGCACGGCAGTCCGGAGGCATTCGCGTACAGCAACGAACTGCACCGTCTGGCCGCAGCCGTGCACCACGCCGCCCGCTGGACCCACGGGCTGGATTAAACGCTCCGTCCGCCGGCGCCGACGGCCGACGGCCGAAGCGCTCCTGCACGAGCCGCCCGGCCATCCTCCGCCCACCTACTCCGCGACGCCCACGTGCTCCGAAGAACCACCTCCACCGCGCCCTTGACCCTGAATTCTGCCGCGGACCGCTGGGCGGAGGCAGTGGCCCCTGAGGCAACTACGTCGGGCCGAGCACCGTCAGATCCGCCTGACACAGGTCACCATTCCGGATTCGCCCACTGGACACGGTGGCCAGGCAGACACACAACGTGACGGAACCCACTCCGTGTTACCGGTCGGTTCGTCTGAAAACTGCGTTGATCATGTGCAAAAGTACCCTCCACCGCATTGTGCGGTAGTTGGCACAGATGGCTGCTTTTGGTTGGGGCGGCTTCACGACTGTAGCGGGGGCGCGTTGTTGGACACGAAAAATCCGACGTCAGGCATGTACCTGCGGAAAATCGGTATCAAGAACTTCCGGTCATGCTACGACGTCGAGGTTGAATTCTGCCCCGGCATCACGTTGCTCGTTGGTGAGAACAATTCTGGAAAGTCCAACGTCATCGAATCACTCAGGCTGGCCACCACCCCCCTGAATCGCCGTTCCACACGCTGGTTCGACGAGTCCGACCTCGCACACGGCCGGGAAGGAACGGAAGCCCGGTTCCGTGCGACGTACGACGGCCTGACCGCGGCGCAGCGTGCCCACTACATCACCGCTCTTGACGTGGAAACCAACGAGGCTTCCTACACCACGACGTACGCGCGCGATGAAGCCCGGCAACAGATGCGTCCGAGCGTGTCCGCAGGGCCAGTGGACGGCCCAGACGCTGAACCCGACAAGCGCGACCAGATCGCGCATGTCTACTTGGCGCCGCTGCGGGACGCACAGCGTGAGCTGGACTCCTCCGACGGGAACCGCCTGCTGCGGATCATCCGCTACCTCACCGAGGAAGAAGAACAGGAAGCCTTCCGGACACAGGCCAACGAGTCCTTCACCAAGCTCAAGGACCACCCCGTCCTGACCTCAACGACCAAAGAGATCCAGGGTCATCTGGGCGAACTGACCGACTCCGTCCGAGGGCAGACCGTGGAGGTCACCTTCGCCGAGTATGAGCTGCACCGACTCGCCCGGAGCCTGCGGGTGAAGATGGCCGAGGCCGGCATCCCGCCGGCTGACCTCAGCGAGTCCGGCCTCGGCTACGCCAACCTGCTCTTCATCGCGACGGTCATCCTGGAACTGCGCAGGGCACAGCACATGGAACTGACGCTCTTCCTCGTTGAGGAGCCCGAGGCCCATCTCCACCCCCAGCTCCAAGCGGTCCTGCTCGACTACCTGCGCGAACAAGCCGCAGCATCCCTCAAGGACGACACCCAGGGCCCGGCCGGCCGCATCCAGGTCATTGCCAGTACCCACTCGCCGAACCTCGCCAGCAGCGTCGGCATCGAGAGCGTCGTGGCGCTGCGCACGCAAGTCCACAAGGAGACGATCCAAGACGACCAAGGGCGGGAGAAGGAGATATCACGGCGCAAGACCCGCGCCCTTCCTCTGGCCAGGCTCCCCCTCGCTGAGGATGAGCGCCGGAAGATCAACCAGTACCTCGACGCCACCCGGGCCGGTCTGCTCTTCGCGCGCCGCGTCGTCCTGGTGGAAGGGATCGCCGAAGCAGTCCTTCTCCCCGTGATCGCCCGCCACAGCGTCTTCGGCGGCCAGGACCAGGCCAGACAGCGCCGCGACTTCCACGGAGTCACGATCATCACTGTGGGAAGCGTCGACTTCGCCCCATACATCACGCTGCTGCTCGCCACCGTCAACGGCTGCCGCCTGCTGGACAAGTTGACCGTCATCACGGACGGCGACCCGGAGATCCCGAAGGACAAACAGGCCGAGGGGGATCAGCCCGCGGACGGTCCAAGCAGCGTCGGCGAGGCCTCGGCCCCGGTCCCGGCTGGGAGCGCCTCCGGAGAGGATGACGAGCCGGACGACGATGACGACACCGTGGTGGACAACCGCAAAGACCGGCTGAAAACTCACGCTCACTCGATCGGGGCCGCGGACCACCTTTTCGTCGCTGAAGCCCCGCACACCCTGGAAGCCGACCTCCTCGGCCCCAAGGTCAACGAGCCGGTACTCCAGGCGGCCTTCCTGAAGCAGCGACCGCGCTCCAAGAAGAAGTGGCAGGAGATCGTCGGCAACGAGCGGAGCCGCGAGTGGGGCTTCTACCTGAAGCTCCGTAAACACAAGAAGTTCATCGGGAAGGGCGAGTTCGCGCACGACGTGGCCCTGGCCATCGAGAACGGCGCGGCCTTCGAAGCACCGCCGTACCTGGCCGACGCCATCAAGGGCGTCCTGCACGACCTGCCCGGTGACGAAGGTTGAGCGGCATGGACCTGACCGACGACCAGCAAGCGCTCGTCGACGCCGAGGAGAGCTTGTTTGCGGCTGCCTGTCCCGGGGCCGGGAAGACACGGGCCATGGTCGCCCGCTTCCAGAAGCGGACCGCCGAGGAAAACCGTCGAGGAATCGCCCTGATCTCCTTCACCAACGCCGCAGTGGACGAGGTCCGGCGCCGATACACGAACCAGTCAGAAGCCCTGCGTACGCCACACTTCGTCGGCACATTCGACACCTTCATCCACCGATTCATTGTCACCCCGTGGTACGTCAAGGCGTACGGCCGGAAGCCCAACTACGTGCAGTCATGGCAAGAAATTGCCAGTACGAGCTTCCGCCTGAGCGACATGGGGAGAACGAAGAACCTGGAGATGAATTGGTTCGACTTCGATCCAGATGGTCGAGCGCACCTGAGGTTGAGTCGCATTCCGAGAGACTTCGGCGACGCTACGGCACACCGCATGCTGGCGCAGCGCAAGCAAGACGCGGAAAACTACGCTTCCAACATCTTCGGGCGGCTTCTCCGGGCCGGAACGGTCACCTGCGAGGCCGCACGCCTCCTGGCCGAGTTCTGGCTCAACAGCAGCAAAGAGCGGGCAGCGCTCGGAGCACTACTCAAAGCGCGCTTCGCTGAAGTGATCGTGGATGAAGCACAAGACTGCGGCCGGGAAGAGCTTCAGATCCTGCGGTTCCTCCGAGATTGCGGGGTCCACGTCGTCATGGTCGGCGACCTCGACCAGTCGATCTACGATTTCCGCAGCGCGACTCCTGCCGCCGTAACTGAGTTCGCCGCCACCCTGCCCGGTCAGATCACGCTCGGAGACAACTGGCGGAGCACCCCGGCCATCTGCGCATTCAACAGTGGCCTCAGATCCGGGCACTTGATCGAGACCGCTCGAGGCGAGAACTCCATCCTTCAGACTCCAGTGCATTTGATGCAGTTCTCGAATCTTGACCAGATCGTTCCCCTAGCACTGGACGTCGCTGAGTCGTACAAGCTGTCAGCACAGGACCTCGTACTCCTCTCCCACGCTGAGGCCCACGGCATGAAAGCCGTCGGCATGAGCCCGGCGAGCGTTGGCAGCAACCGTGTGTTCGCCATCGCCAACGCCGGGCTGAAACTCCGATCAACGCAAACGGAGCCCAAGGTTCGCAGGAGGGCCGTCGAGCAGGTCCAGCGGGCCATCCTCGCCGCACTCACCGTGGGTCGAGCCACACCGCATTACAGCTTCGATGCCGTCTGCGAGGACATCGGCGTCGATCCACGCTGGCTGGAGACCCTCGCAGTACGGATGGCCCTGGGACTCAATGCGAACGGCATGACTCGGCAAGCCTTCGCCGCCGACGTACGCGATTTCTTGAAGGCAGCCGAATGGCCTCGTGCAACCGCCCCCACCACTAGCAATCTTGGCAATCTATTCAAGGCACCGTCGGAGAGCGATTGGGCCAGCATCTCTAGCTCCAGGCCCGGTCCGTCAATGCGCTTCTCCACAGTCCATGGTGTCAAGGGGATGGAATTCCGTGGAGTCGTCCTCGTCCTGCCGGACAGACTCCGGGTGGACGCAGCAACCGAGCGGAGTGTGTTGGATGACTGGGAGGGCGGCCATGACACTGAATCTCGACGAGTCCTCTACGTGGCAGGGTCACGCGCGCAGGAGCTCCTAATTTTCGCGGTTCACCGGAGACACACTGCCCGGGTAGGGGCTTTGCTGGACGGCAAAGGCGTCCCCTACGTGACATAGGGGTGGAGAGTGTGACGCGTCATGGCCCCTGCCGATTCCAGCAGGGTCCCACGGTGTAGAGGGTTGCGGAGGACTGGGGCTTGTCCTTCTCGTTGAGCTGTACCTCGGCCGACGTCAGCCAGCGTCTGCTGCCGACCTGACGGTGCGGTGAACTACTCTATCCCTGCTGGTGCGGGGAGGGCATGGTGGGCGCGGCGCGATTGGCGCAGCCTCGGCCGGGCGGCTGTCCCGAAGCAGGCCCGCCGCCCGCGGGCAGGCGCGTGAGGACTACGCGCTGGAGACCGTCTGTTGGGACGCCTGTAACGCCCGCGACTCCACAGTCGTGGCGTGCCCCGGCTCCTCAAAGCGGTCACGGACGCAGAGAGGCAGGGGAGGCCCGGCAGGCGGAGCGGGACGCCCGATACGACGACTTGGCGGACCAGGCCGCTTGCCTGGTTCTCGCTGGGCAGAAGTCCAAGGATGTGTCTCGGTAGCTCAAGCACGAAGAGGACGGCGGCTTCTTCTCCTGGGGGAGATCATGGGGCGGGCGCGAAAGATCGGCAGGGCGCAGCGGTAGGCGTCGGCGTAAGCGTCGATTGGCGGAAAGCAGTCCGCAAACAGTCCGCAGCGCAGTCGAAAAAGGCCATCGGAGACCAACGCCAGCCGACGCTAAATGCCTGGTCAGCATGAGAGCGGACTGCTCCGCCGCAGGTCAGGAGCTTGCCGGATTGGTTCATCACCAACTCGGCCTCGACGCTTGACCGGGCCAGGATCGACGTCTGATCTACTGCCGGGCCGGGCGTCAGGGGATGTGGGGTCCTGGAGGAGGGCGGTGACGACCCTGCCAGCGCTCGGCCAGCGACTCCTGCGCGAGCGGTCGGCGAGACGGGTCTTGGCCCGTCCGCCCGGCGCGCACAGGCACTGCACGGCGAGCGGGCCGCCGCCGTCGCGCCAGCGCCGTCCGGTGAACTCCACGACGCGGAAACGCGCGTTGAGCATCGGGCTCGGCATGTTCAGCAGAATGCCGTCGTCCGGCAGGACCGGCGGCTGCCAGTGTTGGAGCGGGTAGACCGGGGCGCCGTCGCCGAACACGTGGGATGTCCGCGCCCACGACCCCGTTGGTGAAACCGCTCTCGGCGCGTACGGAATGGCTCACGCTCCCGCCTCCCCACCGCGCGGTGTCCGGCGCTCCACTTCCAGTTGGCCGAGATCCGACACGGTGGCCTCCCCGTTGTCCGACGAACTGGTCGCTGGTCGCCGGAAGAGCGTACGCAGGGCATCCGCTCACCGGGCGGGCGCTCGGACCGGTGCCGGACCGGCCCGATCGCCTGGGGCGCGGGGGCGTCGGTGGAGGGGGCTCCACCCGGGGGTGGAGTCGGAGGTTCAACCCCCGGTTTGATCCGCTGAGCTGGAGGTTTCCGTAGATTCTGAGTTGTCGGCAAACCCGCCGGCCTCGTGGGAGTCGCTTTACGGAGGCGTCCGTCATGTCCGGTCTGATCGATGCGCTGGTGATCGTGGCGGTCATCGGTGTGGTGGTCACCCGCCAGTTGCGGCCGAGGAAGGTCACGGGCGGCCGGCGGTGGTGGCTGATACCGGCGGTGCTGGTGTTCATGGCGCTGCGGCAGCACGGGCTGATCGACCCGGAGCACCGGCAGACGGCGGTCGCGCTGCTGGCCGTGGAGTTGGTGGTCGCTGTGGTGATGGGGTTGGCATGGGCGTGGACCACGCGGTTGTGGACCGAGAAGGACGGGACGGTCTGGGCGCAGGGAGGGAAGGTCACCGTCGCGGTCTGGGCGGCGGGGGTCGCGGTGCGGATCGGGCTGTACGGGGTGGGCGCGGCGATGGGGGTTCACCAGGACAGCGGCTCGTTCCTGATAGCTCTCGCGGCCACGCTGCTGATACGCACCGGGGTGCTCGCCTGGCGGGCCCAGAGCGTGGCGCCGTCGTACGGTACGGCCTCATGATCGGCTGGATGTCCTGGCCTTCGAAGGAGGCGCTTTCCCGGGAGAACCGGTCGTCCGCGCGGCGGGCGTTCGGCCGGGGAGTGCGGCTGCTCTTCGCCGCCGCCGCGCTCTGGGGGATCCTGGCCCGCACGGACCTCAACGGATGGCTGACCGCGGCGTCCGTGCTGGGGCTGGCGGTGGCGGCCGTCGTGGTGCGGGCGTTCTTCCGGTTCACGCTTGAGCACCGGACGGCGCCGTCCGTCGCGCTGATCGCATTGATGCTGGGCGCCGCCTTCGGGCTGCACGCGGTGGGCGCCGATGTGCCCGCGACGCTGCTGTGGTGCGGCTGCGCGGTGCTCGGGATGGAGCGGCTGCCGCTGGCCGCGGCGGCGCCCCTCACCGGTACGGCGCTGGCCGCCTACGCACTGGTCGGCGGTTCCGGCGGCTGGCTGGTCACGTCGCTGACGGTGGCGGGGCTGGGGCTGATCGGGTACGTCGTGCGGCTGGATGCCGAGGCGCGGGGGAACACGCAGCGGCTGCTGGTCCAGGAGCGGGCGGCGCGGGCGGCGGAGGCCGAGTCGGCGGCGCTGGCGGAGCGGGCCCGGATCGCGCGGGAGATCCACGATGTGCTGGCGCACAGCCTGTCGGCGCAGACGGTGCACCTGGAGGCGACGCGGCTGCTGATCGAGCGGGGTGTCGAGCGGGACGTGGTGCTGGGGCGGGTGATCGCGGCCCGGCAGATGGCGCGGGAGGGGCTGGCCGAGACGCGGCAGGCGCTGTCGGCGCTGCGTGGGGAGATGGCACCGGTGGAGGACTTCCTTCGGGAGTTGGTCGCCTCGGAGGGGGCTGATCTGGAGGTGGAAGGGGCGGCGCGGTATCTGCCCGCGGAGGCGGGGTTGGCGGTGCGGCGGGTGGCACAGGAGGCGATGACGAATGTGCGCAAGCACGCGCCGGGGGCGAAGGTCGCGCTGCGGCTGGAGTACCGGAGCGAGGAGGTGGAGTTGGAGTTCCGGGACTTCGGGGGCAGGACGCCTGTGGATAACTCTTTGAGGGCATCCGGATCGGGCTACGGTCTTCTGGGGATGCGGGAGCGCGCGGAGCTGCTGGGCGGCGCGCTCGACGCCGGACCGGCCGAGGAGGGCTTCGTGGTGCGCTTGCGGGTGCCCGCGTGACGCGGGTGGTGGTCGCGGACGACCAGACGGTGGTGCGTGAGGGAATTGTGCTGCTGCTGGGGCTGCTGCCCGACATCGAGGTGGTGGGAGCGGCGGCGGACGGGGAGGAGGCGGTACGGCTGGTGGGGGAACACCGGCCGGAGGTGGTGCTGATGGACCTGCGGATGCCGCGCTGCGACGGGGTGGAGGCCACGCGGCGGATTCGGTCGCGGTATCCGGGGACGCAGGTGGTGGTGCTGACGACGTTCGCGGACGACGGCTCGCTCTTCCCCGCGCTGCGGGCGGGGGCGCGGGGATATCTGACCAAGGACGCGGGAGGGGAGGAGATCGCGCGGGCCATCGCGGAGGTGACCGCCGGGCGGGCGGGCCTGTCGCCCGCGGTGCAGGGCCGGATGCTGGACGCGCTGACCGGGGCGGGCCCCGAGCGGCGGCCGGAGGGACGGGGGAGCGGACCGGGCGGACCGGCCGGGGCGGGAGCGTTGGGCCACGGGGCAGAAGGACGGGGGGAGTTGCCGGACGGGCTGACGGTCCGGGAGGCGCAAGTGCTGGCCCTGGTGGCCGAAGGTCTGTCCAACGCCGAGATCACCGCGCGGCTGCACGTGAGCATGGCGACGGTGAAGACCCACATCAACAACCTGTTCGCCAAAACCGGGGCGCGGGACCGCGCACAGGCGGTCGGATATGCCTACCGGCACGGCATCACCTGATGGGGTGAAGGTTTCTACTTGTTCGTTCTGGATCTTCCCGCTCTGTCCATGATTGGGCGCATCGGCCGATCGGCCGATGGAACGAGGAGTGTTCGGTGGACAAGCACGACGGGGGCGACCCCGGGGCGCTGCGGGTGAACGACCCGTGGCAGGACGCGGCGGACGCCGGTCTCTGGGTCCCGGATCAGACGGCCCCCGAGCCCGCGCCGGGGCGGACCCGGCCCGAGGGCACACCGCAGGCGGGCCAGGACGGACAGCCGGTGGACCGGTCGGCGGTGTATCTGGAGGTGCAGGGCAGCGCGGCGTTCCAGGAGGTGCGCGACCGGTACCGGAGCTTCACCTTCCCGGTGGTGGCGGGCTTCCTTGCCTGGTACCTGCTGTACGTGGTGGCGGCCACCACGGCGCCGGGCCTGATGGGACATCAGGTCGCGGGTGACGTGAATGTGGCGATGGTGGCGGGGCTGGCGCAGTTCGCCACAACGTTCCTGCTGACGTGGGCCTACGCCCGGCACGCGCGGCTGCGCAGGGACCGTGCGGCGCTCGATCTGCGCTGGACGCTGGCGACCAGGACCGGGCAGGAGCGGGTGCGTTGAACAGCGGTCGGTTCAGTGGCGGGTATCTGGCGGATTCGGCCGGGGAGCATCAGGGCCTCGCGATCGTCCTGTTCACGATCTTCGTGTCGGTGACGCTGGCGATCACGGCGTGGGCGGGACGGCGGCGGAGCTCGTCGGTGGAGTTCTTCGCCGGGGGACGGCTGTTCACCCCGATGGAGAACGGCCTGGCCATCGCGGGCGACTACATGTCGGCGGCGTCGTTCCTCGGAATCTCCGGGCTCATCGCGCTCTTCGGGTACGACGGCCTGCTGTACTCGGTCGGGTTCTTCGTCGCGTGGCTCGTCGTCCTCATGCTGGTCGCCGAGTTGGTGCGCAACTGCGGGCGGTACACGCTCGCCGATGTGCTCTCCGCACGGATGAGACAGCGGCCGGTGCGGATCGCGGCGGGCACGTCGTCCGTGGTGGTGTCGATCCTGTACCTGGTGGCGCAGATGGTCGGCGCCGGGAGCCTGGTCGGGCTGCTGCTCGGCGGGCACGGCGCGGCGCGCACCTGGACGGTGGTCGGGGTCGGGGCGCTGATGGTGTTCTACGTGTCCTTCGGCGGGATGCGGGCGACGACGTGGATCCAGATCGTCAAGACGGTGCTGCTGATCGGCGGCACGGTGACGCTCACCGTGATGGTCCTGGTCCGCTTCCACGGCAATCCGGGGAGTCTGCTGCACGCCGCCGCGGCGGGCAGCGGGCACGGCAACGCCTTCCTGGCTCCCGGGCTGAAGTACGGCGGGAGTTGGGCGTCGAAGCTGGACTTCATCAGCCTCGGCCTGGCGCTGGTGCTCGGGACGGCGGGCCTGCCGCACATCCTGTCCCGCTTCTACACGGTGCCCACGGCACGCTCCGCGCGGCGGTCGGTGGTCTGGGCGATCGGGCTGATCGGCGCCTTCTACCTGATGACGATCGTGCTCGGCTTCGGAGCGGCGGCGGTCGTCGGCACCGACACCGTCCGCTCGTCCAACGCCGCGGGCAACACCGCGGTGCCGCTGCTCGCCGAGATCCTGGGCGGCGGGGAGGGGACGACAGGAGGCACCGTGCTGTTCGCGGTGGTCGGCGCGGTGGCCTTCGCGACGATCCTGGCCGTGGTCGCGGGCATCACCCTGGCGTCGTCGGCCTCCGTGGCCCATGACCTCTATGCCACGCTGCGCCGCCGCCCCGTCGCGGAGACGCAGGCACGGCAGAGCAGGCGCGCCAAGCGCGAGGCCGCGGTCCCCGGTGCCGCGCGGGTCACTGCCGACGCGGTGGAGGAAGGGGCGATGGAGGAGGACGAGGTACGGGTGGCACGGTTCGCGGCCGTCGGGATCGGCGCGGTCGCGATCGGGCTCAGCCTCTTCGCGCAGGACCAGAACATCGCCTTCCTGGTCGGCCTCGCCTTCGCCGTCGCCGCGTCCGCGAATCTGCCCGCCCTGCTCTACTCCCTGTTCTGGCACCGGTTCACCACGCGCGGCGCGGTCTGGTCGATCTACGGCGGCCTCGTACCGGCCCTGCTCCTGGTGGTGTTCTCGCCCGTCATCTCCGGCAGGCCCGACGCGCTGTTCCCCGGCGTCGACTTCCACCTCTTCCCGCTGGAGAACCCGGGCCTGATCTCCATCCCGCTCGGCTTCCTCGCGGGCTGGCTCGGCACCCTGCTGTCGCCGGAGGAGGCGGACGCGGGGAAGTACGCGGAGACGGAGGTGCGTTCGCTCACCGGCGCCGGGGCCGCGTAACGGCGGTTCATCCGGTCGCGGCCCAGGCGTAGCGGTGTTCGGGACGGCCCGTGTCGCCGTATTTGAGGGTGAGGCTGAGCCGCCCCGCCTGCTCCAGGTACTTCAGGTAGCGCTGGGCGGTGGAGCGGCTGAGCCCGGCGCGTTCGGCGACCTCGTGGGCGGACAGCGGGCGGCCCGCCTCGTGCAGGACGCGGCGGATCAGGTCGGCGGTCGGCGCGGAGTGGCCCTTGGGCAGTTCGGCCGAGGACGCGCCCGCCGTACGCAGGGCGCCGAAGATCCGGTCGACCTGTTCCTGCCCGGCCTCGCCGCGCCCGCCCACCCCCTCCAGGGTGCGGCGCAGCGCCGCGTAACCGTCCAGCTTGGCCCGCAGACCCGCGAAGCTGAACGGCTTCACCAGGTACTGCAACGCGCCGAGCCGCATCGCCGCCTGCACGGTGGCGACATCACGCGCCGCCGTCACCATGATCACGTCCGCGTGGTGCCCGTGCTGCCGCATCCGGCGGACCAGCGTCAGACCCGTCTCGTCCGGCAGGTAGTGGTCGAGCAGCACCAGGTCGATCCGGGTGCGCTCCAGTACCGCCAGCGCGTGCGCCGCGGTGTGGGCCCGCCCGGCCACCCGGAAGCCCGGCACCTTGCCCACATAGGCCGAGTTGATCTCCGCCACCCGGAAGTCGTCGTCCACCACCAGTACGTCGATCATCGCGCCGCCTCCCCAGCCGCCGAAAGCACGCCTCCGGCCAGTGCCCCTCCGGCCAGTGCCCCTCCGGCCAGTGCCCCTCCGGCCAGTGCCCCTGCGGCCAGCACTCCTTCGGCCAGCGCCTCGGGCAGCACCACCGTGAACACCGCGCCACCGCCCGCCCGCGCCGTCACCCGCGCCAGCCCCCCGTACCGCTCGGCGAGCCTGCGCACCAGCGCGAGGCCCAGGCCACGCCCCCGGTGCGGCGGACGTTCCTTCGTCGACCAGCCCTCGGTGAAGATCAGTTCGCGCGCCTCCGGCGGCACTCCAGGCCCCGTGTCCGACACCCGCAGCAGCAGGGTCGTGTCGTCCTCGGCGCGCAACTCGACCTCCACGAAAGGCGCGGCGGACATCGCCGGGGACACCCGGTGCCCGGCGGCGGCGTCCAGCGCGTTGTCGATGAGATTGCCCAGCACCGTCACCAGATCGCGCGGGTCCACCACCCGGTCGGGCAGCAGCGTGCTCTGCGCGACCCGCAGCGACACCCCGCGCTCCGCCGCGATGGCGGCCTTGCCGACCAGCAGCGCCGACACCAGCGGATCGTGCACCCGGTCCGCGATCACCTCGGCCGACGCCCGATGGGTGTCGGCGACCTCCGCGACATAGCCCACCGCCTCCTCGTGCAGGCCCAGTTCCAGCAGCCCCAGCACGGTGTGCAGCCGGTTGGCGTGCTCGTGGTCCTGGGCGCGCAGCGCGTCCAGCAGTCCGTGGGTGGAGTCCAGTTCACGGCCGAGCAGTTCCAGTTCCGTACGGTCCCGCAGCGTCACCACGGCTCCGCCGTCACCGGTCGGCATCCGGTTGGCGACCAGCACCCGGCCGCCGCTGACCGTCAGCAGATCCGCGCCGCCGACCCGCCCCGCCAGCACGTCCGTCGTACGGCCCGGCGGCAGCAACTCGTCCAGCAGCAGCCCGGTGGCCGCGCCGTCACCGGCGCCGTCGAGACCGAGCAGCCGCTGCGCCTCGTCGTTGACCAGCCGCACCCGCCCCTGCCGGTCCAGTGCGACGACGCCCTCGCGGACGCCGTGCAGCATCGCCTCCCGCTCGTCGAGCAGCGCCGATATGTCGGCGAAGGCCAGCCCGTGCGTGGCCCGCTGCAACCGCCGCGAACCCCACACCGCCGCCAGTACGCCCACGCCGAGCGCCGCGCCCGCGTACATCAGCAGACCCGGCACCAGGCCGATCGCCCGGTTGAGGATGCCGTCGTACGCGATACCCACCGACACCGCGCCCACGATCCGGTGCGAGGAGTCGTACAGCGGCACCTTGCCGCGGGTGCTACGCCCCAGCGTGCCGCGGTCGATCTGCATGACCTCGTCACCGGCAAGTGCCAGCTTGGGGTCGGTCGAGACGTGCTCGCCGATCCGCTCGGGGTCGGTGTGCGACCACCGGGTGCCGTGGGTGTCCATCACCACGATGTAGAGCGCCTTCGTGGCGATCCGGACGCGCTCCGCCTCCGCCTGCACCGGACCGTCCGGCGTCGGCCGGGACGAGACCACGGCCCGTGCCACCTCGGGGTCGACGGCCACCGTCTCCGCGATGGCCAGCGCCCTGTGCATCGCCTCTTCGTCGAGCTGGTGGCTGAGCGGCGCCAGGAAGAGCCCGGTGGCGAGCGCCGTGACGCCCGCGGTGATCGCCAACTGCACCAACAGGACCTGCGCCGAGACGCGGCGCGGCCATCCGATCCGCATCGTGGGGCTCCTCCGCATCCAGCCGGTCCGCCGACAGTCGCGGCGGCCGACCCGCGTCCCCACCACACGCGTACGTCGACAGCCCTGTCGTCAACGCAAGGTAAACCCCGCAGAGCCGGATGGGCAGACTCCGTTTCGCTTTCGTTGTGCGCGGGCGAGCAAAACGAGCAGAAGACCGGCTTGCGCGCAGAAGGCTCCTTGCGCCCACAAGACTGCCGCCGCCGCGGTGGTCGCTCCTAGCCTCCACCGCCATGAGCAGCGAAACGAGCCCCGCCATCGAGCTGCGGGGGGCGAGCAAGGCGTTCAGGACCCCGTCCGGCGCCCTGCACACCGCCGTGAGAGACCTGGACCTGACCGTGGAAAGGGGGGAGTTCGTCGCGGTCGTCGGACCGACCGGCTGCGGCAAATCGACGACGCTGACCCTGGTCAGCGGCCTGGAGGAGCCCACGGAAGGCGAGGTGCTGGTCTCGGGAGAGACCGTGAAAGGCATCAACCCCGGCGTCGGCTTTGTCTTCCAGCAGGACGCCGTCTTCCCCTGGCGGACCGTGCTGTCCAACGTCATGGCCGGGCCGCGCTTTCGCGGTGTCGGCAAGGCCGAGGCCAAGGAGCGGGCCCGCGACTGGCTGGCCCGCGTGGGCCTGACCGCCTTCGAGGACCGCTATCCGCACCAGCTCTCCGGCGGCCAGCGCAAGCGCGTCGCGCTCGCCGCGACCTTCGTCAACGACCCCGACATCCTGCTGATGGACGAGCCGTTCTCCGCGCTCGACGTGCAGACCAGGGCCCTGATGTCCGACGAACTCCTGGAGCTGTGGTCCGGTACCGGGTCCTCGGTGGTGTTCGTCACCCACGACCTGGAGGAGTCCATCGCGCTGGCCGACAAGGTCGTCGTGATGACCGCGGGGCCCGCCACCGTCAAGGAGGTCTTCACGATCGACCTGCCGCGGCCCCGCAAGGTCGAGGAGGTCCGGCTGGAGCCGCGCTTCCTGGAGATCTACCGCGAGATCTGGTCGTCGCTGGGCGAAGAGGTCCGCATCACCCGCGAGAGGAGCGTCGGACATGCCGCCTGAGTCCGCAGCCCCGGCCACCGCTGGGACCGGGGCCACCCCCGAGGACGCCGTCCCGGTCAAGCCCGGCGTCGACACCCCACGCACCAAGGCCCGCGCCCGCGCCGTCCGCAACCGCGCCCTCCTGGTGTACTCCAGCCGCCTCGCCGTCCTCGTCCTCGTGCTCGGCCTGTGGGAGTGGGCGGCCCGCACCGGGGTCATCGACCCGTTCAACTTCTCCATGCCGTCCAAGATCTGGGACCAGATCCGGCAGTGGACGATGCACGGCACACCGCAGGGCCCCCTGGGCGAGCAGATCTGGTACACGCTCTACGAGGCGCTGTACGGCTGGGTCATCGGTGTCGCCGGCGGTGTGGTGCTGGGCATCGCGCTCGGCCGGATCCCCTTCCTCGCGGACGTCTTCGGACCGTATGTGAAGGTGCTCAACGCGATGCCGCGCATCGTGCTGGCGCCGATCTTCCTCATCTGGTTCGGCCTCGGCCCGGCCTCCAAGGTGGCCTCCGCCGTCGTCCTGGTCTTCTTCCCGGTGTTCTTCAACGCCTTTCAGGGCGCCCGCGAGGTCGACCGCAATCTGGTCGCCAACGCCCGCGTCCTCGGCGCGAGCAACCGCCGCGTCACCCTCCAGGTCGTGATCCCGGCCGCCACGTCGTGGATCTTCACCAGCCTGCACGTCAGCTTCGGCTTCGCGCTGATCGGCGCGATCGTCGGCGAGTACATCGGCGCGACCAAGGGCATCGGCCTGCTGGTCTCCGCCTCGCAGGGCACTTTCAACGCCGCCGGGGTCTACGCGGCCATGGTGATCCTCGCCGTCGTCGCCCTCATCGCCGAGGGCCTGCTGACCTTCCTGGAGAAGCGGCTCTTCCGCTGGAAGCCCGCCCAGCCAGGCGCCGAACGCTGAGCCGGCCCGCAACCCCTCGCCCGCAACCCCCCCGGCCCCTGCCCCCTCGCCCGCAACCCCCCGCCCGTAACCCGTTCCCCGCTCACAAGGACGTGACCATGCGCCAGTACGCCAAGCTCCCGGCATTCGCCCTCGCCGGAGCCCTCGCCCTCACCACACTCACCGCCTGTGCCAACGACGCCGCGTCCGGTTCCGGGTCCGGCTCGGATTCCACCGGGGACGCGGGCTCCACGGCCACCCCGGCCAAGAACGCCGAGAAGGTCAAGATCATGGTCGGCGGCCTGGACAAGGTCATCTACCTGCCCGCCATGCTCACCCAGAGACTCGGCTTCTTCCAGGCCGAGGGCCTCGACGTGACGCTGCTGAGCGAACCGGCCGGTGTGCAGGCCACCACGGCGCTGGTCTCCGGCGACGTACAGGGCGCCGTCGGCTTCTACGACCACACCCTCGACCTCCAGACCAAGAACAAGATGATCGAGTCGGTCGTGCAGTTCGCACAGGCGCCGGGCGAGGTCGAGGTGGTCTCCACCAAGGCCGCGGGCGACATCGCCTCCGCCAAGGACTTCAAGGGCAAGAAGCTCGGCGTGACCGGCCTCGGCTCGTCCACCGACTTCCTCACCAAGTACCTCGCGGTGCACAACGGCCTCAAGGTCAGCGACTTCACGCCCGTCACCGTCGGCGCGGGCCAGACCTTCATCGCCGCCCTCCAACAGGGCTCCATCCAGGCCGGTATGACCACCGACCCGACGGTCGCGCAGATCCTGGACAAGGGCATCGGCAAGGTGCTGTACGACATGCGCACGCCCGAGGGCTCGCGGGAGGCGCTCGGCGGTCTCTACCCGTCCTCCAGCCTCTACATGAACACCGACTGGGTGAACGGCCACAAGGAGACCGTGCAGAAGCTGGCCAACGCCTTCGTGAAGACCCTCAAGTGGATGTCCACGCACACCCCCGAGGAGATCGCCGCGAAGATGCCCTCCGACTACGCGCAGGGCGGCGCCAAGCTGTACGCCGACTCCATCAAGGCCACGCTGCCGATGTTCACCACCGACGGCGTGATGCCCCCCGACGGCCCGGCCACGGTGGAGGCGGTCCTGAAGTCCTTCAACCCGAACCTCAAGGACAAGACGGTCGACCTGGAGAAGACCTACACCACGGAGTTCGTCAAGAACGTCACGTAACGCCCGGCAAAGAGCCCTACGACCCGCGGCCCCCGGCCACCCGCTCGATCCCCGTGACCTCCATCCGGGCGGGTGTGCCGAGGGCCGCGCCGCAGCTCTCCGGGCGCGGCGGCAGCGACGCGGCCTGCGCGACCGTCACCTCCCACACTCGTCCGTCGGCGTGCGCCACCCGCACCGCCCAGTCGCCGTCGCCGGAACCCGAGGGAGCCGGGTCCGTACGCTCCACGGCCTCCACCGCCACGGCCGCCGTACGGTCCTCACCGGTCAGCTCCCGTACGGCCAGATCCGCCGCCTGTCCAGGACGGTCCCACGCCGAGCGGCCCCGGCAGCCGTCCAGCACCATCCGCCCGGAGCGCGCCGCCTCCAGCACGTCCTTCGCGTGGTGCGCGTCCACCCGGCCGTACGTGTAGCCGTAGGGCAGTACGAGCATGGTCGGCGCGAAACGGTGTCCGCCGAGGTGGGTGATCTCCCAGACCTCGCTGCCGCCCGAGGCGGCCAGTTCCGCGGCGAGCGGCCGGCCGCGCACCGCGCAGCAGCGGTCCCGCTTGCCGTTGGTGCACACCAGGGCGAGGGGCGCGCCGTCGTACGCGTCGCCGAATCCGTTGTGCGCGCCCGCGCCCAGCGCGGTGAAGTCCAGCGCGGTCAGCTCCGCCGGGTCGGTGACCTCGGCGGTACGGACCCAGGAGGCGCCCGGCGCGGTGTGCGCGAGGTAGACCCGGTGCCGACGCGGAAGGTGCAGGTCGGCGTGTCTGCCGGGGCGGCGGATCAGGGCGACGCGGGTGCCCGTGCCGTCGGCGAGCCGTTCCAGCTCGCGGCCGGTCGCCGGGTCCAGCCGGCTCGCCCCCAGCGCCTTCGCCCCCCACGGGCCCGGCTGCTCGATCAGCAGCCACGTCCGTGCGGTGGCCGCGGTGGCGGCCACCGGTTCGGCGAGGGACGCCGAGGCGCTGGTGCAGGTGCTCACCCGGCTGAGCCTATTGCCTCCCGGCGGCCCCCGATTCCCGGGGCGCGGCGGCCCCCGCCACCGCGCCCGTATCCAGCGACCGTACAACAGCCCGTACGACCGGCTGTACGACACCCGGTACGACAAGCCGCACGCGCCCGTACGACCGGCCCGCGTACGGGCCGGCGCTACACCGGTCCCGCCACCACCGCGACCGGCTTGACCAGCGGCACACCCGAGCCGTCGCGGCGCGGGTCCTTCGGCGGCAGCTCGGCGGGCGTGCCGGCGGGCGTGGCGGCGCGGGCGGGCGCGGGACCTGCCCAGGCCAGCGCGAGACCGACCTCGCCGCGCAGGAACCGCTGGCAGCGCACACCGCCGGTGGCGCGCCCCTTGCGCGGATACTGCTCGAACGGCGTCAGCTTCGCGGTGCCCTCGGTCGTGTCGTCCAGCGTGCCCTCGGCGCGCGCGACGGTGAACACCACCGCGTCCACGGCGGGATCGACGGCGGTGAAGGAGATCACCTTGGCGCCGTCGGCGAGCTTGACGCCCGCCATGCCGCCGGCGGGCCGCCCCTGCGGGCGTACCTGCGCGGCCGGGTAGCGCAGCAGTTGCGCGTCGTCGGTGATGAAGACCAGGTCCTCCTCGCCGGTGCGCAGCTCCATCGCGCCGACCACCCGGTCACCGTCCTTGAGACCGATGACCTCCAAGTCGTCCTTGTTCGACGGGTAGTCGGGCACGACGCGCTTGACGACGCCCTGCTCGGTGCCGAGCGCGAGGCCGGGCGAGGACTCGTCGAGCGTGGTCAGGCACAGCACCCGCTCGCCGTCCTCCAGGGTGAGGAACTCCGACAGCGCGGCGCCGCCCGCCAGCGACGGCGCGCCCGCCGTGTCCGGCAGCATCGGCAGATCGATCACGGTCAGCCGCAGCAGCCGCCCGGCGGACGTCACCGCGCCGATGTCGGCGCGCGCCGTGGTCGGCACCGCGGAGACGATCACGTCGTGCTTGGCGCGCTTGGCACCGCCGTCGCTGAAGTCCTCGCCGTTGGTCGTACGGGCCAGCAGCCCGGTCGAGGAGAGCAGCACACGGCACGGGTCGTCGGCCACTTCGAGCGGCACCGAGGACAGCGGCGCGCCCGCCGACTCCAGCAGGACCGTACGGCGCTCGGTGCCGTACTGCTTGGCGACCGCGGCCAGTTCGGCCGAGACCAGCTTGCGCAGTTCCGCGTCCGAGTCGAGGATCCGGGTCAGCTCGGCGATCTCCGCGTTCAGCCGGTCGCGCTCGGACTCCAGCTCGATCCGGTCGAAGCGGGTGAGGCGGCGCAGCGGGGTGTCCAGGATGTACTGCGTCTGGATCTCGGAGAGCCCGAAGCGCTCCATCAGACCGTCCTTGGCCGCCGACGAGTTGTCGCTGGCCCGGATGATCGCGATGACCTCGTCGATGTCGATGAGGGCCACCAGCAGACCGTCCACCAGGTGCAGCCGGTCGCGGCGCTTGGTGCGGCGGAATTCGCTGCGGCGGCGTACGACCTCGAAGCGGTGGTCGACGTACACCTGGAGCAGTTCGCGCAGGCCCAGGGTGAGCGGCTGCCCGTCCACCAGGCACACGTTGTTGATGCCGAAGGAGTCCTCCATCGGCGTCAGCTTGTAGAGCTGCTCCAGCACGGCCTCGGGGTTGAAGCCGTTCTTGATCTCGATGACCAGCCGCAGGCCGTGCTCGCGGTCGGTGAGGTCCTTGACGTCGGCGATGCCCTGGAGCTTCTTCGCGTTGACCATGTCCTTGATCTTCGCGATCACCTTCTCCGGGCCGACGGTGAAGGGCAGTTCGGTGACGACCAGGCCCTTGCGGCGCGGCGTCACGTCGTCCACCGCGACCGTCGCGCGGATCTTGAAGGTGCCCCGGCCCGACTCGTACGCGTCCCGGATGCCGGTCAGTCCGATGATCCGGCCGCCGGTCGGCAGGTCGGGGCCCGGCACGAAGCGCATCAGCGTGTCGAGGTCGGCGTTCGGGTGCTTGATGAGGTGGCGCGCGGCGGCGATGACCTCGCCCAGGTTGTGCGGCGGCATGTTGGTGGCCATGCCGACGGCGATTCCGGAGGCGCCGTTGACCAGCAGGTTGGGGTACGCGGACGGCAGGACCGCGGGCTCCTGCTCCTGGCCGTCGTAGTTGGGGGCGAAGTCGACGGTGTCCTCGTCGATCGACTCCACCATGAGCTGGGCCGGGCCGGACATCCGGGCCTCGGTGTAACGCATCGCCGCGGGCATGTCGTCCAGCGAGCCGAAGTTGCCGTGTCCGTCGACCAGCGGCAGCCGCTGCGAGAACGGCTGGGCCATCCGCACCATGGCGTCGTAGATCGACGCGTCCCCGTGCGGGTGAAGCTTGCCCATCACCTCGCCGACCACGCGGGCACACTTGACGAAGCCGCGGTCGGGCCGCAGCCCCATCTCGTTCATCTGGTAGACGATGCGGCGGTGTACCGGCTTCATCCCGTCACGGGCGTCGGGAAGCGCCCGCGAGTAGATCACCGAGTAGGCGTACTCGAGGTAGGAGGCCTGCATCTCGTCCACGACGTCGATGTCGAGGATGCGCTCCTCGAAATCGTCGGGCGGCGGGGTCTTCGCGGTGCGGCGGGCCATCTCGGCGGCTGCTCCTTCATCTGGACGGGCACAAGGCTCGGACGGGCACAAGGCTCGGGTGGGACGCCGACCATTGTGGACCGCACTACCGACATCGCGGACCACCACCCGGTACGAGCGTGCCGTGGACGGCACGTTCACCCATGACGCGGCGGGCACGTTCACCCACGGCGTGACCGGGAACTTCGCGGACGGTCGGCTCCCTTGCCTAGAGTGGCAGCACTCTACGCAGTCACGCAGCAGCGACCGGAAGGACAGCTTGCCCATGGGTCACACGGCCACGCCGGAGGCACACTCCAGCGGCCTGACAGCCACCGAGCACCGCCTGGCGAACGGCCTGCGGGTGGTGCTCTCCGAGGACCACCTCACTCCGGTCGCGGCCGTCTGCCTCTGGTACGACGTCGGTTCCCGCCACGAGGTCAAGGGCCGTACCGGCCTCGCCCACCTCTTCGAGCACCTGATGTTCCAGGGCTCCGCCAGCGTCAAGGGCAACGGGCACTTCGAACTGGTGCAGGGCGCGGGCGGCTCGCTGAACGGCACCACCAGCTTCGAGCGCACCAACTACTTCGAGACCATGCCCGCCCACCAGGTCGAACTGGCCCTGTGGCTGGAGGCCGACCGGATGGGCAGCCTGCTCACCGCGCTCGACCTGGAGAGCCTGGACAACCAGCGCGACGTGGTGAAGAACGAGCGCCGCCAGCGGTACGACAACGTCCCCTACGGCACGGCCTTCGAGCGGCTGACCGCGCTGGCCTACCCCGAGGGGCACCCGTACCACCACACCCCGATCGGCTCGATGGCCGACCTGGACGCGGCGTCGCTGGAGGACGCGCAGGCGTTCTTCCGTACGTACTACGCGCCCGGCAACGCGGTACTGGCCGTGGTCGGCGACATCGACCCCGAGCAGACGCTGGCGTGGGTCGAGAAGTACTTCGGCAGTATCCCGGCGCACGACGGCAAGCCCGCACCGCGCGACGGCTCGCTGCCCGAGGTGATGGGCGGCCAGCTCCGCGAGGTGATCGAGGAGGACGTGCCCTCGCGCGCGCTGATGGCGGCCTACCGGCTGCCGGAGGACGGGACCGCCGACGGCGACGCGGCCGACCTGGCGCTGACCATGCTCGGCGGCGGCGAGTCGTCCCGGCTGCACAACCGGCTGGTACGGCGCGACCGCAGCGCTGTCGCCGCGGGCTTCGGCCTGCTGCGCCTCGCGGGCGCGCCGTCGCTCGGCTGGCTGGACATCAAGGCGTCCAGCGGGGTCGAACTGCCCGCCATCGAGGCCGCGGTGGACGAGGAGCTGGCCCGCTTCGCCGAGGAGGGCCCGAGCCCCGAGGAGATGGAGCGCGCCCAGGCGCAGATCGAGCGCGAGTGGCTCGACCGGCTCGCCACCGTGGGCGGCCGGGCCGACGAGCTGTGCCGTTACGCGGTGCTGTTCGGCGACCCGCAGCTCGCCCTCACCGCCGTCCAGCGCGTGCTGGCCGTCACCCCCGAGCAGGTGCGGGCCGTGGCCGCCGCGCGGCTGCGCCCCGACAACCGCGCGGTCCTCGTCTACGAGCCCACCGGCGGCGACGCGGCGGATGACACCACCGACGAAGCGACCGACGAAGCGACCGACGAAGCCACCGAGCAGGAGGGCGAGCTGTGAGCGAGACCGCGGCCGTCATGACGTTCCACCCGCAGCCGCAGGCAGGGGAGCCCCGGCCGTGGGCGTTCCCCGCCCCCGACCGCGGCACCCTGGGCAACGGCCTGACGGTGCTGACCAGCCACCGCCCGGGACAGCGGGTCGTCGCCGTCGAGGTGCTGCTCGACGCGCCGCTGGACGCCGAGCCCGAGGGCCTGGACGGCGTCGGCACCATCATGGCCAGGGCGCTGTCGGAGGGCACCGAGCAGCACACCGCCGAGGAGTTCGCGGCCGAGCTGGAGCGCTGCGGCGCCACGCTGGACGCGCACGCCGACCACCCCGGTGTGCGGGTCTCCCTCGAAGTGCCCGCCTCCCGCCTCGACAAGGCGCTCGCCCTGCTCGCCGAGGCGCTGCTGACCCCGGCCTTCCCCGAGGACGAGATCAAGCGGCTGGTCGCCAACCGGCTCGACGAGATCCCGCACGAGCTGGCCAACCCCGCCCGCAGGGCCGCGATGGCGCTGTCCAAGGAGCTGTTCGCACCGGAGCTGCGCTGCTCCCGGCCGCGCCAGGGCACCGAGGAGACCGTCCGCGGGATCGACGCGGCGGCCGTACGCGCCTTCTACCGCGCTCATGTCCGCCCGTCCACCGCGACCGCCGTGGTGGTCGGCGATCTCACCGGCATCGACCTGCCGCGGCTGCTCGACGACACCCTGGGCGGCTGGACCGGCTCCGCCGCCAAGCCCCGCCCGCGCCCGGCGATCACCTCGGACGACACCGCGCGCGTGGTCATCGTGGACCGGCCGGGCGCGGTGCAGACCCAGCTCCTCATCGGCCGTACCGGCGCCGACCGGCACGACCCGGTGTGGGCGGCCCGCGTGATCGGCACCTACTGCCTGGGCGGCACCCTGACCTCCCGCCTGGACCGCGTGCTGCGCGAGGAGAAGGGCTACACCTACGGCGTACGCGCCTTCGGGCAGGTGCTGCTCGGCTCCGCCGACGGTACGGGCGCCGCGCTGCTGGGCATCAGCGGCTCGGTGGCCACCGAGGTCACCGGGCCCGCGCTCGCCGACACCTGGCAGGTCGTCAGGACGCTGGGCGAGGGCGGCCTGACCGACGAGGAGCGTGACGTCGCCGTACAGAATCTGGTCGGTGTGGCGCCGCTGCGCTACGAGACGTCGGCGGCCGTCGCGGCCACGCTGACCGACCAGGTCGAGCAGCAGCTCGCGGACGACTACCAGGCCGAGCTCTACGCGCGGCTGGCGGCCACGGGCACGGTGGAGGCGACCGCCGCGGTCGTCAACGCCTTCCCGCTCGACCGGCTCGTGGTGGTCCTGGTCGGGGACGCGTCCGTCATCGCCGGGCCGGTGGGCGAGTTGGGCATCGGACCGGTGAACATCATCACGTAGTACCGCTCGGGCCACTCGGCCCGGCCTTGTGGAAGCGCGCGACCCCGGAACCCCGGCAGCCCCTGTGGCGCCGGGGTTCCGGGCGTTTTGGAGCGCCGCGCGGGAGTTGAGGAGGACTTGCGGGGGAGTGTCAGCGAAGTGTGGCGTACGCAACAAATCAGCTGATCTGTTTGGCGGATGGGCGAGAGCGCGGTTAGCGTCTTCGCTCGTTGCCCGTCAGCAGCGGCCGCGTCCGGCGGCTCGCGGGCACACATCGCCGAGTCCCCGTCAGGGGAGCCGGGGACCCAGCCCTCTCGCGAGGGAGCAGTCCCTGGGGTGAATCGGGACCGACCGCCGAGCGGCGGGCGGACCCGTAGGAGACCTTCCTGCTCCGAACCCGTCAGCTAACCCGGTAGGCGAGAAGGAAGGAAAGGAGCGACGCCTCTTCATGGCGTTCACCGTTCTGCCCGCGCCCAGCGGGAAGCACCGCCGTCCCCGCCGTGGCGCCGCACGCACCGTCCGCGGTGGCGGCACGCTCGCCGGAGTCGCGGTGCTCACCGCGACCGGAGCGTTCGGCGCCACCTCGATGACCGCCACGGCCCACGCCGAGAGCGCGCACGACGCCGTCGCGAACACCGTCTTCGCCCGTACCGCCGATGTGACCGGCTCGCTCGCCGACTCCCTGGCCGCGCAGGCGGAGGCCCAGCACAAGGCCGCCGAGGCGGCGAAGGCCAAGGCGGAGGCCGACCGCAAGCAGGCGGAGGCCGCGGCCCGCGCCAAGGCGGCCAAGGCCAAGGCCGACGCGGCAGCCGCGAAGGCCAAGGCGGAGGCCGCGGCCAAGGCGCAGGCCGCCCGCGAGGCCAAGGCCCGCGCCGACCGCGCCGCCGCCGAACGCAAGCGCCTCGGCTCCTTCGTCCTGCCGGTCGGCGACTCCTACGTCTCCACCGCCTACCGCGCCTCCAGCGGTCTGTGGTCCTCCGGTTACCACACCGGCATCGACTTCCACGCGGCCAGCGGCACCACCGTGCACGCGGTCGGCTCCGGCACCGTGGTCGAGGCCGGCTGGGGCGGCTCGTACGGCAACAACATCGTGATCCGGATGTCCGACGGGATGTACACCCAGTACGGCCACCTGTCCTCGATCCAGGTCTCGGTCGGCCAGAGCGTCACGCCCGGCCAGCGGATCGCCCTGTCCGGCGCGACCGGCAACGTCACCGGGCCGCACCTGCACTTCGAGGCCCGTACCGGACCCGACTACGGCTCCGACGTCGACCCCGTCGCCTACCTGCGCAAGCACGGCGTCTCGGTCTGACCCTCAGGAACCACCGCACCGCCCCCTCAGCACGAAGGCCCCGGCTCCCCCCGCCGGGGCCTTCGTCCGTCCCGCGTCCGTCCCACGTCCGTCTCACGTCCGTCCCGCGCACCAAAAGAAGTCCCATATTCGGGACTGTGATCGGAATCCCTGGTGTGCTGGAATAGGGTTACCGCAGAATGCGCGGAAAGAATGGGGTCCTGCGATGCGGAATCGGATGTGAACGGGACGGACGGCACGGGGCGGCGTATCTCCGCCCAGGTGGTGTGTACGGCCATCCGCGACGACATCGTCAGCGGCTTCTTCCCGCCGGGCGGCCGGCTGACGGAGGAACTGCTCGCACAGCGGTACGGGGTGTCGCGCGTGCCGGTCCGCGAGGCGCTGCGCACCTTGGAGTCCGAGGGCTTCGTCCGCACCCGCAGGCACGCCGGCGCGTCGGTGGCCGAGCCGACCGAGCAGGAGGCGGCCGACCTTCTCGAACTGCGCGGCCTGTTGGAGCCGCTGGGCGCCGCGCGTGCCGCCCAGCGCCGTACCGACGCGCATCTGAAGGTGCTGCGCGGGCTCGTACGCCTAGGTCAGGAGCGCGCGGTCCAGGGCCAGTTGTCCGACCTGCCGTCGCTCGGCGGCTGGTTCCACGAGACCCTGGCGCAGGCGTCGGGCAGTCCCACGCTGGCCGCGCTGCTCACGCAACTGCGCCACAAGATCGCCTGGGTGTACGGCGGCGAGGTGCCCACCCGCGCGGTGGAGTCGTGGGAGGAGCACGCGGCGCTCGTGGACGCGGTGGCGCGCGGTGACGCCGAGCGGGCCCGCAGACTGGCCGCCGGGCATGTGGAGCGCAGCGCCGCGGTGAGGATCCTGAAACATCCCGTCAACGCGGTGCGCCGCCGCAATTAACAATCGCACCGTATACAAGTGCGTAGAATTGCGGCACCCGTAAATGCAATAAAGCGGGACCGGTGCAATCCGGGTGGATTGTCCGGCCCCGCTGAATTCACCTGTCCCAAATCCCCGGCCGCGCTCAGACGGTCTCGGGGAGCTCTTCCAGGCCCTCGGCGACGAGCTTCGCCAGCCGGTCGAGCGCGGCGTCGGCGCCGTCGGCCTCGGAGGCGAGCACGATCTCCTCGCCGCCCTGCGCGCCGAGGCTGAGCACGGCCAGCATGGACGCGGCGTTGACCGGGTTGCCGTCGGCCTTCGCGATCGTCACGGGGACGCCCGCGGCCATGGCCGCGCGGACGAAGATGGACGCGGGGCGGGCGTGCAGGCCCTCCGCCCAGCCGACGTTGACACGGCGCTCAACCATGGTGCTGCCCTTCGGGTCGTTCCAGTTGTCTAGACCAGTTTCGCACGGCCGGAGCGCTGCTCCGGCACGTCGGCACGATCGCGGCCCCCACCAGACTGCCCCCTGCGCGTCGGCTCCGCGAGTGTGACGCGCCCGCCGGGCCACCCGCTTACGCTGAGGCCATGAGCGAGCAGACGGCGCATCCGTACCCCGTCCACTGGGAGGCGGACGTCGTACTGCGGGACGGCGGGATCGCCCACATCAGGCCGATCGGGCCCGACGACGCGGGACGGCTCGTCGACTTCTACGAGCAGGTCTCCGACGAGTCGAAGTACTACCGCTTCTTCGCGCCCTACCCCCGGCTGTCCGACCGGGACGTGCACCGCTTCACGCACCACGACTACGACGACCGCGTGGGCCTCGCCGCCACCGTCGGCGGCGACTTCATCGCCACCGTCCGCTACGACCGCACCGACGACGCGGGCCGGGCCGTCTCCGCCGACAAGGGCACCACCGGGACCCGCGCCGAGGTCGCCTTCCTCGTCCAGGACGCCCACCAGGGCCGCGGCGTCGCCTCCGCGCTGCTCGAACACATCGCCGCCGTCGCCCGCGAGCGCGGCATCCTGCACTTCACCGCCGAAGTCCTGCCCGCCAACCGCAAGATGGTCAAGGTCTTCACCGACGCGGGCTTCACCCAGCAGCGCAGCTTCACCGACGGCGTCGTCCACCTCGAACTCGACCTGGAACCCACCGAGCAGTCCGTCCAGGTCATGCGGGCCCGCGAGCACCGCGCCGAGGCCCGCTCCGTCCAGCGGCTGCTGCGCCCCGGCTCGGTCGCCGTCGTCGGCACCGGGCGCAGGCCGGGCGGCGTCGGCCGTACGCTGCTGCGCAACATCGTCGCGGGCGGCTTCACCGGCCACGTCTACGCCGTCAACCGCTCCTTCCCCTCCCTCCCGGACGGCGGAACCGACATCGACGGCGTGCCCGGCCACCGCTCCGTCCTCGGCATCGGCGCCCCCGTCGACCTCGCCGTGATCGCCGTGCCCGCCGACCGCGTTCCCGAGGCCGTCGCCGACTGCGGCGCCGCGGGCGTCCAGGGCCTGGTGGTGGTCGCCGCCGGATACTCCGAGACCGGCGAGGAGGGCAGGGCGCGCCAGCGCGAGCTGGTCCGGCAGGCCAGGAGCCACGGCATGCGGGTGATCGGCCCGAACGCCTTCGGCGTCCTCAACACCGCCGCCGGGATCCGGCTCAACGCCTCCCTGTCGCCCGAGATGCCGCGCAGCGGACGCCTCGGCCTGTTCACCCAGTCCGGCTCGATCGGCATCGCCCTGCTCTCCGGACTGCACCGCCGCGGCGCGGGCCCGTCCTCCTTCGTCTCCGCGGGCAACCGCGCCGACGTCTCGGGCAACGACCTCCTCCAGTACTGGCAGGACGACCCCGACACCGACGCCGTCCTGATGTACCTCGAATCCTTCGGCAACCCGCGCAAATTCACCCGGCTCGCCCGCCGCACCGCCGCCGCCAAACCGGTGGTCGTCGTCAAGGGCGCCCTGCACTCCGGCTCCGTCCCGGCCGGACACGCCGTGCCCGCCACCCGTATCCCCGACTCCACCGTCTCCGCGCTCTTCCGGCAGGCCGGGGTGATCCGCGTGGACACCGTCACCGAACTGCTGGACGCCGGACTCTTCCTGGCCCTCCAGCCGCTGCCCGCGGGCGACCGGATCGCCGTCCTCGGCAACTCCGAATCGCTCGGCCTGCTCACCTACGACGCCGCGCTCACCGCGGGACTGCGGCCCGCCGCGCCCCTCGACCTCACCACCGCGGCCACCCCCGACGACTTCGCCGCCGCCCTCGGCGCCGCGCTCGCCGACCCCGGCAGCGACGCCGTCGTCGTCACCGCGATCCCGCGCGTCGGCTCCGAGGACGCCCCGGACCCCGAGTCCGGCGACGACCCGGCGCTCGCCGAGGCGCTGCGCCGTACGACCGCCGCCGCGGGCGGCGGCAAGCCCGTGGTGGTCGCCCACCTCGCCCTGGAGACCATGGCCGACCGGCTTGGCGCGCCCGGCGACGAGGCCGCCTCCCGTATCCCCGCCTACTCCGCGCCCGACCGGGCCGTGCGCGCGCTCGCCGAGGCCGCCGCCTACGCGGCCTGGCGCGCCGGATCGGCGGACCCCGGCCGGATCCCGCAGTTCGACGACATCCAGGAGGCCGCGGCGGCCGACGACGTACGCCGCCTGCTGCCGACCGGTCAGGCGCCCGAGGGCGGGATCGCGCTCGGCGACGCGGACACCGCCACGCTGCTCGGCCGGTACGGCATCCAGGTGCGCGGCGCGCTGCCCGCGCCCGACGCCGACACCGCGGTAGCCGCCGCCGCCCGGCTCGGCTACCCCGTCGCGCTCAAGACCACCGCCCCCCACCTGCGGCACCGCGCCGACCTCGGCGGCGTACGCCTGGACCTGGCGGACGAGGGCGACCTGCGGCGGGCCTACGACGAGCTGACCGCGCGGCTCGGCACCCCGCGCGAGCTGCTGCCCGTCGTGCAGGCGATGGCGCCGCGCGGTGTGGACACGGTGGTACGGGCGGGCGTCGACCCGGCCGCGGGCGCCGTCCTGTCGTTCGGCCTGGCGGGCGCGCCCTCGGAACTGCTCGGCGACACCGCCCACCGGCTCGTCCCCGCCACCGACCGGGACGCGGCCGAACTGGTCCGCTCCATCAAGGCCGCGCCGCTGCTGTTCGGCTGGCGCGGCGCCGAGCCGGTCGACACCGACGCGCTGGAGGAGTTGCTGCTGCGCGTGTCGCTGCTGACCGCCGATCTCCCGGAGGTCGTCGCGGTCGACCTGGAACCGGTGGTGGTCTCCTCGCACGGCCTGACCGTCCTCGGCGCGTCCGTCCGCCTGGCCAGGCCGCCCGCCCGCACCGATCTCGGGCCGCGGGCGCTGTCCTCGTTCTGACCCGGAGCCCGCTCCCGCGCCCGCCCGCACGCCGGGTCGCGCTCCGAGCACGTCGCGGTCGTACCTGGCCCTTAGGATGGTCGGCATGGCGAAGACCGGTACTACGACTCAGGGCCTGCGCACGGCCATCGAGCGCAGCGGCTACTACCCCACCCTCGTGGCGGAGGCCGTCGAGGCGGCGGTCGGACGCGAGCCGGTCTCCTCCTACCTGGTCCACCAGGAGACCAGCTTCGACGCCAACGAGGTCCGTCGTCATGTGACCGTGCTGGTGCTCACCGACAGCCGCTTCATCGTCAGCCACACCGACGAGCAGGCCGCCGACGACACCTCGCCGACGCCGTACGCCACCACCTCCACCGAATCGGTGAAGATCGGCCGGATCTCCTCGGTCGTGGTCAGCCGGGTGGTCGCGAACCCGGAGTCGTACACGCCCGGCACGCTGCCCCGCGAAGTGGTGCTCACCATCGGCTGGGGCGCGGTCTCGCGGCTCGACCTGGAGCCCGCCGCCTGCGGCGACCCCAACTGCGAGGCCGACCACGGCTACACCGGCTCCTCGACCGCCGACGACCTGTCGCTGCGGGTCAGCGAGGCGGGCGACGGCCCGGACACCGTCCGCCAGACCCTGGCCTTCGCGCAGGCGCTCTCCGAGGCGACAGCGGCCACTGACTGATGGCCCAGCCGCTGCACGGCGGGTACGGTTCCGCGCCGCTCGATCCGCGTACCGCTCCCGTACCCGACTACGGCACCGGCGCGCTCTGTGACGTCATCCCGGCCGCCGTCGCCGGATTCGCCGTCCCCGGCATGCCGGCCACCGGTCTGGAACTGACGCCCGCCGACCGGGTCTGCGTCTTCCTGGTGGACGGCCTCGGCTGGGAGCTGATCCGGGCCCACCCCGACGAGGCGCCGTACCTCACCTCGCTGCTGCCGACCTCGCGCGGCGGCACCGGCCGCCCGCTGACCGCCGGATTCCCGGCGACGACCGCGACCTCGCTCGGCTCGGTCGGCACCGGGCTGCCGCCCTCCGCGCACGGCCTGGCGGGCTACACCACGCTCAATCCGGCCACCGGCGAGCTGATGAACCAACTGCGCTGGCAGCCCTGGACCGCGCCGCACGTCTGGCAGCCGCACCCCACCGTCTTCCAGCTCGCCGACGCCGCCGGGATCGCCACCTGCCAGGTCTCCTCGCCGACCTTCGTCAACACCCCGCTGACCAAGGTCGCGCTGTCCGGCGGCACCTTCCACGGGCGCCTCACCGGCGAGGAGCGGATGGACCTGGCCGCCGACCGGCTCGGCGCCGCCGACCGCACGCTGGTCTACACGTACTACAGCGAACTGGACGGCATGGGGCACCGGCACGGCGTCGACTCCGACGCCTGGCGCGGCCAGCTCATGATGGTCGACCGGCTGGCGCAGCGGCTCGCCGAGCAACTGCCGCCGCGCAGCGCCCTGTACGTCACCGCCGACCACGGCATGATCGACATCCCCTTCGACGAGGGGTCCCGGATCGACTTCGACGAGGACTGGGAACTGCGTGCAGGGGTCGCGGTGCTCGGCGGCGAGGCCCGCGCCCGGCACGTCTACGCGGTGCCCGGCGCCGCGGGTGACGTGCACGCGGTGTGGAGCGAGGTCCTCGGCGAGCAGATGTGGGTGGCGACCAGGGCCGAGGCGATCGAGGCGGGCTGGTTCGGACCGCCGCCGGACGAGCGGGTGTCCGGCCGGATCGGCGATGTCGTGGCCGTCGCCCGCGACGACATCGCGATCGTCGCCCACCGCACGGAATCGGGGGAGTCGAAGATGGTCGGCCTGCACGGCTCGATGGTGGCCGCCGAGCAGCTCGTACCGCTGCTCGAAGTACGCTCCTGAGGCCCGCCCGCCGCCGCACTCTCCCGTCCCCGTCAGACCCATATCCGCCCCCCATCCGCTCCCATCGAGAGGCCGTCGTCCTTCCCATGCCCGAACTGGTCTTCTTCTCCGGAACGATGGACTGCGGCAAAAGCACTCTCGCCCTCCAGATCGTCCACAACCGCACCGCTCGCGGCCTCCAGTCGGTGATCTTCACCAGGGACGACCGCGCGGGCGAGGGCAAGCTCTCCTCGCGGCTCGGCCTGGTCACCGACGCCGTCGAGGTCGCGGACGGCATGGACCTGTACGGCCATGTGATCGGCGTGCTCAGCCGCGGCGGCCGGGTGGACTACGTGATCGTGGACGAGGCGCAGTTCCTCGCGCCCGAGCAGATCGACCAGTTGGCGCGGGTGGTCGACGAACTCGACCTGGACGTGCACGCGTTCGGCATCACCACCGACTTCCGCACCCGGCTCTTCCCCGGTTCGCAGCGGCTCATCGAGCTCGCCGACCGCGTCGAGGCCCTTCAGGTCGAGGCGCTGTGCTGGTGCGGTGAGCGCGCCACCCACAACGCCCGTACGGTCGACGGCGTGATGGTCGTCGAGGGCGCGCAGGTGGTGATCGGCGACGTCGACCGCTCCGGCGAGGTCGGCTACGAGGTGCTGTGCCGCCGTCACCACCGCCGCCGGATGACCAGCGCGACCGCGGGCGCGGGCACGCTCTCGCCCGACGTGCTGCCGGTCACCCACTCCTGACGGCAGCGGTCGCCCGCCCATGACGACGGGCCCGGACGGCCGCGCGGCGGCGGTCGACCGGGCCCGCCCGCCGGTCAGTTGACGCCGACCGGCCCGAAACGCGCCACGACCGTACGGTCCCCGGTCACCGGCACGGTGATCGTCCGCCCGCTGCCGGGCAGTCGGGCGCCGTCGAGCGTCCAGCCCAGCAGGCGGAAGCCGGACGCCGGTACGGCCGTCACGGTCGCGGTGCCGCCGCGCTCGAAGCGGCCCGGCTCCGTCTGGTTCCCGCCGACGGTGACCTTCCCGCCGCTCGCGGGCTCGGCCGTGGCCGTCACCGACTGCTGCACCATGTTGATCGCCATGATGCCCAGCAGCTTGGCGGGACCGGTGGACGTCGCGCCGTTGTAGCGCAGCACGTTGACCGCCGTGACGTCGGCCGAGGCACCCGCCTTCACGGTGTACCCGCCGTCGCCGAGGTTGTCAGTGCCCAGGTTGAAGGCGCGGACGTCACCGGAGGTGACCACCAGACCGTTGTGCATGCCGTAGCCGAAGACGTCCGAGACCGTCAGGCCGCGGGCGCCGTCCACATGCACCAGGTCGGTGTTCTCGCGGGTGAACCCGTCGATGGTCTGCGCGAACAGATCACTGCCGAGGCCCCAGCCGGGAACGCCGAAGCCGGTGCGGTTCACCGCGTTGCCGTTGCTGAGCACCCCGTCGACCAGGCCGCCGCGGCCCGCGCGCGCCGTGACGCCCCGGTTGAGGAAGACCCCGGTCACCTTGTGCACCACGAAGCCGTCGTCGCCCTCGTCGACGGCGTTCCACGCGTTGGTCAGACCGACATCGACCACATACGTGCCGCGGCCGGTGCCACGGATGTCGTACGGGTAGGGGACGTAGCCGGTCGCGGGGTTGTTCTCCGGGTGGAAGACCCGCAGGCCGCGCACCCCCGAGCCGTTTCCGGCGAGCGTGACGAAGGCGGCGGCGGTGTCGGCCTTCGCGGTGTTCCGGCCCGCGTAGGCGAACAGCACGGTGCCGCCGCTGGCGCCGTCCTCGTCGCGGTTCGGCGAGGACGAGGCTCCCCGCAGTTCGACCCCGGCCGGGACCCGCAGCCGGCCCTCGACCCGGTACCAGCCCGCGGGCAGGTACACGGTGCCGCCGCCCTGCGCGCCCGCCCGGTCCAGCAGCCGCTGGATGCCCGCGGTGGCGTCGGCGGCGGGCTGGTATCCCACGCCGTGCGGGACGGCGCCCGCCGCGTAGAGCGCGTGCCTGCGGGGCGCGGGCAGGGCGGGTGCGGCGGCCTGGACCGGTACGGGGCCTGGCATCGTCACGACCGTGCCGGAGGCCGGGCCGTCCAGCGTCGTGCCGGTGACCTTCACGAATCCCTTGGTGGTGTTGCGGACCGACGCGAGGCTGCCCTGAAGCGTGCCCCCGGCCATCGTCATGCCCCAGCGGGTGTCGATGTCGTCCACCTGGAGGGCCACATCGGTGCGCACCACCCGGGTCTGCCGGAACGCGCCGACGAAGGCCGCCCGTTGGCCCTTCGCGACCTGGATGCCGGTGCGGTAGTCGGACAGCGAGATCCGGGAGAACTGGTCCCACTCCAGGTCACCGAGGACAAGTCCCGTGCCGTTGGCCCGCGTCCACCGGTCGAGCGCCGGCCGCGCGGGCGGGTCGTACGCCGAAGGCGCGTGCGCCCAGTAGGAGTTGGAGAAGGTGATGTCGCTCCAGGTGCCGACGTCCGAGCCGTTGTAACCGGTGGCCCCGGTGAACAGCACCGTCCCCTTGATGTCGTCGAGCGTCGCCGACTCGTGCACCTGGCCCTGCACCGCGGGCCTGCCGCGGTCATCGGTCTTGGTGGAGACGCCGACGCCCTTGTACGAGTTGAGCATCGTGACGTGCGCGACCGTGCTCATCATGAAATTCGCGTCGCTCTGCCAGGCCGAACCCGGAATCTCGAAGGTGTTGTTGTACGGCACCGGGTGGGCCGCGTTCTGCCGCGGGTAGTAGGTGGTCAGGCCCTGGACGCTGGCGCTGCCGCCGATCCGGAAGAGCACCGGCCCGTCGGCGCCCGGCGGCAGGTCGGCGCGGATCACCGTGCCGTAGCCGCCGGACCCGCGGTCCGGGTCGCGCCGGTCGCCGGTCAGCGAGCAGAAGGCCGGGACCTCCACGGTGCTGGTGAGGCGGTAGGTGCCCGCGCCCAGCCACACCGTGCCGCCGCCCGCGTCCTGGCAGTCGTAGAGCGCGGACTGCACGGCGGCGGTCGCGTCCCTCTTCCCCGTCGTGTCGACGCCGTAGTCACGGAGGTCGAAGTCGGCGACGACCGGAGCGCCGGTCGAGTAGCGGGGGGTGACCAGCTTCGGGTGCGGTGTGACGACCCGCTGGTCGCGGACCTCAAGAACGGCGAGGCCCACCGTGGTCTGGCCCGCGCTGTACCCGTGGATCGCCAGCCGGACGTACCGGGCGGTCGTCGGCGCGAAGGCGGTGGTGAACACCGAGCCGCCGACGGCCCCGGTGCGGCCCACGTCCGTGAAGCGCGTCCCGTCCGTGGACACCTGGACGGTGTAGTCGCGGGAGAAGGCGCCGGTCCAGCCCGCCTTGACCTGGTTGAAGCGCTTGGCGGCGCCCAGGTCCACGGTGAAGGTCTCGCCCGTCCCGCCGTCCCCGCTGACCCACGCGCTGCCGCCGTTCCCGTCGATCGCCGCGGCCGGGGCGGACCCGGCGGCGGTGGACGAGGCGGTGGCGGTGCCCAGGTGCGCCAGATCGGTGTTCACGGCGGCGGCGTGGAAGACGTCGAGCGCGGTGGCCAGCGCGTGGAAGGCGGTACGCGCCTGCTCGTCGGTGACGCCGGCGCCGTCCGCGACCGCGCGGGCCGCGTCGGCGGCCTTCCGGAGCGCGGCCTTCGCGCCCGCCGGGTACTGCCCGTCGCGGGTGCCCTCGCGGGCCGCCAGGTAGGCCAGATCGGCCTGCGCCACAAGCTGCCTGAGGCCGGTCGTCGGGTCGAGCACGCTCGGCAGCGCGGTCACCGAGACGCGGGCGACCTTCAGTTCTGCCGGGCTGCCGCCGGTGGTGACGCGGAAGTCCGAGCCGTTGGAGCGGTTGGTGAGGATCGCGTCGTCCAGCAGGAAGGTGTGGGTCTTCCAGGTCCCCGAGTCGCCGTAGGCGAAGACCGGCGAGTTCTTGAACATCTCCGGGATGGTGTCGCCGGGGGAGTCGTACTGGAGCTGGATCGCTCCGTTGCCCCGGTCGAAGTAGTCGACGGTGACCGCGACCGGGTCGCGGTTGTCGTACAGCGCGGTGTCGTCCACGTTCATGTAGAAGAAGCCGGTCTCGGCGCCCGGTCGGCTCTGGTCGGTGCCCCAGTAGCCGCGGCCCGCCTCCGTGCCGGTCACGAGGTGCGTGTCGTTGTCGCCCGCCCGCGGCGAGATGCCGTGCGCGTTGACCGCGGCGCCGAGATCCACGGACTGGCCCGCGGCGACCCGCACCGACGCCACCGTCACGTCGGCGGGCGCCCCGTCCTTCGTCCCCGACAGCCGCAGCTCACGGCCCGCCTCCGTCCCGAAGTCCGCCGGTACGGTGAAGGCTTCCGTCGTCCACCCGGCCGCTCCGGTGAGCGGCACACTGCCGACGAGATCGCTCGCGCCGCGCGTCAGCCGAAGCGTCGTCCCGCCGGGCTCGTCGTCGTACGTCACCGCCACGGTGACCTGGCCGGCGCCGCCGACGGTGTCGGTCCACTCCCGGTCCAGCGCCAGCTTGATGTAGTCCGTGCCGGTCGCCACATCGGTCCGCCAGTACGGCTTTCCGTTCTTCTCACCGGTGCGCGGGCCGTCGGCGGAGTCGCCCGCGCTCGCCGTCAGGCCCAGCGTGACCGGTTTCGGGCCGAGGTCGGCGCCGACGCCCAGCGGATACAGGGCCGCCGCGGCGGCCCGGGACGACGGAGGGAGCAGCAGGGCCGCGAGCAGCAGCAGTGCTAACGCGGCGGGGGGCCGCAGCCATGTCACGAGGGTGGGTCTCATGTCGGCCTCTCCTCAGGGAGGTCGGTTCCAATGGGGTGGTCGCGCTGTTCCTCGGGCTCACAGCCGGTGGCCGGTTGCTCGCGCCCGGGTGGATCAAGAGAGGGCGGGACGGACCGCCTGCGCGAGGAATCCGGTGATCCGCTCTTCGACGATGTGCCGGTCGTCACGCACCGTTGCGTTTCCTTCTGCCGTGGGCGGCCGTACGCCAGGTGCGCCGGGGCGTGAAGCCCAGTAGCCGCGTGCAGGCGGCCGTGTCGAAGAGCGAGGAGTGGTCCGGGAGGCCGGCGCGCAGCGGCACCTTTGGATGGTGACGGGCCATCAGTTCCGCGGACGGCAGCGCGGATGTCGTGTCGGGGGCCGTGACGTTGACGACGTGACACCCGGTCAGCTCGGCCTCCAGCGCGCGCCGTACCGCCTCGGCCGCGTCCCGGGTGTGCAGCCAGCCCCACAGGTCGTGCCGCTGACCGGCCGGGTCGGCCGCGCAGGCGTCCAGGAAGCGGCCGAGCCGGTCGCCGGTCCCGGTGAAGGGCAGCCGCAGGCAGACCGCGTCCAGGCCCCAGCGGCGGTGCGCGGTGCGCGCCACCTCCTCCAGCGCGGCCTTCGACAGGCCGTACGGGTCGCGCAGCAGGCTCGGATGGGCCTCGTCCAGCGGGACGTAGGACGGCGAGACCGGCACCGGTGACCAGGCCAGGCCCACCGCGGCCATGCTGGAGGCGGCCACCACCCGGCGCACCCCGGCCCGGCCCGCCTCCTCGAACACCCGGTGCGCGGTGAGGCAGTTGTGCGCGAACAGCGTGCTCGGGTCGGTGTCGTTCGGGTGCGGGATCGCCCCGAGGTGCACCACCGCCTGCGCGCCCGCCATGGCCTCGCGCACCAGCTCCGGGTCCTGGAGGTCGCCGGTGTGCACGCGCGCGGCGCGCGGCTCGGTCACTGGCAGCAGATCGGTGAGCACCAGTTCGTGCCCGGCGGCCAGCAGCGCCGCGCTGACATGGCCGCCGATGTGGCCGGCGGCCCCTGTGACCAGGACGCGCATCAGCCCTTCACCGCCCCGACCAGGCCGTTGACGAAGTAGCGCTGGAGGCTCAGGAACAGCAGCGCCACCGGGATAACGACGATCAGCGCGCCCGCCATCAGGTTGTTGTAGTGCGGCACGTTCGACGAGGCGAGCGTCTGGAGGCCGAGCGGCAGCGTGTACGCGCTCTCGTCGTTGAGCGAGACCCGGGTCAGCAGGTACTCGTTCCAGGTGGGGATCGCGGTGAGCAGCGCCACCGTGATCAGCGCGGGCCGGGCCAGCGGCAGGTGGATCCGGGTGAAGATGTGGAATTCGTTGGCGCCGTCGACCCGCGCCGACTCCCGCAGCTCCCGGGGCACGGCGCTGAAGGCGCCGGTCATCAGCAGCACCGACAGCGGGGCGCCACCGTTGACGAAGGGCAGCACCAGACCGATGTGCGTGCCCAGGACGCCCATCGTGTTCTCCAGCAGCACGATCGGCAGCATCACCGTGATGCCGGGCACGAACAGCAGCGCGACGAAGAGCTTCTGGAGCAGGCCGCGGCCGGGGAAGTCCAGCACGGCGAAGGCGTAACCGGCCGCCGCGTACACCCCGAGCGTCAGCACCACGGTGAGCGCGGTGACCTGAAGGCTGTTCAGGAAGTAGTGGAAGAAGTGCAGTTGGTTCCAGGTGTGGATCAGCGTGTCCAGCGTCGGGTGGTGCGGGATCAGATGGCCGCCGCGTACCACCTCGGCCTGGTCCTTGAAAGCGGCCGAGACCATCCACAGGAAGGGGTAGACGCTGACCAGGCCGTAGAGCGTCAGCAGGATGCCGACGGTCCAGCGCGCGGCGGCGCGTGAGACGGCCGCCCTGGCCGGCGAGGTGGGTCCCGGAGTGCGCGAGGAGCCCGCGCCGGAGATGTCCGTCGTCATGTTCTGCTCCGCATGACTCGCAGGTTGACCAGGGCCAGCACCACGGCGGCGGCGAACAGCAGCCAGCCGAGGGCGCTCGCCAGGCCGAGCGTCGGCGCCAGGTCCTTGAGGAAGGCCAGCCGGTACGCCTCCAGGCCGAGGACGTTGGTGTGGTCTCCGGGACCGCCGTTGGTCATCACCAGGAAGGTCTGGAAGCCCTGGAGGGAGTCGCGGAGATTGAGCAGCACGACGATCGAGGTGATCGGCCGGACCAGCGGCCACACCACCGACGCGTTCGTCCGCCACCACCCGGCGCCGTCGAGCTGCGCGGCCTCCATCACGCTGCGGTCGATGGTCTGGAGACCGGTGAGGTACATCAGCATCGCGACCGGCACCGCCCCCCACACGGTGACCACGATCATCGTGGGCAGCGCGGTGTTCGGGTTGCCGAGCCAGCCCTGCGGCTGCGCGAGCGAGCCCATGCCGACGCTGCTGAGCAGGGTGTTGACCGCGCCGTCCGGCTGGAGAATGTACTGCCAGGCGAAAAAGACGGCGATGCCGCTGGTGACGTACGGCACGAAGTAGACCGAACGCAGCACGCCCTGCATCCGCTTGGCGGAGTTGAGCAGGATCGCCAGCGGGAAGGACACCGCGACGGTCAGCAGCGGGACGGCGATCATCACGTACAGGGTGTGGACCGCCGCGTGGTGCAGCCGGGGCGCGTAGGCCGGATTCTGCCAGAGCAGGTCCTTGTAGTTCTGGAGGCCGACCCAGTCCCAGTGCGGCGCGAAGCCGTTCCAGCGGGCGAAGCTCAGCAGGAAGCCGTAGCCGACGGTGTACAGGCCCATGACCGCGAAGAGCACGACGGCGGGGGCGACGAACAGGTAACCGGAGACGGCCTCGTAGCCGCGGCGGCGCGGGGGGCG
>NZ_MECL01000270.1 GCF_014596445.1 Streptomyces sp. CBMA29 | reverse complement strand
CCCTTGGCTGGGCGGCTGGGCGGCTGGGCGGCTGGGCGGTTGGGCCGCCATCGGCCCGTGGCCCGGCGGCTGTTGCTCGCGGCCGGCGACCGCGCGTCTCGTGGCCAGTTGCCTGGCGGCCATCGGTCTGGCGACCGGGGCCCGGCGGTCGTGGGACCCAGGCGGCCAGTGCCCGTCGCTCGCGGCCCGCGGCCGGTCGGCGTCAGGTCACGTGGCCGTAGGTCGTCCTCGGCGAACCGGACGTCGGAGGGTCCGGGCCACCGGGCAGAGCCGTCATCCGACGCACCGCGCAATCTTTCGACAGCACCGCCGCAGGCGGTACGCACCACCTCAAGGAGACTCGTGAAACCCGGACCGGACATTCTCATCGTCGGCGGCGGCCTCGGCGGCGTGGCGGCGGCACTCGCCGCGTGCCGCGCCGGGCGCGGCGTCGTACTGACCGAGGAGACCGACTGGATCGGCGGCCAGCTCACCTCGCAGGCCGTCCCGCCGGACGAGCACCCGTGGGTGGAACAGTTCGGCACCACCGCCTCGTACCGCCACCTGCGGGAATCCATCAGGTCGTACTACCGCCAGTGGTACCCGATGCGCTCGGAGGCACTGGCCCTCACCGAGCTGAACCCCGGCGCCGGGCGGGTCAGCAAGCTCTGCCACGAGCCGCGCGTCGGCCTCGCCGTCCTGGAGTCGATGCTCGCGCCGCACCTCGCGTCCGGCCGCCTCACGCTGCTGACCGAGCACCGCCCGGTCGCGGCGGCGGCCGAGGACGACACCGTACGGTCCGTCACGGTGGAGAGCCTGCGCGACGGCAGCCGCCGCACCATCGCGGCGCGGTACGTCATCGACGCGACCGAGACCGGCGAACTGCTGGAACTGGCCGGTGTCGAACACGCCGTCGGCGCCGAGTCGCGGGACGAATTCGGCGAGCCGCACGCCCCGGAGACCGCCGACCCGCTCAACCAGCAGGGCATCACGGTGTGCTTCGCGCTCTCGCACCACGAGGGCGAGGACCACACCATCGACAAGCCCGCCGACTACGAGTTCTGGCGCGACTACCGCCCCGACTTCTGGCCGGGCCCGCTGCTCGGCTTCCTCGCCCCCGACCCGCGCACGCTCGAAGCGGTGCCGCGCACCTTCGTCCCCAACCCCGGCCTCGACCCGCTCGACGTCAACGCCGACCAGTCGGAGGACGCGGGCGACAAGGAGCTGTGGGGCTTCCGCCGCATCCTGGCCCGCCGGTTGCACCGGCCCGGCGCCTTCGACTCCGACATCACGCTCGTCAACTGGCCGCTCAACGACTACTGGCTCAAGCCGCTGATCGGCGCGGGCCCCGAGACCTCCGCCCAGGCCGTGGCCGAGGCGCGGCAGCTGTCGCTGTCCGTCCTGTACTGGCTCCAGACCGAGGCGCCGCGCGCCGACGGCGGCAAGGGCTTCCCCGGCCTCAGGCTCCGCCCCGACGTCACCGGCACCGCGGACGGCCTGGCCAAGGCGCCGTACGTCCGCGAGTCCCGCCGGATCAAGGCCGTCACCACCATCACCGAGCAGGACCTCGCGATCGACCTGGTCGGCCCGCACGGCGGCACCACATACCGCGACTCGGTCGGCATCGGCGGCTACCGCATCGACCTGCACCCGTCCACCGGAGGTGACAACTACATCGACATCGGCTCCGTGCCGTTCGAGATCCCGCTCGGCGCGCTCATCCCGCGCAGGGTCCGCAATCTGCTGCCCGCGGGCAAGAACATCGGCACCACCCACATCACCAACGGCTGCTACCGGCTGCACCCCGTGGAGTGGAACATCGGCGAGGTCGCCGGTGCCCTCGCCGCCCACTGCCTGGCCGAAGGAGTGGAACCGCACCGGGTCCAGGCCGAGGACAAGCGTTTCGACGCCTTCGCCGCCGTGCTCGACCGCGCCGGCGTCCAGCGCCACTGGCCCGACGTACGCGGCTACTGACCCGGACCTGGCTACCGACCAGGACCTGGCTACTGAGCAGGACCTGGCTACTGAGCAGGACCCTCTGCCCCAAGGGAGAACGGCCGGACGGAAGCAGCTCCACCTGCCCCGCCCGGCCCACCGCCCGCGTAACCGCCAACACTGCACAAGGAGGTGCCCAGACCATGACCACCCACCGCATTCGCGTCGGCATCGACGTGGGCGGAACCTTCACCGACGCCGTGGCCGTAGACGCCGCGACCCTCGAACTCCGGGGGCAGGTGAAAGTGCCCACCAGCCACCACCACGAGGACGGCGTAGCCCACGGCATCGTCGAAGCACTCGACCGCCTGCTGGAGCAGACCGGGAACGCCCCTGAGGACGTCGCCTTCCTGGCCCACGGTACGACCCAGGCTACCAACGCCCTCCTGGAGGGTGACGTCGCCACCGTCGGCCTGATCGGCATCGGTACGGGCCCGGGAGCCGCGCTCACCCGTCGGCTCGCGTCCTTCCGCAACCTCGAACTCACCCCCGGCAAGCGGCTCCCGCTGCACTACGCCCACGTCGCCGACCCCGACGACACCGCCGCCGTGCGCGCGGCCGTCGACGAGGTCATCCGGGAGGGCGCCCAAGTCCTCGTCGCCAGCCAGCCGTTCAGCGTCGACCGCCCCGAAGGCGAGGAGGCCGTACTCGAAGCGGCCCGCGGCAAGGGCCTGCCGATGACGGCGGCCCACCGGATCACCTCGCTGTACGGGCTCCAGAAGCGGACCCGTACCGCCGTGGTCAACGCCGCGATCCTGCCCCGCATGCTCGCCACCGCCGACCTGGTCGACGCCGCCATCACCAAGGCGGGCGTCACGTCCCCGCTCATGGTGATGCGCTGCGACGGCGGCGTGATGTCGCTGGACGAGATGCGGCGCAGGCCGCTGCTGACCGTCCTGTCGGGACCCGCGGCCGGTGTCGCGGGCGCCCTGATGCAGGAGCGGATCAGCGAGGGCCTGTTCCTGGAGACCGGCGGCACCTCGACCGACATCAGCGTCGTACGGCGCGGCAAGGTCGCCGTCCGGCACGCCACGATCCTCGGCAAGACCTCGTATCTGTCCGCGCTCGACGTCCGTACGGTCGGCGTCGGCGGCGGGTCCATGGTCAGGGTCGGTGAGGGGACGGGCGGCTCCGGCGGGACCGCCGGGACCGGCCGGAAGGTCACCGCGGTCGGACCGCGCAGCGCCCACATCGCGGGCCTGCCCTACGCCTGCTTTGCCGACCCCGACGACCTGCGCGACGCCACGCTCGCCACCGTCAGCCCGCTCGCCGACGACCCCGCCGACTACGCGGTCCTCGACGCCGCGGGCGGCCGGTTCGCGATCACCATGACCTGCGCGGCCAACGCGCTCGGCCGGGTCCCCGAGGGCGACTTCGCCCGCTCGGACCAGGAGACGGCCAAGGCCGCGCTGGCACCGCTGGCCGCCGCGCTCGGCGTGGACGTCGCCACCGCGGCGACCCAGGTGCTCGACGCCGGTACGGCCCGGGTGAAGGCCGTGGTCGACACGCTGATCGCCGAGTACCGCCTCGACAAGGACAACGCCGTACTGGTCGGCGGGGGCGGCGGCGCCGCGTCCGTGACACCGCACCTCGCCGTGGTCTGCGAACGCGAGGGCAGGATCGCCGCCCACAGCGAGGTCATCAGCCCCATCGGGGTCGCCCTCGCGCTGGTCCGCGAGCAGATCGAGCGGATCATCCCGGGCGCGGGACAGGAACAGATCCTGGCCGTACGGGCCGAGGCCGAACGCGCGGTCGTCGCCCAGGGCGCGGCGGCCGACGGCGTCGAGGTCGAGGTCACCGTCGACCCGCAGACCAGCACCGTACGCGCCGTCGCCACTGGCGCGACCGAACTGCGGACCCAGGACCGGGCCCACCGCGCCGACGACGGGGAACGGCTGCGCGCCGCCGCCGCCAGCCTCAAGGCCGACCCGGCCGAGGTGCGGGTGCTCGCGGGCACGCCCTCGCACACCGTGTACGGCACGGAGCTGCGCCGCCGGTACCGCGCCACCCGCCACCCCGTACGGGTCGTGGACGCCGACGGAGTCGTCCGGCTGCACTCGCCCGACGCCCGCGTCGAGACCACCACGGCGGGCGCCGCGCCCCAGGTGCTCGCCACGCTCGTGGACGAGGTCACCTCGTACGGCGACGGCGGGGTCCGCGCGCCCGCGCTGCGGCTGCTCATCGGCTCCCGGATCTCCGACCTGTCGGGCGTGGTGGAACCGCAGTCGCTGCTCGCGCTGGCGCGCAGCGAACTGAGCAGCCGCGCCGCCGACGAGCCGGTGGTGGCCGTTGTGGAGGCACGCACATGACGGCATCCGTCCTGACCCGTACGCCCGACCCGGCCGCGCTGCGCCGCCTGGCCGGCCTGGACGACGTCGAATTCGGCGTGCGGCTGCTCGCGGGCACCCCGACCCACGAGGGCCGCGACCCCGCGCTGCTGCGTCAATGGGCCCGCGCGGCGGCCGAGTTCGGTGCCGCGCTCGAACCCGTCGCCTGCGCGGCGGACGTCGTGGAGAGCGACGGCGGCCTGGAGATGGGCCTGTTGGCGCGCTACACCTCGCGGCCCGACGCCATCGAGCTGTTCACCGACACGATCGCGGCGGCCGACGGCCTCGCGGAGCGGCTCGGCTGGCGCGACTGGTACCCGGCCGGTTCCGTCCGCGCCGCTGCCGTCGCCCACGAGGCCGCGCACGCGCGGCTCCACCACGGCCCGGCCAAGGCCGAGTTGAGGCGCGCGCTCGGCCATGTCGTGCTGCGGCTCGGCAGCCGCCGCTGGTACGGACACGTCGCCGGCGCCGACGAGATCGCGGCGCACGCGTACGCCCGTACGGTCTGCGGTCTCGGCCGCAGCCCGCTGCTGCTGACGGCGGCGCTCGCCGAGTCGTTGACCCCACCGCCCGCACGGCCCTCGCCAGCCCGGACGCCGAAGCCGGCCACCCCGCAACCACGTTCACCGCGGAGACGTACCCCGCACGGAAGAGAGAAGTGACGCCATGGGTGTCGTCATTCTGCTGATCATGGCGGCGGGTGTCGCCGCGATGCTCACCCGCAAGCTCCCCACGGCCTTCGCGCTCATCCTGCTGGCCGTCGCCATCGCCCTGGTCTCCGGGGCGCCGCTGACCGGCAAGAACAGCGTGCTGGACACGGTGCTCCAGGAGGGCGCCCCGGCGCTGGCCGCCACCATGATCGCGATCCTGCTCGGGTCGTGGCTTGGCAAACTGCTGGACGAGACCGGCATCGCGGGCACCCTCGTCCGCAAGATCGTCGAATTCGGCGGCGACCGGCCCGTGGTGGTCGCGCTCGGCGTGCTGGCCGTCTCCACGCTGGTCGGCACGGTCACCGGCTCGGCGCCCGCCGCGATGCTCGCGGGCATCATCGGCATCCCCGCGATGATCGCCGTCGGCATCCCCAAGGCCACCGCCGCGGGCACGATCCTGATGGGCATCGCCGCCGGCATGCCGTTCGAACTGCCCGTCTGGCAGTTCTTCTCCACGGCGCTCGAACTGCCCGTGCACACCGTGCGCGGCTTCATGATCAAGCTGTTCCCGTTCGCGCTGGTCGCCGCGGTCCTCTTCGTCCTGATCGAGAACCGCCGCAAGGGCGTCGAGCACTCCTGGTCCCTCAAGTCGGTGGCCGAGCGGCCCAAGCCGAACCCCGGCTCGCGCCGCAAGCAGCTCGGCGACGCGCCCTGGTACGCGCTGTTCACCCCCGCCGTGCCGCTGGTCCTCGCGCTCGGCTTCGACATCGCGATCATCCCGTCGCTGCTGGCGGGCGTGCTCTACGCCCTGGTCACCACCACCCGGCCGCGCGAGATGAACAAGCGGCTGCTGCGTACGCTCTACGCCGGATTCGAGGTCGCGGCACCGCCGATCACGCTCTTCATCTCCATCGGCATCCTGCTGGCGGCGGTGAAACTGCCCGGCGCGGTCGACGCGCTCGAACCGCTCGTGAAGGCCGTCAGCCCGCAGAACGCCGTGCTGTTCGTCCTGGTCTTCACCGTGCTCGTGCCGCTGTGCCTCTACCGCGGGCCGCTGAACGTGTTCGGTCTCGGCGCGGGCATCGCCGGGGTCCTGATCGCCGCGGGCGTGTACCCGGCGATCGCCGTCCTCGGCCTGACCACCTCGTACAACCAGGTCTTCGGCGTCGCCGACCCGACCAGTACGCAGACGGTCTGGGCCGCTCAGTACGCGGGCGTCACACCGCAGACGGTGATGGTCCGCACGCTGCCGTACGTCTGGTGCGTCGCACTCGGCGGCTTCTGCGTCACGGCCGCGCAGTACCTCTGACCCTCCGGCCCCGGGTCCGGCGCGCAGGCGCTGGGGCTGGGGCCGGGGCCGTCAGTCACCTTCCAGGGCTGCGTCCAGGTACTCCCGCACCGGCGCGTAGAGGCCGTAGGGGACGTACGCGGGAAGCTCGGCGTGGGCGCACCAGGCAAGTTCGGAGAGTTCGTCGGTGTCCGCGACGTAGGGCGATCCGCCGACGACTTGGCAGGCGGTGTACGACATGAGCCGCCGCGTCTGGGGGTGGACGCGCTCCCCGAGCAGGCGGACGGCGGCGACGTCCAGGCCGGTCTCCTCCCGCGTCTCGCGGACCGCCGCCGCCTGGGGGGACTCGCCGGGCTCGATCTCGCCCGCGGGGAACTGCCAGGAGAGCTTGCCCTCGGAGACGCGCCGTCTGACCATCAGCACCCGTCCCTCGTGGACGATGATCGCGGCGGAGATGCCCGGACGGTCGCCGGTCGGTTGGTCGGCCACGACTGGTCCTCCAGAGCCGCGGTGACCGGCGGGAAGATCGCCTCGGCGGGGATGAAGCGGGTGATGGCGCTTTCGCGGGCCTGAATGTCTCTGCCACGGGAGAGGAGCGCGACGTGGGCGTGTTCCGCTGGTGCGCCGACCGGTAGTCGCTCGGCAGATGGTCGAAACCATCCCAGGCACGCTGCATGAGCGCGATGTCCGCCAGCTCCCATCTGGAGCCGGCCACGCGGCCATGGGTAGCAGGGGCACGCAGCGGCAGGTCTTCAAGCAGGAGTGGCGGATTCACCGGCTCCGCGAGCGTCAGCTCGGACCAGACGATCTTGCCGCCGATCGTGGGACGGTAGGTGCCCCACCGCGTGCTCAGCGACTCGACGAGGAAGAGCCCCCGGCCGCCTTCGGTATCGAGGGTCTGCTCCGGGATGCCGGGTGACCCGCCGCCCCCGTCCCACACCTCGACGTACAGCTTGGCATCCACGGCCCGGAGTTGTACCCCGATGTACGCCCGCTTCGGTGCCGCGTCCGTGGCACCGGTGCTCTTGATCGCGTTGGTGGCCAGCTCCGAGACCACCAGTTCGGCGATGTCGATCTGGTCCGGGACCTGCCAGTCACCCAGCGTCTTCCGGACGAACTCCCGCGACAGACCGACCGACGCGAACACCGCCTCCAGACGGATACTGGTGACGTGCAACTCTCTCGGCTTCGGTGGCGTGGTCATCGCCGGTTCACCGCCTCGCGTACCTCCACGTTGGCGGTGTACATGACGTACGCCCACAGGTGCTCTTGGAGGAGGGGGCTGGTGCCGAAGTGCTCGACGGACGGCACGACCACGAGCCGGTCACCGGTGCGCTTCAACTCCTCGACCAGTTCAGTGAGTACGGCGATGCTGCCTTCGTCAACCTCTTGGTAGATGACCGCCAAGAAGTAACCCTCCTCCTGTGCCCAGTGGAACAGCAGAAGTTCGTCCTTCACGATGTCTCGTTCCGTCCGGCCGTCGTGAGCAAGCATGTAGCCGTAAACGGGGTGCTTCATGTCGCTCACGGCCGCACCCCCTGAACGATCCAGATCCGGGCGCCGATCTCGCGTTCGATGTGGTCGCGCATGGCCCTTTGCAAACCAGGCAGCCGCGCGAAGTGCCAGAGGGACGGCACGATCACGTCACGTACGCGACCTCCTCGAAGCGCGGCAGCCAGACAGTCGAACGCCGGTTCATAGGTCGGCACTTGTTCAACGAACATCTGCTCCAGCGTGAATCCCTCTCGTTCAGCGTGTGTCATCAACTCCTGCCTGATGGTTTCGCCTTCATCACCGACTCCACCATTGGCGGCGAGCCTCATGTAGCCGTACATTCCAGGTCGCATCCGTTCCTCCAAGGGGCTCGTGGAGGTCGGCCAACGACGAGTGTTCGCGGCTCAGGGCGTAGGCCGACCTGCCCAGCAGGTAATCCCACTGAGTTGCGAGAACCCACAGCGGGAGTGCCGCACGGATGCCGCATCCATGAGGCAGTTGGGCGGCGGGCCTGCGTGAATGCCCCCTCGGCCACTAGGCTGAATTTGGCCCTGGTTTCTGCATGGAGGGGATGGGCGATGCCCAGCAAGCGCATACGGCTTGCCCAACGTCGCAAGGCGGCAGGATTTACCCAAGAGGGGCTGGCCGAACAGCTCGGCGTCGAGCGGTCTACCGTTGGCCGTTGGGAAAGCGCCGAGACAGAACCGCAGGCATGGTTACGGCCGAAAATTGCCCGCGTCCTGGGAATCAGCGGTGACGAACTCCAGACCGCCCTGGACGATGTGACGGTCATTCAGGCACAGCCAAGCGAACGCGTGAACTACGCGTTGGAGAATCCAGGCTCCGCGGACTTGGTGGTTGTGGCTTACTTGCACGAGCGGCTGCGGCGGCTCGACGAGTCCTACGACCAAGCATCGTCCACTGGCTTGCTCGGACCGGCCGGACACGTCCACGGCCAGGTGAAGTTCCTCCGCGAGAACGCCGGCAATCCGCGCGTCCGCCGTGCGCTCTACGAGGTTGAGGCCGACTCGGCAACGCTCATGGGGCAGTTGGTCTGGGACGTCAGCCAAAGACGCGATCACTATGCGCCGCTGACGTACTTCGATGAAGCGGTCGGTGCTGCTCACCACGCACGTGACCCATCGACGGCGTCGTACGCCACACTGCGCATGAGCTTCGTGGCGCTCTACGGCGAGAAGAACCCCGGCCGTGGCGTCATGCTCGCCCAGCGGGCGGCCGAGATGGCGAAGCGCACCAGCCCGTCACTGACTGGTCTCTCTCTCCTCCACGTCGCCGAGGGGCACGCCATGACCGGCGCGGTCAAGGAGTGCGAAGACGCGCTCAGGAAGGCCGAGACTCAGTTCGACCGCGTGAGCACGGATGACGTGGCCGCGCCGTACTACACGGTCAACGAGTACAACCGGCTGGCCGGGTCGTGCTACCTGTTTCTTGATATCCCCGAGCGAGCCGAGCCGATCCTCCGCATGACCACCCGTGCGCTGGCATCCAAGAAGAAGAGTCAGGCCATCGCGCTCGGCAACCTGACGCTCGCTCTGCTCCGTCAGGGGAAGCGGAACGAGCCGTGGGCGCAGGACATCAACGATCGGCTGCTCGCCCTGATGGCGGCGATCTAGAACGGGTGGCACGTGAACGACATCGATCAGGCCAAGCAGGCTGTCCGCGACCGTGTATGGCGCCGCCTCATAGAAGGCGGCGGCGCTCCGGACGACTCGTACGGCAAGATCCCCGGCTTCTACGGCAATGAGGGAACAGCGCAACGGCTGGCCGAACTGGACGTGTGGCAGCGGGCGAAGACGGTCAAGGCCAACCCCGACTGGGCGCAACTCCCCGTACGCGTTCGCGCCCTCAACGACGGCAAGCTCCTCTACATGGCGGTGCCGAGGATGGCGAGCTTGGAGCCGTTCTACGAGCTTGACCCCAAGACGCTGACCGTGTCCATTGAGGAAGCTGCCGAGAAGAGGGGTGCGGCGCAGGTCGCTCGGCGCGTCGGCGTAGATGCCATGCGTCCTGTCGACGTGGTGGTGTGCGGCAGCGTCGCCGTGAACAGGTCGGGTGCTCGCATCGGCAAGGGCGCGGGGTACTCGGACCTTGAGGTCGCGCTCTTGATCGAGGCGGGCCTCGTGACTGCCGAGACGGTGATCGTCGCTCCCGTTCACGGGCTCCAAGTAGTAGACGACAACATCCCCGAGACGGAGCATGACTTCAGCGTGGACTACATCGTGACGCCCGACGAGGTGATCCCGTGCACCAACCGACGCCGTCCGGACGGCCTTGTCTGGAACGACCTGACCGCTGAGAAGATCGCCGCTATCCCGGTGTTGTCAGCGCGGCGGCGGGCGGTGTAGGAGCGCCGACAGCGCTTATACGACAGCTCTCCGGCATGGCTGACGCCATGGGAAAGATCTGTGGTGCCCCCAACGGGATTCGAACCCGTGCTACCGCCTTGAAAGGGCGGCGTCCTGGGCCACTAGACGATGAGGGCTGGATGGCCGACCGTGGGCGCCGAGGCGCACGTCGGGGACGGGTGCAGCATATGGGATGGGCCGGGGGTTCGCCAAAACGCTTTTCGCGGCGGGGTGGCGGACAATGGGCAGCGTGCTGGAGATGACGCGTGAGGAGTTCGAAGAGCTGGTCGGGGAGGCGCTCGACCGGATTCCCGGCGAGCTGACCCGGCTGATGGACAACGTGGCGGTCTTCGTGGAGGACGAGCCCGCGCCGGGGGAGCCCGAGCTGCTCGGGCTGTACGAGGGGACGCCGCTGACCGAGCGCGGCGAGTGGTACGCCGGGGTGCTGCCGGACCGGATCACCGTCTACCGGGGCCCGACGCTGCGGATGTGCGCCACGCGTGAGGAGGTCGTCGCCGAGACGGAGGTGACCGTCGTGCACGAGATCGCCCACCACTTCGGCATCGACGACGAGCGGCTGCACGCCCTGGGGTACGGGTGACGCGGGGGTCACGCCAGGGGTGACGCAGGGGTGACGCCACGGACGCGGGGCGTGTCCTGGCGGGAGGCGCGGCGTTGGACACGGCGATCCGACCGCCGACCGGTGCGTACGGACGTGCGGCGGTACGACGACCGTACGAACGTACGCGTCCGCCTGTACCGAGCCCGAGGTGCGTACACGTGCTCCCTGCCCCAGACCGCCCCCGCGACCCCCGCCGCGACCGGGCCCGCGCCGTCCGTACGGGGCTGCGGTCCGCCGTCCTCGTCACGCTGGTGGCCGCCGGGGTCGCGGCGTGCGTGAGCGCGGGGAGCGAGTCCGACCCCAAGGCGCCGAAGCACGCGCCCGGCGTGAGCGCGGGGACCGTCGCGGACGGTTCGCGGGTCCCGCGGGGCGCGGGCGAC
>NZ_MECL01000269.1 GCF_014596445.1 Streptomyces sp. CBMA29 | reverse complement strand
ACGGTCGCGGTGTTGCAGGCGACGATCAGCGCGTCGGGCCGGTGCGCGACCGCGGCCCGCGCGCACTCCAGCGCCCGTCCGGTCACGTCGTCCGCGCCGCGCGGACCCCACGGCATTCCCTCGGGGTCGGACGAGAGCACCAGATCCGCGTCCACCCGCAGCCGCCGTACGGCCGCCGCCGCCGCGAGCAGTCCGATCCCGGAGTCCACCAGTGCGATCTTCACCCCGCCACTCTAGCGACGCTCCCCACCCCGCCACCGCGTCGCCACCTCCGAGCCGCACACACCCCGATGCCGGGAGACCGGGCCCCGCACTGCCGGAGCCGTCGCCGCGCGGACGTCGGCGGTCGGGCGGGCGGTCCGATCGGTTTCGGGGAGGGCGGGGCGGGGCGCGCCGGGCGGCGGGGGGTGGGTGCGGCAGACTGCGGGGCGTGACGGTGTTGATGGTGATCGCAGGGGTGTCGTTGCTGGCCTGGGTGTGGCTGGTGGTGGGGCAGGGGGGATTCTGGCGGACCGATGTGCGGCTGCCGCGCCGTGGCGCGCTGGACGAGTGGCCGTCGATCGCGATCGTCGTGCCCGCGCGGGACGAGGCGGAGGTGATCGGGGTGAGTCTGCCGTCGCTGCTGGCGCAGGAGTATCCGGGGCACGCCGAGGTCTTCCTGATCGACGACGGCAGCACCGACGGCACCGGCGAACTGGCCCGCGAGCTGCACGACCGGCACGGAGGTCTGCCGCTGACCGTCTCCTCGCCCGGCGAGCCGCCGCCCGGCTGGACGGGCAAGCTGTGGGCGGTACGGCACGGCATCACGCTGGCCGCCGAGCGCAGCGGCCCCGACTACCTGCTGCTGACGGACGCCGACATCGCCCACCGGCCGGACAGTCTGCGCGAGTTGACGGCCGCAGCGGTCTCCTGCGACCTCGACATGGTCTCGCTCATGGCGCGGCTGCGCGTGGAGACGGGCTGGGAGCGGCTGATCGTCCCGGCCTTCGTGTACTTCTTCGCGCAGCTCTACCCCTTCCGCTGGATCAACAAGACCCGCTCCCGTACGGCCGCCGCCGCGGGCGGCTGCGTGCTGATCCGGGCGTCGGCCGTGGCCGCCGCCCGGGTGCCGGACTCGATCCGGCAGTCGGTGATCGACGACGTGGCGCTCGCCCGCGCGGTGAAGCGTTCGGGCGGCAGGATCTGGCTCGGGCTCGCCGAACGCGTGGACAGCGTGCGGCCCTACCCGGACCTGGGCGAGCTGTGGCGGATGGTCTCGCGCAGCGCGTACGCGCAACTCCGGCACAATCCGGCGGTGTTGCTCGGCACGGTGCTCGGCCTCGCGCTGATCTATCTGGTGCCGCCGGTCGCGGCGGTCGGCGGCGCTATCGCCGGGGCGTGGCCGCTGTGCGCACTGGGGCTCGCCGCGTGGGCGGCGATGGCGGCCAGTTACGTACCGATGCTGCGGTACTACGGGCAGCCGTGGTGGCTGGCGCCGACCCTGCCGTACACGGCGGCGCTGTATCTGCTGATGACCGTCGACTCGGCGGTGGAGCACTACCGCGGCCGGGGCGCGGCCTGGAAGGGCCGCACCTACGCGCGGCCCGACACCTCCGTCTAGAGCGCGTCGGCTTCCAGCCCCTCGGCACGGAGCCCCTCGACACGGAGCCCATCGACACGGAGCCCATCGACACGGAGCCGTCGGGACGCGCGCCAAGTCCGTTCAGCCACGCCTCACTTGCGGCCCGGCGTCCAGTTGAGACCCCAGCCGTACGCGTAGTCCGTCGTGCGCTGCGGGCTCACGCCGCGCCTGGGCACCAGATACCGCGCCTCGCGCCGTACGACGAGGTCGTCGCCCTCGCGGACCAGCAGCGCGAGGGCGCAGACGTTGGACTGCACGGTGCACTCGTCGAGGACGAAGTCGACCGGGGCGCCGTACTGCGGCTGGAGCGTGACGGTGGCGTGCAGTCCCGCGAAGCTGCGGGCGCCCTCGTAGATCGTGACGAAGACGAGGATCCGCCGGAAGTGGGCGGTGTGGTCGAGGTTGACGGTCAGATTCTCGCCGGACGCGCTGCCGCCGGTGCGGTCGTCGCCGTCGAGCAGGATGAACGGCGGCTGGTACAGCGAGCCGAAGGCGTTGCCGAGGGCCTGCACAACACCCTTGCTGCCGTCGGAGAGTTCGAAGAGCGCGCACAGGTCGAGGTCGACGCCGCCGCCCTTGTGGAACCGCCCGCCGCCGCGCGCCGGGTCGACCCGCCAGCTCAGATTGACCCGCAACGCGCCCGTGGTGCCGCCCTGTTTGGTGAGCGAGACCACCGGCGCGTCCTTGGTGAGCGTGACCTTGGACAGCCGTACGGGCGCGGGCGCCGAAGCCGGAGCGGGCGGCGCCATCGCAGCGGGCGGTACGGCATGTACGACGACGGTCGGCTCCGGAGCGACGGCACGCGTCGCCTCACGCGGAGGCTCGGGTACGGGATCGGGATCGGGAACAGGCTCGGGATCGGGAACAGGCTCGGGCACCACATCCGGCAGCCGCTCCGGCAGTTGATCCGCCCGCAGCCCGTACGCGGCGCCCAGCCCCGCGAGCCCGGAGCCGTACCCCTGCCCGACCGCCCGGAATTTCCAGCCGCCGCCGCGCCGGTAACACTCGCCGAGTACGTACGCCGTCTCCGCCGTCGCGCCCTCGCAGTCGAAGCGCGCGACCTCCGCTCCCCCCTCGGTGACGCGCAGCCGCAGTCCGGGGATCCGGCCGAAGGTGCCGCCGTCGGAGCGGGCGACGACCAGCACGGAGGTGACGGCCGTTTCGACGGACGTGAGGTCAACCGAAAGAGTGTCGGTGACCGTGCCCGCGGCCGGGTCCGGATCCGGCGTTCCACCGGCCGCGTAGCGCACCGCGCCGGAGGGGTGCACGGGCGCCGCGGCGTGCACCAGATCGTCCGCATCGCGGGCCCCGGTGTCCGCCACGAGCAGCGCGCAGACGTCGGCGCGCGGGATGCCCGTCCCCGCCCGCCTGGTGAATTCCACCTGGAGGACCGCCGTGGGCAGCGGCATGTTCTCGCCCTTGCGCAGCGTCATCGGATGCCCCCTCGCACCTGCGCCGAGACGCCCGGTAACACCAAGGACGCACGGCTTTTACCTGATCACATCATGAGACGCTGACCGTTTTCCCCGGATTCGCTCATATTGGGGACAGGACCGCGCAACACGCAGCGCAAACAACCCGCTAATCGGTCTCCCCAACGACCACATCGTGGGCTTAACTTATGGCTCATGAGCTCCCCCCGCGGTTCTTATGGTGGCGGCTACAGCGGCTACTACCCCTCGTCCTCGTCCTTCCCGGACACCCCGATCTACGACAGCCTCGTGGCCGAGCGAGGCACACCGCAGATCGCCCCCATCCGCGTGCCGTCCTACACCCCGTACGAGACAGGCACCGGATACAGCGGCTACCCCGGCAGCAACCTTCCCGCGCTGCCCGCACTCCCGGCTCTGCCGTCGGGGCCGTCGGCCCCCTCGCCGCAGTACACCCAGCCGCAGCCCGCCGCGCAGAACGGCTACCCGACACCCGCGTACCAGCCGCCGCCCGCGCCGTACATCCCGCAGCAGACCGCCGCTCCGCGCGGCGGCTTCAACGGCGGAAGCGCGTTCAACGGTGGGAACGCCTTCAACGGCGGCGGGTCCGGCGCCGGCGCCTTCAACGGCGGCTACAACGGGACGGGCACCGGCAACGGTTACAGCAACGGCGGCGGGTACCCGGCGCAGCCGCCGCAGCCCTCCCCCTCCGGCTACGAGGCCGCGCGGCCGGTGCCGCCGCGTCCCGTACCGCCGCGGCAGGTGCCCGGTGGCCACCCGGAGGAGCAGTACCCGCGGCGCAACCTCGGCCAGGGTGTTCCCCCGGCCGCCGGAGGCGGTTACTACCAGGGCTGATCAGGTACCTCCTGGGCCGATCGGCCCGGCGCGTGGGCTGGCAGGATGGCGGTATGACCTCGACCGTCCTCAGCGCGCTGCACATCTACCCGGTCAAGTCGCTGCGTGGAATCAGCATGCGGACGGCGGTCGTGGAGCCGTGGGGGCTCGCCGCTGACCGCCGTTGGATGCTGGTCGACCGCGAGCGGGGCAAGGCCGTGACACAGCGGGAACAGCCGCGTATGGCGCTGCTGGCCGCCGAGCCCGTGGGGGGTGGCGGTCTGCGGCTGACCGGTCCCGGGCTGCCGCCGCTCGATGTCGCGGTGCCGGAGCCGGGCCCGCTGGAGACGGTGACGCTCTTCGCCCACAAGATCGAGGTCGTGCCCGCGGGGCAGGCGGCCGACGACTGGTTCAGCGGGTATCTCGGCCGCCCGGTGCGGCTGACGCACATGGACGACCCCTCGCTTCGGCGGCCGGTCGACCCCGGTTTCTCCGCGCCGGGCGACATGGTCAGCCTCGCCGACGGCTTTCCGCTGCTGGTGACCACGACCGCCTCGCTCGCCGCCCTCAACTCGCTGATCGCGCGGGGCGACCGGGCCGAGGAGGGCCCGCTGCCGATGAACCGCTTCAGGCCGAACGCGGTCGTGGACGGCACCGAGGCGTGGGCCGAGGACGACTGGCGGCGGGTACGGATCGGCGAGGTCACCTTCCGCGTCCCCAAGCCCTGCGGGCGGTGCGTGATCACCACCACCGACCAGGGCAGCGCCGGGCGAGGCAAGGAGCCGCTGCACACTCTCGGCAAGTACCGCAGGATCGGTTCGAGTCTCGTTTTCGGCCAGAATCTGATCCCCGAGAACCCCGGAACCCTACGGGTCGGCGACCCGTTGACCATCGTGGAGTAACGCGTCGCCGCGGCACTCCCGCGACCCCCGCGGATCCACACGCATGAGTCGCGCCGATTGCGGTAGTTGAACGGGTGTGAAGGGGGTTCCGTCCATGAATCGCCAGAGTCGGCAGAGTCAGCGCACAAGGCTCAGGAAGCTCGGCTGGCGGTGGCGGCGCAATCCGCTGCGGCGCCGCTCCGATCTCGTCGAGGCGTGGCTCGGTGTGGCCACCGTGGTGCTGCTCTGTGCGACCCCCGCGCTCGGCTGGTGGGCGGGCAGTTCGGTGGACCGGGCCCTCCAGCGGGTGGTGCGCACCGAGAACGCGCAGCGGCGGCTGGTCCCCGCCACCGTACTGGATCCGCCGGACACGACGACGCCCGTGGTCGCCGACAAGGTCGGCACCGCCGATCCGCGCCGCGGCGATCTGCTGCGCTGGAAGTCCCCGGACGGCAGATCCGTCTACAGCGCGACGGTGCCCGGCGACATCGAGGTCTGGCGCAAGGGCGGTATCTGGCTGTGGACGGACCGCTCGGGCGAACTGGTCGCACCACCGCTGGATTCGGCCACCGCCGCCACGCACTCCGTACTGGCGGGCACCGCGGCCGCGACGTCCGCTGCCGGATTCCTGATGATCGTACGGCAGTTGGTGATGTGGCGGCTGATGAGCCGTCGGCTGACGAGCTGGGAGCGGGACTGGGCCCGCGTCGGCCAGGACTGGGGCCGCGCGGGAGCAGGCGGCTGAGCGGCGCGAGGACCGGGCGGGACCGCGGGCGGACCGGTGTTCGTCAACAGGCGCCTTCCGCGCACGCTACGGTTGGTCCCCGGTCAGCAGATGCAAGAGGTGGGGGCACAGCAGCCCGATGGCACATGGCGTGGTCCAGGTGACCAATCCGAACAGCTCGCGGTGGCGCCGCCGCACGGGCGAGTACGAGTCGCTGGCCGCCGCGGTCGAAGCGGCGGCGGACGGTGACATCCTCTCGGTGAGCTCAGGCACCTACCGGGAGAATCTGGTGCTGGACCGCGAGGTGACACTGCGCTGCGCCGACGGCGCCGGGACGGTACGGATCGCCCCGGCCTCGGGCGTGGCGCTGACCGTACGGGCCGCCGCGACCGTCCAGGACCTCGTGGTGGAGGGCCAGGACATCTCGGCCGCCGCGCTGCTCGTCGAGGCGTGCGCGCCCGAGTTGACGGGCCTGCGGATCAACACCCGTTCCGCTGTCGGCCTCGAAGTGCGCGACGGCGCCCGGCCCACGGTGCGGCAGTGCACGGTGGACAATCCCGGCGGCCTCGGGATCAGCGTGCTGGACTCCGCGGGCGGGCTGTTCGAGGAGTGCGAGGTGGTCGCCGCGGGCCAGAGCGGGATCGCGGTGCGCGGCGGGGCCGCGCCGCGTCTCGAGCGCTGCCGGGTGCACAACACCTCGGGCTCCGGCCTCTCGGTGACCGGCGAGGGCAGCGCCCTGGAGGCGGTGGGCTGCGAGGTCTACGAGATCCGCGGCAGCGGTGTGCAGGTCTCCGCGCGCGCCTCCGCGCACTTCACCGACTGCCAGGTGCACCGCACGACCGGCGACGGGATCTCGCTGGACACCGACGGGGTGCTGGCGATGGCGGACTGCGACATCCACGACATCCCGGAGAACGCGGTCGACCTGCGGGCGCGTTCTGTGCTGACGCTGACCCGCTGCCAGGTCCGCCGCTTCGGCCGCAACGGCCTGTCGGTGTGGGACCCGGGCACCCGCGTGGACGCCAACCAGTGCGAGATCCACGACAGCACGGGCGACTACCCGGCGGTCTGGGTGAGCGACGGCGCCGTGGCCATACTGGATTCCTGCCGGGTCCACGACGTGCCGGACGCGCTCTTCGTCCTGGACCGGGGCTCGCGCGCCGATGTCGTGGACACCGACTTCTCGCAGATCCGCAACACCGCGGTGTCGGTGAGCGACGGCGCCAACGTCCAGCTCGACGACTGCCGGATCCGGGAGGCCGCCACCGGCGCCTGGTTCCGCGACCACGGCAGCGGCGGCACCCTCGCGCAGGTCACCATCGACGACACCGCGACCGGAGTGATCGTCACCAAGGGCGCCGATCCGGCGCTCGACCGCTGCACGGTCACCAACGCGGCCGAGTCCGGCATCTACGTTTCGGCCGAGGGCCGCGGCACCTTCACCGCGGTCCGGGTCACCGGCAGCCGCGGCTACGGCTTCCACATCATCGACGGCTGCCGGTCCACGCTGACCCGCTGCCGTACCGAGCGCTGCGCGCGCGGCGGTTACGAATTCGCCGAGCCGGGCCCGGTCAGCGAGGACTGCACCAGCGACCGGGCGGCGACGGAGGCCGATCCGGTGCCGGTGCCCTCGGGCGCCGCGGCCGTGCAGCAGGCCGCGGCGACACAGTCGTACGGGCTGCTCGGCGGTGTCCCTGAGCAGCGCCCGGTGGCCGAGGCCGCGCCGCCCGAGCAGGTCGCGCGGGACAGCGACGACGTGCTCGGCGACCTGGACGCGCTGGTCGGCCTGGACAGCGTCAAGCGCGAGGTGCGTACGCTGATCGACCTGATCGCGGTCGGTCGGCGCCGCCAGGAGGCGGGGCTGAAGGCGCCGTCGCTCCGCCGCCACCTGGTCTTCACCGGTTCCCCCGGCACCGGCAAGACCACGGTGGCGCGGCTGTACGGGGAGATCCTGGCGTCGCTCGGCGTGCTCCAGCGCGGCCATCTCGTCGAGGTGGCGCGGGTGGACCTGGTGGGCGAGCACATCGGTTCGACGGCGATCCGTACCCAGGAGGCGTTCGATCGGGCCCGCGGCGGTGTGCTGTTCATCGACGAGGCGTACGCGCTGGCCCCCGAGGACTCCGGGCGGGACTTCGGGCGCGAGGCGATCGACACGCTGGTGAAGCTGATGGAGGACCACCGGGACGCGGTGGTGGTGATCGTCGCCGGGTACACCGCCGAGATGGAGCGCTTCCTGGCGTCCAACCCCGGTGTGGCGTCGCGTTTCTCACGGACCATCACCTTCGGCGACTACACCGCGGAGGAGCTGCTGCGGATCGTGGAGTCGCAGGTCCTGGAGCAGGAGTACCAACTCGCGGACGACGCGGGCGAAGCGCTGCTCAAGTACTTCACGGCGATCCCGAAGGGTCCGGGGTTCGGCAACGGCCGCGCGGCCCGGCAGACGTTCGAGGCGATGGTCGAGCGGCACGCGGGACGGCTGGCGCAGGTCGAGGAACCCACCCACGAGGAGCTCCAGTTGCTCTACCCGGAGGATCTGCCGGAGCTGCCCTGAGCGGGCAGCGAGGTCGGCGCCGGGGCGGACCGCCCGGCCCGCTCCGTTCCTGACCGCGCCAACTCGGCGAGCAGCGCGGTGCGTTCCTCGGCGAATGCCGGGTCGGCCTGGAAGTCCGAGTGCCCGAGCCCCGGTTCCGGCAGCGGGTGGTAACAGACTGCGGCCGCGCAGCCGGTCGGGCCCGAAGTGGGCGGGAACCGGCGAGCGTAGAGCCGGGCCGGCGGACAGCCGGAGGTGAGCAGGGCGACGCGGGCGCGGGTGGCCGGGTCGAGCTGCCGGACCGCGGCGGTCGCCAGGACGCTGCCCTGCGAGTGGCCGGACAGGATGATCCGGCCGCCGGTGCGCCGCGTCCAGGTCTGGATCCGCCAGCTCAGGTCGGGCACCGCGCGTTCGGCGTAACAGGGCGGCGCGAAGGGGTGCGCGGCGCGCGGCCAGATCGTGCCGACGTCCCACAGGATGCCGACCGTACGGCGCGCGGAGGCGTCGCGGTACGCCCGCCGTCCCAGCGCGACCAGGGCCACCACTGCGGCGCCGACCATCCAGGAGCCGAGCGCCTGCGCGGTGCGGGCGACCGCGTCGAAGACGCCCGGCGCCCCGGCGGCGGTCTCCTCCGGCGTGCCGCCCGAGCGCAGGGCGCCCACGAGAGCCCCGGCGCCCCGGGCGAACGA
>NZ_MECL01000268.1 GCF_014596445.1 Streptomyces sp. CBMA29 | reverse complement strand
GCACGGCGGGCGGCCCGGCCGGCGAGCTGCCCTTCTCGCCGGGCGTCGGACCCCGGTCCAGCCCGTCCGCGCACCGCTGCGCCACCCCGCCGGTCAGCACTCCGCCCATCGCACAGGCCAGCAGCGCCACGGCGGGCCCGGCGAGCCCGCGCAGCGCGACCCCGCGGTCGGCGGGCAGGTCGTCGAGCGCGTCGTCAGGTGACTCGTCAGGCGCGTCGCCGGACCTGCGGGGGGCCGCGGACGTCGGCTCGTACTCCGGCGGAGGCGAGCGGTGCAGGAACAGCGTCGTCACCGCGAGCGCGGTGATCAGCGCACCTGGAGCACCGTGAGCGCGGTAAACATCTGGGCGGCGGGCAGCCGTCAGGCCCGGCAGCCGTGCGGTAATCGTGATGTCGATGGTCGGAAGTCGTACCGGTCCGGTCACCTGACGTACACGCGATGTCGCCGCTCATGGAAAGATGACCGCAGCACGTCGGTGGACGGCATCGCGGACAACGAGACGGACGGGACGGGGTCACGGGTGAGCGACAACCAGAACCTGCTCGCGGAGCAGCGGCGGGCCCTGATCCTCGACGAGGTGCGGCGGCGCGGCGGTGTCCGGGTCAACGAGCTGACGCGGCGGCTGAACGTCTCCGACATGACGGTGCGGCGCGATCTCGACGCGCTGGCCCGGCAGGGTGTCGTGGAGAAGGTGCACGGCGGCGCGGTGCCGGTCGTCGAGGCCAGTAGCCACGAACCTGGCTTCGAGGCGAAGTCGGCGCTTGAGCTGGGCGCGAAGGAGGCTATCGCGCGGGCGGCGGCGACCCTGGTCACGCCGGGCAGCGCCATCGCGCTCGCGGGCGGCACGACCACCTTCGCGCTGGCCCACCATCTGCTGGACGTACCGGATCTGACCGTGGTCACCAACTCGGTGCGGGTCGCGGACGTCTTCCAGTCGGGGCAGCGGCGGACCGGCGCCCACAGCGGCGAGGCGAGCGCGACCGTGGTCATCACCGGTGGTGTACGCACCCCGTCCGAGACGCTGGTCGGGCCGGTCGCGGACCGGGCGATCCAGTCCCTCCACTTCGACCTGCTCTTTCTCGGCGTGCACGGCATCTCCGTGGAGGCGGGCCTGTCGACGCCGAACCTCGCGGAGGCCGAGACCAACCGGCAGTTCGTACGGTCCGCCCGCCGCGTCGTGGTGATCGCCGACCACACCAAGTGGGGCACGGTGGGCCTGAGTTCCTTCGCCTCGCTGGAGGACGTGGACACTCTCGTGACGGACGCGGGCATTCCCGAGGTGCTGCGCGCGGAGATCGCCGAGCACCTGTCGGAGCTGATGGTCGCCGAGGAGCCGGAAGGCTCGACGGGTGCGGCCGACAACTGACCGCCCGGCTAGGCGCGTTCAGGCGCTCGGCTCAGGTCGTCCAGGGGCTCAGCGGTACTCGGCGAAGCGCGCGCGCACGGCGAGGAGCACCAGCAGACCGGCCGCGCCGAGCGCGCCCGCCGGGATCTGGGGCCAGCCCGCCAGGTCGTCGTGGGCGGCCTTCGCGTGCGTGTCGAAGTCGTCGAGCTGACGGCCCGCGAGGGCGTCCAGGGTGGTGGCGAAGTCCCAGAAGTCGAAGGCCACGTCACCGCGTCCGACATTGGTCAGGACGACCGCGGCCTCGTCCGTCCTGCCCTGCGACTTCAGTGACCGCAGCCGCTTGTCGTCGGCGAGGAAGTGGCCGTAGCGGGTGAGAACGTCCTCGTACGCGGCGCGTTCGGCCGCTGTGGCGTATCCGTCGGGGCTGAGCAGTCCGTCGAGTTCCTTGACCAGACCGTCGAACTGCCGCTGGTCGGCGACCCCGTAGGCCGCGTCGTGGACGAACCAGCGGCTCTCGCTCGCGGCGGCCTGCGCGGCGGTGGCGCGGGCCTCGGCCAGCCGGGACCAGGGGCGCAGCCCTTCGCGGCCGGCGGTGTTCACGCCGTCGGCGGACGAGGTGAGGGCGAGGGTGCCCACGAGGGTGACGACCAGCGCGGCGACGGTGGCCGCGACGAGCGCCGGGTTGAACAACCGCCGGTAGTCGGTGGCCAGTTCCCACTGCCACCACAGCAGGAAGCCGAGCGTCAGCAGCCCGACGACACCGATGGCCAGGGCCCAGCGCAGGGCGGCCGAGCGGGCCGCGGACTCCAACTGCGCCGCCTTCGCCTCGTACGCGGCGGACAGCTCCGTGGCCTCGGGCAGGAGCTGGTCGTGCATGATCTGTCCGGCCTGGACGTTCATCGCCACGGCGCGCGACGGCGGGTGGCCCGCGGTGCGGTCGGGCTGCTGTTCGTCCACATAGGCGGCCCGGCCGCTGAGGTCGTCGTAGCGGCCGAGCCCGTCGAGCAGGTCCCGCACCCGGACGCTCTGCGAGCGGTCGGCGGCGAGCTGCCGCAGCAGGTCGCTGACTTCGGCGCGCCGCTGCTGCGCGGTGATCAGCGCGATGAGCTGATTGCCGACCTCGACCTGGGCGTCGGCGGCGGATCTGCCCGGTGCGAGGGTGTCCGCCCGCTGGGCGTCCAGGTCGGCCAGCGCGAAGCGCAACTGCCCGGCCACGGCGGCCCGTTGGGTCACCGCGTCCCGCAGCCCCGCGGTGTCGGACCGTACGCCGATCGCCCCCGCGACCGCGACGGCGCACAGCGCGGCCAGCAGCGCCAGCGCCGTCACGGCCCTGGCGCCGAGCCGCCGCGGCCCGGCCTTCCCCCGTCGAAGGCCGCGCCGCGGCGCGCGTATCGTCTCCGGTTGCCTGACCGTTACGGCCACCACCGCCGGCGGGTCGCCCGCCGGGGGCCGCGTCACCTGAGACGTCGTCATGCGGCGACGCTAGGCGCGTCCAGCGAAACCCCGGTGGCCCCGGAGCGACCGCCCGGTGTCCGGCCCGTAACAGAACTGCCGCGAAAGGTACGTGCGACCGCGAACCGGCCGCGGGCGTCCCGGTGTTCAGCGCGGCCCGCGCGTCGTGGTCGTCCCCGGGGCACGGCCGCCGCCGCGCCCCTCACCGTCACCCTCGGCCGGGGATTCGGGCTGCCACAGCGGGTGTTCCTCCTTGATCCACCAGCGCGGTACGTAGCCGGTGCGCAGACCGCGCCGCGCCTCGGGGTCCTTGCTGGCGAACCAGACGTGTCCGGTGATCCCGGCGGCCAGCAGGAGCGCCAGCCAGTCGTGCACGAAGGTGGCGCCCGTGCGGTAGAGCAGCGGGGACATCCGGGGGAACCACATGATCAGCCCGCTGCCGATCATCACCAGCACCGCGCCGACGCTGAAGGCGGCGAAGAGCTTCTGGCCCGCGTTGAACTTGCCCGCCAGGCTCGGCTCGCGCCTGCGGGTGCGCAGCGCCGCCCGCAGCCAGCGCCAGTCGTGCGGGAAGAACCGGCCGAGCCTGCCCGCGTCCCGGCGGAAGGCGCGCGAGGCCAGTCCCAGGATCACCGGTACCGGGAGCAGGATGCCGGACCACTCGTGGACGGTGACGACCAGTCGTCTGCGGCCGACGATCTCCGACAGCGGCGGAAAGTACAGACAGGCGGCGGTGAACACGCACACGCCCATCAGCCAGGCCAGTGAGCGGTGTACCCAGGTCTCGGCGCTGGTGAAGCGGCGCAGCCCGGTGACGACCCGCGCCTCACGTAGTCGGGTCATCATGGCGGCCGTTCGACTTGCCGACCCATCCGTCCACGTCATAGCCGTAGTGCTCCCAGTAGCCGGGTTCGACGTCCTTGGTGACCGTGATTCCGGACAGCCACTTGGCGGACTTGTAGAAGTACATGGGCGCGGCGTAGAGCCGTACGGGTCCGCCGTGCGCGTCGGTGACCGGCTTGTCGTCCATCGTGAGCGCCACCAGCATGTCGGGCCGCCTGGCCTGCTCCATGGTGAGGCTCTCGGTGTAGACGCCGTCGAAGCAGTTGAAGCGGATCGCCCCGCCCTTGGCCTGGACGCCCGCCGCGTCGAGCAGGGTGGACAGCCGCACCCCGGAGAAGGCGGTGCTCGGCACCCGCCAGCCGGTGACGCACTGCACGTCGTGCACCATCCGCACCTGCGGCAGCGCCCGCAGATCGGCGAGGCGGTACGAGACGGGCTTGTCGACGAGGCCGCCGACGGTCAGCCGGTAGTCGTTCTCGCCCCGGTGCGGGATGGAGTTCGACACCGAGTAGAAGCGGAAACCGCCGCCGCCGGGCAGCAGTCCCGTCACCCCGGTGGGGTCCTTGGCGCTGACCGACGCCAGGATCGTGTCGAGCTTGCCCTGGACGGCGCTGCCCACGCCGACGCCGACGGCGCCGAGTCCCAGCATGCCGAGGATGACTCGGCGGCCCACGGGGGTGCCGCGCCCTTCCGGTTCCGCGCCTTCCGGGGAGTCCGGAGCGTCCCGCGAGTCCGGGGTGTCCGGGGTATCCGGGATTGCCGACGGCGGAAGCGGTTCCGGTGACCTCACCGGGTGGGACGTACTGTCTTCCATTCCTCGATTCGAGCACGCCGGAGGCCCGCTGGCCAGGGTCGGCGGCACTCCGTCAGAGTTTCGTCACATCCGGGTCCGTTTATCTGCGTCCGCTGTGGGTTCCGCGAGGTCGCGGCGGGCGCGGGCGCGGGTACGGGGCGGGCGCGCGGCTGTGCCACCATGCCGGTCATGGGTGACAAGGATCAGTGGGACATCGCACACTACGAGCGGCCGGAGGGGCTGCCGCAGGTCAACGGGTACAGCCACGCGGTGGCGTTCACCGGGCGCATGGTCGCGGTGTCGGGTCAGCTGCCGCTCGACGCGGACGGCACACTGGTCGGCGAGGACGACGCGGAGGCCCAGATCCGGCAGGTGTTCGTCAATCTCGTGGCGGCGCTGGCCGCCGCGGGCGCGACGCCGGACCGGATCGTGAAGCTCACCGTCTTCCTCACCGATCTCGCCGACCTCGCCGCCTTCCGGCGGGTGCGGGACGAATTCCTGGTCCCCGAAAGGCTTCCCGCGTGTTCCCTGGTACGGGTCGCGGGGCTGGTCAACCCGGCGTTCCGGGTGGAGATCGACGCGCTGGCGGCGATCTGATCAGGCATCGGGTCCGGCGCCGGACCGCGTGCGGAAGCCCGTACCCGACCCGGCGTCAGTCCGGCCAACTGCCGTCCGCCAGAAAGGCGTCGATCGCCGCCGCGTAGGGCGCGATGTCCAGGCCCTGCGCCGCGAGCCATGCGTCGGAGTAGTACTTGTCGAGGTAGCGGTCGCCCGGATCGCAGATCAGGGTGACGACGCTGCCGGTGCGCCCCGCCGCGACCATCTCGGCGATGATCTTGAAGGCGCTCCACAGCCCGGTGCCGGTGGAGCCGCCCGCCTTGCGGCCGATGGCCGTGTCGAGGGCGCGTACGGCCGCGACCGAGGCGGCGTCCGGGACCTTCATCATGCGGTCGATCGCGCCGGGCACGAAGCTCGGCTCCATGCGCGGCCGTCCGATCCCCTCGATCCGTGAACCCCGGTCGCAGGAAACGGACCTGTCGCCGGTCAGCCAGCCGTCGAAGAAGCAGGAGTTCTCCGGGTCGGCGACGCAGATCCGCGTGTCGTGCTGCATGTAGCGCACATAGCGGGCGATGGTCGCCGAGGTGCCCCCGGTCCCCGCGGTGGCGACGATCCAGGCCGGGTCCGGGTACCGCTCACGGCGGAGCTGCTGGAACATCGACTCGGCGATGTTGTTGTTGCCGCGCCAGTCGGTGGCGCGCTCGGCGTACGTGAACTGGTCCATGTAGTGCCCGCCGGTCTCGGCCGCGAGCCGGGCGGAGACCTCGTAGACCGTGCGCGGGTCGTCCACGAGATGACACTGGCCGCCGTGGAATTCGATCAGGCGCTGCTTCTCGTGCGCGGTGGTGCGCGGGAGGACCGCGACGAAGGGCACGCCGACGAGACCGGCGAAATACGCCTCGGACACGGCAGTTGAGCCGCTGGACGCCTCGATGACCGGCTTGCCGGGGCGGATCCAGCCGTTGCACAGCCCGTAGAGGAAGAGCGAGCGGGCGAGGCGGTGCTTGAGCGAGCCGGTCGGGTGGGTGGACTCGTCCTTGAGGTAGAGGTCGATGCCCCACGACTCGGGCAGCGGGAAGCGCAGCAGGTGGGTGTCGGCGGACCGGTTGGCGTCGGCCTGGACCTTGCGGACGGCTTCCTTCAGCCAGTCGCGGTAGCCGGTGTCGGTGCGGTCGACGTCCACCGTGCCCGTACAACCGCCCGTACCGCCGCCCACCCGGTCACCCGCCCCGGCCGCCCGCTCGCCGGTCTCGTCCGAATCGTTCGCGTCCATGCCGTGGATCATAAGCGGATAAACCACCGAAAAGCGGTCCAGCACTGGCCCGGCGGCCTTTGCGCAGGCGGGCGAGGGTCCCGGAAGTTGCGGATTCGGCCACCTGGGGAGACTCTGAAATCGCATCACGGAGTGCTGTAGCAGTCACTCTACGCATTTTCGCTCAGGTGTTCCCATCGGAGCGGCGTACGTCCCGGACCCGCCCCGCGGTGTTCCGGCCCCCGCCGCGGAGGGAGTCGCAGCCGTGATCATGCAAGCCGACCAAACCGACAGAGAGTGTGCGCTCGAACTCGACGCGCATCCGTACCGGATCCAGCAGATCCGACGCATCGTGTCCGCCCAGCTTCGCTACTGGCGCCTCGACCCGCTGATCGACGCGGCGTCGCTCGGCATCAGCGAACTGCTCGCGAACGTCCACCGCCACGCCAAGCCCGACAAGCACTGCTCGGTGCGTCTGTCGCACGCGTCCGACCGCCTCACGGTGGCCGTCGCCGACAACGACCCGAGGCTGCCGAAGCTGGCGCCGGCCGCCGCGGAGCCGCTGGCGACCGCCGGTCGCGGGCTGGCCATGGTGGAGGCGGTGAGCGACAGCTGGGGCACCGATCTGCTGCCCGAGGACGGCGGCAAGGTCGTGTGGTTCGTGCTCCACACACCGATGCCGCGGCCGTCGCTGGTCCCGCTGCGTGCCGCTGTGGCCTTCGAGCCCCCGCGTGAGCGCATCGCCGCCGTCGCCGCCAGTATCGCCGTACCGGTCGCCTGACCGACCCGGTGCGCAGGCCGCCCGTCACGGCGATCCCGTACGGCGCCTGCGCGGCGATCCGCGAGGCCACGGAACCGGCCGTCGTATCCCCCCGTGCGGATACGACGGCCGGTCCGTCTGTGCGCGCGCACCCGCGGTGAGGCGGCCCGCCGGGAATCCGGCGGTCACGCCGTACCGCCCCTGCCCTCGCGCAGGTCACGGCCGAAGCGCTCGTCCAGGACCGACAACCGGCGCCAGTACTCGTCCTCGTCGATCTCGCCCGCGGCGAAGCGGCGGCCGAGCAGGGTGACCGGCGAGTTCTGCGCGGCTTCGGTGGCCGCCTCCGACCGCCACGGCGCCGCCCGCCAGGGGCCGCCTCGTCCGCGTCCGCGCCAGACGGTGCGGCGCAGCACGGTGATCACGGTGACGACCACGGCCGCCCAGATCAGGGGCAGGAACAGGATCCACGGGCCGGGCCCGCCGTCGTGCCAAGCCAGGGTGTTCATCGCTCGTCAACTCCTCGGTGGATGCCGTGTCGGGAGACTTCTTCCGACACCACCGAGCCTCGTCCTCCGCGGCCCGCCCGTCGTCGTACGGCCGGCGGCACCCGCGCTACCACCCGCGGAGTACGCGGCGGCCCCGGCGCTGTCGTACCCCTGCCCTAGGGTCGGGGACATGTGGCGCTGCACGGGACTGGGTTGGGGTCAGGGCGGTCCCGAGTGGAGGTGGTGGCATCCGGTGCACCGCGGCCGGTCGAGCCCGCTGCAACTCGACGGACCGCTGTCCCTTGCCGTCGGCGCGGACGCGGTGCGCACCTGCGCGGGGGTGTGGCGCGGCGGCCGGTACGTGACGTGTCCTTACGGTGCGCACCTGCCTCCCGACGTCCGGCGCCACCAGTGCGACCGGTGCGCGGCGCTGGACCGTTCGTATTCGGTGGCGGCCGACACCAAGGTGGACGATCCGCGGCCGTACGCCGTCTATCTGGCCTGGTTCGGCCCCGGACTCCTCAAGGTGGGCATCACGGCGGCCGAACGCGGCGCGGCCAGGCTGCGGGAGCAGGCCGCCGTCTGCTTCACCTTCCTCGGCGAGGGCCCGCTGATGACGGCCCGCCGTACCGAGGCGATCCTGGGCGCGGCGCTCGGCGTTCCCGACCGCGTCGCCGCTCCGGCCAAGCGCGCCGCGCGCCACACGCTGCCCGACGCGGCGGCCCGCGCGGCCGAACTGCGCGGCCTGCACGCCTCGGTGGCCAGCCTGCTGCCCGACACCCTACGGGCGCGGCCCTGCGAAGTCGTCGACCACGCCGCCTTGTTCGGCCTCTCCCCCGGTCAACTCCCGCCTCCGGGCGCCCGCGTCACCGCGCTCCCGCCGGGCTCCACACTCACCGGGACGGTCAGGGCGGCGGCCGGTTACGACGTCTACGTGCGGGTCTCGGAGCCGGAGGTGTCCTCCCGCGCCGAGGGGGCGGAAGGCTCGGGCCGCCTTCTGCTGCTCGACACCCGGCTGGCCCAGGGCTGGCCGCTTCTGCGTCCGCGGTACGGGGCGGCAACGGACGTACCGACGGCCGTCATCGCCCCGGCCGAGGAAGCCCCACCGCCGCTTTTCTGAGGCTTCGCCGCTCTGTGTCTTGTCTTTCCCGCCCGCCCACCCGTGCGGGTGTGTTGTTCGTCTGCGGGTGCCGCTTGTGCCTGGTCGGTGCCGGTCCGGGGTACCTCCTCGAAATCCGTAACACCTGGCCTTGGGTATCCAGTGAGCTTCTTGTCAACGTATTTCTGCGGGGGCACCCCGGCCCGTCCCCTTCCGGTACGTCGGCGTCCGCCTGTCCGCTGTGGCTGATGGGGAGGGGGTGAGGGGGAGCCGAGCCCCTGCGCGACCGGCCGACCCGCCGGGGTGGGCGGAGGTCGGCGGACCGGTGGGTGGGCCGGGGTGCGTCGGCGCCCGGCTGTTCCTCCACCGTGGGGCGGACCGTCCGAGGGGCCCACAACCCTCCCCCGCCCACCCAACCCCCTGGGAGGAGGACGCCCGGGGCACCCTCACGGTCTTTGACACCCACCCCGGCCATCCACGGACAGGCGGACGCCGACGGGCGAGGAGGGGACGGGGCGGGGTGCCCCCGCAGAAATACGTTGACAAGAAGGTCACCGGATACGCAGGACCAGGTGATACGGATTTCGAGGAGGTACCCCGGACCGGCACCGACCAGGCACAAGCGGCACCCGCAGACGAAGAACACACCCGCACGGGTGGGCGGGCGGGCAAAAGAAAACCCGGCCCGAAGGGCGAACCCTCAAACGAACGGACGCCGCTCACCCGCCCAGCAGCGCCAGCGGATCGTCCAGCACCGGCTGCCACGCCAACTCCGCCGCCCCAACAAGGCTGTTGTGGTCCAAAGCACAGGCGAGCAACGGCACACCGCCGCTACGACCCCAAAGGCTGTGGTCGGCAACAACGGCCCGCAGCCGCTCCGGATCGGCGTCCAGAAGATAGCGGTGCAGACCGCCGAGGAGGATGCGGTCGGGGTTGAGGACGTTGACGAGTCCGGCCAGACCGCGGCCGAGGCGGTCGATGAGGGTGTGCGCGGCGTCGCGGACGGAAGGGTCGGAAGAGACGGAGGAGTCGGAGGAATCGGAGGAATCCGACGCGTCGTCGTACTCCCTGCGGAGCAGGTCGATGGACTGCTGGAGCAGCGAGCCCTCGGGCCCTGGCGCGCGACCGGCCGCTTCGAGGAAGGCCAGCGGGTCGGCCTCGACGTCGAGGCAGCCGCGGCTGCCGCAGTGGCAGGGGCGGCCGTCGGGCAGCACGGTGAGGTGGCCGACCTCCAGGGCGAGCCCTGAACTGCCGGTGTGCAGACGGCCGTCGAGGACCAGCGCGCCACCGACACCGCGGTGTCCCGAGGCGACGACGAGCAGGTGCTGGGCGTCGCGTCCCGCGCCGTGCCGGTGTTCCGCGAGCGCGGCGACGTTGACGTCGTTGCCGATGAAGGAGGGGACGGGGTCGCCGTCGGGTCCCGCGATGCCGACGCGCGCGATCTGACTCGCGAACACCTGCCGTACGGGGGCGCCCGCGGGCCACGCGAGGTGCAGCGGGTTGAGTGCGGTGCCCTCGGGCTCCGCGACGGCGGACGGTACGGCGAGTCCCGCGCCGACGCAGACCCGTCCCGACGCGCTCAGCAGCTCCGCTCCGGCCTCCACGACCGCGGCGAGCACATGCGCGGGGTCGGCGTGCACGGTCATGGAGCCGGGCGCGGTGGCGACGATCTCGCCGCCGAGTCCGACCAGCGCGGCCCGGAATCCGTCGGCGTGCACCTGGGCGGCGAGCGCGACCGGCCCGCTGGGGGCCACGTCGAGCCGGTGCGAGGGACGGCCCTGGGCGCCGGAGGGTCCGGTGGGCCGGGTGTCGACCCGGATCAGTCCCAGCGCCTCCAGCTCCGCGGCCACCGCCCCGGCCGTGGCGCGGGTCACTCCGAGCTCCGCGGTGAGCAGGGCGCGGGTCGCCGCGCGGCCGGTGTGCACGAGGGAGAGTGCCGGGCCGAGCGCGCCCCGACCCCTCTCAAGCCTTGTCCGAATCTGTGTCACCCCTCTATTCTGACTTTGTGCCGACGCTAAACAAAATAGGGACGGCCCTCGGCCGATCCCACCACACTCCCCCACCCTCTCCTGCCCTGCGCCGCCTGCGCGTCGCCTTGACCGTCTTCTTCGCCGTCGACGGCTTTCTCTTCGCCGGGTGGGTCGTCCGCATTCCCGCGATCAAGGCCCAGACCGGCGCGACCGCAGGCCAGTTGGGCCTCGCGCTGCTCGGTGTCTCCGTCGGCGCCATCGCCACGATGGTCCTCACCGGACGGCTCTGCCGCCGCTTCGGCAGCCGCCGGGTGACGGTGCTGACCGGCGTCCTCCTCTCCCTGAGCATCGCCCTGCCCCCGAGGACGCACTCGGCACTCGCCCTCGGCCTGGTCCTGCTCCTGTTCGGGGTGGCCTACGGCGGCATGAACGTGGCGATCAACAGCGTCGCCGTGGACCTGGTCGCGGCCATGCGCCGCCCGGTGATGTCCAGCTTCCACGCGGCGTACAGCATGGGCGGGCTGCTCGGCGCGGGGCTCGGCGGCCTGCTGGCACCGCACCTGTCCGCCGCCACGCACCTGCTGCTGCTCACCCCGATCGGCCTGCTGACGGTCTTCCTCGCCGGACGCGTCCTGTTGGCACACCCGCTGCGCCAGCCGTCGGCGGTCGCGGCACGCCGGACGGCCGGACCCGTACAGGCCCGCACGGAACCGCCGCTCGCGGACGGCCCGGCCCGTACGGCCGACACCTCGCCCACGGCGGCGGCGCCTGCCGACCCGGTCACCGCAACGACGACGGACCCGGTGCACGCGCCCGCAGCGAAGACCGCGCCCGGCAAGCCCGCCAGGACCGGGCTGATCGTCCTCCTCTTCGGGCTGATCGCGGCGTGTTCCGCGTACGGCGAGGGCGCGCTCGCCGAATGGGGGCCGCTGCACATCGAGCAGGATCTGCACGGCGGGTCGAGCATCGCGGCGGCCGGTTACGCGGCGGTCGCGGGCGCGATGATGCTCGGCCGCCTTTCCGGTACCGCGCTGATCGAACGCCTGGGACAGACACGGGCGTTGGTGCTGGGCGGCCTCACCGCCTCCGCGGGGATGCTGATCGGCGCGCTGGCCCCGTCCACCCCGGTCGTGGTGGCCGGTTTCGCCGTCACCGGGCTCGGCCTGGCCAACCTCTTCCCCACCGCCATGGCCAGGGCGGGCGAACTGACCGGCCCCGGCGGCGTCGCGGCGGCCTCCACCCTCGGCTACGGCGGCATGCTGCTCGGCCCGCCCTCGATCGGCTTCCTCACCGACGCAGTCGGCCTGCCCACCGCGCTGACCACCGTCTCCGCCCTGGCCGCGGTCGCGGCGGGAATCGCCTACGGCGTACGGAACAGCGCCGCGCGCGCCGAGAAGTGACCGACGGAACAGGCGCTCACCGGCACGTATCACGGCATGCTGGTCCCCGGCCGCGAGATCCACTGCCGGAACCATAAGGGTTCGCAACCGCAAGGAGGAGCGATGCGCATACCGTCCTGGCTGACCACCGCCACCGGCCCGCTGTACCGGGAACGGATCTCCCGCGGCTATCTGTACGTCGTCGGCGCCGCGCTGGCGCTGATGCTGTTGGACACCGCGGTCTTCTCGCACCGCAACGCCTCGCTCACCGCCGTACTGCTGGTGCTGCTGACCCTGCCGTGGACGCCGCTGATCTGGGCGCTCTTCGCCGCGGTCGGCGGCATGGACACCCGTGGCACCGCCTTCGGCTGGTCCGGCTGGACGCTGACCGTCGTTGCCGCGCTGGTCTCCGCGGCGCTCAACGCCGTACTGCTCGGCTACGCGGCCCGGTACGCCCGCCGCCGCGCCGACGCGAACCCCCGGGGCGAGCGCTCCGCCGACGCCTCGACGGCCGCGGAGACGGGCGGCGCGTGACCCGGCCTCGGGGTCAGCTCTTGACGAGCATCCGCTCCAGCACGGCGCGGTGGCAGGGGCGGGCCTGCTCGTAGCGGGCGCGGCCGGTCTCGGTGAGGCCGACGCGTACGCCCCGGCGGTCCTCGCTACAGATGCCGCGGTCGACGAGACCGTCCTTCTCCAGCCGGGCGACGAGGCGGGACAGCGCGCTCTGGCTGAGGTGGACGCGGTCGGCCAGTTCCTGGACGCGGAAGGTGCAGCCGCCGTCCTGGGGGTCACCGGAGGCGAGCAGGTCCAGCACCTCGAAGTCGCTGGCGCCGAGCCCGTACTGGTGCAGCTCACGGTCGAGTTCACATGCCGTACGCGCGTGAACGGCAAGGATCTGCCGCCACTCGTCCACGAGCGCCCGCTCACCCTTGTCGCCGGTCATGTCTGCACGGTAGCAGAAAGCGAACCCTTCATGCACGGACATTAAATGCGCTTGCATTGAATGCGTACGCATGTAAGTCTCGCCTCCATGACCTCTCCGTCTCCTACCGTCCCCCGCACCGAGGAGCGATGGAGTGCCCTCCAGTGGGGCACGCTCCTGGTGCTCTGCGCGGCGCTCTTCCTCGACGCACTCGATGTGTCGATGGTCGGCGTGGCGCTGCCTTCGATCGCCCACGACCTCGACCTCTCCACGTCCTCGCTCCAGTGGGTCGTCAGCGGTTACATCCTCGGCTACGGCGGCCTGCTGCTGCTCGGTGGCCGCGCGGCCGACCTGCTCGGCAGGCGCCGCGTCTTCCTCATCGCGCTCGGCGTCTTCGCCGTCGCCTCACTGCTCGGCGGCCTGGTCGACTCGGGTGAACTGCTGATCGCGACCCGCTTCATCAAGGGCCTCAGCGCCGCGTTCACCGCGCCCGCCGGACTGTCGATCATCACCACGACCTTCGCCGAGGGCCCGGTCCGCAACCGCGCCCTCACCATCTACTCGAGCTGCGGCGCCACCGGTTTCTCCATGGGCCTGGTGCTCTCCGGCTTCCTCACCGAGGCGGGCTGGCGCTGGACGATGCTGCTGCCCGCGCCGGTCGCGCTGATCGCCCTCGCCGCAGGTCTGAAGCTCATCCCGAAGAGCCCGCGCGAGAGCGGCAAGGGCCGCGGCTACGACCTGCCGGGCGCCGTCACCGGCACGGCCTCGATGCTGTTGCTGGTGTTCACCGTGGTCTCGGCGTCCGAGGCGGGCTGGGCCTCGGCCCGCACGCTGGTCTCCTTCGCCGCCGTCGCCGTCCTGCTGACGTCCTTCGTCGCCATCGAACACCGCTCCTCGTCACCGCTGATCCGGCTCGGCGTCCTGCGCTCGTCCAGCCAGATCAGAGCCAACCTCGGCGGCGCCACCTTCTTCGGCTCGTACGTCGCCTTCCAGTTCCTCGTCACGCAGTACATGCAGAACGTGCTGGGGTGGAGCGCCCTGCACACCGCGCTCGCCTTCCTGCCCGCGGGCTCCCTGGTGGCCGTCCTCTCCACCCGGATGGGCCCGATCGTGGACCGGTTCGGCACACCACGGGTGATCGCCGTCGGCTTCACCTCGCTGGTCATCGGCTACATCCTCTTCCTCCGCATCAATCTGGACCCGAACTACGCGGCGGCCATCCTGCCGTCGATGCTGCTGCTCGGCGCCGCCTTCGCGCTGGCCTTCCCGTCCCTCAACATCCAGGCCACCAACGGCGTCAAGGACCATGAGCAGGGCATGGTCTCCGGACTGCTCAACACCTCCTTCCAGGTCGGCGGCGCCATCTTCCTGGCCGTGGTCACCGCGGTGGTCACCTCCAGCGGCGGCGATCACCCGGCGAACAAGCAGGCCATTCTGGACAGTTACCGGCCCGGCCTGTGGGTCGTCACCGGCATCGGTCTCGTGGGCCTGCTACTGACCCTGTCCGGGCTGTTCACCCGCAGGAAGGCGTCCTACGGCATCCTGGTCGCGTCGTCGGCCGACTTCGAGAACGGGGGCGCGGGACGGTCCGGCGCCGCCGGTTCCGCGACTGCCACGGGGTCTGCCCGTTCCGCCGGTTCCGCGGGCTCCGCCGAGCCGGCCGACGAGTCGGAACAGGTCGCCGTGCGCGACTGATCACTCGCTCGGCCGACCGCTCGGCCGAGCGTCCGATTCCGTTTCCGCTTCCCTTCCGACACCCTCCGACTCCCCTGGTGATCCGGGCACTTGACGACCGGCCCCGCGCGAAATGGCATCGCGCGGGGCCGGTCGTGCCATGGCAGACTTGGCCGCATCGCGATTGCGACGGGAGGGGCGGGGGATGCGCGGAAGCCGTGCGCAAGCGGAACGCGACGCCATCACAGTCGAAATGGTCTTCGCCATGGTGTCGGGCGCCGTGCTGGCGGCGCTCGGATTCCTGGCGGTGGTGAGCCCGGTCATGGCGGACGAGGCACACGGCACGGCCCGCGAAGGGTGGTTCACCGCCGCGGTGATCGTCGCGGCTGCCGCCTTCTGCGGGCGCGTCGCCCTGACGCTCCGCCGCTTCGAACAGCGGGGGCACGCGCTGCACGAGCGGATTCCGTTGCCGGGGGCACCGGTCGGCGCGGACGCGGGCACCGAGATGAGCGCCGGAGCTCGTCCAGGTACGGGTACGGGTACGGGTACGGGTACGGAGTTGGGCACGGCGGCGGGCCGTTCACCTTCGGCCGGTGGGTCGGTGACGTCGAGTCAGCCCAGCCAGCCGGGACGGACGAGCCCGGACTCGTAGGCCATCACGACCAGTTGGGCCCGGTCGCGCGCGCCGAGTTTCACCATCGCGCGGCTGACGTGCGTCTTGGCGGTGAGCGGGCTCACGACGAGGCGGCGTGCGATCTCGTCGTTGGACAGTCCGATGCCGACCAGCGCCATCACCTCCCTTTCCCGCTCGGTGAGTTGGTCCAGGCCGACCGCCTGCGCGGGCTCCTTGGAACGGGCGGCGAATTCGGCGATCAGCCGCCGGGTCACACCGGGCGACAGCAGCGCGTCGCCCTCCACCACCGCCCTTACCGCGCGCAGCAGTTCCTCCGGCTCGGTGTCCTTCACCAGGAAGCCGGAGGCTCCGGCTCGGATCGCCTCGAAGACGTATTCGTCGAGTTCGAAGGTGGTGAGGATGACCACCTTGACCTCGGCCAGTGCCGGATCGTCGGTGATCCGGCGGGTGGCGGTGAGACCGTCCGTCCGCGGCATGCGGATGTCCATCAGCACGGCGTCGGGGGTCATGTCGCGGACCAGCCGCAGCGCCTCCTCGCCGTCGGCCGCCTCCCCCACCACCTCGATGTCGCTCTGCGCGTCCAGCAGCGCGCGGAATCCGGCGCGTACCAGCACCTGGTCGTCGGCCAGCAGCACGCGAATCACGGATGCTCCTCGGTGGCCTCGGCGGCCTGGGTGAACTCGGTGGCCTCAGCGGCTCCGTCGGCGGGGGTCGGCCGGTCGGCGCGGTCCCACGACGGCGGCTCGGCCGTGGCCGATCGTACGGCGGGCGGCGCCGGCGGGGCGGTCGGTGCGGTCGGGTCCACGGGGCGGACCGCCAGTGAGGGTGGGTTCTCGAGGCGGGCGGCCGGGGCGGAGCGTCCGGGCGTCGGACCGTACGGGGCCTCGGTGCCGCCGCCAGATACGCCCGGCGCGACGATCGGCAGCAGCGCACGGACCCGGAAGCCGCCGTCGGGGCGCGGGCCCGCCTCCAGCGTGCCGCCCAGCGCGGCAGTCCGCTCGCGCATGCCGACCAGGCCGTTGCCCCCGCCGGTCTCGCCGCCCGCGACGGCGGGTCCGTCGTCTTCCACCGTCACTTCCACGCTGCCGGGCCGATAGCCGAGGCGGATACGGGCGGCGCGGGAGCCGGAGTGCCGCACGATGTTCGTCAGCGCCTCCTGCACGATACGGAAGGCGGCGAGGTCGACCCCCGGCGGCAGCGGGGCCGGGGCGCCGTCGACGGTGACCTGGGCCTTCAGGCCCGCGGAGCCCGCCTGTTCGACCAGTTCGGGGAGCCGGTCAAGGCCGGGTGCGGGCGAGCGCGGTGCCTCGCCGGGGGCGCGCAGCGTACTGAGCACCTGCCGTACCTCCCCCAGCGCTTCCTTGCTGGCGGCCTTGATGGTGACCAGTGCCGTCCGCGCCTGCTCCGGCCGCTCGTCCATCAGCGCGAGGGCGACACCCGCCTGCACATTGATCACCGAGATGCTGTGCGCGAGCACGTCGTGCAGTTCGCGGGCGATCCGCATGCGCTCCTCGTCGGCCTTGCGGTGCTCGGCCGCGGCCCGTTCGCGGCGGTCCCTGGCGATCTGCTCCCGCCGTACCCGGTACAGCTCGGCGGCGGCCAGCACCGCGAGCAGCCAGGCGCCGGCCGCGGAGGTCTCCGCCCAGGACGCGCGGCCGTCGCCGGAGGGCGGCAGATAGCGGTAGAGCCACTGGCCGATCAGGGTGTGTCCGGCGAAGAACACCAGGGCGATGGCCGGCACGGCTCGCCTGTGGCCCGCGGCGACGGCGCTGAAGAAGGCGACGACGAGGCTGGCGAAGACCGGGCCGTAGGGATAGCCGAGCGTGATGTAGAGCAGCGTCACGCCGCAGGTCGCGGCGGCCACGACAACCGGTGAGCGGCGGCGGAAGAGCAGCAGTGCCGGGCCTGCGAGCAGCAGCAGGTAGCCGAGCCAGTCCAGGCCGACCCGGCCGGTCTGGTGGCCCGATGCCACGCGGGTGCCGACGACCTGGACGAAGGCCAGCGCGAGTGCGGGGATCCAGAGGGGCCGCGCGAACGGGAATCCGTGGCGCGCCGGCCCTGTCGGCTCCTCGTGACTCATGCGTTCCACGCTAGACCGCCGCCCAGGACGCGTCGTCCGCTGTACGGGGGCACCGCGACTACTTCGCGGGGAGTACGCCGTCCGCCGCCGACGCGTCCGCGGGTATCTCTTCAGGGGTGTCCGTCGAGGCGCTCGCGGTGGCGCCGAGGCCGACTTGGCGGGCCAGTCCCGCGGCTGCCAGGTCGAGGAATTCACGGCGGGCCTCGACCACTCGGTTGAACTGGCCGAAGACCTCGAAGCTGATCAGCCCGAAGAGCTGCGCCCAGGCGGCGACGAGCGCGGCGACCGTCCGCACCGGCAGATCGGGGGCCAGTTCCGCGGCGAGCCGGGCGGCGTCGGCGCGGACGGGGGCGGCGAGCGGATTGCCGGGCGGCTGCGTGAGCAGGCCGTCGCGGTGGGCGTCGCGGACGACGGAGAACAGGGCCAGGGCGGCGCGGGAGGCGGGGCCGATGGTGTCGAGCGGCGCGGTGTAGCCGGGTACGGGTGAGCCGTAGATCAGCGCGTACTCGTGCGGATGAGCGACGGCCCACTCACCGGCGGCGCGGCAGATCGCGGCCCATCGGTCGGCCGGTGCCGCGTCCTGCTCCACCGCACGCGCCAGGGCGTCCTCCGCCGCCGCGCCGATCGCGTCATAGGCGTCGATGATGAGAGCGGTGAGCAGATCGTCCCTGCTCGGGAAGTAGCGGTAGAGGGCGGATGAGACCATGCCCAGTTCGCGTGCGACCGCGCGCAGCGAGAGCCGCGCCGCCCCCTCGGCGGCGAGCTGGCGTCTGGCCTCTTCCTTGATGGCCGCGGTGACTTCGATCCTCGCCCGTTCCCTGGCTCCTCTGATCACGCTCATGGCAGTCAGTGTGCCATGTCCGAGAGCATCAGCCAAGAAAGAGAGCAGTGCTCTTGCTTTTCGCGGAGAACTGCTGGCACACTGTTCTCAAGCGAGAGCACCGCTCACAAAAGCGGTCACGACAGCAGTCGAGAAATCGGAGAGATCGCCATGTCTGAGCAGGTCGCACACGTCAAGAAGCCCGGCTGGTTCACCGTCAACGTCCTCAATCGCACAGTCGGCTGGCTGACCCGGCGCGGCTTGAGCGTCTGGGGTTCGCGGGTGCTGGCCGTCCGGGGCCGCAAGACCGGTGAGTGGCGGCAGACCCCGGTGAATCTGCTGACCTTCGAGGACCGGCGGTATCTGGTGGCCCCGCGCGGCCACGTCCAGTGGACCTACAACATGCGGGTGGCCGGCGGCGGCGAACTGCACCTCGGCAAGAAGGTCGAGGAGTTCACCGCCACCGAGGTGGCGGACGACGACAAGCCCGCCATCCTGCGCGCCTACCTCAAGCGCTGGAAGGCCGAGGTCGGAGCCTTCTTCGACGGCGTGGGCCCGGATTCGACCGACGAGGAGCTGCGCGCGATAGCGCCCAACCACCCGATCTTCCAGGTCCACACCGTCGACGGGAAGTGACGCGCGGGAGTACGGCACAGGGCCCGGAAGCGGGCCGGGGCCGACGTCAGGCGCGGTCGACGGCCTCCAGCGCCCTGCGGGCGAGCGGGTGGGTGCGGACGAGTTCAGCGAGCGAGCTCTTGCCGCGGGTGATGCCCGCGAAGGCGCGCCAGGCGGGCGGGAATGTGGTGAGCACCGCGTGCAGCATTCCGGGGCGCCGTTCGAAGAGGGTCAGCATGCGGCGGCCGACCCCCATCTCGACGCCGAGCCCGGCCTTCACCGCGAAGGTGTAGTTGAGTGCCTGACGCCTGGCGTCCACCGCGTCGTGGGACTCGGCGATGCGCACGGCCCACTCCCCCGCGAGACGGCCGGAGCGCAGCGCGTAGGAGATGCCCTCGCGCGTCCAGGGTTCGAGCAGGCCCGCGGCGTCACCGCAGACCAGGACCCGGCCCCGGGAGAGCGGGGAGTCGTCTGCGCGGCAGCGGGTGAGGTGGCCGGAGGAGACACTGGGCTCGAACCCGGCCAGGCCGAGGCGGGCGATGAAGTCCTCCAGGTAGCGCTTGGTGGCGCTGCCGTCGCCGCGGGCGGAGATCACGCCCACGGTGAGGGAGTCGCCCTTGGGGAAGACCCAGCCGTAACTGCCGGGCAGCGGGCCCCAGTCGATCAGCACCCGTCCCGCCCAGTCCTCCGCGACGGACGCGGGGACCGGGATCTCCGCCTCCAGGCCGAGGTCGACCTGGTCGAGCTTGACGCCGACATGAGCGCCTATCCGGCTCGCACTGCCGTCGGCGCCGACGACGGCGCGGGCGTAGACGGTCTCCTCGACGCCCTTGCCCGCCGGGCCGCCGCTGCCGTTGAGCACGACCGCGACGGTGCGACGGTCGGGGACACCGGGGCCGTGTTGCTCCACGCGGGAGACGGTCACTCCGGTGCGCAGCTCGGCGCCCGCCTCGCAGGCGGCCTCCACGAGGGCGTTGTCGAATTCGGGCCGGTTGATCAGCCCGAAGAGCATCTGCCGGGAGCGCTTGGTGCGCGTCAGCTTGCCGTTGAGGCTGAAGGTGACCGCGTGCACCCGGTCGCGCAGGGGCAGTTCGAATCCCGGCGGCAGGGCGTCCCGTGAGGAGCCGATGATGCCGCCGCCGCAGGTCTTGTACCTCGGCAGTTCGGACTTCTCCAAGAGGAGGACCCGACGGCCCGTCACGGCCGCCGCGTGGGCCGCGGTGGCCCCCGCGGGGCCCGCGCCGATCACCACGACGTCCCAGACCGCGAGCGCCTCGCCGTCGTTCGCGCCGCTGTCCTGCGCCGCCTGCTCACCGCTCACGTCTGTTCCGCTCCCGCTCGGCCTGTCCGGCTGTGTTGCCCCTGTTCAGCCGCATCCTATTGCGCCCGTCCGGAACATCTCGCTGTGGCACCATCGGCAGCGACCCCGTTGTGTGCACCAACGACCGATGTCGCCACCTGATTCCTGCTAGGAGCACCTATGTCCAGCACCCCGCTCGCCGATACTGTCGCCGCCTTGCTTCCCCGTGCCCGGACGGAATTGGCGGAGCTGGTGTCGTACGCGTCGGTGGCCGATGAACGACAGTTCCCGAAGAGCGAGTGCGAGAAGGCGGCCGTCTGGGTGGCCGACGCGCTGCGGGCGGAGGGCTTCCAGGAGGTGGCCCTGCTGGACACCCCCGACGGCACGCAGTCGGTGTACGGCTGGCTGCCGGGACCTGAGGGCGCGCCGACGGTGCTGCTGTACGCGCACTACGACGTGCAGCCGCCGCTGGACGAATCGGCGTGGCTGTCCCCGCCCTTCGAGCTGACCGAGCGGGACGGCCGCTGGTACGGACGCGGCGCGGCCGACTGCAAGGGCGGCGTGCTGATGCACCTCACCGCGCTGCGGGCGCTGCGCGAGCACGGCGGCGCTCCGGTCAACATCAAGGTGATCGTGGAGGGCTCCGAGGAGCAGGGCACCGGGGGTTTGGAGCGTTACGCCGAGGAGCACCCGGAACTGCTGGCCGCCGACGCGATCGTGATCGGCGACGCGGGCAACTTCCGGGTGGGGCTGCCCACGGTGACCTCGACGCTGCGCGGCATGGTGCTGGCGGAGGTGCGGGTCTCGACGCTCGAAGGCAACCTGCACTCGGGGCAGTTCGGCGGGGCGGCGCCGGACGCGCTCGGCGCGCTGATCCAGATCCTGGCGTCGCTGCGGGACGCGGACGGTTCGACCACGATCGACGGTCTCGACACCTCGGGCCAGTGGCCGGGCCTGCGCTACCCGGACGAGGACTTCCGGCGCGACGCCAAGGTGCTGGACGGTGTGGAGCTGATCGGCAAGGGCAGTGTCGCGGACCGGATCTGGGCCCGTCCCTCGGTGACGGTGCTGGGCATCGACGCGCCGCCGGTCGTCGGCGCCACCCCGTCCGTACAGGCCACCGCGGGCGCGTTGGTGAGCGTCCGGGTTCCGCCGGGCACCGCGGCCGAGCAGGCGGCCGAGGCGCTGACCGCGCATCTGCGGGCGGCGGCTCCGTGGGGCGCGAAGGTGGAGGTGACACAGCGCGGCAGCGGTCAGCCGTTCCGCGCGGACACCGGGAGCCCGGCGTACACGGCGATGGCGGACGCGATGCGGGAGGCGTACGGGGAGGAGTTGGCGGTGGCCGGGCAGGGCGGTTCGATCCCGCTGTGCAACACCCTGGCGACCCTGTATCCGCGAGCCGAGATCCTGCTGATCGGCCTCAGCGAGCCGGAGGCGCAGATCCACGCGGTCAACGAGAGTGTGTCGCCGGAGGAGTTGGAGCGGCTGTCGCTGGCGGAGGCGCTCTTCCTGGGCCACTACGCGGCCTCCAAGTCCGCGGGCGGCGCGGCCTGACCGACCCGCGACACCCCGCTGCCCCCGCCGCCGTCCGCGCCGGGTGGACGGCGGCGGGGGCAGCGGCGGCCGGACGGGGCAGGGTCATTCGGCCGGGTGACCGGCCTCCAGGTTGAGCGGTCGGCCCTGTTCGCGGGCGCGCAGCGCCCAGCGGAGCCGGTCGAGGCGGGCCGGTGGGAGCAGTCCCGCGGCCTCGTCCTCGGTGACGAAGCGCCAGCCGCGCAGTTCGCCGCCGGGCAGCAGCAGGCGGCCGATGTCCGCTTCCGCGACCCGGCCGCCGTCGAAGATCAGACGGAGCCCGCCGTAGCCGGGCGGGCGTGGCGGTTCCCAGTCGACCACGAGGAGTTCGAGACCGCGGGCGAGCTCGAGCCCCAACTCCTCGGCGACCTCGCGGTGTCCGGCGCGCGCGGGTGACTCGCCGCGTTCGACGACGCCGCCGGGGAACTCCCAGCCGGGTTTGTAGGTCGGGTCGACCAGCAGGACGCGGTCGGCGTCGTCGAAGAGCAGGACGCCGGACGCCACGGTCTCCGCGGTCGGTTCGGGGGTCTGGACGATCCCGCAAGCTCCCGCGCCGCGCCCGACGGCCTCGGTGACCCGTAGCGCGGTCTGGCGGGGGGTCAGGCCCGCGGTGGACAGGATGTGCGCGTCCAGGGCGAGCCACGGCAGGGCGTTCTCGTAGTCGGCGATGCGGTCCAGCGCCCAGCGGCGGGCCCGGTCGTTCGTTCCGGTGCGGTCGGGGTGGTCGTCCCTGGTGGCGATACGTTCACGCAGGATCGTTTCTCCTGGTTCCAGCAGTACGTGCCGGACCTCGATGCCGCGGGACGCGAGGCCGCCGAAGATCTCGTCGCGGTAGTCCTGCCGCAGCAGGGTCATCGGGGCCACCAGAACGCCGCCCACCTCATTGAGGAGAGCGGCGGCGGTCTCGACCACCAATCGCCGCCATATGGCCAGGTCCTGATAGTCGGTCACTTCTTGGAGCCGTTTTTCCGGCAGCAGTTGGCGCAGACAGCCGCCGAGTACCTCGGGGTCGTACAGGGTGCTCTCCGGTATCAGCTCCAGCATCTCCAGTGCGGCGCTGGTCTTCCCCGCGCCGAACGCCCCGTTCACCCAGATGATCACGGTGCCCCCTTTTCCGTAGACCCCTACGAATTGCCCGGATCATCGTGGGCGGCAAACGCGCCGTGGGCCGCGGCGGTGCGGACCGGCCGCAGCAGTCGGCGCCGCGCGGGCCGTCCGCACGCCGGATCCGTCGCGCAGACCTGGATGTTCACCGGTACCCCGGTGGGTCTCGCGGCCCCGCTGCCCACCATGCGCAGCGCCGCCGACGCCGCGGGAGGAACGGGCCTTCGGCGCGGACGTCGCTGCCGGACAGGTCAGCGGGACTCGGCCACCGCGGCGGCAGGGACGGGCCGCGGCGCGGTGCCCGGTTTGCCGCGCAGCGGGACCTCCTCGACGAACAGCGCGGCCAGGAAGGCGGCGGCGCAGACGGCCGCGGCGGCCAGGAAGATCTGATGCGTCCCCGTCGCGACGGAACGCAGATACGCGTCCCGTCCCGCGCCGCCCGCGCCCGGCAGACGCCCCTGCGTGGCGCGGGTGAACAGCGAGCCGAAAACGGCCACGCCCAGCGAGCCGCCGATCGTACGGAAGAGCGTGACGCCCGCGGACGCGACGCCCATGTCCCGCATCCCGACGCTGTTCTGGGCGATGGTCGTGGGCATCTGCATCAGCAGGCCGAGCCCCGCACCGGCCACCACCATGTAGCAACTCGTCACCGTACGGGAGGTGTGCACGTCCATGGTGGCCAGCAGCAGCATGCCCGCGGTCATCAGCGCGGCCCCCACGATCGGGAAGACCTTGTAACGGCCGGTCTTCGACATGACCTTGCCCGCGACCTGCGAAAGAACCACGACCGGGATCATCATCGGCAGCAGCAGGAGGCCGGAGCTGGTGGCCGACGCGCCCTGGACGCTCTGCTGGTACAGCGGCAGATAGAGCGTGGCACCGAACATCGCGGCGCCCACCGCGAAGACCATCATCGACGAGAGCCGGAAGTTGCGGGTGTCGAACACCCGCAACGGCAGTACGGGTTCGGCCGCGCGGCGCTGCGAGGCGACGAAGGCGGCCAGGCCGAGCGCGGCGGCGACGGCCAGCGCGCCGATCTGCCGTGAGGCCCAGGCGTAACGGTTGCCCGCCCAGGTCCCGGCGAGCACGACCGAGGAGATGGCGAACGTCATGAGGACGATGCCGAGCCAGTCGATCCTGGCCTTGCTGCGGGTGGCGGGCAGCCGCAGCATCACCTGGCACCACACCAGCGCGAGCAGGCCGAGCGGCAGATTGAGGTAGAAGGCCCAGCGCCAGCCGAGGTGGCCGGTGACGAAGCCGCCGAGCAGCGGGCCGCCGATGGTGCCGAGCGCCATGACCGAGGCCGTCATGCCCTGGTAGCGGCCCCGCTCGCGCGGCGGCACCAGCGCGCCGATCAGAGAGAAGGCGCCCACGGCCAGACCGCCCGCGCCGAGACCTTGAAAGGCCCTGAAGGAGATCAGCGCCGTCATCGACTGAGCGGCGCCGGAGAGCGCGGAGCCGATCAGGAAGACGACGATCGAGGCGAGGAAGACGTGCTTACGACCGTAGAGATCGCCGAATTTGCCCCACACGGGAGTGGAGGCGGCGGTGGCCAGCGTGTACGCGGTCACCACCCACGAGATGTGGGCGAGGCCGCCCAGGTCACCGACGATCGTCGGCATCGAGGTGCCGACGACCATGTTGTCGAGCATGCCGAGCAGCATCGCCAGCATGACGCCGAGGAGGGTGAGGCGGATGTTCTTCGGAACGGCGGTCGGCTCGTCGGCCGGGCTGTCGGCCGTCTCGTCGGCCGGGCCGGAAGCCGGGCCCGGGAGCGCGCTTGGGGTCGCGCCTGGAGTGTGTGCGGACATGGCTGATCACTCCTTTCCAGGAGGTCAGGGGGAACGGGAGGGGCGGCCGGGTCCGGGGCGATGCCGCATCGGCCGACACCCCAAGAAGAGCACACTCGATTCAAAAGTGCAATCACTCAACTTTTGAAGCGAGGCAACCCAGGGGGTAGGCTGGCGTCATGACCGAGACGACGATGGGACGCCGCGAGCGCAAGAAGGCCGCCACGCGGCAGGCGCTGGCCGACGCGGCCCTCAAACTGTTCCTCGAACGCGGCTACGACCAGGTCGGCGTCAAGGACGTGGCCGAGGCAGCCGACGTCTCCACCACCACCTTGTTCAAGCACTTCAGCGGCAAAGAGGCGCTGGTCTTCGACATGGACGCCGACAAGGAGGCGGCGCTCGTCGCCGCCGTACGCGACCGGCCCGCAGGCCGTACGATCCCCGACGCCCTGCGGACCCACATCCTGGCCACCCGCTTCGCCCACCCCGACAACCCGCGCCTGACCGAATTCCTCGACCTCGTCGAGAACACCCCGGCCCTGCGCGACTACTCGCACCGCATGTGGCTCCGCCACCAGACCGCGCTCGCCCGCGCCATCGCCGCCGACATCGGCGTCCCCGCCGACGACCCCTCCTGCGCCGCCCTCGCCCTCTTCGCCCTCGAAGCCCCCTCGCTCACCCGCAACCACCCCGACCCCCGCCACGCCCTCAACGGCGCCTTCGACCTCCTCACCGCCGGCTGGTCCGCCCTCCACCCCACAGACGCGGGAACGTGACGAGGCACAGCGCACGACGGACTCACGGCGCGCAAGACGGCACGTCAGGATCTCGGGGCACGGTGCGACGCGGTCACTATCCGACCGAGGGCACGCCAGGTCTTTAAGGGGCGCGGGGAACTGCCCCGCTCAGCCAGCGCGCGCCCGCGGATCGCAGCCGACCCCAGCGGGGCAATCACCTCTTCGGTTCTTCGGGCCACCGGCCCGAAGAGAGCTGAGCACGCGGGGGCCCGCACCCACACAGGAACCGTCCCCGCGGACGCGAACCGGCGGCGAGCCCGCCCCGTCAGATCGTCGTCGTAAAAGCGTCCAACCGCAGCGCCTGCGCCGCGGCGGCCGCCGCCCCGACCAACCCGGCATCGGTCCCGAGCTTGGCCGGTACGACATCGACCCCGGCGGCGAAAGAGAGCGTGGCGTACCGCGCCAGGTGCTCCCGGAGAGGATCGAAGAGAATCGGCCCGGCGCCCGCGACGCCCCCGCCGATGACGGCGACATGGATCTCGACGAGCGTCGCCGTG
>NZ_MECL01000267.1 GCF_014596445.1 Streptomyces sp. CBMA29 | reverse complement strand
GCCAGGGCGGGGGCGGCTACGGCCCGCCCCCGGCCGGCGGGACCGCGGCCGGCCCCCGCAGGCCGCGCTGGAGCACCCGCAAGAAGATCGGTATCACGGCGCTCGGTCTGGTCGTGGCACTGCTGGTGGTGTCCGTCTCCACGTACTTCTGGGCCGACTCCAAAGTGCGCCGCGAGGTCGACCTGAGCAAGGTCGAGGACCGGCCGCCGACGGGCAAGGGCACCAACTATCTGATCGTCGGTTCTGACAGCCGTGAGGGGCTGACCAAGCAGGACGAGAAGGACCTGCACACCGGCGCCGCGGACGGCCAGCGCACCGACTCCATGATGATCCTGCACACCGGCGGCAACGGGACCACCATGATGAGCCTGCCGCGCGACTCGTACGTCACGATCCCGGCCTTCACCGGCCAGAAGTCGGGCAAGCGGTACGCGGCCTCCACGCACAAGCTGAACCGCGCGTACTCCGACGGCGGCCCCGAGCTGCTGACCCGCACCATCGAGTACAACACCGGCCTGCACATCGACCACTACGCGGAGATCGGCTTCTCCGGGTTCGTGAACCTGGTGAACGCGCTCGGCGGTGTCAACATGTGCCTGGACAAGCCGCTGAAGGACAAGGCGTCCGGCGCCGACTTCTCGGCGGGCTGCCAGAAGCTCAACGGCAAGCAGTCGCTGGCCTTCGTCCGGCAGCGGCACCAGGAGGCCGACCAGGACCTCGGCCGGATGCGCAACCAGCAGAAGTTCCTGTCGACGCTGGCCCACCAGGCGGCCTCGCCGGCGACGGTCCTCAACCCGTTCAAGCTCTACCCGGTGATCGGCTCCGGGCTCGACACGCTCATCGTCGACAAGAAGATGAGCCTGATGAACCTGGCCTCGATGTTCTGGGCCATGAAGGGCGTCACGGGCGGCGACGGCAACTCCGTCACGGTCCCGATCGCCAACGCCAACTACATGACGCCCAACGACGGCGACGCCGTGAAGTGGGACATGACGAAGGCGAAGACGCTCTTCGACGAGCTGAAGAACGACCAGAAGGTGACCGCCACCAAGTAGGTGCCGCGCAGGCACCGACCGGACGGCACACACCCGAAGGCCCCGGCCCCCGCGGCGAATCGTCGCAGCGGGGGCCGGGGCCTTCGGTGACGGTACGGAAGTCTGATGACTCGGGCTCAGACGGCGGCCGGGGCTCCGGTCACGGCGGGCACCCACTGGTCGAGCTCGGTGCGCCAGTAACGGGCCACGTTCAGCCGGGTCGGCTTGGGCTCACCGGGAAGCTGGAACTTCAGCGAGCTCCACAGGGCGTTCCGCTTGACCTCGGACACCAGGCCCGCGGCCTCGGCGCGCGGTATCGCGGCGACGAGCTCCTTCGGGCGGGAGCTCATGCGGCCCGCCTTGTGGAAGACCACGGCCTGCTCGGTGACCGTGACGAAGTAGTACTTCACGAATGCCTGGGCGATCAGGCCGAGCGAGTTGATCAGCCACGGGCTCGGTCCGGTGACCGTGTGGATCGTGGCGATCGGACGGTCTCCCGGGTTGATCTCCGCGATGGCCTGAGCCACCTGCTCCTGCATCGTGGACTTGCGAATGGCCATAAAGGGTCCCCCTGCTTCAGGTGTATGGACGATTGCCGCGACGCCGTCGGATGACGACGGCGTCGCAGCGTATCGCCTGCTGCCTGTCAGGTACGCGCAGGGTTTGCATTGATACACGCCGGTGACGAACGAGACCTCAGCGACGCGTAGTTGGCCGGATCGTGACCTTAGTGACGCGCACCGGCCGTACGACGACGCAGGCCGTAGACGGCGCCGCCGCCGACCACCACGAGCGCGCCGGCGACACCGGCGATCATGCCCGTGTTGCTGCCGCCACCGGTCTCGGCCAGGTCGGTGGTGCCACCGGCCGCGGGCGAGGGAGCGTTGGTGTCGTCAACCGCCGCCGCGCCACTGGTGCTCGGCGTCGCGGTGGGGGTGTCGGACGGGGCCGTCGACGGCGTTTCGGTGGCCGGCGTGGTCGGCGTGTCGGTGGTCGGCGTGTCCGACGGAGTGTCGGTCGGCGGCGTGGTCGGGGTGTCGACCTTGCACGCGGTCTCCGGCGTCGTCACGTCCGTGGTGCCGACCTTCTGGCCGGAAGCCTTCACGACGGTGACCGTGTACGTCGTGGACGGCGACCAGTCGACAGCGAAATTGACGGTGACGCCCTGGCGCGTCCCGGTCAGGTTCTCCTGGTGACCGACCTGGGTCTGCCCCTGCGACACGGTGATGTTCACCAGCGTGTTGGAGTAGTCCTTGTTGGTGACGTCGATCGAGCCCTTGCCGTTGTCGCACGAGGCTTTGGCGGAGAACTCGGAGATGTTGCAAGCGAACGCGTTGCCTGCGACGCCCAGCGCGAGCGCGGCTGCGGCGGAGGCAACACCGATGGTACGCACCGCGATTGCGGTACGGCGGGATATGGACACGTCTTCCCTTCACGGGATCGGATCACAAGCGCGGAAAGGGCACACAAGGGGCGGGATCGAACTCCCGCGCCATCTGTGGCCCTCAAACCTCTACAAGCCGCCGCGTCCGCTTGTCAATTGATCGCAAACCGCCCGCTAAACGGCGCCGGGTGACGATCCCACCCGCCCGAACCACCGGACTACGCCGGATAGCCGGACATAGCGATCTTCCCCCGATCGTTGTACTCGCTCCCCCGAACCGCCTTCTCCCGTCCCCCACTTCACCCCCGCCCCCCACCTATCACCGCACACCGCCCTAGGGGAGGTTTCGCGCCATCACGATGCGCTGGACCTGGTTGGTGCCCTCGTAGATCTGGGTGATTTTGGCGTCGCGCATCATGCGCTCGACGGGGTAGTCGCGGGTGTAGCCGTAGCCGCCGAGGAGTTGGACGGCGTCGGTGGTGATGTCCATGGCGACGTCGGAGGCGTAGCACTTGGCGGCGGCGCCGAAGAAGGTGAGGTCTTCCTCCTTGCCGCCGGCCGAGACGCGTTCGGACTTGGCGGCGGCGGCGTAGGTGAGCTGGCGGGCGGCTTCGAGCTTCATGGCCATGTCGGCGAGCATGAACTGGATGCCCTGGAATTCGGCGATGGCCTTGCCGAACTGCTGGCGTTCCCTGACGTAGCCCTTGGCGTAGTCGAGGGCGCCCTGGGCGATGCCGATGGCCTGGGCGGCGATGGTGATACGGGTGTGGTCGAGGGTCTTCATGGCGGTGGCGAAGCCGGTGCCCTCGGCGCCGATCATGCGGTCGGCGGGGATGCGGACGTTGTCGAAGTAGACCTCGCGGGTCGGGGAGCCCTTGATGCCGAGTTTCTTCTCCGGCGCCCCGAAGGAGACGCCCTCGTCGCCCTTCTCGACCACGAACGCGGAGATGCCCTTGGAGCGCTTGTCGGGGTCCGTGACGGCCATGACCGTGTAGAACTCGGAGACGCCCGCGTTGGTGATCCAGCGCTTGACGCCGTTGAGCACGAAGGTGTCGCCGTCGCGCACCGCGCGGGTCTTCATGCCCGCCGCGTCCGAGCCGGCCTCGGGCTCGGACAGCGCGTACGAGAACATGCCCTCCTTGCGCGCCAGGGCGCCGAGGTACCTCGTCTTCAGCTCCTCGGAGCCGGAGAGCTGTACGGGCAGCGAGCCGAGCTTGTTGACCGCGGGGATGAGGGAGGAGGAGGCGCAGACCCGCGCCACCTCCTCGATCACGATGACCGTGGACAGCGCGTCCGCGCCCGAGCCGTCGTACGCCTCGGGGACGTGGATCGCGTGCAGGTCGTTGGCCTCCAGCGCGTCACGGGCCTCCTGCGGGAAGCGGCCCTGTTCGTCCACCTCGGCCGCGAACGGTGCGATCTTCGCCTCCGCGAGGGAGCGGACCGCGTCCCGGAGCATGTCGTGCTCCTCGGACGTACGGAAAAGGTCGAAGTCGGAGGATCCGGCCAAGGTGTCTCACTCCCCGAGTGCAGTGCTAACTACCGTTAAGTAACCCAATGATCCTAGGCCCGCGCCCGCAGCGCCACCTACGTGACGTTCATGACACCCGCGGGACACCTCACGACGCCTCACAACGCCTCACGCCGCCTCACGACACCTTGTCGCCGAGCCGGTCGACGGTGTTGTTCGCGAGGTAGTCGCTCATCGTGTCGTTGCGGAGCGCCTGCCACAGCTCGGAGGAGCCGTTGGCGTCCAGCAGCACCACGGACTGCTTCTTGATGGTGTCGAAGCCGGAGATCGGCGCGTTCATGAACACCATGTCCGAGGAGCGCACATCGCGCATGTTCCAGACCAGGTCGCGCAGATCGCCGTTGGACAGCTTGTCGTCCACGCTCACCACGGACGTCACCTGGTCCAGGGTCCGCTTCAGCTTGAGCGGGTTGGAGAAGGTGCCGCCGGAGAGCATCTTGGACAGCACGGCCCGCAGGAAATTCTGCTGCCGGTGCGTACGGTCCAGGTCGCCGCGCGGCAGACCGTAGCGCTCGCGTACGTAGTCGAGGGCGTCGTCACCGTTCATGTGGTGGGGGCCGGCCGTCCAGACCCCGCCGGGGCCGTTGCGGCGGTCGACCGTCTTGTCGACGGTGATGTCCACGCCGCCGACCGCGTTGGTCAGATTCTTGAAGCCGCTCCAGTCGATCACCGCGAGGTGGTCGACCTTCACCTTGGTGAGCCGCTGCACGGTGTCGATCAGCAGCGGCGGGCCGCCCCAGGAGAAGGCCGCGTTCAGCTTCGCCTGGCCGTGGCCCGGGATGCTCACCCAGGAGTCGCGCGGCAGCGAGACGACGTACGCGTGTCTGTGGTCGGCGGGCAGGTGCACCAGCATCATCGTGTCGCTGCGCTGGGCGCCCGGCTTCCACTCCGGCGCCTTGGCGTCCTTGCCAGTGGTCGGCAGGTCGGACCTGGCGTCCAGGCCGACCAGCAGGAAGGTCTGGCTGCCGCTCTTGGACGCCTGCGGCTGCGCGGCGGCCGGTACGTCGGTCGGGAAGGCGTTCGGGATGCGCTCGACGCGGCCGGTGTAGTGCTGGAAGGCCCAGTAGGCGGTGCCGACGACCAGCAGCACACCGGTGCAGAGCAGGATCACGGCCGTGTACAGCACGCGGCGGGTACGGCGACGGCGCCGGGTCGTGCGCGCCGGGCTGTCGGGGCCGTCAGGGTTGTCGGGGCCGTCAGGGCCGTCAGGACCGTCAGGCTCAGGGCCGTCCTCCGAATCCGGCTCCGGATTCAGTCCCGGTTCGGACCCCGGCTCGCGCCCGACGGCCGACATCCGCCCCGGTATCCCCTCCGGTTCCGGTGAACGTCCCTGGTCCGGCCCCAGGTCCGGCCGCTGATCCGGCGTCGTCACGTCCGTTCCGGTCGGGACCGTCCCCTCGTCCGTCCCGCCGCCTCTGCCGCTCGCGTCACCCACGATTGCACCCCACCCCTCGACCCACCCCTTGGATATCTGCACGCATTGTGGACCCCCGGCCCCCCGACCACCCACTATTTGGTCCGCGCGGTCCCCACTATGCTCTGCGCATGCCTCTGAAGCTCACTGTCATCGGCACCGGTTATCTCGGCGCCACCCATGCCGCCGCGATGGCCGAGCTCGGTTTCGACGTGCTCGGCCTCGACATCGTGCCGAGCAAGATCGAGATGCTGTCGCAGGGGCGCGTCCCCATGTACGAGCCGGGCCTGGAGGAAATGCTCGCGAGACATGTGGCCGGGATCGAGGGGTCCAGCGGGCGGCTGCGCTTCACCACCTCCTGGGAGGAGGTCGCCGAGTTCGGCGACGTCCACTTCGTCTGCGTCAACACCCCGCAGAAGCACGGCGAGTACGCCTGCGACATGAGCTACGTGGAGAGCGCCTTCGCCTCGCTGGCCCCGCATCTGCGGCGCCCCGCGCTGGTGGTCGGCAAGTCCACCGTGCCGGTGGGCAGCGCGGCCGGGCTGGCGGAGCGGCTGCGCGAGACGGCCCCGGCGGGCGCGGACGCGGAGCTGGCGTGGAACCCGGAGTTCCTGCGCGAGGGCTTCGCGGTGCAGGACACGCTGCACCCGGACCGGATCGTGGTCGGCGTGACCAGCGAGCGCGCCGAGTCAGTCCTTCGGGAGGTTTACGCCGGACCGCTCGCAGAAGGCACGCCGTTCATCGTCACGGACTACCCGACGGCCGAACTCGTCAAGACCGCGGCCAATGCCTTCCTCGCCACCAAGATCTCCTTCATCAACGCCATGGCCGAGGTCAGCGAGGCGGGCGGCGGCGATGTCGCCAAGCTCGCCGAGGCGATCGGGCACGACGACCGGATCGGCCACAAATTCCTCAGGGCCGGGATCGGCTTCGGCGGCGGCTGTCTGCCCAAGGACATCCGCGCGTTCATGGCGCGCGCCGGTGAGCTGGGCGCCGACCAGGCGCTGACTTTCCTTCGGGAGGTCGACTCGATCAACATGCGGCGCCGCACCAGCATGGTGGAGATGGCCCGCGAGGCGGTCGGCGGCAGCCTGCTCGGCCGCCGGATCGCCGTGCTGGGCGCGACCTTCAAGCCGGACTCCGACGACGTCCGCGACTCCCCCGCCCTCAATGTGGCGGGCCAGATACACCTCCAGGGCGGCCAGGTCACGGTCTACGACCCGAAGGGCATGGAGAACGCCAAGCAGCTCTTCCCGACCCTGCGTTACGCCCCCACGCCGCTGGACGCCGTCCGCGGCGCCGACCTCGTACTGCACCTGACCGAGTGGCGGGAATTCCGCGAGCTGGACACCGCCGCCCTCGCCGACGTGGCCCGCGAGCGGCACATCCTCGACGGCCGCAACGCGCTCGACCCCACGGTCTGGCGCAAGGCCGGCTGGACCTACCGCGCGATGGGCCGCCCCTCCGCGTAACCGACGACACCCGCAGGGCCCGTACGCGACCGCGCCGCGTACGGGCCCTCGTATGTGACCAGGTGTGCAGGTGTGCAGCCTCAGTGCGTACGGCTGCGGTACGCCCGCATCTTGGCGCGGCTGCCGCAGATCGCCATCGTGCACCAGCGGCTGCGGCCCGAGGGGCTGCGGTCGTAGTAGACCCAGCGGCAGGTGTCGGCCGCGCACGCCTTGAGGCGGGGCCAGGTGCCGTCGGCGACGGCCGCGGCGACGGCGGCGGCGACGCGGGCGGTGAGGGCCGGGGGCCCGGTCAGGCCGGGGGCGGGGCGTACGGCGGCGGCGCCCTCGGCGTCGACGGTCAGGTGCAGCGGCGCGCGGGAGAGCAGGCGTTCCAGCGCTTCCAGGGTGGCGGGCGACAGGTCGACGCCCGCGTGGGCCTGGCAGACGTCGCGCAGCGCCTCGCGCAGGACGAGGACGTCGGCGAGCCCTCCGGGACCGAAGCCGGGCCCCTCGATGCCGCGCTCCCCCGCCCAGGCGGCCAGCTCCGCCGGCGTGCGCAGCGCGTCGTCGCCGCTCTCCAGGTCGACGGTGTTGACCAGGTCCTGGACCAGCCGCAGCGGTCCAGGCGCGGGACTGCGTTCTCCGGGCTGCTCCACCCTTGAAACGTTACCGCCACTCCGCCATGATGAAGTAACCGTTACCGGCTGATCGGCTTTACAGGTAACCCGCACCGGTCGTGCGTGCCGGTGCACGACGGCCCATCACGAGAGGAATCCCGTCATGATCGGCACCTTGGGCGCGGTCGTCCTGGACTGTCCCGACCCGCGCGCGCTGGCCGCCTTCTACGCCGAACTGGTCGGCGGCACGGTCGACGCGTCGGAGGACGACTGGGTCGACCTCAACCGCGAGGGCGGCCAGCGCCTGTCCTTCCAGCTCGACCGGGCCCACCGGGCGCCCCGGTGGCCCGACCCCGAGCGGCCCCAGCAGTTCCACCTCGACATCGCCGTGGAGCGCGCCGCGATGGACAGCGCGGAAAAGCAGGTGCTCGCGCTGGGCGCGACGCTCCTGGAGGGCGACCTGGACGGCGCGCGCAACTGGCGCGTGTACGCGGACCCCGCCGGGCACCCGTTCTGCCTCTGCGCCTGCTGAACAGCCCTCCTCCCGCGGCGGCCCCGCCGCCGTCGCCCCGCGGTCACCGCTCCGCCCCCTGGTCATCGGCCGTCCGACGCCCGGACGTATTCCGGCCGTTGCATCCTGCTCGCGGTACTACGATCCGGTAGGCGCGTGACTGGCGGGGACGACCGAGAGCGGTGGCCATGCTCCGAACTCCACTGCGGCTGCGGGCTTCCCTGCGACGACCACCGGGGGAAGCCGCACCACTGGAGCAGCGAGAACGGATACATCAGGGGGAAGAACGGCGGGAAGAGGGGGACGCCGGAGAGGGGGACGCCGGAGAAGCGGCCGGGCGACCGGCCCGCAGGCGTACGCGGGTGCCGTGGCGCACCCTGGCCGGGCTCATACCCGTGCTGCTCGTCGGCGGCTGGATGTCGCAGCACTGGTCGCTGATCGAGACCGGCTGCCGTGACCTGCTGGCGGCCCACCGCGGCTGGCTGCTGGCCGCGCTCGCGGCGACCGGCCTCGGCTGGGTGGCCAACGCCGTGGCCCGGCAGGGCACGGTGCTCGAACCGCTGCCGCCCGCCCGCCTGTTGGCCACCCAGTTCGCCGCGTCGGCCGCGGGACAGCTCGCCCCCGCCGGGATCGGCGCGAGCGCGGTCAATCTGCGCTTTCTGCGCACCCAGGGCCTGCCGCTGCTCCGGTCGTCGGCCGCCCTCGCGCTGTACTCGCTGGCGGAGTCCATCGGCCGGGTGACGCTGCTGCTGGTGCTGCTCGCGCTCTTCCCGCACGCGCTGCACCCGCACGGCCTGCTGCCCGACGGCAACGCGCTGCTGCTCTTCGGGCTGCTGGCCGTTCTCGTCCTCGGCGCGGCGGCGCTCGCCCTGGCGCTGCTCCGGCCGCTGCGCCGTACGATCCGCGACTTCCTGGCGGCGGCGCTCACCGACGCACGCACGCTGCACACCCGGCCGTCGCGCGCGCTCGCGCTGTGGGGCGGCTCACTGGCCTTCCCGGCGCTCCAGGCCGCCGGTCTCGCCGCGATCACGCTCGCGCTGGGGATACCGGTCGCCGCCGCGCACGTCGCGCTCGCGTATCTGGTCGCCACGTGTCTGGCGGCGGCCGTGCCGACGCCCGGCGGGATCGGGTCGGTCGACGCGGCGCTCGCCCTGGCCCTGGTGGCGGCGGGCGCCTCGACGACCGCCGCCGCCTCCGCCGTACTCGGCTACCGCATCGTCACGGTCTGGTTGCCGCTGGTGCCCGCCGCGCTGACGCTGGGCGCGCTGGTGCGGCGCAAGGTGCTCTGACGCCGTCCGGCGCAGGTCGGCACGCTGGGGGGGTGGCTGCCCGCCCCGAAACCGCCTCCCCCGGCCGGGAACCGGTGCCCGGCACCGCACGGATCCACGCGACCGGTCCGCCCACCACGAATCCGGCCTACGGCCCATGGACCACGCCCCGGCCGGGAACCGATGCCCCGCACCGCGCGGGCCGACGCGGCGGCGCGCCCCGGCCGCACGGCCCCGGATGCTGCCCGCGTCAACCCCGCGGGCCGTCCAGGGCCGCGATCGTCGCCGTCGAGGGGCCGCGCCGTCCGCGCAGGACAGCGGCGGCCGACTCGGCCTCGCGCAGCACTCGTACCGCGTTCCGCCAGGTCAGCTTGGCGATGTCCGGGTCGGACCAGCCGCGGGTGAGCAGTTCGGCGATCAGGTGCGGGTAGCCGGAGACGTCGGCGAGGCCGTCGGGGGTGAAGGCCGTGCCGTCGTAGTCGCCGCCGATGCCGATGTGGTCGACGCCCGCGACGGCCCGCATGTGGTCGAGGTGGTCGGCGACGGTGGCCGCGGTGGCGACCGGGCGCGGGTGGGCGGCCTCGTACGCGCGCTGCACGGCCATGCCGTCCGGGGTGGTGTCGAGGTGGTGCAGGCCGTGGGCGCGCATGTTCTCGTCCGCCGCCGCGGTCCACTCGATGGCGGCGGGCAGGATGAACTTGGGCACGAAGGTCGCCATCGCGACACCGCCGTTGGCGGGCAGCGCGGCCAGTACGTCGTCGGGGATATTGCGCACGTGGTCGCAGACGGCGCGGGACGAGGAGTGCGAGAAGAGCACCGGGGCCTCGGCGACCCGCAGCGCGGCGCGCATGGTGTCGGGCGAGACGTGGGAGAGGTCCACCAGCATCCCGAGCCGGTTCATCTCGCGCACGACCTCCTCGCCGAAGGCGGTGAGGCCGCCCGCGACGGGTTTGTCGGTCGCCGAGTCCGCCCACGGGGTGTTGTCGTTGTGCGTGAGCGTCATGTAGCGGACGCCGAGGTCGTACAGGCCGCGCAGCGTCCCCAGCGAGCAGTCGATGGAGTGGCCGCCCTCGGCGCCCATCAGGGAGGCGATCCTGCCCTCGGTACGGGCGGTCTCCATGTCGTCGGCGGTCAGCGCGAGCCGCAGGTCGGCCGGGTAGCGGTCGGCCAGCCGCCGTACGACGTCGATCTGTTCGAGGGTCGCGGTGACGGCCGCGCCGCCGGTCAGCTCCACCGACACGTACACCGACCAGAACTGCGCGCCGACGCCGCCCGCCCGCAGCCGCGGGATGTCGGTGTGCAGCCGGTCGCTCTGGTCGGCGGCGATGTCGAGCCGGTCGAGGTCGTACGCCACCTGCTCGCGCAGCGCCCACGGCAGGTCGTTGTGCCCGTCCACCACGGGGTGGGCGGCGAGCAGTTCGCGGGCGTGCGTCAGGTGGTCCACGTCGTACCTCCGGGTGGGGAGCGGGTGTTGGCGTCGGCGGCCGGGAGCCGGGGCGGCGGGCCTTGCGGGCAGTGCGGGCCTAGCGGACCTTGCGGGCCTAGCGGACCTTGCGGGCAGTGCGGGGCCTACGGGCCTACGGGCCTTGCGGGTTAGAAGCCGAAGCCGCCCGCGCCCTTCGCCTTCGCGCGCAGCCGCTTGCCCTTCTCCGTCGCCTGCTCGTTGAGCGACCGCTGGAACTCCCGCATCCGGGTGCGGAGTTCGGGGTCGTGGGCGGCGAGGATGCGGATGGCGAGCAGCCCGGCGTTGCGGGCGCCCGCGACCGAGACGGTGGCGACCGGGACGCCCGCGGGCATCTGGACGATGGACAGCAGCGAGTCCATGCCGTCGAGGTACTTCAGCGGCACGGGCACGCCGATGACCGGCAGCGGGGTGACGGAGGCGAGCATGCCCGGCAGGTGGGCCGCGCCGCCCGCGCCCGCGATGACGGCCTTCAGGCCGCGGCCGTCGGCCTGCTCGCCGTACGCGATCATCTCGTGCGGCATGCGGTGCGCGGAGACCACGTCGACCTCGTAGGGCACCTCGAATTCGGCGAGGATCTGCGCGGCGGCCTCCATGACCTCCCAGTCGGAGTCCGAGCCCATCACGACACCGACCAGCGGGCTCCCGGCGGAAGCGGCGGGGTTACTCATCGATCGTTCCTCGCAGATAGTCGGCCGCGTGCCGGGCGCGCTCGCGCACGTCCGCCAGGTCGTCGCCGTAGGTGTTGACGTGACCGACCTTGCGGCCGGGCTTCACGTCCTTGCCGTACATGTGGATCTTCAGCCCCGGGTCACGGGCCATGCAGTGCAGGTAGGCCGCGTACATGTCGGGGAAGTCGCCGCCGAGCACGTTGGCCATCACCGTCCAGCGGGCGCGCGGGCGCGGGTCGCCGAGCGGCAGGTCCAGGACGGCGCGCAGGTGGTTGGCGAACTGCGAGGTGACGGCGCCGTCCATGGTCCAGTGACCGCTGTTGTGCGGGCGCATCGCCAGCTCGTTCACCAAGATGGCGGAGCCGCCGTCGGCGGCGCGGGTCTCGAACAGCTCCACCGCGAGGTGGCCGACCACGCCCAGCTCGCGCGCCACGGTCAGCGCGAGCTGCTGGGCCCGCGCGGACAGGGCGTCGGACAGGCCGGGCGCGGGCGCGATCACGGTGTCGCACACCCCGTCGACCTGCACGGACTCCACGACCGGGTACGCGACGGCCTGGCCGTGCGGCGACCGCACGACATTGGCGGCCAGCTCCCGTACGAAGTCCACCTTCTCCTCGGCGAGCACCGGGACGCCCGCGCGGAAGGGCTCGGCGGCGTCGGCCTCGGAGCGGGCGATCCACACGCCCTTGCCGTCGTAGCCGCCGCGCACGGTCTTCAGGACCACCGGGTAGCCCCCGGCCTGCTCCTGCGCGAACCGGGTGACGTCGGCGGGGTCGGTGACGATCCGGTTGACCGGGCAGGGCACGCCGATCTCGGCGAGGCGGGCGCGCATGACGCCCTTGTCCTGGGCGTGCACCAGCGCGTCGGGCCCCGGGCGTACGACGACGCCGTCCGCCTCCAGGGCGCGCAGGTGCTCGGCCGGTACGTGCTCGTGGTCGAACGTCAGCACGTCGCACCCCTGGGCGAAGGCCCGCAGGGTCGCGAGGTCGCGGTAGTCACCCACGGTCACGTCGGCGACCACCTGGGCCGCCGAGTCCTGCGGGGTGTCGCTGAGAATCCTGAACCTGACGCCGAGCGGGATGCCCGCCTCGTGGGTCATGCGGGCGAGCTGGCCGCCGCCGATCATGCCGACTACCGGGAATGTCACGTTTTTTCCTGCCGGAGGTGCGCGGGCTGGTACTCGTAGGGGGTGCCACCAGGATATCCGCCACGCGGGGACACGAATGACCGGCTCCGATCGACGTAGCTCCGTAGGGCACGGTTAACATGTGGTGAAGACAACGCGGGAAACGCGGGGGCACCACTGGCGGCCCCTCGTCACCCGGTTCTCAGCCGGTTACACCCCCTCACGACCCCGTCACCACCCCCTCACCACCCCGTTCCCACCCATGACGGCACCCGCCCCCCACCTTCCACAGACAGGGCCGAGCGATCACCATGAGCGGACTGCAAGAGCTGCGTTCCCGGCTGCGGCTGTTGTACCGCGAGATCGCGAAGTTCGGGGTCGTCGGCGGCGCCGGTGTGCTGGTCAACATCGGGGTGTTCAACCTGGTGCGGCACAGCACCGAGCTCCAGACCGTACGGGCCAGCATCCTGGCGACCGTGGTGTCCATCGCCTTCAACTACGTGGGCTTCCGGTACTTCACCTACCGTGACCGCGACAAGGCGGGCCGCACGAAGGAGCTCAGCCTCTTTCTCTTCTTCAGCGCCATCGGCCTGGTGATCGAGAACGGCGTGCTCTACACGGCGGTGTACGGCTTCGGCTGGGACAGCTCGCTCCAGGCCAATATCTTCAAATTCGTCGGCATCGGCGTGGCCACGCTCTTCCGCTTCTGGTCCTACCGGACCTGGGTCTTCCGGGCGCTGCCCGCGCGCGAGGCCGTGGAGCAGGCCGAGGCGTTCCTGGCCGACGGCAAGGCGACGAAGGCGTCCGGCGCGACCGCCAGCGCCGCTGTCAGGGCCCGGCAGGCCGCGGCGGCCAGGGAAGACGACCGCTTCAACTGATCGGCGGTGCTGAGCGGCGGTCCTAGCCCGCAACCGCCTCGGCCGCCTCGGTTCACGACGTCCTCAGCCCACGGCATCGTCAGTTCACGACGTCCTCAGTTCACGACGTCCGCGCGGGGCGGCGGCGGCAGGATCTCGCGGGACAGGAAGAGCGCGAAGACCGGGGGCCGCTGCTGGAGCAGTTCCAGCCGTCCGCCGTCCGCCTCCGCCAGGTCGCGGGCGACCGCGAGGCCGAGCCCGGTGGAGTTGCGCCCGCTGACCGTCCGCTCGAAGACCCGCCCGCCGAGGTCCGGCGGCACGCCCTGCCCGTCGTCGGTGACCTCCACGACGGCCTGGTTGCCGGTGACACGGGTGTGCAGGGCGACGGTGCCCGCGCCGTGCATCAGCGAGTTCTCGATCAGCGTGGCGAGCACCTGCGCGACCGCGCCGGGGGTGCCGACCGCGCGCAGTCCCCGGGTGCCGGAGCGGGCGATGGTCCGGTTCTCGTTCTGGTACGCGGGCCGCCACTCCTCGACCTGCTGCTTGATCACCTCGTCGAGGTCGAAGTCGACGGCGGAGCCGCTGCGCGGGTCGCGGGCGTTGGTCAGCAGCCGCTGCACGACGTCGGTGAGCCGCTCGACCTGGCCGAGCGCGATCGTCGCCTCCTCCTTGACCGTCTCCTGGTCGTCGGCGGTCGCCACGATCTCCTCAAGCCGCATGGACAGCGCGGTCAGCGGCGTACGGAGCTGGTGGGAGGCGTCGGCCGCGAGCCGTCGTTCCGCGGTGAGCATCCGGCCGATCCGGTCGGCGCTGGCGTCCAGGACGTCGGCGATCCGGTCCAGTTCCGGGACGCCGTAGCGGCGGTGCCGGGGGCGCGGATCGCCCGAGCCGAGCCGCTCGGCGGTCTCGGCGAGGTCGGTGAGCGGGCTGACCAGCCGGCGGGCCTGGAGGACGGCCAGTATCACGGCGGCCAGCACCGCGAGCAGCGCGACCGCCAGGATCACCAGCAGGGTGCGGCCGATCTCCTGGCTGACCTTGGAGCGCGGCTCCTCGACCAGCACTTTCTCGCCGTGGCCGCCGGACTGCCGGGACGCCAGCACCCGCCCCTTCGGCTTGTCGCCGAGCGTGACCTCGGGGTGGCCGGGCACCTGCACCACCGCGTAACGGTCGGCGGCGATCTGCCGGTCCAGACCCTTGGCGGTGATGCTCTCCCCGGCCAGGATGCGGTTCTCCACGATGCCGACCAGGCGCACCGCCTCGGAGTCCACGCTCTCCTGGGCGCTGCTCTCGATCGTCCGGGTCTCCACGATGACCAAGGAGATCCCGAAGACGGCGATGACGACGAGCACCACGGCCAGCGTGGAGGAGATCAGACGGCGGCGCATGGAGCCTGCGTATCAGTTCTTCTCGAACCGGAAGCCGACGCCGCGCACGGTGGAGATGTAGCGGGGGCTGGCCGCGTCGTCGCCGAGCTTCTTGCGCAGCCACGAGATGTGCATGTCCAGCGTCTTGGTCGAGGACCACCAGGTGGTGTCCCAGACCTCGCGCATGAGCTGCTCCCGCGTGACGACCCGGCCCGCGTCGCGTACGAGCACGCGCAGCAGGTCGAACTCCTTGGCGGTGAGCTGGAGCTCGTCGTCGCCCATCCACGCCCGGTGCGACTCGACGTCGATCCGGACGCCGTGGGTGGCGGGCTGGGTGGACTCGGTGGTGCCGCGGCGCAGCAGCGCCCGCACCCGGGCCAGCAGTTCCGCCAGGCGGAACGGCTTGGTGACGTAGTCGTCGGCGCCGGCGTCCAGGCCGACGACGGTGTCGACCTCGTCGGCCCGCGCGGTGAGGACCAGCACCGGGAAGGTGTGTCCCTCGGTACGGATCCTGCGGCACACATCGAGGCCGTCCATGCCGGGCAGGCCCAGGTCGAGCACCACCAGATCGACGGCGCCGAGGAGTGCCGTCTCCAGAGCGGTGGGTCCGTCCTCGCGCACCTCGACCTCGTAGCCCTCGCGGCGCAGTGCGCGCGCGAGCGGTTCCGAGATGGATGCGTCGTCCTCGGCGAGAAGTACGCGGGTCATGAGCTTGATGGTAGTCCGCACCGGCCGCCGTGGAGGCGGTGGTACGAACAGCCGCCCCGCGCAACCCGCCGCGCCCCCCACCGCGGCTCCTGTCACCGCTCCTGTCACGGGGCTGCGGGAGGGGTGACGACGAGGGGCGATGACCGCCGGGGAACACGCGAGCGGACCCCGTCACATCGGGGAAAGCGGGCACTCCCGGCCGGTGGGCCTCGCCCGCTGGTTTCAGCTCTCCTCGTTGTGCGATATTGGAACAATGGATGAGTGGACGTGGGCCGACGTGGGAGCCAGGGTCGCAGAGGCGCGGGCAGCCCGTGGCTTCAGCCAGGAGCACCTGGCGGATACCACCGGCATGGACCGGTCCGCCATTGCCAAGATCGAGGTCGGCGGGAGAAAGCTGAACTCGCTGGAGTTGGCGGCGATCGGTACCGCGCTGGCACGGCCCCTGTCATGGTTCGTCACTCCCCCCGAGCCGGTCGTGGCCAGCAGGCGCGCCCAGCAGGCGCAACGGGACGACCGAGCCGGCGAGTACGAACTGGAGGACTGTCTGCGGGACGTGCGCACGCTGGTCGACGCCGCCGCCCTCGGGACGGCCAGTCGCGGCGAACCGGCCGGACCCTTCACCGCCGACGACACCCAAGCCGTCCTCGCTGCCGTCGGCGACGCCCGGTCCCGACTGGGAGCAGACGTCGGCCAGCCGCTGTTGAACCTGGCCAACCTCCTGGAGAAGGCGGGCCTTTACACCTGGTCCGCGTCCATCGGACCGCAAGGGGTCGACGGGTGTTACGCCGCTCTCGGCGATGTCGGAGTCGCCGTCATCAACAGCACCCTGGACGCGGGCCGACGACGCACCACCCTGGCCCATGAGTTCGGGCACCACATCCTCGCCGACGCCTACTCCGCCGACTGGGGCGTCGACACCAGTGACCACGAACGCGCCATCGACGCGTTCGCCGCCGCTCTCCTCTTCCCGCCCGGCGCCACCGGCCGCTACCGGCAACTGCGCGAGGAGCACAGACTGCGTCCGGCCGTCATCACTCTGGCAGCCGAGTACCGGGTGAGCTGGTCCATCGCACTGCGCCAACTGCGCGCCTATGAAGCGATCGACAGCGAGGAGTACCGCGGCCTCGACCGGAGCTCACCCACTCGTGCCGACTACATGGAGGCGGGGATACAGGTCGTGGAGGAGTTGACCGAAGGTCACGTGCCCACCGGTATCAGAGCGGCGGCCGTGCACGCTTACCGGACCTACAAGATCTCCGCCACCCGCGCCCTGGAGATCATCCGGGACAAGCAGTTGCACCGCGAAGACCTCGGCCAGCCCCATCCGGTTCCGCTGGAGGCACTGCGCGGGGAAGTGGGAGCCTCCCTGTCATGACCGACACGAGCCTGGGCACGTGCCTGGTGTTCGACAGCTCACCGCTGAACTACTTCGCCCGTTCCGGCCAACTGGACGTGCTGGCAAAACTCGTTGAGGGACGCACCTGCCTGCTGACCAGCGCCGTCGCGCACGAGATCCGGCGCGGAGCCGCACGGCACAGCCGCCTGCACCTGGTGGGAGTCCAGCCGTGGTTGACCGAGACCAACGACGACTCGCTGGAATTCCTCGCGTTATTCAGCGCGTTCCACAATCGTCTCGGCGGCGGTACGGGAGACACCAAGGACCTCGGTGAGGCAACCACGCTCGCCTACGCCCAACTGCACGGGTACACCGCTGTCATCGACGACCGGGCCGGCCGGAACACCGCGATCGCCCATGGCGTGCCCGTATCAACCACCCTCCAGCTGATCTGCCACGGCCTGCGCAACAGCCTCCTCGACGAGCGGCAAGCCTGCGCGGTGGTCGACGCGTTACGGGACGCGGAGGCCTTTCTGCCTTGCGGCGGCCCGGACTTCATCGAGTGGGCCAGAGCCGCGGGCCTGCTCGATCCCACCTGACCGGCACAGAACGCGTCGCTTGACGGTCCGCGACAGACAGCCGGGGCGACGGGCTACCGACCCGCGGGCCGGGTGGCTCCGCGTCCGAGGCCGCCTCGCGGCGTTCCGGCTTCTCCCCGCTCGCGTCGTGCACCTCGATCCGCACGCCGTCGCGCAAGCGCTCGAATCGCGTCCTGATCAGGTGCCCGCTCGGCCGCCGCGCGTGCCGCACGCTGTTCGTCACCAGCTCGGAGACGACCAGCTCCGCCGCCTCCGCGAGATGGCCCAGCCCCCACTCCCCGAGGCACCCCGCCAATAAGCGCCGCGCGGCGCCGACCGAACGGGGGCCGTGGGGCCAGGACTTGACGATGACGGAGTCACGTTCACCGGCTGGCGCCGGACCCTCAGGTGGTGGAAAGTTCATGACCGCTCCCTCAACGGGGCATCAGGGGCGGCGACTTGCTTGGCGGTGGGGTGCCGCCCCAACTGGCTTAAGCCAGCTGCTATATGCTCGCTCCATGACCGCGTCAGACGCCTCTCCCCCGCAGCCCGCCAGCAGGCGTATCGCCCAAGCCCTCAGGTCGGCGATCGAACGCGGCGAGTTGTCGGCCGGGGACCGGCTCCCGTCGGAGCGCGCGCTCGCGGAGGAGTACGGGGCGGCCCGGAACACGGCGCGGGAGGCGATTCGGCTGCTGGCCGAGCAGGGCCTTGTCACGGCGAAGCACGGACGTGGCGTCTTCGTGCGTGAACCGCAGCGCCTCTTCCGCTTCGGCAGCGACCGCTACTCGCTGAGGAACCGCGAGACGGGTCTCACCCCGTTCCGGTTGGAGGCGAGCCGTCAGGGGAAGACCGCGCGGATCGACGTGCTGAGCATCCGGCGGGCCGTGCCGCCGCCGGGCATAGCCGAGCGCCTCAAGGTCTCCGCCGACGAGGAGAGCGTCGTGCACCGCGAGAACCACTACTTCGCGGACGACGAGCCGGTCCAGATCGTCTCGACGTATCTCCGCTGGGCCGAGGCACAAGGGACCGCGCTGACGCAGCCGAAGACGGGTCCGCACGGGATCTACGGCCGACTCGAGGAACTGGGCCACACCATGACCCGCGTACGCGACGAGATCAGCGCCCGGATGCCGACGCCCGAGGAGGCCCGGCTCCTCGAACTCCCGCCGGGCGTACCGGTGCTCGAAGTCCTTCACACCAGCCTGGACCAGGACTCGGAGCCGTTCGAGGTCTCCCGCTACGTCCACCGCGCCGACCTCACCGGCCTCCTGTACGAACTGCCCGTCGAGTAGACCCACTTCCGCGTATCGGAGGCCCGCATGACCAGCCCGGTTGTCCGAACCCTTCAGGCCGTCGACATCCCCGGAGCCGCGGCGGCGCTGGTCGAGGTCCACGCGACGGACGGCTACCCGGTCGAAGGCGTCCGGCAGCCGGAGGACTGGATCAACTCCCCTGCCGTCGACCATGCCTGGGTCGCCGAGATCGGCCGGCGGATCGTCGGACACGTAGCAGTCATGCGCCCCCAGGGCGAAGACGCCGTCGCTCTCTGGCAGCGGCAGCGCGGCACCGAGGACATCCGCGTCGGCGTGCTGGCCCGCCTCTACGTCACCCGCGCCGCGCGGGGCAACGCCGTCGGCGAAGCCCTCATGCGCGCCGCCATGGCCTACGCCCAGCAGCGCACCATGCGCCTCGTCCTCGACGTCATGACCAAGGACACCGCCGCCATCCGCCTCTACGAACGCCTCGGCTGGCACCCCATCGGCCAAGCCACGCACCACTACGGCGACAACCAGCGGATCGCCGCCGTCTGTTACGTCTCACCGGCCGGATAGGCCCCCGGCAGGGGAACCGTCAGCGGCGGAGGAAGCGGCGCCAGGGGGTGAAGGTGAAGACGGCGGCGCCGAGGAGGAGGGCGGTGGCGGCGACGTAACCGAGGGCGCGGAGGGGGCCGTTGGCGTCGGAGCCGGTGGCCGCGAGGTCGCCGCCGGTGGTGGAGCCGGTCGTGCTCGAACCGGCTGTGGTGGAGCCGCCCGTGGTCGTGGAGCCCGTGGTGCCGCCGCCGGGGGCGGCGGTGGTGTCGAGGGTGAGGGAGACCGGGGCGGCCTTCGTGGGCGTGCAGGTGGCGACGGCGGTGCCGCCGTCGGTGAGCTTGATGGTGAGGACGCCGGGGCTCAGCCCGATCTTGCCGGTTTTGCCGGGCACGAAGCGGCCCTTGATGTCGTCGATGGTGATGGGCGCGTTCTGGGCGAAGGCGGTGCTGTTCGGGGAGCCGGTGAGGGTCAGGGAGCCGGTCTGGGCACCGCTGAGCAGCACCTCGATGCTCGGCGTGATCATGCCCTTGCTGATCGGAGTCGGGCTGTCCATCACGCTGTTGCCGAACTTCACGGTCAGGTCGTAGCCGGACGACGCCTTCGCCGCGTCGATCTCGACCTTCGACGTCGCCGACTTGTCACCGATCAGCGTCTTGCAGGCGTAAGGCACGTTCACAGACGTCCCCTTGAACGACGTTCCCCCGGTGCCGCCCGACGTGCTCCCGCCCGATGTGCCTCCGGTGGTCGTACCACCCGTGGTCGTACCGCCGGTCGTCGTACCACCCGTCGTCGTACCACCGGTCGTCGTACCGCCGGTCGTCGTACCGCCCGTCGTCGTACCACCGCTGGTCGTCCCACCCCCGTCCGTCACCTTGATCGTCGTCGCCACCGGCACATCGGCCGTCGGCGTGCAGACGGTGTCCGTCGAGATCGGGTAGCTGACGTTGATGGTGTAGGCCCCCGGGGAGAGGGTGATGTCACCGGCCTTGGTGAGTTTGAGGGTGCCGGTCATGTCGGAGAGCTTCATTTCGCTGTTCTTGGGGATGGCCGGATTCTGGCGCGGGCCCTGGACGTCGAGGGTGCCGGTCTGGGCGCCGCCGAGGGTGACCTTGCCGGACGGCTGCACCTTGTCGGCGGGGAGGTCGATGATGTCGGGGTTCTTGGAGGCGGCCTGGACGGTCTTCCAGGTGACGGTGACCGTGTCGCCGACCTTGGCGGTGGCGGGCGCGGTGATGTCGGCCTTGGTGGTGCCGTCGATGGGGCCGAGGCCAGAGGCGGCCGGGGGCACGCACCTGGTCGCGAAGTCGGATTCCGCCGCGTGCGCGACCCCCGCGGTCATCAGCACCGTTCCGCCGCCGAGCAGCAGAGCGGCCACGGCCGCGGACGCGCTTCGTCGTATGGTCACGGGCTTCCTTTCGAAGGGGGGTTCGGGGTGGTGCTCGCGGTGGGGCCGGGGCGCGCGGCCGGGAACGCGCCGTGGGTGTACCAGGGCAGCGGGCCCGCGTCCGGGGCGTACGAGGGCGGCAGAGGCGCGGCGGCCGACGGCAAAGAGGAGGACGACGACGGCTCCGGCGCGCGCCCCGCGAATCGTCTGCGCGGCGCAACGGATTTCAGCGGCAGCGGCAGATGCGCCAGTACGGTCGCCGGGTGCCACGCGGGCCGCGCGCCGCCGGGCACGGACACCCCGGCGCCGGGCCTGAGCCGGTTGACCAGCAGCATCCCGAGCCGGAAGACGGCGGCCGGGACGACGAGGAAGAGCAGAATCCAGAAGAGGGTGACGCCCCACGGCCGCCCGACCGACCACGGCTCGGTGACCAGCACCTTTCCGCCGTAGCGCAGTTGGACGGTGTACGCGCCGTGCGCTCCGGAGCCCAGCTCCACCGGGAAGCTGATCTGTTGTTTCCCGCCGGGCGCGACCGTGCCGTGCCACTGCTGGCGGTCCCACTGGGGTGCGTAGACGCCGTGCGAGGTGCCGACGTCGAAGGCCGGGTCCTTGACCGCGCCCGAGCCCAGATTGCCGACGGTGAACACGAGCGTGCGGTGCGCGGGCGCGCCGAACCAGGTGAGCAGTCCGCCGCCGCCGCGCAGCCGCGCGGTCAGTACGGCGAGCCTGCCGGTGCCGGTCTGCGCAGGCAGCGGCGCGGTGGGGTGTCCCGTCACGGTGAACGGCGCGTCCACGGTGAGCTGTTCACCGGTCACCGTGGACACGTGGATGACGCAGGGGCACGGCTTCGGCGGCGCCACGACCGGCAGTCGGCGGCTGAACTTGCCCGCCGCGTCGGTGGTGACGGCCCGGCCGGAGGCGTTGGCGCAGGAGTTGGTGCCGCCGATCGCGTCCTGGCCGCAGAGCAGGATGGCCAGCAGGGTGCCGGGTTTCCAGCCCGCGCCGACCACGGTGATGTCGCCGCCGGGGCGGGCCGCGCCGGGGTGCGCCACAACGGTCGGCGCCGTGGCGGCGGCGGGCGCGCGGAGTACCGCGGAGCCGGCGGGCGCGCCGAGCGCCGCCGGTGCCGCGACGGCCGAACCGGCCGTCAGGACAAGGGCGGTGACGAAGGTGAGGACCGGCCGCCGGAGCCGAGCCCGCCGCCCGAGACCCAACCGCCTTCCCAGGAGCCCGCTTCGCGTCGCCCGCACGTCAACTCCCGCCCGTCGGAGCGCCGATGACGGCGGTGTCGGGCCCGGAGTCCGCACCCGTATCGGTATCCGTCTCCATGTCCGCACGCGCACGCGGGCCGGGGCCCGTATACGTATCGTCCGGCTCCCCGTCCGGCCGGGCGCCCGGCGGCGCCTCAGCGGCTTCCGCCGCCGGGTGCCGCGACCGCCAACGGCGTACGTACCAGACGACCAGCACCGCGAGTCCGGCCAGGACGAGCCCCACCGCGAGCCAGGGTGCGACGAGGTACGAGGCGGTGTCGCGCTCGTTGACGCCGCCGGTCGCGGTGCTGACGGTCAGCCGGACCGAGACGCGGTCGAAGGCCGGGGCGCCCGCCCACTTCTCGGTGAGGCTGACCTGCTGTCCCGGCAGGAGTTCGAGGGGCAGGTCGCGGGCCGGGCGGTTGAGCAGGGTGCGACCGAAGAGGCCGGTGGCCTTGACGGCCAGGCGCGGCGAGAGGGTGACATTGCCCCGGTTGACCAGCGTGTAGTGGATGGTGGCGGCCGTGCTGCCGGTGCCGGGCAGCAGCGGGCCGCCGTGGCTGACGGTGAGGTGTTCGACGGAGAGCGCGGCCAGGCTCGGCCCGCCGACCCGCAGGTAGACACGCGCGCCGACCGCCCTGCGCACGCCGACCGCGACCTTGCCCGAGCCCTCGTCGGTCCGGGTGTCGAGGGCGACGATCGCGCCGGGGTGGTCGCCGGGCGAGGCGTTGGCCGGGACGGTGAGGGTGAACGGGATGTCGGCGCGGGTGCGCGGCGGCACGGTCAGCGTGGTCTTGGCGAGCCGGATCCAGGTGCCGACGTCGCGGTTGGTCTCGTCGGGGCCTCTGACGGCAAAGCCGCCGTCGCGCGGGGTGTTGTACGCGTCGGCGCCGTAGAGCCTGAAGGTCATCGGCGCGGTGGAGAGGTTGGAGACCGACACCTTGTCCTTGACGGTGGTGCCGGGGTCGGCCTGGAGGGTGAAGAACTGCCGTTCCTGGCCGGTGGCGCCGGGGTCGGCGGCGCCCGCGGCGGGGGCGGGGAAGACCGACCAGCGCCCGTTGTCGGCGGCGCCGGCCGGTCCCGCCGCCGGACCGAGGAGAGTGACAAGGCCGACCGCCGCGACGGCGCCGGTCGCGGTGAGCGCGCGCAGGCCCCTGGCAGCGGCGGACCGTGCCCGCACCCGCACCGGCATCCGCACCCGTCCGCGAGGAAGTACGCCCGGACGTACGCCCGCAGGCGCGCCCGCAGGCGTCCCCGCGAGCGCGTCCGGAAGCGGCGGACGGGTCCGCACACGTATCCGCGTACGCGTCCGCGCGTCGGCCCTGACCCGGGCGGCGCGCGGGCGGGACCGGGACGGCAGCGGTGACCACGACCGTGCTCGCGACCACGACATCCTCGTCAACTCCCTCGGTCGGCAGCAGTATCTGACTGTGCGTCAGGTCAGAGTCAGGGTCAAGACTCCCGAGTAGGTTCCGGCGGGACTGAACCGCGGAATGTCGAGTGAGAGGTCGGCGTCGACGGTGAACTCGCCACCGGTGGCCGTGGCGTCGGGCGCGGAGGCCAGGGTGGCTCCCGTACTGCCGACGGAACCGGCGCTGCCCGCCACGCAGTTGCTCGGGCTGCCCGTCGCGGTCGCGCAGGCGGGTGTCCAGCCGAGCTTGTCCGCACCGATCCGCGACCCGCCGGGGCCGGTGAAGTCGCTGACCTTGCCGGTGAGCGACCAGCCGGTGGAGCCGCCGCGGAAGTCCGTGACGGTGACGGTCCTGAGCGCGCCGGTCGACGTGCCGCCCGCGCCGAAGTCGACGGGCGTCATGGTGACCGTGTCACCGGCCTGCGTCATCGACAGCGTGCCCGGGACGACCGACGCCGTGACCTTCTGCGCGCCGGGCGGTACGGGGGTGTTGTCGTTGACGGTGTACGCGGCGGGCCCGGCGGCGGTCGCGGAGTCGTACGCGCCGCCCTCGTACGCCACGATCCCGGTCGTCGCCAGGTCGTTGACGGTGAGCGAGGCCGAGAAGCCGCCGTAGGCGTCGGCGGTGGCCGTCGTACGGTCGGCCGTCTCGTTGGCGCCCGCGCGGCCCGCGAGGGTGACGGTGGCGCCCTCGGTGAAGTGGCTGCCGGTCACGGTGACGGCCGCGCCCTTGTCGCCCGAGGCCGAACCAAGCTTGATGGCACGGTTGTTGGTCGGCACCGAGCCGCTCGCGGTGACGGTCTCGGAGACCGGCGCGGGCGGATTCGTCACCGTGCAGACGGTGTCCAGTTCCAGGATGTAGCTGGTGTGGATGGTGTAGTCGCCGGGCGACAGGGTGATCGTGCCCGCCGCGGTGGCGGTGAAGCTGCCGTGCATGACCAGCGCGGGGAAGGCGCCCTTGCCGGGGATCGGCGGGTTGCTCTTGGGGCCGTCCACCGTGACGGCGCCGGTCTGCGCGCCGCCGAGCACCACGACGGCGTGCGGTGTGACCACGTCGGCGGGCAGCGCGATGTCGGTCGGGTTGCTCGCGGCGGCCTGGCTGAGCGTGTAGGTGACGTTGACGGTGTCGCCGACCTTCGGCGTCGCGTTGTCCACGGTGATCGTGGCGGTGGACGTGCCGTCGATGGGCGGCAGCCCGGCGACGGCCGGCGGGATGCAGTGCGTGGCGAAGTCGACCGGGGTGTTGGCGTGCGCCGAGGCGGCGAGCACCGCCCCGCCGCCGACGATCAGCGCCGCGGTACCGATGACCGCCACGAGCCTGCGCGCGACGGTGGCTGGTCTTCGTGGACTTCGGCGGCCCGGCGCCCTTCGCGAATGAACGTTCATTTCGTCCCCTTGCTCCGTGTTCGTGACGCGGCGTCCCTCATTTCCCGCGCCGAGGGTGGCCATTGAGGCCGGGCGGTCAAGAGAAGTCAATGGAGAGCGCCGACCGTTTTTGACGATCCGTCAGATCGCCGGGCCGTCAGACGCGGCGCCGGCTGCGGCGGGTCAGCCAGAGCGCGCCACCGGCCCCGAACAGCAGCACCGTGCCGCCGAGGGTGCCGAGGGCGACCACGCCGTCGTCGGAGCCGGTCTGCGCGAGGTTGCCGCTCGAACCTCCGCTCGTGCCACCGGAACCCGACGAACCGCCGGAGCTCGTCGTACCGCCGGACGTGCTCGACCCGCTCGAACCGCCCGAACCGCTCGATCCGCCCGCCGCCTTGACGGTGAGAGTGAGCGACACCCCCGGCTTGGGATCGGCCGTACAGGTCGTCGTCGTGCCCAGCGCCAGGATGGTCAGCACGCCGGGCGTGAAGGTGACCTTGCCGCTCGCCTTCGGGGTGTACGTGCCCGACAGATCGGTGATCTTGATCGGCGTATTGGCCGGGATCGGGGCCGGGTTGGACGGTCCCGTCACCGTGAGCGAACCGCTGTCCGCGCCGCCGAGCAGGATCGTCGCGTGCGGGTTCATCGCCCCTTTGCCCAGCTCGATCGGGCTGGACGAGACACCTTTCTGGAAGGTCATCTTCAGGCGGTACGACGAACCGCTGGGCGTGGCCGTGATGTCGATCGGCGAGACCGCGCTCTTGTCGCCGATCGGCGTCTTGCAGTGGTAGTTGACGTTCACCGTGGCCGCCTGCGCCGCCGGGGCGCCGGTCATGACGACCGCCCCCGCCGCTATCCCGGCCACCACGAAACCCGCCCTGGTCCTGCTCATCGGCCCATCTCCCTCCGCCGCCACCCGCACCGGCAGATCTGACGGCACATCAGATTTGGCGTGAGGGTACGCCGGTGAGGTCGGAGAGGGAAGAGAGGCGCCGCACCGACGGAAACCGGGCGCGCGAGGGCGGAGCCGGAGGCGTACGAGGGCGCGCGTGCGCGGAGGAAGGCGAACGTGCGCGTACGAGGACGAACGTGCGCGTACGAGAACGCGTCAGGGCAGGCGCGCCTGGCGGCGCAGACGTACAGGGGCGGCCGTACGGAAAGGGGGCGGCCGTGACGGTTACGCCGGTGCGGCCAGTTCCGCCCAGACCGTCTTGCCCGGCCGGTCGGTCTCGCGGATCACGCCCCAGTCGAGGCAGAGCCGCTGCACGATGAACATGCCGTGTCCGCCGGGGCGGCCCGCGCGGTGCGGGGTACGGGGTGACGGCTCGCCGGGGCCGCTGTCGACGACCTCGAGCCGCAGCGACTTGGGGTTGCGGCGCAGCCGCAGCTCGTCGGGTCCGCCCGCGTGCAGGCAGGCGTTGGTGACCAGTTCGGAGACGACCAGCAGCACGTCCTCGGCGGCGGCTCTGCGGTCCGCGTTCGCGGCGGGCAGCCAGCCCCAGTCGCGCAGTGCCTGCCGGGTGAAGTCTCGGGCGCGCGGCACGATGCCGCTCTCGCCCGACAGCGCCAGCTTCCGTACCGGTTCGTCGGGACCGGCCCGCTCGGGCGCCGACACGTCGGACTCACCCTCGCCCGAGTCCGAGCCGCGGTCGTCCGCAGCGTAAGGCCGGGTGGTGCTCATCAGCGCCTCACCTCACGGATGTCCAACAGGTGTCCGTCGGTCTTCTTCCCGGTCGATCTCCGGGAACACGTCCGGAAGCCCACCAAACATCGTCCCGGCGGAAATCGCCACTCACTTCCCTTGGCCCCCGTACGCACCCCGCTACTCCTGAAGCGCCTGGTCCAGCGTGGCGTGCACGGTGAAGACCGTGTCCGCCCCGGTGATCTCGAAAACGCGGGCGACCGTCGGCTGCATGGCCGCCAGATGGACGGCCCCTCCGACGGCGTCCGCCCGCAGTCGCGCGCTGAGCAGCACGTTCAGCCCCGTGGAGTCGCAGAACTCCAGGCCCGCGCAGTCGATCACCAGACGGCTGGTGCCCGCGTCGAGAGCCGCGTCGAGCGGCTCGCTCAGCAGGTCAGCGGTGTGGTGGTCCAGCTCGCCCGTGGGGGCGAAGACCGCGGATCGGCCGTGGTGTCCCACCTCGACACGCAGCCTTCCCAGGTCGGCCGTGCCGACCACATCGCGGTCCATGTGCGCTCCTCTGTGTGTCCGTGTTGACACGCCCCCCGACCCTACGCTTTTCGCAGATGGCGCGGTAGTCGAAGGGTCACGGGCCCGGCCGGAACGGGTCCGCCCGCGGACCCTCACCCGTTCGAGTGAATTTGCGGCCCGCCGGTGCATCGGGGTAGGGGTGGAGATACGGCACCGCTGCGTCCATCGCCGCGAGTGGTCGTGAACGTGTCAAGAAAAGGTCTCAAGAGAGGGAGGAGCACATGACACCCCGGTTGAGCCCGGATCATGCGCACGAGCAGCTCAAGGGCCTTGAGGGACTTCCGGAGATCCCGCCGTACGACCGCATAGGAGCGGTCGACGCCCGCGCTCTGTCGAAGACGCTCTTCGCCCGCCTCCAGTCGCTGGAGGAGGGCACCACCGAGTATTCGTATGTCCGCAACACCCTGGTCGAACTCAATCTGGCGCTGGTGAAATTCGCCGCCTCGCGCTTCCGCACCCGCAGCGAGCCGATGGAGGACATCGTCCAGGTCGGCACGATCGGCCTGATCAAGGCGATCGACCGGTTCGAGCTGAGCCGCGGTGTGGAGTTCCCCACCTTCGCGATGCCGACGATCATCGGCGAGATCAAGCGTTTCTTCCGTGACACGAGCTGGTCGGTACGGGTGCCGCGGCGCCTCCAGGAGCTGCGCCTGGACCTCGCCAAGGCGGGCGACGAGCTGGCCCAGCGGCTGGACCGCTCCCCGACCGTGCGGGAGCTGGCCGAACGCCTCGGCCTGCCCGAGCACGAGATCGTCGAGGGCATGGCGGCGAGCAACGCGTACACCGCCAGTTCGCTGGACGCCCAGCCCGCGGAGGACGACCCGGAGGGCGCACTGGCCGACCGGATCGGCTACGAGGACCACGACCTCGAAGGCATCGAGTACGTCGAGTCCCTCAAGCCGCTGATCGCCGGGCTCACACCGCGCGACCGCACCATCTTGTCGCTGCGCTTCGTCGCCAATCTCACGCAGTCCGAGATCGGCGAGGAACTGGGCATCTCGCAGATGCACGTGTCACGCCTGCTGACCCGCACGCTGGCGCGGCTGCGCCGCGGGCTGATGGCCGAGGACTAGAAGCTTTCCCCGGGCCCCCCGGGGTCCGTGCCCCGCGCGCTTCAGACGCGCTTCCCGGCCTGCCACACCGCCGCCGTCAGGGGGACTCCCGGGCGGTAGGCGAGGTGGACGTGGCTGGGGGCGTCCAGCAGGTGCAGATCGGCGCGGGCGCCCGGCGTGACCGTGCCGACGTCCGTACGGCGCAGCGCACGGGCGCCGCCGAGGGTGGCGGCCAGAACGGCCTCGTCGGGGGTCATGCCCATGTCGCGGACCGCGAGGGCCACGCAGAAGGCCATGGAGCTGGTGAAGGACGAGCCCGGGTTGCAGTCCGTGGACAGCGCCACCGTCGCGCCCGCGTCCAGCAGCCGCCGGGCGTCCGGGTAGACGGCCCGGGTGGAGAATTCGGCGCCGGGCAGCAGCGTCGCGACCGTACGCGGCGCGCCGGCGAGCGCGTCCACGTCGGCGTCCGTGAGATGCGTGCAGTGGTCGGCCGAGGCCGCGTCCAGCTCGACGGCGAGGCGCACGCCGGGGCCGTACGAGAGCTGGTTGGCGTGCACGCGCGGGATCAGTCCGCGGGCCGCGCCGGCGGTGAGGACCGCGCGGGCCTGGTCGCCGTCGAAGGCGCCCTCCTCGCAGAAGACGTCGATCCAGCGGGCGTGCGGCGCGCAGGCGTCCAGCATCTCGCCGGTCACCAGGGCGACGTACGCCGCCGGGTCGTCGGCGAACTCCGGGGCGACGACGTGGGCGCCCAGATACGTCACCTCGTCGGTGTGACCTGCCGCGATCCGCAGCGCGCGGGCCTCGTCGTGCGTGGTCAGGCCGTAGCCGGACTTGGTCTCCTGCGTCGTGGTGCCCTGTCGCAGCGCCTCCGCGAGGTAGCGGGCGACGTTCGCCGACAGTGCGTCGTCGGTGGCCGCGCGGGTGGCCGCGACCGTGGTGCGGATGCCGCCCGCGCTGTAGGGGCGGCCCGACATCCGGGCGTGGAATTCGGCGGTCCTGTCGCCCGCGAAGACCAGGTGCGCGTGGGAGTCCACGAAGCCGGGGAGCAGCGCCCGGCCCCCGGCGTCGTGGTGACTGTCAGTGGCGGGTGCTTTGCTGGTGGTACCGGTCCAGACGACGCGGTCGCCCTCGATGACGACGGCGGCGTCCTGGATCAGGCCGAGGGGGTTTTCCGGGGTGCGGAGGGAGGGATCGTTGGTGGCCAGAGCGCCAATGTTGGTGACGGCCGTGCTGTGCGCCGGGCCGCTCGGGGCGCTGGTCGCCGGGCTGCTGGTCATCGCGCGGGGGTTCTCCTTCGGACGCGGGCACGGACGCGGGCACGGGGACGGAGGCGGGGACGGAGGCGGGCACGTGCTGGGGCTCGGGGACGGGCTCGGGCTCAGCGGACGGCGGCGATGGCCGCTGCCAGGGCGGCGGGCACGTCCTCGACGAGCTGATGCCGCCCGTCGCGGACGATCTGCCGGCCGCCGACCACGGTGGACGTCACATCCGCGCCCGTGGCCGCGAATACGGCGGTCTCCGCGCCCAGCCGGGGCATCGGTCCCGCGGTGCGGACGGAGTCCAGCGCGATCGTGGTGAAGTCCGCGGCGGCGCCCGGTTCGAGGCGGCCCGCGTCGGGGCGGCCGAGGCTCGCGTGGCCGTCCTCGGTGGCGGCGCGCAGCAGTTGGGCCGCGGTCCAGTGGCCGCGGGCGCGGGTGCGCAGCCGTTCGTTCAGCTCCATGGCGCGCGCCTCCTCGAACAGGTCGATGACGGCGTGGCTGTCGCTGCCCAGGCTCAGCGGGCTGCCCGCCGCCTTGAGCCGGGGCGCCGGGCCGATGCCGTCGGCGAGGTCGCGTTCCGTCGTGGGGCACATGCAGACGGTGCTGCCCGCGCGCCCGATCAGGCCGATGTCCTCACCGGTGAGGTGCGTGGCGTGCACGGCGGTGGCGGTCGGCTTCCAGAAGCCGGAGTCCGCGAGCAGCCGGGCCGGGGTGCGGCCGTGCACCGCGACGCACGCCTCGTTCTCGGCGGGCTGCTCGGACAGGTGGATGTGCGTCGGCACGCCGTCGGTCCAGCGGGCGAAGGCCGTGTAGCCGTCGCTCGCCGAGAAGGCCCGCACCGAGTGCAGCGCGGCGCCGATCGTCGCGTGGCCGCCGCCCTTGAGCTGCGACCAGCGCTCGTACCAGCGGTCGGCCGTGCCGTCGCCGAAGCGGGTCTGCGGTCCGGCCAGCGGCGCGTAGCCGTTGCGGTTCAGGCCGCCGTGCAGGTAGACGGTGTCGAGCAGCGTGATCCGGATACCGGCCGCGTCCGCGGCGGCGATCAGGGCCTCGCCCATGGCGTTGGGGTTGTCGTACGGGGCGCCGCCCGGCTGGTGGTGCAGGTAGTGGAATTCGCCGACCGCGGTGATCCCGGCCAGCGCCATCTCGGCGTAGACGGCGCGGGCGAGGTCGAAGTACGTGTCGGGGGTGAGCTTCTGCGCGACGCCGTACATGAACTCGCGCCAGGTCCAGAAGGTGCCGGTGCCGACCTGCACGGTGCCGCGCAGGGCCCGGTGGAAGGCGTGGCTGTGGGCGTTGGCCAGGCCGGGCAGGGTCAGGCCGCGCAGGACGGTCGCCCCTGCGGGCGGCGCGTCCACGCCTGTTCTGACCTCGGTGATGCGTTCGTCCGCGACCGTGAGCGCGACGCCCGGCTCGACATGGGTGCCGAGCCAGGCGTGCTCCAGCCAGTACGTCACCTGCACGCGAGACCTTCCAGTACGTCGGCGAGTGCGGTCACACCGGCGACGCAGTCGTCCTCGGCCGCCGATTCGGCCGGGGAGTGCGAGACGCCGGTGGGGTTGCGTACGAACAGCATGGCGGTTGGGACGGTCGCGGACAGGATGCCCGCGTCGTGTCCCGCGCCGGTCGCGAGGACCGGTACGGGCGCGGCGCCGCCAAGCAGCGCGGTGAGGCGGTCACGCAGGTCGTGGGCGAATTCCACCACCGGGGTGAAGGATTCGCGGACGACCCGCACGTCCACGCCGTCGCGGGCGCCGCGTTCGGTCGCGGCCTGCTCGATGGCGTTGACGACCTCGGCGAGGGTGGCCTCGTCCGCGGCGCGCGAGTCGAGCCAGCCCCGAACGAGTGAGGCGATGGCGTTGACGCCGTTGGGTTCCACACTGACCTTGCCGAAGGTCGCCAGCGCCCCCGCGAGGCGGGCCTTCTTGCGGGCGGCCAGCACCGTGTTGGCGTACGTCAGCATCGGGTCGCGGCGGTCCTCCAGGCGGGTGGTGCCCGCGTGGTTGGCCTCGCCGGTGAAGTCGAACCGCCAGCGGCCGTGCGGCCAGATCGCCGAGGCGACGCCCACCGCGTCGCCCGACAGGTCCAGGGCGCGGCCCTGTTCGATGTGGAGTTCCACGAAGGCGCCGATCCGGGCGAGCCGTTCGGGGTCGGGGCCGATCGCCTCCGGGTCCTGGCCCGCCGCCTCCATCGCCCGCGCGAGGCTCACGCCGTCCGCGTCGCGCAGTTCCCTGGCGCGTTCCGGGGTCAACTGGCCCGCGCTCAGCCGGGACCCGGCGCAGGCGACGCCGAAGCGGGCGCCTTCCTCGTCGGTGAAGTTGACGAGGGCCAGGGGGCGGGCGGGGGTCGCGCCGCGGGCGCGGAGTTCGTCGAGGGCGGCGAAGGAGGAGATGACGCCGAGGGGGCCGTCGAAGGGGCCGCCGTCGGGGACGGAGTCCAGGTGGGAGCCGGTGACGACGGCGTCGCCCGCCGTCGGGTCGCCCTGCCACGCCCACTGGTTGCCGTTGCGGTCGACCTCGTAGGTCAGGGCGCGGGATTCCGCCTGGGCGCGGAACCACGCACGGCAGTCGGTGTCGGCCGGGGTCCACGCGTAGCGGCGGTATCCGCCGGTGCCGCTGTCGCGGCCGACCGGGAGGAGGTCGCGCCACATCGTCTGGAAGGACGCGCCCACGGCGGGCTGTCTCTCCCCCGACCCGCCCCTTCCCGAGACCGAGGGCTCCGCCCCTGGGCCCCGGTCCTCAAGCGCCAGACGGGCTGGATGGGCCGGCGGGGTCATTCGGTCTCCCGCATCGGGACGCGGACGCCGCGCTCGGCGGCTACCTCGTCGGCGCGGTCGTAGCCCGCGTCGACGTGGCGGATGACGCCCATGCCGGGGTCGTTGGTGAGGACGCGGCGGATCTTCTCGGCGGCGAGGGGGGTGCCGTCGGCGACGGTGACCTGCCCGGCGTGGATGCTGCGGCCGATGCCGACGCCGCCGCCGTGGTGGATGGAGACCCAGGAGGCGCCGGAGGCGACGTTGACCATGGCGTTGAGCAGCGGCCAGTCGGCGATGGCGTCGGAGCCGTCGAGCATGGCCTCGGTCTCGCGGTAGGGGGAGGCGACGGAACCGGCGTCGAGGTGGTCGCGGCCGATGACGACGGGGGCGGCGAGGGTGCCGTCGGCGACCATCTCGTTGAAGCGCTCGCCCGCGCGGTCGCGTTCGCCGTAGCCGAGCCAGCAGATGCGGGCGGGCAGGCCCTGGAACTGGACGCGTTCGCCCGCGAGGCGGATCCAGCGGGCCAGCGACTCGTTCTCGGGGAAGAGTTCGAGGATGGCCTTGTCGGTCTTGTGGATGTCGGACGCCTCGCCGGACAGCGCGGCCCAGCGGAAGGGGCCCTTGCCCTCGCAGAACAGCGGCCTGATGTAGGCGGGGACGAAGCCGGGGAAGGCGAAGGCCCGCTCGTACCCGGCGAGTTGGGCCTCGCCGCGAATGGAGTTGCCGTAGTCGAAGACCTCGGCGCCCGCGTCCTGGAAGCCGACCATTGCCTCGACGTGCGTGGCCATGGACTCGCGGGCCCGCTGGGTGAATTCGGCGGGCTTCTCGGCGGCGTAGTCGGCCATGTCGGAGAAGTCGATGCCGAGCGGGAGGTACGCGAGCGGGTCGTGGGCGGAGGTCTGGTCGGTGACGATGTCGATGGGGGCGCCCATGGCGAGGAGTCGAGGTACCAGTTCGGCCGCGTTGCCGAGGACGCCGACGGACAGCGGGCGGCGGGCGTCGCGGGCCTCGGTGGCCAGCCGCAGCGCGTGCTCCAGCGAGTCGGCCTTCACGTCGAGGTAGCGGTGCTCGATGCGGCGCTCGATGGCCCGCGGGTCGACGTCGACGCAGATGACGACGCCGCCGTTCATGGTGACGGCCAGCGGCTGGGCGCCGCCCATGCCGCCGAGCCCGGCGGTGAGGGTGATGGTGCCGGCCAGGGTGCCGTCGAAGCGTTTGGCGGCGACGGCGGCGAAGGTCTCGTAGGTGCCCTGGAGGATGCCCTGGGTGCCGATGTAGATCCACGAGCCTGCGGTCATCTGGCCGTACATGGTCAGGCCCAGGGCTTCGAGGCGGCGGAATTCCTCCCAGTTCGCCCAGTCGCCGACGAGGTTGGAGTTGGCGATCAGGACGCGCGGCGCCCACTCGTGGGTCTGCATGACGCCGACCGGGCGGCCGGACTGGACGAGCATCGTCTCGTCCTGCTTGAGGCCGCGCAGGGTGCGGACCATGGCGTCGAAGGAGTTCCAGTCGCGGGCGGCCTTGCCGGTGCCGCCGTAGACGACGAGCTTGTCGGGGTGCTCGGCGACCTCCGGGTCGAGGTTGTTCTGCAACATGCGCAGCGCGGCTTCCTGCTGCCAGCCCAGCGCGCTCAGTTCCGTACCGCGCGGTGCGCGTACCGGCCTCGGTCCCGTCATCGGTGCGGCCTCCTCGTCGTCGGCGCACCCGGTGTGGGTGCATCCATTCACATCCTGACTAGCTGAATAGCTCTAGTCAACAAGGTGCGGTCCCGTGGCCCCCGTGAGATCGGCGCGACCACTCCTTGAGCCGGGTTGGCGAGCGCGGGCGGGGAGGTGGTGGGATGGATGTCATGACGGATGAACTGGGAATACGGCGGGGGCACGCGCTGCGTGCCGCGGTGGAGCAGGGACTGGTCAGCGAGGCGGAGCCGGTCGTCGGTCTGCTGGACGTCACCGGCGTCGAACGCTCGGCGACGGCGCTGCACGCCGCCTTCGCGACGCCGGGCGTGGCCATCACCCATACCTTCGCCGTCAAGGCCGCCTCCCTCGTCCCGGTGCTCGCCCTGCTCGGCGAGTGCGGGCTCGGCGCGGAGGTCGCCAGCCCCGGCGAGCTGGCACTGGCGCGCGCCGCGGGCATCCCGGCGGACCGGACCGTCCTGGACTCCCCCGCCAAGACCGTCGCGGAACTGCGCGAGGCGCTGGCGCTGGGCATCGCCGTCAACGCGGACAATCCGCAGGAGCTGGCCAGGATCGACGCGCTGCGACTGGCCGGGACGGAGTCGGCCGCCCCCGTCGGGCTGCGGGTCAACCCGCAGGTGGGCGGCGGCACGATCGGCGCGATGAGCACCGCGACGGCCACCTCGAAGTTCGGCGTGGCGCTGCGCGACCCAGGCGCGGAGGAGTGGGTGCTGCGCGCGTACGCCGAGCGCCCCTGGCTCAACCGGCTGCACACCCACACCGGTTCGCAGGGCGTGCCGCTCGAACTGATGGCGGCGGGGGTGCGGGCCGCGTACGAACTGGCCGAGCGGATCAACGCGGCGGCCGGGCGGCAGCAGGTCTCCGTCCTCGACATCGGCGGCGGCCTGCCGGTGAACTTCCGCTCCGACGACGTCACGCCGTCCTTCGCGGACTACGCGCGCGTGCTGCGCGCCGAGGTGCCGGGGCTCTTCGACGGGCGCTACGGCATCGTCACCGAGTTCGGGCGCTCCCTGCTGGCCAAGAACGGCACGGTGCTGGCGCGCGTGGAGTACGCCAAATCCGCGGGCGGGCGGCCGATCGCGGTGACGCACGCGGGCGCGCAGGTGGCCACCCGTACCGTCTTCGTCCCCGAGGCGTGGCCGATCCGGGTACTGGCACTGGACGGCAAGGGCCGGGAGAAGGACGGCGAGCCGGTCGTGCAGGACGTGGCGGGGCCGTGCTGCTTCGCGGGCGACCTGGTCGCGCAGGGCCGCGCGCTGCCGCTGCTGGACGCGGGCGATTTTGTCGCGCTGCTCGACACCGGCGCGTACTACTTCTCGAACCACTTCGCGTACAACTCGCTGCCCCGGCCCGCCGTCCACGGCTACACCGCGGACAGCACGGGCTCGGTCACCTTCGCCCAGGTCAGGACCGCCCAGACCCTGGACGACCTGGTCGCGGAGAGCGGCGGCGCCCTGCCGCCCCTGCGCCGGGGCTGACGGCGGGCGCCGGGCGGTCGCCCTCCCGCTGGTCAGGACCGCCCGCCGCCGGGACTAGCGGAGCGGC
>NZ_MECL01000266.1 GCF_014596445.1 Streptomyces sp. CBMA29 | reverse complement strand
GTCAGCGTCTACTTCCTCTCCGACGGCGCCTTGCGGGCGGTTCCCCGCCGCGCGCCCGACGGCGCCGGTCCGGCCGTCGCGCTGCGGCTGCTGTTCGCGGGCCCCGGCGACGCCGACCCGACGACGCTCACCACGCGACTGCCGTCCCTGCCGCGCCCGCCCGTGGTCCTCTTCGACGGCGCCACCACCGTCGTGCGCCTGCCCGCGGGCGTGGACCGCCTCTCGCCGCTGGCCATGGACCAGGTGGTGTGCACGCTGGCGGCCAATCCGGGCGCCCCGCCGCGCACCGCCCCGCCCGCGGTCCCCGGCGTCCCGGCCACCAGGACCCCGCGGTCGGCGTCGTCCAGCCCCGGCGTCCGCGTCATCGGCGAGGGCTGGGCGCTGTCCCGGCTGGTCGAGAGCTGCTCGTGACGACCGGCGGGTGACCGGACAGCCCGGTGAGGCGCTGACGCGGCGGACACGCGGACGCCCCGCCGGTGGTCGGACCGGCGGGGCGTACGGCGTACGGCTACGGGCGGCCGACTACTCGACGTCGACCCAGTCCAGGGTCCGGTCCACGGCCTTCTTCCAGCCCTTGTAGCCCGTGGCGCGCTGCTCCTCGGTCCACTTGGGCTCCCAGCGGCGCGACTCGTGCCAGTGCTCGCGCAGCTCGTCGGTGTCACGCCAGAACCCGGTGGCGAGCCCGGCCGCGTAGGCCGCGCCCAGCGCGGTGGTCTCGGCGACCACCGGACGGCTGACCGGAACGCCCAGGACGTCGGCCTGGGTCTGCATGCACAGGTCGTTGGCCGTGACACCGCCGTCGACCTTGAGCACGTCCAGGTGCACCCCGGAGTCCTGCTCCATCGCCTCGACCACGTCGCGGCTCTGGTAGCACATGGACTCCAGCGTGGCCCGCGCCAGGTGGCCGTTGGTGTGGAAGCGGGCGAGGCCGACGATGGCGCCGCGCGCGTCGGACCGCCAGTACGGCGCGAACAGCCCGGAGAAGGCGGGCACGAAGTAGATCCCGTCGCTGCTCTCGACGGTCTTCGCCAGCCGCTCGCTCTCCGCGGCCTCGCTGATCAGGTGCATCTGGTCGCGCAGCCACTGCACCGCGGAACCGGTCACCGCGATGGAGCCCTCCAGCGCGTACACCGCCGGCGCGTCACCGAACTTGTACGCCACGGTCGTCAGCAGACCGTGCTCGGAGCGGACCGCCTCCGTACCGGTGTTGAGCAGCAGGAAGTTACCGGTGCCGTAGGTGTTCTTCGCCTCGCCCGGCGCGAAGCAGACCTGGCCGACGGTGGCCGCCTGCTGGTCGCCGAGCACACCCGTGATCGGGATCGGCGCGCTCAGCGGACGCGAGGTGCGGGTGGTGCCGAACGCCTCGGGGTGCGACGACGGGTGGATCGTCGGCAGCATCGCGCGCGGGATGTTGAAGATGCCGAGCAGCTCCTCGTCCCAGTCCAGCGTCTCCAGGTCCATCAGCATCGTGCGGCTGGCGTTGGTGACGTCGGTGGCGTGGATGCCGCCGTTCGGACCGCCGGTGAGGTTCCACAGGATCCAGGAGTCCGTGGTGCCGAACAGCGCGTGCCCCTGCTCGGCGGCCTGGCGGACCCCGTCGACGTTCTCCAGGATCCACTTGATCTTGCCGCCGGAGAAGTACGTCGCGGGCGGCAGGCCCGCGCGGCGCCGGATCAGGTCGCCGTGGCCGTCGCGCTCCAGCGCCTTGGCGATCGAGTCGGTCCTGGTGTCCTGCCAGACGATCGCGTTGCCGTACGGGCGACCGGTGCGCGGGTCCCAGACGACGGTGGTCTCACGCTGGTTGGTGATGCCGATCGCCGCGAGGTCGGAGGCCGAGATGCCGGCCGACCGCACCGCGTTCTGGATCGCGACGTTGGTCCGCTCCCAGATCTCCACCGGGTCGTGCTCCACCCAGCCCGGCTTCGGCAGGTACTGGGTGTGCTCCAACTGGTGCTTGGCCACTTCGTTTCCGTCGTGGTCGAAGATCATGAAGCGGCTGCTGGTGGTTCCCTGATCCACCGCGCCGACGAAGTCCGCCATGGGTGCTTCCTGCCTTTCGTGGGTGTACGGGTCGGGACCGGGGCCGGCTCAGAACTCGTTCGCGGGCTCGGAGGCGGGGGCGCGTCCCGGCGGCTCCGGCTCGGCGTTGGGCAGGAAACGGCCGACGAGGTACTTGTAGATCGCACCGCCGATGACACCGCCGACCAACGGGCCGACGATCGGCACCCAGAAGTACAGATTGCCCCACTGGTCCCGCCAGGCCGTGCTGTAGCCCGTGATGTAGCTGGCAAGCCGCGGGCCGAGGTCACGCGCCGGGTTGATCGCGTAACCGGCGTTGGCGCCGAAGGCCATACCGATCGCGACCACGATCAGACCGATGATGAACGGGCCGAGATTCGCCTTGGGCGCGGTGTTGAGCACGTCGGTGATCGCGAGGATCAGGATCAGCAGGATCGCGGTGCCGATCACCTGGTCGCGGAACGCGCCCCACTCGTGCACACCGGCGGTCAGCGAACCGTTGCCCGGCAGGGTGGAGAAGACGAACTGCGTCTTCATGGTGTGACCGGGGTCGGCGTGACCCAGGATCTCGCTGTAGTTCCAGCGGACGATCAGCGCGGCGACAAAGGCGCCCGCCGTCTGCGCCAGCGCGTACGGCAGGACCTTCTTCCACGCGAAGCCCTTGAACACCGCGAGCGTCAGCGTCACCGCCGGATTGAGATGGGCGCCGCTGAGCCGCGCGGCCACATAGACACCGAGAGTGACGCCGAGCCCCCAGGCCCAGGCGATGCTGTCATGGTCGCCCAGACCGCCCTTCGGATCGGTCAGCGCGCCGCCGGCCACTACCTGGGCCACGACGGCGATACCGATCAGAAGGAGGATCATCGTCCCGACGAACTCCGCCGACAGTTCACCCAGAAGCCCTGAGCGTGCACGTGTCGCCATTTGGATTCCCGCTTCCCGCCGGCCGCCGTATGGACCGGCTGTCGCTCGTCCCGCTGTTGGCCATGCGCTCTTCTGCTCTCCGCATGCTCCTTCACACGGAAGCACGTGTGAACCGGCTGTGCCGGATGGGATTGAGCCGTACGGGGGAGAGTGGCGGGAGAGGTGAGGCGAACACGGGAGTGGCGGCGGCGGAAGCGGCGAGAGGTCTGCTAGGGCAGCGGCTGCCGGTCCGTCAGGGGCGCGCGGGCTCGATCCTGCCCGCGACCTCGCCGAGGCCGATCCGCGTACCGCCGGGGCCGGGCGCGGTGGCGCTGATCACCACCTCGTCGCCGTCCTCCAGGAACGACCGGTGCGTCCCGTCCGGCAGCTCCAGCGGCTCCTCGCCGTTCCAGGCCAGCTCCATCAGCGCGCCCCTGGTCTCCCGCCCGGGTCCGCTGACCGTGCCCGAGGCGAAGAAGTCCCCGGTCCGCAGGCTCGCGCCGTTCACCGTCAGGTGCGCCAGCATCTGCGCGTACGTCCAGTACATGGCGGCGAACGGCGGCCGGGACACCAGATGCCCGTTGAGCCGTACCTCCAGGGCGATGTCGAGGCCGTACGGCGGCTGCGCCGCGCGGTCGTCGAGATACGGCAGCGGCTCGGTGTCGCGGACCGGCGGGTCGGTACGGGCCTGCGCGAGCGCGGCCAGCGGCACCACCCACGGCGACACCGACGTGGCGAAGGACTTGCCGAGGAAGGGGCCGAGCGGGACGTACTCCCACGCCTGGAGGTCGCGCGCCGACCAGTCGTTGACCAGGCACACCCCGAAGACGTGCGCGTCCGCGTCGGCCAGGGCCACCCGGCCGCCGAGCGGCGAGGGCGCGCCCACCACGAAGCCCAGCTCCGCCTCGATGTCCAGCTTCCGCGAGGGGCCGAAGTCCGGCGCCGGATCGGCCGCCGCCTTGCGCTGCCCGCACGGCCTGACCACCGGCGTGCCGGAGACCACGACGGTGCCCGCCCGCCCGTGGTAACCGATCGGCAGATGCTTCCAGTTCGGGGTCAGCGGCTCGGCCCCCGGCCGGAAGATCCGGCCGATGTTCGCGGCGTGGTGCTCCGAGGCGTAGAAGTCCACGTAGTCCGCCACCTCGAACGGCAGGCGCATCGTCAGCTCCGCGCGCGGCAGCAGGCACGGCTCGACGGCGTCGGCGTACGTGTCGTCGGTCAGCCACGCGGTCAGCGCCGCCCTGACCCGCGTCCACAGCGGGCGGCCGGCGGCCAGCAGCGGGTTGAGCGATTCCGCGCCGAGCGCGGCGGCCAGATCGGCGGGCGCCCCGGCCGCCCGCGCCGCGGCCCCCGCGTCCAGCACGTGATCGCCGTACGCCACCCCGATCCGCCGCGCGGCGGGCTCGTCGGCGGTGCTGAACACCCCGTACGGCAGATTGCGCACCCCGAAGGGCGCGTCGTACGGGACGGCGAGCGGACTGCTGGCGCTCAACGGACCTCCAGGTGCGGCTCCGGGTGCGGCTCCGGCGCGGGCGGAAACGACCCGAGGGTACCGCCGGGCCCGCGGCCGGGTTTGGAGCTGCTACCGGTGCAAACGTAAAGTTCGGCCGGGGCAGGGCCCCCTTGGGGGCATCGCATGGGCACATACGGAGAGAGCAGCGGCGGGATGACGGCGACAACGCAGGACCTTCACGGCCACGGGGCCTACGAGGAACCGATCGGTGATGCCGAGGACACGGACGGCGCGGAGGCCGCCCCGGGCGCGGACGGCGCCGAGGTCTTCGCCGACGTGCCCGGCATCGATCCCGCGCGGATGGCCGTCTGCCTCGCCGTACTCGGCGAACTCGACACGCTGCCCGTCGACCACCCCGACGCCATCGCCGTACGCCGGGCCACCGCGGGCATCTACCGGTCGGTGAAGCAGCGCCGCCGCCAGGATCGCCGGGCGGCCAAGACCGCCAACGACAAGGCCGTCACCGAGGCCACCGCGACCGGCGCCGCCGACCGGATCGACGACGAGACCCTCGGCATCCAGCTCACCGCCTCCGTCAGCACGGAGATCGCGGGCATCCTGGAGCGGCCCCGCTCCTGCTACGTCTGCAAGACCCGCTACGTCGAGGTTGACGCCTTCTACCACCAGCTCTGCCCGTCCTGCGCCGCCGAGAACCGGACCCGCCGCGACGCGCGCACCGACCTCACCGGGCGCCGCGCGCTGCTCACCGGCGGACGCGCCAAGATCGGCATGTACATCGCGCTGCGGCTGCTCCGCGACGGCGCGCACACGACGATCACCACCCGCTTCCCCAGTGACGCCGTCCGCCGCTTCAAGGCCATGCCCGACAGCGCCGAGTGGATCCACCGGCTCAAGATCGTCGGCATCGACCTGCGCGACCCCGCCCAGGTCGTCGCCCTCGCCGACTCGGTCGCGGCGGCGGGCCCGCTCGACATCCTGATCAACAACGCCGCCCAGACCGTACGCCGCTCCCCGGACGCCTACCGCGAGCTGGTCGCCGCCGAGTCGGCTCCCCTGCCCGCGGGCGAACTGCCCGCGTCCGAGGTGTTCGGCGCCTTCGGCAGCGGCGCGCAGACCGCGGCCGCCCTGCCGGCCCCGCGCCGCGAGGACGCCCTCACCGCGCAGGACGTCACCGGCCTCGCCCTCGTCAGCGGCTCCGCCTCGCTCGCGCGGATCGAAGCGGGCACCGCCATCGACGCGGGCGGGCTCGTGCCCGACCTCGACCCCACCAACACCTGGGTGCAGACCGTCGGCGAGGTCGACCCCGTCGAACTCCTCGAAGTCCAGCTCTGCAACGTCACCGCGCCGTTCGTCCTCGTCAGCCGGCTCAGGCCGGCCATGGCCGCCGCCGCGGCCCGCCGCAAGTACGTCGTCAACGTCTCCGCCATGGAGGGGCAGTTCAGCCGCGGCTACAAGGGCCCCGGCCACCCCCACACCAATATGGCGAAGGCCGCCCTCAACATGCTCACCCGCACCAGCGCCCAGGAGATGCTCGACACCGACGGCATCCTCATGACCGCCGTCGACACCGGCTGGATCACCGACGAACGACCCCACCCCGACAAGGTCCGGCTCGCCGCCGAGGGCTTCCACGCCCCCCTCGACCTCGTCGACGGCGCCGCCCGCGTCTACGACCCCGTCGTCCGCGGCGAGCGCGGCGAGGATCTCTACGGCTGCTTCCTGAAGGACTACGCACCCTCCGCCTGGTGACACCGCGCGGGCTGTGACGCTCACGTGTCGCCGCGCGGACCAGGAATGCTGAGCAGTCCGACTACGCGCGTCCGCGTCGCCGTACGCGCAAGGTCGTAGATCCCGGGTCCCACGCCCCTCACGCGCCCCGGGTGCAACCGGCGTGCGGGGGGCGCGCGGCACACGGCGCCCGCACGGCGCATTTCCTGGCGCGCACCTGTGACGTGCGAATTCCCCGCGGAGCGGGATCGGTGAATCCGTTGGCCTATGCCAGCCGCCGTTGCCAGATAATCCGTGATGCCGCCCGGTCGATTACCGATGTACGGATTTGGCCATTAACGAGCGCCGCTGCCTCCGTGTCGTCGTTTCGGACGCCAAGGGAGCGAGCTTTACGTGATGCGGTGCCCTGACATTTATCTACGGCCCGGCCGGTCCGTTCCGCGACCGTCGAAGAAGGCGCAGTTCGGGGTGGGGTATCCCGGGTAATCGAAAATATGTCCGTCACCGCTGGGCACCTATATACCCCGGTTCTCCGATCTGAATCAGGTGTGGGGAAAGTTCGTACACCCAACAGGTGAAACCGGCCAATTGTCGGCCTCCCGGCAGTCTTTCCGTCCGAAGAAGTCGGCTGTTGTACTCTGACGAGGATGCGAATAGGGACAGGGCTGTGCCGCCCCGCGCTTTACCGGGGCCCGTACGGCGAGATGAAACGGAAAACTGAGGGAAGGTGGAGCGGCCATGGTTAATCCTTTCGACGACGACTCGGCTCGGTTCGTCGTATTGGTGAACGACGAGGGACAGCACTCCCTGTGGCCCGCACATCTCGACCAACCCGGCGGCTGGCACGCGGACGGTCCGGAGAGATCCCGTCAGGAGTGCCTGGACGCGATCGAGAAGTCCTGGATCGACATGCGGCCCACGAGCTTGGTGCGCGCGATGGAGGCGGACGTCCGGTAGACGGAATCCCGGGTCGGCATCCGTCCTCCCCGGGACGGGTGCCGACCCGGTCTCGCGCGCTTCCCGCCGCCTCGGTGAGCGGGTCCGACCGAAGCTGACCGCATGCGATCATTTTCGGTCCGTGAATGCTCTCTTTCGTCGCGGGTGTTTCACCGGGACCATCACCCGGTCTCCTTCGCGGCGTCATCCGCCGCGCGCGGCAGGGAACGCCCTTCGCCGCGAATCGCCGTGTCGGCGGGGCCCGAGTGCCTGACGCGATGACGCGGGCGCGCTTTCGGTCCGCCTCCATCGGCACGGCGTCGGCGGGCATTTTATCGACGGGCTGATTTCGTCGTTTCTCCGCACCGTTCCAGAATCTCCCCGAAGGGGTCGACCGGCATGCATGAAGACAGCTCCTTCTTAGAAGACAGTTCCTTCCCGGCGGACAGCGTTTCCCGGGATCTCTTCGAACTGACGTCGGCCCAGCAAGGTGTCTGGTACGGGCAGTTGATCGATCCGGACAGTCCGAAGTACAACATCGGGGAATGCCTGGAGATCCACGGCGACCTCGACGAGGCGCTTTTCGCCGCCGCGCTCGGCCGGGCCGTCGCCCACTGCGACAATCTCCACCTGCGGTTCGAGACCGGTGACGACGGCGTCCGGCAGTACGTCACCGACCGCCCGGCCGCCGGGACCGGCCGGGTCCGCCTCCTCGACCTGTCAGGCGCCGAGGACCCGGCGGCCGAGGCCGAGTCGTACATGGCACGGGACATGGCCACCGTCGACCGGCTCGACGCGCCGTCCCACCACTTCGCACTGCTGCGGCTCGGCCCCCGGCTGCGCTACTGGTACGTGCGTTACCACCACATAGCCATCGACGGGCTCAGCGGCGGCACGGTCAACCACCTCGTGGCCGACCTCTACGCGCGTGCGGTCCGCGGCGAGGACATCGCCGCGGTCGACCTCCCGGCCGCCTCACTGCGCGACCTGGTGGCGGACGAGCTGGCGTACCTCGGGTCGGAGCGGCACCGGGCGGACCGGGCGTACTGGATCGACACCTTCGCCGGGCCGACCGCCGGACGCGGCACGGACACGGCAGACGAGACAGGCGCGGCGGACACGGCGGGCGCGGCGTCCGCCCGCGGCGGCG
>NZ_MECL01000265.1 GCF_014596445.1 Streptomyces sp. CBMA29 | reverse complement strand
GAGGCGGCGGCCTGCTGGGCGGGCGCGGTGTGCGGGGCGGGCGCGGCGGGCTCCGGTTCCGCGGGTCCCGCGTGCCTCGCGCGTTCCGCGGACTGCGCGGACTTGGCGGGCAGCGGGCCGTCCGGGCCGAAGCCCTCGGGCAGCGGGCCGATCTGGTCGAAGACCTCCACCGGTTCGTCGCCCGCGGCCGGTTCCCCGATCAGCTCCACGGCGGCGGCCAGCGCCTTGCGCGCGCCGTTGGCCGTACGGAATCTGGCCCGCGGGTCGGGTTGCAGCAGCGCGCCGATGACCTGCCACAGCGGCTCCGGCACCCCCACGGGCGCGGGCGGCATGCCCATCGTCAGGAAGCGTTCCGAGATCGCCTGCGCGTCCGGCTTCCGCCCGCCCAGCAGATAGAGCGCGACCAGGCCCACCGCGTAGAGGTCGGCGGGGACGTCGGGCTCGGCGCCCAGCATCTGCTCCGGCGCGAAGTAGCCGGGCGTGCCGACCACGTAGTCCGTCTCGGTCAGCCGCGGCTCGCCCTTGCGCATGGCGATGCCGAAGTCCGACAGGCGCAGGTGCGGGGTGCCGGTGCCGGTCGCCTCCAGCAGGATGTTCGCGGGCTTGATGTCGCGGTGGACGACGCCCTCGGCGTGCACGGCGGTCAGCCCGGACAGCAACTGGTCGAGCAGCACGCACACATAGTGCGGCGGCAGCGGCCCGTAGTCGCCGATCAGGTGCGACAGCGAGCCGCCGTGCACCAGGTCCATGGTGAACAGCACCTTGTCGTCGTCGGCCGCCCAGCTCGCCGGGGCCAGCACATGCGGGTGGTCGATCCGCATCGCCTGTTCGCGGACGAAACGCAGCAGCGCGTGCGCGTCGCTCTGCTGGAGGACCTTGGCGGCCACGTAGCGGCGCCTGCGGCGGTCCCACGAGCGCCAGACCGCGCCCACGCCGCCGCGGCCGATCGGGTCCACCAGTTCGTACCGGCCCGCGAAGACCTCACCCATGGTGCGCGCCCCTCCCCTCAGTCCTGATGCGCCTCGTAGTGCGCGACCGCCTCACCGGTCCGCCCGGTGCCGTACACACGGAGGAACTCTGCCAGGTGCGGGTGGGCGGGCGCGAGGGAGTGCGCCGCCCGCTCGATCTCCTCCGCCGACGCGACCGACCGCAGCACGTCCTGGATTCCCCGCACCACCTGCCGCGCGGGCGCCGCCGGGAGCTCCCCGGCCGCCGAGTGCGTCGTCGTACCGCCCAGCACCGACGACCCGGCCAGCTCCCGGATCTCGTCCATCCGCGCCGCGGCCTCGATCGCCCCCGTCCGGCCCTCCGCCACCTGCCAGGCCAGCTCCTGCAACGCCTGCAACCGCTGCACCACCGCCGGATTCCCGATCTTCGCCCGCTGCCCGCTCATGAGCTGCGACAGCATCGGCGCCGACAGCCCCAGCACCGCCGCCAGCCGCGCCTGGTTCAGCCCCAGGTCCGCGAGCAGCCGCCTGAACAGATCCCCCAAGGGCTCCCCGTACCACCCCCGCTGCAACTCCCTCGCCTCCTGCGCGCGACGTGCCGAGTCCTGCGCCGACGCATCCATACGCGCTCCCAATTTGCTCCCGCGAATCCAGCAAACCCATCCTACGGACCCACCCCCATACCCGTTCGGCCCCCGCCCCCGGAACCGGTACGCTGTCTCCCGTAGCGGGGCCTTAGCTCAGTTGGTAGAGCGCTGCCTTTGCAAGGCAGATGTCAGGAGTTCGAATCTCCTAGGCTCCACCCCCGTTTTCGCAGCTCAGCGGCCCCCTCGCCCGGTCAGGGCGAGGGGGCCGTTGGCGTCCGGGACGCATTCTGTACACATCAGGCGCGGAGTGGTATAGAGGACCTGCTCCGATGGCCACGGTGTCTGCGCGGGGTCGCTTGTGGCCGCTGGATCATTGCGGACCCTCGTCCCGCTGCCCTACCGGGGGCGTGGTGACGCTGAACCCCCGCTCGGCATCTGTTTCGAACGGGCACGGCGTTGCGTGCCGGCGTTCGTTGCCCCCTTGTTCTTGTGGTCTGCGTGGGATGGTCGTTAGCAGCACCATCCGGGAACTCCCGCCCGCATGTCGGTGCGAGACGAGAGAATACGGCGTGGAGACTCTCTTGGCGGTACTGGCGGTACTGCTCTGGCTGTTGATCTTGGGTGGGCTCTTCCTTCTATGGGCCCTCGCCAAGAAGCGTGTTATCGCTCCTCTGCTCAGCAGGTGTCGTGCCTATGCCGACGAGCGCGCAAGGACGTTCGTCGCTGACGTCGGCGCTGAAGTGACGCTGGTGGTCGCAGGGCGGTTGCCTCAGGATCTGCCTGGTCTGGCTCCGATGTGTGTGGCTGGCTGGTGGCGACGTTTCGTCTCAGGGATGCTGCTGCTCGCGCCGACATGCCTAATGTTGGCCGCGATCGCATGGAATGTGACGGAGCTCGGGCCTGGCGTTCACGACGCGGTCACCTTCGTCGCGCAGAAGGCGGCCACGCTGCCTGGCCGGGCGCAAGATCTGACGTGGCGTCAACCGCCACTTGGCGCATTCATACGTGTGCCAGCCTTTCTGATCTTGTTGGGTTGCGGTGCCCGGGCCACCTTCATGTTCGGAGTTGCTTCCTCGGGAAAGAGCGCTGACCATCGGCGGCAGGAACGAGTTGAGGTCACGCGAGGGGGATTTTTCCCTGTCATCGTCATCCTGGGTGCCGCAGCACACTGCGCTCGAGCCCACCGCCAGTGGCATGAGGCTGCAGGAGCGTGCGAAGTTCCCCGAGTTCAACTACGGCTAATTGAACGCGCCATCTGGCAAGCTAATCGCATCCGGTACGAAATCCCGCGTCTGGCGTGGATATCATCCCCGCGTAAACGTGTGGTCTCTCATCGTCGGCAGGCATTGCACGCTCATGCGGCCCAGGTAGTAGGAGCTCTACGCGTATGTGAGGCACGGCAGGACACCCACCCTGGTACCGCATTTCAGGACATGGCCGTCATGCTCGTCACGATTGCCGAGCGCTACGCGCAGGGTCGCCTCACGTGCCTACTCGACGAAGACCAATTGGGCCAACCGGCAGCCGCTGCTCCCCGGGAGGGGCTTCGCTTCCTGATCCTTGGCACGGTGGCAGTAGCAGCTGTCACCGCGGCGGCTCTGGCGGGTCTCCCGTCCCAAGCGCTGGACGCCATATTTGTTCTCGTCATTGCACTGAACTCCGGCTGGTTTCTCCGGCGGCAGCTACCGAGTGCGTCAGAGCTTCTCAACCTTTTGCGGAACGGCCATCGTTCTTGAGTCAGCCACGCTTGTGACTTGAGCCAGGCCAAGGGCGGACCGAACTTTGGGGTGGCTTGCACTTTAGGGGCAAGCCACCCCCAACTGTATTAAGGCCCCCATTTACGCTGCTGCGCGCTCCAGCGTCGCCAGCTCCGCCGCCTGCTGCGCTTTCCGTGCGGCCTTCTCAGCCTTGGCCTTCGCCTTGGCCAGGACGCGGGCGCGGCGTTTGTGCATCTTCTTGGAGACCTCGTCCAGGCGGTCGGGGAAGAGGTGGCCGTAGACGTCGAGGGTCATGGTGGCGGATTTATGGCCGAGCATGGTCTGGACGACGTTGACGTCGGCGCCGCTGGCGATGGCGAGCGAGGCGGCGGTGTGGCGGAGCTTGTGGGGTGTGACGTGGAGGTGGCCGAGACCGGCCGCCGTGACGGCTGGGTCGAAGACCCGGCGGACGAAGTTGCTGGCGCGCAGGGCGCCGTTCTGGGGACCGGTGAAGAGGAGTTCGTCGGGCTCGCGGCCTTCGACGTGCGGTTTCAGCTCGTCGATGAGGAATGCGCTGAGGGGCACGGACCGGCGCTCGTGGTTCTTGGGCGTGTCCAGATAGAGCTTGCCGCCGTCGAGGCCAAACGCCTCCACGATGTGAGCTCGGCGGGCGGTGAGGTCGATGCGGCCGACCTTCAGGGCGGAGGCTTCGCCCCAGCGGAGGCCGGTGTAGGCGAGCAGCAGGATGAAGGCGCGGTATTCGGCGGCTGCGTCGGCGAGGGCTTCGACCTGGATCTCATCGAGGTAGACGTGGTCGGAGGGATTGATAGCGGGCAGCGGTACTCCGGTGGCCGGGTTGAAGGCGAGGCGGCGGGACTTGACGGCGAAGCCGAGGACGCGGCTGAGGACGACGTAGGTCTTGCGGATCGAGCGTGCCGCCTGGGGGCGTCCGTTGGTCGTCCTGCCCGTCGCGAGTTCGGACAGCCACGCGGCGATGTCGTCGTACTGGATCCTCTCCACAGGTGTGGATCCCCACCTGGGGATAACGTGCGTGTCCAGCGCGATCCGGTAGCGGGCCCGGCTGGAGCGCTTGAGGTGGAGTTGGCTTTCGAACCACGACTCGGCGACCACGGCGAATGAGACGCGTCCGGCAGCAGGGTCGCGGTACGTGCCGTCCCCGAGCCGAGCGTGGAGTTGGGAGCGGAAGTCGTCCGCCCTGACCTTGAGCGCGAAGGTCTTCGCTTTTGGCTTGCCGTCGGGGCTGTACCAGCGCACGCGCCAGCGGCCGGGTGGCGTGCGTCCGGCTTGCCTGGCCTGGGCGACCGCGCGCTGGTACGCGGTGTGGCTGGCGCGGTCTTCTATCCAGACGCGGGCCATCAGGCACCGGTCCGGTGGTATCGGTGGTGCGGGGTGTTCGTTATGAACAAGCGGTTCTGCTCCCTCTGTATTCGGTTCGCGAGCTTGCTGCATTTACCCGCCGTCCGCTGCTTTGAACACTGGTTCGGATTCGTTATTTTCTCGTACTGGGATGACTGGCCGCGCGGTTGTCGGGGATGAATTTGTGACCCCTTTATGGCTGTTGCTTTGTTGGCGGCACATTCCGTGCTAGCTTCCCGCGCCGAGGAGTCCTGGCGTGGCGTATCTCCTGTTGAGATGGTGTCCTCGGATGGGATGGGGCGGCTGGTCGGCGGGTTTGAGTTCTGTACGGTACCTCTGGGCTAGCCGCCGGTCGGCATCCTTCACGAGATTTCAGAGCCAAGTGCCGAATTATTTGGTCGGCGGCCTTTTTGCTTCTACGGTTGTGTTCTTCCCGGCCGCTCGTGGCCGGGACCTGTAACGGCCGCCGGTCGGCGGAGGAGAAAGCGAGAAGGATTGCAGAAGGCGAGGAATGATGTCGCAGGGGTGCGGCGTGCGCTGGCGACTCCGGTGGAGGTGTCGGAGTACCTGGGGGTGCCGGTGGCCACGCTCTACCAGTGGCGGCACCGGGGCGCCGGGCCGAGGGTCCACAAGCTCAGGCGTCACCTGCGGTACCGCTGGGCGGAGGTCGAGGCATGGGTGGACGGCCAGGCGGTCGATCTGGCGGCGTGACCCGCACGGCCGTGACGAGCCGGTGCCGGAGGGCACGGCAACTCCCCATGAATGTCGATGATCGACCTGGGCGGAGACAGGCTGCCAGCCCGTACCCCACCCTTCGAGGAGTAGTGATGCATGCACGGTAGGACCCCAGGCGCCGAAGGCGCACCACCCCAGCAACCCTGGCCGCCGGTGGCGGTACCGGGTGAGCCGGGACGCGTGACCGGCGGACCATTGGCCGAGGTGAGCGGACCGGTCCATTCGCCGTCCGCCGTCCGGCGGTCCGCAGACAGAGCACGCGAAGTATCCGCCGGACCCAGTCCAGGGGACCAGCGGGGACCGGTCCCCTGGCGAGCCCATTGGTCCGGCCGCGGACCGGACCGCGAGCGGGTGGTCCGCGGACCAGGCCGCTGGTGAGTGGTCCGCGGCTGGTCCAGGGGGCGTACCGGACCGGGAAGTGGACCCGCCATGGTCCCCGCAGGTCACGGCACCCGAGACAGCGGACCAGGGTGGTCCGGACACTGAAGGGCTGACCACCACTTCCGGTCAGCGGACCGGAAGTGGTGGTCCCGGCGGATCAGCGGGACCAGACCCCGCGCTGCCGGACCAGACGAGCGGACCAAGCGGACCGGGCCGTGGACCGGCGGACCAAGCTGGCGGACCGGGCGAGGTGCGGACCGGATCGGCGGACCATCGGCCGGGTGAGGGTTCCGGACTGCTGGACGAACTCCGTTCCGCCGTAGCCCGATACGTGGTCCCGCCGAGTCCGGAGGCAGTGGACGCGGTCACGTTGTGGATTGCGGCGACGCATCTTCAGTCGGCGTGGCAGCACGCGCCGCGGCTGGCGATCGTGGCGCCGACGAAGGCGTGCGGGAAGTCGCGTCTGCTGGACGTGCTCCTTGAGACGGCCCATGAACCGTTCATCACGGTGAACTCGTCGCCGTCGGCGATCTTCCGGTCGATCACCGAGAAGCCGCCGACCCTCCTGGTGGACGAGGCCGACACCATCTTCGGCAGCGCCAAGATGGCAGAGAAGAACGAGGAGATGCGAGGTCTGCTCAACGCCGGCCACCAGCGCAACCGCCCGACCACGCGTGTCACGGGGGCGGAGCACAAGCCCGTGAAGTTCCCGACCTTCGCCATGGCGGCGATCGCCGGGATCGGCGACCTGCCCGACACGATCATGGACCGCGCCGTCATCATCCGCATGCGCAAACGCCTGGAGACCGAGCACGTCGATGACTTCCGCACCCGCACCGCCATCCCGTTCCTCCACAACGTGCGGGACCGGCTGGCGGACTGGCTGGTGACCCGACTTGAGGAGGCGGCGAACTTGATCCCGGCGATGCCGGTCCGCGACCGGGCGGCCGATACGTGGGAGCCGCTGGTCGCGGTCGCCGACCTGGCGGGAGGTGCGTGGCCGCAGCGGGCCCGTACCGCGTGCCGGGTGATGACCGAGCGGGAGAAGGGCAACGAACAGGACCGGGGCGCCAAGGTCCGCATCCTGGCCGACATCCGGTCCGCGTTCGCCGCCCACGGCGACCCGGCGCTGCTGGCCACCGAGAAGCTGCTGGAGACCCTGAACGCCGACCCCGAAGCCCCCTGGCACGAACAAGGTCCAGCCGGGCTGACTGCCCGCAAGCTCCAGATGCTGCTGGCGGACTACGAGATCCATCCCGCCAACCGCCGTTTCTCCGACGGCCAGCGCCGCGGCTACGCCCAAGCCGACTTCACCGATGCCTGGAACCGCTACTGCCCCCAGCCCGATAACACCGAGTCCCCTGGGCGTGATGCCCAGGTCGGGCCAGGCCCGCTGTCGGCGGCCATGCCCAAGCCACGGGGATTGGGCCTCCCGTTGCCGCCGCCCTCGGCTGGTACGGGTCCGCGCCGCTGACCGGCGGCTGACCCTCATCAACCCGCATCACCCGTCCCGCCGCAGGTCAGCGCGGGACGGGTGACCCGGCTGTGACGGGTCGACCCGTACCAAGACCGTGACCCGTACCGGCTCTGACCAGCCCAGCAACGGATGGGACACGTCGCTGACCGTCAACCCACCGCCCCGACCGAGAGGAGCAAGCAAGATATAGCGAGAGCATTGCTCTCGCAGGCCCCCGCGAGCGGGAGCAAGATATCGGCGAAGACACTCTTCGCCGCCGGCGAAGGCGCCTTCGTCAGGTCCCGCCCCGGGGGTGGCGAGACCGGACCTCTCGGAGGTCCCTGGGCCAAACCGCGCCCAACCGCCTCCTACCCGTCAGCCCGCGAAGCGACCTTCACGCCGTCCGCACCACGTGACGCGTCCACCGCGCCCCCCACCGAGCACGCCCCAAGAACGCACCCTTCCCGAATCACCCCACAAGGAGTTCCTTACCCCTGTCCAACATCCGCCTCGACGTCGTCACCCTGCTCTGCGACACGGACTTCCGCCGCCGCCCCGACACCAACAGGTGGTCACACCGCGACGGCCAGCCCTTCACCTAGGCCGAGCAGAACTTCGCCTTCAGCGCCACCCGGGAGGAGTTCATGATCGCCGCTGACCAGATCGAACGCGAAGGCGCCTACCACCGCGAGTACGAGGAAGCCGTCGAGGCCCTGCCCAAACTGCTGCTTCCCTACTTCGCCCAGCTCCCCGACGGCTCCATCGTCAGCCACGCCCTCCCCCTGATGAGCGACCAGGACCGCACCGCGTACAACCGGCTCCGCGACATCCTCGGCCCCGACAGCTACCTCTACGCCCCCACAGACGAGTAACCCGATGGACGCCTGCTGGATGCCCACTGGGCATCCAGCAGGCGTAGGCAGTCTTCAAAGAGCTTCATCCTGATTTCTGCCAGCGCATTGCCGAGCCAGGCGTCAGCGACTCCACGGCGTCAGGTCGGCCTGGTGCCCGAACCACTTACCCCGGGCCAAAGTTCTGAGCGAAAGGCTGGAGTACGGGACTCTGCTGATGCGCCGAGCAGTGCCTGATAGCGGGCGTTGCTGGGGCGGGCGGCGTCGGGGCCGAGTCGCGCTTCCCAGTCGCGGCAGATGCCGGCAACGAGGGCGGCTACGGCCACGGGGTCGGCGGACTGCCAGGATGGGAACTGGCCGGCCCAGGTCAGAGCGGCCTCGGGCGGCCAGTCGGCTTCCATCAGGCGTACGGCGGTGAGGGCGACGTCAATCCAGGCGGGGCCGGCGGCGACCATGGCCCAGTCGACGACGTGTGCGCCGCTGGTGCCGATCAGCAGGTTGTGGGGGTTGGTGTCGGTGTGAAGCAACGTGTCCCCTGCCAGCAGTAGTTGCTCCTCGTCCGACAGCACGTGCGCGAACCGGTTCGCCAGCCTCGGGGCCAGGCCGCCGGCGGTCACCTCTTGCATTCGCTCCAGCGCCTGCGCGACCAACTCGGTGTCCGCGGAGCCGTGGGTGAGGTCGGCGTGCCGCCCGTCGACGTACTCGAACACCAGCACATCCCACCCGGCGACCGCCACCCGGGCCAGCAGCAGCGGTGCCACCCCGGCGACCAGCGGGTTCGCCGCGACCTCCCAGTCCTGGCCCAGCACCGCGTCCGCGTCCGAGACGGGTACGCCCTTGACGAACACCCGCCCGTCGGCCGTCGTCAGCACCGCGGCGGTTTGGCACGTCAGTCCCTCCGTCACCGGCACCCAGCCCGTCACCGCCCCCACGTGCCCGCCCACCGCCAGCCGCACGGCCGACGGCAGTACATCCCACTCCGTACGCGGCATCCAGGCACCTCCCACCAAAGGGGCCCCGAGGTTTCGGCCTCGGGGCCGCACACGCTACTGCGTCGCCCCGCACTTCCGGCAACGAACCTTGCCCGACCATCCGACCCACTCGTGATCGCAGTTCGACAAGACCATCTACCTCACCTCCTTTCTTGCTGAGATGAGACCGCGAACCGTTCAGTCCGCGTTGTCCTGCCGTTCCGCCTCGGTCCCCTGGTCGACCGTGTCGGCCAACTCCCAACTGTGGCCGCCGCTGTGGCCGTCGAACTCGCAGCACCCGTCCCCTCCACCCGGGGATGCCGCCGGGCAGTCAGGCAGCACGGCGAGGGCCGAGTAGACGGAGCTGTCGAGCCATCGCAGCCAGATGGCGCCCTTGGCGAGGCTGTGGGGGTCCATGACGAGTCCCACGTGAGGGATGCCCGGCTCATGCCGCTCCAGTGCGCAGCGCACCCAGCGGTCCGCGTCCTGAAGAGGGCGAATACCGCTCTGGGCCAGGGCGAGCAGCTCGCCCAACGCGCTGTCGGCGAGAGATGTGGTGCGATCGCACACCCATCTCACGGTGGTGACGAGTGAAGGTGTCGTTGTTACCGTGATGCCCGTTTGGTCCGGCTCCAACGTGGGGTGGCCAGGCTGATTCATGACCGCCCCCCTTCTACGGCGGGGCGAGCGAACGGCTGGCGCAATCGCGCGATCCCGCTCGCATGCATGAGGCTCGACGCGAAGCTCCTTAAGTGGACCGCCGGTTGTCCGGCCTGCGGCTCCGCCTGCGGGGGTTCGACCTCGAACCACACGACCTTTCCGGCTGGTACTTCTTCGCAGCCCCAGTCGGCGGACAGCGATGCGATGAGGAGCAGACCGCGTCCGTCCTCCGCGTCAGCGGCTTCCTCGCGTGGACTGGGCCGCCTCGGGTCGACGTCTGTGACCTCGACCCGCACCCGCGTTCCGGTCCATCGCACGGCTACGGCGCATGCGGCCCGCGTGTGACGAATGGCGTTGGTGACCACCTCGGTCGTCAACAGCGCCACGTCGTCGAGTAGTTCATCCGGTTGCGTCATTTCCCAGTCACGGACGACCTCGACGACCTTGCGCCGGGCAGTTGCGACCTCCGCTTCGTCGGCCGGCACCAGGAATCCGGACGGCACGGCAGGGTCTCGGTTCTTCACTGTCGGCCGCCGCAGGCGGACACCCAGCGGAGTGGCACTCCGTGAGCCCGATGAGGTGGAGCAAGGCATGTCATGTCGACCTTTCACAGGTGGGCAGGTAGAGGCGGCTGCTCGCCGGGGAACGCGTCGGTGACTGTGCTGCCTGCCGATGGCTACGCGGCCCTGAGAAGAGGTTCGGCCGTCCGTCGGCCGCGCGGGAGTGTGTACGGGACCCGAGCGCGGAGGGTGCGAACACACACTGTGTGAAAGGGAATTGGCTACGCTTGCTGCACTGAGTGATGCGAGGATCACATGGAGCCAAATACGCTGCTGGACGCCTTGCTCGACGAGGCCGGAATGTCGCGGGTCGGCCTGGCCACCCGCGTGAACGCCGCAGGCCGTGCCCGTGGCAAGCAACTGCGCTACGACCACGCCTCAGTGATCCGCTGGCTACGCGGACAACGACCGCGCGGCGTCGTACCCGACCTGATCTGCGACGTGCTCGCCGCACGCCTCGGCCGGCCGATCAGCCTCGACGCCATCGGCATGGGCAACCCGGCGACAGCCCAACCGGCCACCCCGCTGGCCTGTTTCATCGAACGCTCGACCGCGCTGTGGCGCGGCGACGGCCAGGACCGCGAGGACGTCAAGCGCGCACCGCTCATCACCGGCATGGCGGCCATCGGGCCGGTGTGGGAGTGGGAGAACCCGCCCGACGACCTCGACGTCTCCCGCGCAGGCAACGTTCACGTAGGCCGCGCGGACGTCGATGTCCTCCGGGTCGCCCGCAGCCACTACGAGGCGATGTACCGCCAGGTGGGCGGCGTCGCGACCCGCGGCCGGATCGTACGGTTCCTCGCCGACCGTACGTCCCCGCTCGTCCGCGGGGCCTATACGGACACCACCGGCCGCCACCTGCACCGGGCGGTGGGCGGGCTGGTCGCGGTCGCCGGGATCTGCGCGTACGACTCCAACGCCCAGGGTCTCGCGCAGCGGTACTTCCACCAGGCACTGCGGCTCGCCAAAGCCTCCGGCGACCGGGCGTTCGGCGGATACGTGATAGCCCTCCTGGTCAACCAGGCTGTCTTCATGCGGGACTTCCGGCAGGCCGTCGCATTCGCCGAGGCTGGCATCCGTACTGCCGGGGCCGACATGTCGCCAGCGCTGGCGACCGACCTGTACGCGATGCAGGCCAAGGCGTTCTCCCGCATGGGCGACCAGAGCGCCGCCCACCGCTGCATGCTCCTGGCCGAAGCCGCCGCTGCCCGTATCCGTCCCGCAGACGAGCCCGCCGAACTCGGCTATGTCCAGCCGGGCTTGGTCGAGGCGCAGCTCGCTGAAGCCCTCATCAGCCTCCGCGACTGGACCCCGGCGCAGACCTACGCCACCGAAGCCGTACGTGCCCAGGCCCACGCCCGCGGATCCGTGCACCGCCTCGCCACACTCGCCACCGCCGACCTCGGCCGCGGCAACCCCGAACAGGCCGCCGCCCACAGCCTCACCGCCCTCACATTGGCCCAGGGCCAGGAATCACAGCGCCTACGCGACCGCTTCGTCCGCCTGCGCGGCCTGCTCGCCGACCACGGCTCGACCGCAGCACGCGACGCCGTCGAGCAGATCGACGCCTCGCTCTCACTGTCGCTGTGACCGTGGCGGTGGGGTAGCGTCCCAGGCACCCCGCAGGCAACCAGGGATGGAGCACGCCCATGTCGGTCTGGAAGAACCACGGCGAGAAGACCGTCTACGAGAATCCCTGGCTGACCCTCAACCTCGCCGACGTCGAACTCCCCGACGGCCGCCACCTCGACCACTACCTCATCCGTCAGCGCCCGGTCGCCCTGGCCACCACCGTCAACGACGCCGGCGAAGCCCTCCTGCTGTGGCGCCACCGCTTCATCACCGACAGCTGGGGCTGGGAACTCGCCGCCGGCGTCGTCGAACACGGCGAGGACATCGAAGCCGCAGCCGCCCGCGAAATGCTCGAAGAAACCGGCTGGCGCCCAGGGCCGTTGCAGCACCTGCTGACCGTCGAGCCCTCCAACGGCCTCACCGACGGCCGCCACCACGTCTACTGGTCCACCACCGCCGAACACATCGGCCACCCCGAGGACGACTTCGAATCCGAACGCCGCGAATGGGTCCCGCTGTCCTCGATCCCCTCCCTAATCGAGCGCGGCGAGATCCGCTCCGCCAACGCGGTCGCTGCACTCCTCCTGCTCCACCACATGCACGCGGTGGGCGGAGAAGCGGTCTAACCCAGCGGACCGAACGCCCTGGCTAACGGTCCTTTGATGATGCCGCTTCCTAGATCGGCAGTACGCATCCGGTACACATGGCTCGCGATATCCCCCACCACCAGTGGCAACCAGCGGCGGAAGTTTCCCCAGGTCAGCGTCCCACTGCCTTCATCCGACCAGCTCACGAACCCGCCCCGGAAGAATTTGCAAGGCAGATGTCAGGAGTTCGAATCTCCTAGGCTCCACAATTCTTTACGCAGGCCGGCGGATCAGCGCGGTGAGCGGGCCGTCGGCTTCCGGGTGAGCGACAGCTTGTTCCCGACCGCGGCGCGGTTCTCGCCCAGGTGATGCCCTTCGACCGCGACCGCTGGACATCCCGTTTGCCGGATCCGGCATGGTGGCGGGTCGCCCTCGACGCCCGTCCGCGAGGCAGCCCCCCCCGTTCGCGCGCGGCAAGCGGGTGTGGGTCCCCCTGGGGGCAACGGGCCACGGGCCGTGGAAGCCGCGGCCGAGAAGGGTCAGGCGTCGCGGGTTCCGCGGAGTTCTTCTACCGCGGCGCGGGCTGCCGCGCCGATGACGGCGTCGGCGCGGGGGAGTTTGGTGTCGGAGCGGGCGGCCTGGGTGAAGACGACGGCGGTGTAGGCGGAGCCGTCGGGGAATTCGACGACGCCCGCCTCGTGGCGCAGTGAGCCGAAGGTGCCGGTCTTGCCGTAGACGGTGATGTCGTCGTACGGGAAGCCGGAGGCGAGGCGGTGGGTCCAGGGCTGTCGGCGCATGACGTCGCGCATGAAGGCGCAACGGGCGGCGGAGGCGGCCTCGTCGGTCCAGATCGCGCGGAGCAGCACGGCGATGTCGGCGGGGGTGCCGGACGCCTTGAAGGCCGGGTCGTACACGCCGGGGGGTGCGACGGAGTCGTTGTCGGCGACGCGGGCGAGGGCCGCGTCCAGGGAGGCGGCGCCCGTCTCGGCGACCAGGCGGCTGAAGGTGCCGGCGACGCCGCCGTGGATGTGGGTGTCGGGCATGCCCAGTTCGCGGCACATGGCGTCGACCACGTCGGGGCCGACCGCGCGGAGGACGGCGTCGGCCGCGGCGTTGTCGGAGATGGTCATCATCAGGACGACCAGGTCGCGCAGGGACATGGTGACGGGGTCGCGGAGAACGGAGACGCCGGTCGCGCCGGGGACCCGCTCGTCGGGCACCAGCGTCACCGGGCGGCGCGGGTCGAGCAGTCCGGCGTCCGCGAGGCGGCAGAAGGCGGCCATCAGCGGCACCTTGTAGACGGAGGCGATGGGCAGCCGTTCGCCGGAGTCGATCGTCACCCGGTCGGACGGGCGGCGCAGATCCGCTACGTGCAGCCAGCCGCGGACGCCCGCGTCGTCGAACATGGCGCGGACGGCCCGCTCCACCCCGCTCTTGTGCCGCGTGCCGCTCACGGCGCCACCCGCCGGACCGGGACGCCGTGCGCAGAGCGAACAGAGCGCGCAGAGCGCGCAGAAGTGTCAGGGGCCGCGACGCTACGGGCCAGGGCCGTACGGGCCAGGGCCGTACGGGCCAGGCTCTCCTCGAACCGCCGCGCGGTCTCCGCGGTCTCCCCCGCCCCCGGCCGCCGCGGATCCCAGGCCACCCGCAGCCGCAGCGGAAGCGGCGGATCGGCCGCCGCGCGGCGTTCCACCCCCGAGGCCGTCAGCGTGTCGTCCGCCGTGACCAGCACCGCCTGACCCGCCGCCACCAGCGCGAGACCGGCGCGCTCGTCGGAGACCACCACCGTCTCCACCCGGCGGCCACGGCTGGCCAGGGTGTCCACGAACAGGTCGTGGGCCGCGGGCGCCTCGGCCCGCGGACGTACGGCGACGGGCAGCCGCGGCGGCGCGCCACCGTCGCCGTGGGAGCCGTGGGAACTGTGGGAGCTGTGGGAAGTGTGCGGACCGGCCGGAGGGACGACCGGGGTGAGGAGCCAGGTCGGCAGCAGGATCACCCGGCCCGCGGTGAGTCCGTGCAGCACGGACGGGTGCCGGATCACGGCGATGTCCAGCCGCCCGGCGGCCAGGTCGTTGAGCAGTACGGCCGTCGACGCCGTCGTCACGCCGATGCGCGTACGTTCACCGGTCCGTACCGGCGCGCCCGCGCCCGCGACCTCGGCCGCGGCGTCGGCCGCGAGGGGCGCGGGCACCTCGGGGGCCAGCCCGAGGCGCAGACGGCGGCCGTCGGCCTGCTCACGGGCACCGGTCTCGCGCAGTTCCGCGAGCGCGGCCAGGGCCCGGCGGGCGTGCGGGAGCAGCAGGGCGCCCTCCTCGGTGAGGGACACCCCGCGCTCGCGGTCGAAGAGCCGGACGCCGAGCAGCGCCTCCAGCCGTCGCAGGCCCTGCGACAGCGGCGGCTGTGTGATGCCGATCCGCTGCGCGGCGCTCCCGAAGTGTCCCTCTTCCGCCAGCGCGACGAAGATTTCCAGATGCCGTTCCGTCAGCAATCCGTGCCCCCTGGCGTGCGCCGATACGGCCTGTGAATCATTCCGACATCAAGAGCGTATTCGACATCCCGCCGGGTCGCGGGCTTGACTCCGGGACGAGGGGCCGACCGTACGGTGTGCCCCCGCACCGACGCCGGGGGCCGTCTCCGGCGGCGCACAGGACCGGCGAGCCGAACCGCCGACCGGCGGCCCCCCGGTGCGAACCCGCCACCCTCAGAACGGAGTCGCGCACCCCATGGACACCCGCGCCCCAGTCTCCCGCCGTTCCGCGCTCGCCACCCTGGCCGGATTCGCGGCCGTGCCGGTCACCGGCTGCGGCGGCTCAGGAACGTCCGCCCCGAGCGCCCCGAGCGCGACGAACGCCCCCAGCGAAACGAACGCACCGGCCGCACCGAACGCCGCCGACCCCGCCACGCGGCGCGCCTTCGCCGAGCTGGAGAAGAGGTTCGACGCCACCCTCGGCGTCCACGCGCTCGACACCGGCAGCGGCCGTACCGTCGCGCACCGCTCCGACGAACGCTTCGCGTACGCCTCCACCTGCAAGGCCCTGCTCGCCGGAGCCATCCTGGAGAAGAACTCGCCGCGGCGGCTCGACCGCGTCGTGCGCTACGGCCGGGGCGACATCGTCAGCAACTCGCCGATCACCGAGAAGCACGTGGCCAGCGGAATGAGCGTGCGCGACCTGTGCGACGCGGCCATCCGGTACAGCGACAACGCCGCCGCGAACCTCCTCTTCCGCGAACTCGGCGGCCCCCGGCGGCTCCAGGACGCCCTGCGCGCGCTCGGCGACGACGTCACCCACTGCGACCGGGTCGAACCCGCGCTCAGCGACGCCGTCCCCGGTGACCTCCGCGACACCAGCACGCCCCGCGCCCTGGCCACCGGCCTGCGCGCGTACGTCCTTGGGACGGCCCTCCCCGCCGACAAGCGCGCCGTGCTGACCGACTGGCTCGTGCGCAACACGACCGGGGATCAGACCATCAGGGCCGGTGCGCCGCGCGGGTGGCGGATCGGGGACAAGACCGGCACCGGCGGGTACGGCACCCGCAATGACATCGCCATCGCCTGGCCGCCCGGCGGGGCCGCCCCGATCGTCCTCGCCGTCCTGTCCCGCCGCGCGGCGAAGGACGCGACCCGCGACGACGCGCTCATCGCCAAGGCGGCCGAGGTCGCTTTCGGCGCGCTCGCGTAGTCCGGTCCGGTCTGGGTCCGGTCCCGTCCGGTCCGGGCGGCCGTCGGGTCAGCCGCCCTCCCGCTTGATCCAGTCGCTGTAACCGGGCGGGTAGTCGTAGCCGGGACGGTTCACGTCGGCGCTGGTACGGAAGGGGATGCCCTTGTCGTCGAGGTGGAGGGTGCCGTGGCGGGCGCCGCTCGACCAGTCGAGGAGCAGGTCCCAGCGGACGTCATGGGTCTTGGTGTGGGCGGTGACGTAGAAGACCTCGGGGTCGGACTCGCTGACGCTGTACGGGAAGTCGCGCTGGCCGTTCTCGGGGGTGACGTGCGGGCTGCCCTTGTCGAGGTCGATGTCGAAGGCCGCTGACCCGACGCCGCCGCCGCAGCCGACGCCCATCGCGTAGTCGTTCCAGGCGAGCGGGGCGGCCTTGGACACGACCCGTACGTGCAGCGCCTCCAGGACGACGGTCTCGGAGCCGGTGCCCTGAACGGTGAGGGAGACGCGCTCCTCGTCCGAGGACACCGCTCCGTAGGCGGCGGCCCAGCGCGGGGCGTCCTGCTCACTGGCGGGCGGGCCCATGTGCGCCGGTTCGCTGTCGACGAGGAAGTGCTGGCTGCACGGGTCGTCGTAGACGTACGGGTGGACGTTGGCGCTGAGCGGCGGGGCGGCGCTGTCGCCCGTGCCGGTGGCGCCGGGCGCGGATCCGCGCGTCTCGGTGGCGGTGGGGGTGGGGGTGGCGGAGAGCGGGGCTGACGGGGTGCCGCTCGGCGAGGTCGAGTTCGAGGGCGGGGTGGCGGACGGCGTCGTCGCGTCTGCCCGGCCGGTGGTCGGGCCGGTCGCGCCGACCGCCTGCTCGTTCCCGCCGGCGTTCTGCCCGCTCTTCTCGGCGCCCCAGGGCGGATTCACGGCGAGGACCACGGCGCCCAGCACGGCCGCCACGGTGACGGCCGCGATCAGGGCGGTACGGCGGCGGTGCGGTCGTACGGGCTCGGGCGGCAGGTCACTGACGACCAGATCGCTGTGCTCACCGTGCTCGCCGGTTCCGGGTGCGGGTGCTTCTGGCGCCGCTTCCTGAGCCGCCTTCAACGCCTCGGTCCGGGCCGGACCGGCTTCAGGCGCCGGGTCCGCTTCGGCCGTCGGCGCGGCCCCCGCACCGGCCCCCGCCCGCGCCGCCGCGGCCTGTTCCGCGCGCCGGTCGCGCGCCGCGTCCGCGAGGATCCAGCGCCGGTGCAGCTCCATCAGTTCCTCGGGCGTCGCCCGGCAGACCCGCGCCAGGCGCTCGACCGGCGCGTACTCGTTCGGCACCGCGGTGCCGTTGCAGTAGCGGTGCAGCGTCGACGTGCTCATGTGCAGCCGCTTCGCCAGCGCCCCGTAGCTCAGTCCCGAACGGTCCTTGAGCTGCCGCAGCAGGGTCGCGAACTCGTTCGTTTCACCGGCCCCTGTTGCCACCGACATCAGTTCCTCCATCCCCCCGCGTCCCAGTCACGCATTCCAGGGGATGTGCGTTCCCCCTGCTCAGAGCCCGTTTCTCCATCCCAGCGTCCCCAACTCCCCGCCGATGCTGGTGGCTGGGACGGATCGCCCCGCAAGCTCCAGTCATCCAAGCAGCACCACCACCCGAACGACTAAGGGGCACCCGCCACATGTCCAGCATCCGCAACTCCCGTACCCGTATCCGCTTCGTCACCGCCGCCGCGACCGTGGCACTCGCCGCGTTCGCGCTGACCGCCTGCGACGACGGGTCGGGCGTCAGGGACGAGGGGGCCTCGCCCGCCTCTTCCTCCTCCTCCTCGGACGAGTCGCCCTCGGCCGGTCCGACCCTCACTCCCGGTTCCGGCTCCACCACTGCGGACGCCGGGGGCACGCCGGTCGGTTCGAAGCCCGCCGCGGACGCTTCGGCCAAGAAGCCCGCGGCCAAGGCCCCCGCGCCGAAGAAGCCCGCCGCCAAGAACAAGACGGTCACCTGCCAGGGCTCCAACACCAAGACGGTCGCGTCCCCGCTGAACCGTCCCGTGAACCACATGCTGCTCACGGTCACCAACACCGGCGGCAACCCCTGCTTCCTCTACACGTACCCGTCCGTGCAGTTCACCGACGCCCAGGCCGAGCCGCCGGTCATCGAGGAGTCCCAGCCGCAGGCGGTCGTCACCCTCAACCCGGGTGAGTCCGGCTACGCCGTCATCGTGCTGGCCGCCTCCGACGGCAGCGCCGCGCACGGCCGCACCGTGAAGACCCTGAACGTCTACTTCCACGGCCGCTCCGGCAACGAGAGCGTCGGCACCGGCGCCCACCCGTCGCTGCCCGCTGGCGGCACCTACATCGACGACTCGCTCAAGGTCAGCTACTGGCAGCAGTCGATGAACGACGCGATCTCCTGGTGACCACCCCTTCGGGGGAAGGAGCCCGCCCGCGCGGCGGCGGTTGGTTCACTGGCGCCATGACGTCAACGACCTCACCGGCCTCACCGGCATCGATCGTCTTCGAGACCGTCGCTCCCGGCTCCGTCGCCTACCTCGACCGCCTCGCCGCGACCGACCTGGGCCGCCTCTACAAGGGCCGCATGCTCGACGCGCTCGATGTCAGGACCGGCCAGACGGTCCTGGACATCGGCTGCGGCCCCGGCACCGATCTCGGCGCCCTCGCCGACGCGGTCAGCGGTACGGGCACGGGCCCGCGTACGACCGAGGGCACAGGCTCGCGTACGGCCGCGGGTACGGACACGGCCGCGCGTACGGCTTCGGGCTCCGCCCCGGCGCGGTCACCCGGCGCGGTCATCGGTGTGGACCACGACCAGGTCGCCGTCGACACCGCCAGGGAACGTACCGCCGGCCGGGACACGGTCACCGTCCACCTCGGTGACGTCCACGAACTGCCCCTGGCGGACGGCAGCGTGGACCGCGCCCGCACCGACCGGGTACTGCAACACGTCGCCGATCCCGTACGGGCGCTGTGCGAGGCCCACCGTGTGCTGCGGCCCGGCGGGCGGCTGGTGCTGGGCGAGCCGGACTGGGACACACTGACCGTCGACCACCCCGACGAGGAGCTGTCGCGCGCCTACACGCGGTACGTGACCGACGAGGTGATCCGTAACGCCCGGATCGGCAGGCAGCTCCCGCGGCTGGCGGCGGAGGCCGGTTTCACGGTGCCGACGGTCGTCCCGGTGACGCCCGCCTTCCGGGACGTCGGCGCCGCCGACAAGGTCCTCGGCCTGGAGCGGACCACGCGGCGGGCCCTCGCCGCCGGGTACTTCACCGTCGGAGGGGCCCGCCGCTGGCTGGACCACCTGGCCTCGGGACCCTTCCTCGCGGCCGTGACCTTCTACATCGTGGTGGCGCAGGCGTAACCGAGGCAGGCCGGGGCGAGGACGTCGAGGCGAGGCACGTCGGTCCGCGCCTACGGCGCCGGTGCGTGATTCCGAGAACCCGGGGGATCAGGCGGCCCGTGCGGGCTGCCACAGCGCGTCGATGGACTCCTCCGCCGCCGCGAGGCTCTTCTCGGCGAGCGGGATCAGCTCGGACATGGCCGGGGTGACGGGCGCGAGGGTCAGTTCGGCGGTGATGAAGCGCGGGACCAGGCCGGTCATGACCACGCCGTGCGGGAGCCACTGCTCCGCGTGGTCCCAGCCCTCGCGGGGGGTGCCGGGGGCGTAGCCGCCGCCGCGCGAGGCGAGGACGACGAAGTCGCGGCCGGTCAGCAGCGGGTCCCTCGTCTCGGCGTCGACGGAGAGGCCGGGCACGATCAGGTGATCGACCCACGCCTTGACGCTGCTGGGCGCGCCGAAGTTGTAGACGGGCAGACCGAGCAGGACGGTGTCCGCCTCCTCGACCTCACCGATCAGCGTCTCGGACAGCGCGTAGGTGGCGGCCTGCTCGGGGCTGCGGTCCCCGGCCGGGACCATCGCCACGCCCACGGTGCCGGAGTGGATGTGCGGAATCGGGTCCTTGCCCAGGTCGCGGTAGGTGACCGTGCCGTCGGGGTGGGCGGCCTTCCAGGCGGCGGCGGCCCGCGCGGTCAACCGGCGGCTGACGGATCGGTCGCCCTGGACGCTGGAATCGATGTGCAGGAGGTGAGGCATCTCGTTAACCCTTCATACTTGATTTGTGTAACACCAACGATTTATAGCACGTCACGATTCCTCGCCGCCCGATAGACTGCTGAAGTGGCCTCACTGCCCGTGCTCAACCAGCCCCCGCGACGTTCAGGCGCGCTGCTCGAACAGCTCACGCGCCGGATGCGACTGCACGCCGAGTCCGTGCTGACCCCGCTCGGCCTGCGTCCACGGCACCTGGTGGCCCTCACCGTCCTGCGTGACCAGCACGGCAGCACCCAGCAGGCGCTCTCCACGACGCTGATGATGGACCGCGCCAATGTCGTCGGCCTGCTCAACGATCTGGAGACGGACGGCCTGATCGAACGGCTCCGTTCGCCCGAGGACCGCAGGCGCCACCTGGTGCAGCTCACCGACGAGGGCGGCAAGCGGCTGGCCAAGGCCGAATTCGCGCTCGCCCGCGTCGAGGACGAAGTCCTCTGCGCGCTCGACACCGGCCAGCGCGACACCCTCTACGATCTGCTCCAGCTCGCCGCGTCGGGACACGGCGTGGACGGGACGGCGGCGGACGCGGCGTTGAGCTGTGTGACCGACGCCCCCGCCGCCACGCCGGAGTGCCTGGGCGAGGCGGAGGACACAGAGACCTGCTGACGGTGCCGGGGGAGCCACGGGCGGCGTCGGCCCGCGCTCCAGGGCGGAGAACGGGGGCGTGATGTTCGGCATCCTGGGCGCGACGCGGGTGGTGGGCGCGGACGGCGCCGAGGTCGCGCTGGGCGGCCCCCGGCGGCGCGCGGTGCTCGTCCTGCTGCTGCTCGACGCGGGCCGGGCGGTGCCCGCCGAGCGGCTGATCGACGGCCTCTACGGCGACGAGCCGCCCGCGGGCGCAGGGAACGCCGTGCAGTCCCAGATCTCCCGGCTGCGCCAGGTGCTGCCGGTGCCGCTGGAAGGGCTTCCTGCGGGCTACCGGCTCGCCGTCGCACCGGACCAGGTGGACGCCCACCGCTTCCGGCGGCTGAGCGCCGAGGGCCGCGCCGCCCTGGCCGCGGGCGACCCGGTCCTCGCCGAACGACTGCTGCGTACCGCGCTCGCGTTGTGGCGCGGCCCCGCACTCGCCGACGTCGGCGCCGCCCCCTTCGCCGCCGCGCAGATCACCCGGCTCGAAGAGCTGCGGACCGGCGCCGTCGAGGACCGTGTCGACGCCGACCTCGCCCTCGGCCGCCATCGCTCACTGGTCGCCGAACTCGGCGAACTCGTCACCGCGCACCCGCTGCGGGAGCGCCCGCGCGGCCAGTTGATGCGCGCGCTGTACGGCAGCGGACGGCAGAGCGAGGCGCTGGAGGCGTACGAGGAGGCCCGGCGCGAACTGGCCGACTCCCTCGGCGCCGACCCCGGACCCGAACTGGCCGCCGTCCACCTCGCCGTGCTGCGCGGCGACCCGGCGCTGCTTCCACGGGACGTCTCACGCGATGCCCCACGCGATCCCCAACGCGATGCCCCACGCGACGCACCGCGGGCCGCCCCACGGGATGTTCCACGTGAAACAGACACGGCGGACAGGGCGGGCGCGGACGGACATGTTCCACGTGGAACATCGACGGGAGGCGCGGGAGGCGCGGGAGGCGCGGGAGGCGCGGCCGGCGCGGGAGGCCCAGGGGGCGGCACGTCCGCCACCGCCGCGCCCCGGCATGAACTCCCCGCCCAGCTCACCAGCTTCGTCGGCCGGTCCGCCGAACTGGAGCGGATCGGTGAGCAGTTGGCGCGCCAACGGCTCGTCACGCTCACCGGCCCCGGCGGCGCGGGCAAGACGCGCCTGGCGGTGGAGGCCGCGGGGCGGTACGCGCACGACGCCTGCTTCGTGCCGCTGGCCGGGCTCAGCGACGGCGCGGAACTCCCGCAGGCCGTCCTCGGCGCGCTCGGCCTGCGGGCCGGCGGGCTGCTGGCGACCGGATCGGCCGCGTCCGGCGGCGCGGGGCACGACCCCGGCCCGCACGACCCCGTCGCGCGGATCACCGCCGCCCTGGACGGCCGCCCGCTGCTGCTGGTCCTCGACAACTGCGAGCACGTGGTGGAGGACGCGGCCCGGCTGGCCGAGCGGCTGCTCGCCGGGTCACCGCTGCTGCGACTGCTCGCCACCAGCAGGGAAGCCCTCGGCATCAACGGCGAGACGCTGTGCCCGGTGCCCACGCTCGACGTGCCCAAGCCCGGCACCGACCGCGAGCAGGCGCTGCTCTCCCCCGCCGTACGGCTGTTCACCGAGCGGGCCGCCGCCGTACGCCCCGAACTCGGCTTCGACGCGACCGCGGACCCGGCCACCGTGGACGCCGTCCTGCGGCTGTGCACCGCGCTCGACGGGCTGCCGCTCGCCATCGAGCTGGCCGCGGCCCGGCTGCGTTCGCTGTCGGTCACCGACATCGCCGACCGGCTCGGCGCGCTGCCCGACGACGACGCCCCGTACAGCCTGGGCGTACGGCCCGACGCGCTCTTCCGGCTGCTGTCGCGCGGCAGCCGCACCGCCCAGCCGCGCCAGCGCACCCTGCGCGGTGTCGTCGACTGGAGCTGGGACCTGCTGCCCGACGACGAACGGGCCGTGCTGCGCCGTATCTCGGTCTTCGCGGACGGCTGGACGCCCGCCGCCGCGGAGGCGGTGTGCGCGGACGGCGCGGGCATCCTCGCCGAGGACGTCCTGGATCTGCTGGACGCGCTGGTCGACAAGTCCCTGGTGGTGGCCGAGCAGCCGGACGGCGCGGGCCGGATCCGCTACCGCGCGCTGGAGTCGATCAGGGCGTACGGCGCCGAGCGGCTGACGGAGGCAGGGGAGCGCGAGGCGACACTGCGCGCGCACGCCGCGTACTTCCTGGACTTCGCGCTCACCGCCGACCCGCACCTGCGCCGCGCCGAGCAACTGGAGTGGCTGCGGCTGCTCGGCGACGAGCGCGACAACCTCCAGGCCGCCCTGCACCGCAGCCTGGAGGCGGGCGAGGTGCGTACCGCGATGCGGCTGATCGCGGCCCTGTCCTCGTACTGGCTGCTGCGCGGCGTGCGCTACGAGGGCTTCGGACCCGCCCGCCAGGTCCTCGCAGCCCTCGGCCCGAATCCGCCGGAGGGGATGGAGGAGGAGTACGCGCTGTGCGTGATGGCGGTGGTCGGGATGCTGCCCGACCCCGAGGAGTTCGCCGGCCATGTCGCGGCGGCGACCCGGGTAGTCGAGGCGATGCACCGGCTGTCCCGCCGCTACCCCGTGCTCACCTTGCTATGGGCGCCCTTCGCCGGGGTGCCCGACGAGGGCATCGACGTCTTGGAAGCGGTCTTCGAGGAGTTCCTCACCGAGCAGGACCACCCCTGGTACCGCGCGCTGATCCAGCTCGGCTCCGGATTCCAGTCCTGGCTGATGCGCGCCGACCCGGCCGCCGCGCGGATTCACTGCACCGCCTCCTACGAGGAGTTCCGCCGCCTCGGTGACCGGTGGGGCATGGTCACCACCCTCAACGTGCTGGCCGACCTCGCCGACCACCGCGGTGAACTCGCGCTCGCCGACTCCCTCCTCGGTGACGCGCTGCTGCTCGCCGAAGAGCTGGACTCGGCGCTCGACATGGCGGAACTGCTCTGCAACCGTGCCGCGTACAGCACCAAGGCGGGCGACTACGCGACCGCCGCCGCGTACAGCGAGCGGGCCGTGGAGCTGTCCCGCCGGGCGGGCACCCCCGAGTACCTGTCCCTCGCCCACCTGGCGCTGGCCGAGTCCGTCCGGCTGCGCGGGGACGGCGACGGCGCCCGTGCGCTGTACGAGCAGGCGCTGGCCGAGTGCCCGGTCGGCTGGTTCTCCAGCAACGGCACCCGTTCCGCCGTCCTCGTCGCCCTGGGCCGGGTCGCCGTCGCCGACCGTGACCCGGACCTGGCCCGCGGCTACTTCCGCGAGGCGGTCACCCTCGACAGCGTCGCCATGCGGCTCCCGCTCAGCGGCGCCGTCGCCGCCGAGGCCACCGCGGGCCTCGCCCTGCTCAACGGCGACGCGCCGCGGGCCGCCGCCCTCCTCGGCGCCGCCGAGGCCCT
>NZ_MECL01000264.1 GCF_014596445.1 Streptomyces sp. CBMA29 | reverse complement strand
GGCGGCTCCGGCCGACCGGCTGGCCGCCGCCCTCGCCCGCGCCGCCGTCGCGTTCCTCGCCGGACCCGAGCGCGAGCTGCTCCGCGCCTGCCCCGCCCCGCGCTGCGTCCGCTACTTCGTCAAGGAGCACGCCCGCCAGGAGTGGTGCAAGCCGTCCTGCGGCAACCGCGCCCGCGTCGCCCGCCACCACGCGCGGCAGCGTGAGGAGCAGGCGCGGCAAGGGAGTTGACCGGAGCGAGGGGGTGACACGCGGATCGAGCCGGTGTGAGCGCCGCACTGAGGCCCGCGCCGAATTGAGGTGCGCGTCGAATTGAGGCCCGCGTCGAATTGAGGTGCGGTGCGAATGGAGGTGCGGGGCGAGCCGATGAGCGAAAGGCGCCGACATCCCGCGGGGGCTGACGCGCGCACGAGGGGCGTATGACGGGACCTGCGGACGAGACGGCGCGTTACGGCGGGTAAGGGGGGCGCACATGGGGCGCACGGGTGCTCCAGTGCGGTGCGGGGGCTGCGGTGCCTGGTGGGACGACGGCCACGCGTGGCAGTCTCGCCCGTGAGGGGCGGCGGAGAGATCTCCCAGGTCGCCGCCAGTCCCGCCGTGCCGGTCACGTCCCCTGCCAGTGGCGAACCGGCACGGCCGTTCCCCCTTACGCAGCGGAGCCGACGGCGTACGCTGTGAGGCCACCGGTCGGCTGTCCGTCCTGCACGTCCCCGCATGTCGTGCGCCGGGCGCACACCACCGGCAGGCAGGGGGGTTGACCATGTCGCAGCGCCACTCGCGCAACCGGCGCGCGCTGCTCGAACGAGACGCCGAACTCGTCGCCGTGGACGAGGCGTTGAGTGATCTCACGGGCATACGTTCCGACGACGACGCCGCCGGTCCGGACGCGGGCACCGCCGCGCGCCCCGCCGAACGGCACGGCGGACTCATCGCCTTCGCCGCGTCCGCCGGCCTCGGCAAGACCACGCTGCTCACCGAAGTACGCCGCAGGGCCGCCGAACGCGGCTGCACCGTACTGTCCGCGCGCGGCGGCGACCAGGAACAGCAGGTCGCCTTCCATGTCGCGCGGCAACTGCTGCAACCCCAGCTCGTCGGAGCCCCGGAGACGGAGATCCGTGCCAGGCTGGGCAGTTGGTACGGCATCGTCGGCCCGGCCCTCGGACTGTGCACGGCGGAAGGCGCCGCCCCCGACCCGCAGGGTCTGCGCGACGGCCTGGACTGGGTCCTCACCCACGTCGTCGTCCAACGCGCCCCCGTCGTCCTGGTGTTGGACGACGCCCACTGGGCCGACCCGCAGTCGCTCAACTGGCTGGCAGCCTTCGCGCCGCGCGCCGACGAACTGGCGCTGCTCATCGTCGTCGCCTACCGGCCGGACGAACTCCCGCCGGGCGCCGAGTCCTTCCGCGGCCTGCCCGGACGGGCGGGACACCGCCCGATCGGCCTCGCACCGCTCACCGCGACCGCCATCCGCCACCTGGTCAGGGAGTCGGTCGGCGCGCACGCCGACGAGGCGTTCTGCCGCGAGTGCTGGGCGGTCACCGCCGGAAACCCCTTCGAAGCCGTGGAGTTGGCCGAGAAGGTCCGTGACCGGTGGCTGAGCCCCGACGAGTCAAGCGCCCACCTGCTGCGCGACCTGGCCGCCGCGGCCAAGGGCAGCGGTCTGATCGCCCGGCTCGAACGCCTCGGCCCCTCCACCGTCCGGCTCGCCTGGGCCGCCGCCGTCCTCGGCACGGAGATCTCCCCGACGCTGGCCGCGACCGTCGCGGGACTCGGCCGCGAGGAGGCCGCCGACTGCGCCGACCGGCTGCGCGACGCCCGTATCGTCACCGGCAGCGGCACGCTGGAGTTCGTCCACCCGCTGATCGCCACCGCCGTCTACCGGGCGATCCCGGACGCCGTACGCGTCGCCCTGCACGGCCAGGCCGCCTGGTCGGTGGTCGACGAGGGTCTCGGCCCGGCCGCCGCTGCCCGCCATCTGCTGGAGACCCACCCCGAGGGCGACCCCTGGGTGGTCGCCCAACTGCGCGCCGCCGCACGGGAGACGCTGCGCGCGGGCGCGCCCGAGGCGGCCCGCGCTTACCTGGGCCGCGCCCTGCGCGAACCCCCGCCGCCCGAGGACCGGGCCGCCGTGCTCTACGAACTGGGCTCCGCCTCCCAGCTCCTGGAGCCCTCGGTCACCGTCAACCATCTGCGGGCCGCGCTCGAAGAGCCGATCACCGACCCCGAACTGCGTGACGGCATCGTCTTCCGGCTCTCCCAGTCCCTCGCCCACAGCGACCGGCTCGGCGAGGCCGCCGACGTCGTCGCGCACGCCGCGCGTACCGCCACCGGCGCCCGCACCAGGCTGCGGATGCAGGCGGAACAGTTCATGTGGGACGCCTTCCGCGCCGACGAACCCGACTCGCCCAGCCGCTCCCGGCGGCTGGCCAGGCTCGCCGACCGGCTCACCGGCCGCGACCTCACCGAGCGGTACATCATCGGCCTGCGCGCCTGGGACGCCACCTTGCGCGGCGAGCCCACCGCCACCGTCCTGCACCACGCGGGCCGCGCCCTGGACGGCGGCCTGCCCTGGGCCAACGAGGGCTGGGGCTTCGAGGTCCCCGTCCTGGTCGCCATGACCTACATGTACGCCGACCAGCCGGGCCGCGCCGAAGAGCTGTTCACCACCGGCATCGCGGGCTTCGAGCGGCACGGCTGGCGCGGCGCGCACCTGTCCTTCGGCTATCTGCTGCTCGGCTACCTGCGCTACCGGCGCGGGCGGCTCGCGGAGGCGGAGGACTTCGCCCGCGACGGGCTGCGGCTGGCCGAGCGGGTCGGCCGCGGCACCCCCGTGCAGTGGTACTCGGTGGCCGTCCTCATCGAGATCCTGCTGGCCCGCGGCCGGACCGAGGAAGCCGTCGCACTCGCCGCCGCGTACGACTTCCGGGAGCCGTTCCCCGCGGCCGTCACCTTCCCCGACGCCCAGGCCGTGCACGGCGAACTGCTGCTCGCCCAGGGGCGGTACAAAGAAGCCGTCGCCGAACTGACCGGCGTCGGCGGCAGGCTCGACCCGCGCGGGATGCGCAACCCCGCCTGGAGCCCCTGGCAAGTGCACCTCGCGCTCGCCGAGGCCCACGACACCCCCGACCGGGCTCGGGCGACCGCGTTGGACGCCGTCGCGCGCGCTCGCCAGTTCGGCGCCGCCTCCGCCGTCGGCCACGCGCTGCGGGTCGCCGCCGAGGTCACCGGCGGCCCGGACGGGCTGAAACTGCTCGAGGAGTCCGTCGACCGGCTGGAGGAGTCCCCCTCCGCGCACCAGCTCGCCTGCTCGCTCGTCGCCCACGGCGCCGCGCTGCGCCGGGCGGGACAGCCCGAGCGGGCCGCGGAACAGCTCCACCGCGGACTCGACACCGCCCGGATGTGCGGCGCCGACGCACTGGCCGACCGGGCCGGCCAGGAGCTGGAGCTGGCCGGGCTGCGCCCGCGGCACCCGCACTCGGCCGACTCCGACGCCCTCACCGCCCGCGAGCACGCCGCCGCCCTGCGCGCCGCACAGGGCGAGGACCACCGCCGGATCGCCGCCGCCCTCGGCACCGGCGAGCGCGATGTCGTCCGCACCCTGAACGCCGTCTACCGCAAGCTCGGCACCGACCCCACCGGGCTGCCGGAAGCCCTGCACAAAATCCCCGCGGCGCCCGCGCCGCCGGACGACGACGCCTACGGCCGCTGACGGCCGGGCGAGCGGCCCGGGAGCGGCCCGGGGGCGGGCCGCCGTACGGGATCGCACCGGCCGGAGCGTCACGGGGCGAGGGCACGGAAGGGGCGCGGGCCCGGTCCCCGGCGGCGGTCGCTACCCGTACGATGGCGGCATGTCCTTCCTCCGCCGCCGTAGCGCAGCCACGCCCACCGGGCCGGACTTCGACGTCCTCGCCATGGACCCGGGGGACTGGCCCGGTGACCTCGGCGCCGGGCTGCTGCCCGGCCCCGACGGCAGTTGCCAGGGCATCTACCTGCGCTACGACCTGTTCGGCGGACGCGGCCCCGCGATGCTGATCGGCAACCTCCCGGCCGGCTCGCCCGCCCGCGAGCTGGACGACGGCCAGGTGCCCTTCGAGGTGGCCCAGCTCCTCGCGGCGCTCGGCAACGACGAACCGGCCGAGGTCACCGGGATCGAGGACACCCCCGTGATGCACGGCGACAGCCTGCTGATCGTGCGCCGGATCAAGATCTCCGAGTCGCGGGTCGCCTGCGCCCAGTTCGACCGCAGCGACGGCGTCCAGGTCACCATCGCCACCTGGGACCGGCCGATCACCGACGACCTCTACCAGCTTCTGAAGCCGCTGCCCGCGGAGATGTTCCAGGCGGGCTGAGGCCCGGCGGAGACCTTCCGCAGGCCGGACGCACAGGACGCGCACGCGACAGGGCGCACAGGACACAGGCGCGACAGGGCACGGGCACGACAGGACACAGGCGCGACAAGGCACGGGCACGACAGGGCACGGCGAAGGGCGACACCGGAATCCCGGTGCCGCCCTTCCCCCCGTTACCCTCGGGCCCGCCGCCGCGGTCCCGGTGGACTCAGCGCGGAGCGCCCAGCACCGACGGCAGCAAGGTCACGTCGGAGGCCATCACGTACTCCACCCGGTGGCCGAGCTGGATCTCGTAGTAGAGCTGCTTCCCGCGCACCACCTTCTGGTCGCTGGTGTCGAAGGAGACCGAGTAGAAGTACTCGCCCGGCACCACATTGCCGACCACGTACCGCTGCCCGGCCGGGATCGTGTACGGCATCGCGGAGATGCCCTGCACCGGCACGTCCGCCGGATACGCGGCGGCCTCCGGGTACGCCCGGCCGTAGACCGGGATGCTCGCCAGTCCCTTCTTCGGGGTGATCACCAGGCCGATCGAGTTGACGGCCGTCGGCTGCGACGCCGGGTTGTGGAACCAGCCCTTCTGGCCGAGGTACCACACCGCCGTCCAGTCGCCCTGCCGCTCGGCCACCGCGAACTGCTGGCCCGCCGAGGCCCGCGCGCCCACGTCGTTGACGCCCGTGGTGCTCGCGCCCGTCGCGCCGTGCAGCCCGATGTCCTTGACCAGCGGCGCGTCCTGGCTCGGCGCCGTGTACAGCCGGACCGCGTCGGAGCCGTGCGCGGGACAGACTGCCGCGGCCGTCGTACAGCCGGTGTAGACCGGCTGGTTGGTGTCGTAGTCGGGGGCGATGGTGACCACACCGCCCCAGGTGCCGGCGGTCGCGCGCAGGGGGGCGCCCATCAGCGCCATGTAGTGACCCCAGTCCCAGTACGGGCCCGGGTCGGTGTGCATCCCCGAGATGTACGAGGCCGTCGGGCCCGGCACATTGTCGTGCCCGAGGATGTGCTGCCGGTCCAGCGGGATGTGGTACTTCGCCGCCAGGTACTTCACCAGCCGTGCGGACGTGCGGTACATCGACTCCGTGTACCAGGTGCCCGGGTCGGTCAGGAAGCCCTCGTGCTCGATGCCGACGGACTTGGAGTTGGTGTACCAGTTGCCCGCGTGCCACCCGACGTCCTTGGTGTTCAGGTGCTGGGCGATGTGTCCGTCGGAGGAGCGCACGGTGTAGTGCCAGGCCAGATACGTCGGGTCCTGGACGAGCTGGAGGGCGGTGTCCCAGTAGCCCTCGGTGTCGTGGATGACGATCGTGTCGATCTTCTCGCTCTTCGGCCGGTCGCCCTTGTCGTAGTTGCCGTAGTCCCCGCCGCCGGTGTCCTCGTACGGCGCCGGGATCCACTCGCAGCCCAGACCGCTCGGGCACTCGGTCCCCGCCGCGTTGACCTGCTTCAGGCCGATCCTGGCGGCCTGGCCCGCCGCGGGCTTCACCGCGGGCGCCGCGGCCAGCGTGACTCGCTGCCCTGCGTCGGTGGTCCGCGTCTGGCCCTGCTTCAGGACGTCGAAGACGTCGTCGGCGAAGGCCGCGGCCGTCGCCGTGTCGTCGGCGCCGGAGTAGCGGGCGACCGCCGCGTACCAGTCCGCCGGATCCGAACTCAGCGGCTCGCCCAGCGACTTCTGGGTGTCGGCGAGCAGCGCCGCGCCGCCCGCCACATTCGTCGCCGCGTCCTCGCGCAGCGCGGCGGCCGACAGTCCGGTGAGCGTCGCCGCGCGGTCCAGCGTGGTGTACGAGGCGGGCAGCGCGGCCAGATCGGGCGCCTGCGCGGTCGCCGTACTGATCATCGGCCGGGTGTCGTCCCCGCGCCCGTCGTCGGCGCCGTCCCCCATGCCCTTGCTCGGGAAGTCCGCGAGGGCGGTACGGGTGTCGGTCAGATGCATCGGCCCGTAGCCGCCGGTCACACTCGGCATGCCCTGGTGGCCGTCCCAGCGGGACTCCAGATACGACACGCCGAGCAGCACGCTCTGCGGCACGCGGTACGCCGTGGCGGCGTCCGCGAACGCCTGTTGCAGCGAGCCCGCGGCGCTCTGGCCGGGCTCGGCCGCGTGGGCGACACCGAACACCGGGAGCAGGGCGGCGGCAGCCGCGGCGGCCGTGGCCATACGCAGCGCGCGCCGTCCACGGCGTCTGTCGGACGGGGGAGCGGATCCTCGCAAAGCAGCCTCCTCCAAGATGTGCCGAACGATCGGCACCACAGAGGTATCGGCTGCCGGAACATCCGTCAACCATCCGTCAGGCATCCGTATACGAGGCCGTCTTCGCACGTCAGCGGCGTATTCCGGAAGTTTCCCCGTGCCGGCGTGCTGGCCTGCTCCTCGTCAGTGGTCTGGACCAGTGGGGCGCGCGGGACGGCGCGCGGAACTCGTGGCCGACCGCGGCCACGGTGTACCCGTCCGGTCCCTGCCCACCGGGTGCCTACCGGGTGCCGACCGCGGCGCGCACCGCCCTGCGGGCCATACCGCAGTCGTCGTGCAGGCGGCGCAGCAGCAGCCGCTGCTCCTCGCCCGCCTCGGCCGCGCCGGGCGCCACGGGTCCCACGGCCCGCATCGTGCGCTGGACGGCCGTCTCGTAGGTGCGGATCTCCCGGGTCAGCACCAGCATCAGATTGACCAGGAAGGAGTCCCGCGCCGCCGGACCCTGCGCCTGCGCCTGCTGGCTGATCTGCCGCCGCGCGGCCGGGTCGTCGCCGAGCACCGACCACAGCACCGCCAGGTCGTACCCCGGCAGATACCAGCCCGAGTGCTCCCAGTCGACCAGCGAGGGACCCGCGGGCGACAGCAGCACATTCGACAACTGCGCGTCACCGTGGCAGAACTGCCCCTGCACATGGGCCAGTCCGTGCAGAAGCTGCTGGAGGTCGCCCATGTCCCGGTCGGTCAGCAGGCCCAACTCGTGGTAGCGGTTGATGCGTACGGGATAGTCGATCGGCGCGTCGAAGGAACCGGCGGGCGGGCGCCACATGTTGACGCGCGAGTACGCCGAGAGCGCCGCCCGCACATCGCCCTTGCTCGGCGGCTGCACCGGGTGCCGCTGCGGCGACACCACCCGTCCGGGCATCCGCTCCATCACCAGCACACAGCTCTCGGGGTCCGCGGCGATCAGCCGCGGCACCCGGACCGGCGGCCGGTGCCGGACGAACGTGCGGTAGGCCGCTATCTCCTGGCGGAAACGCTCCGCCCAGGCGGGGGACTGGTCGAGCAGACACTTCGCGACGGCCGGAGCGCGCCCCGAGGTGCCGATCAGCAGCGCCGTACGGCCGCCGCGGCGCAGGAGCTGGACCGGGGCGAACTCGGGGCAGATGCGCTGCACGGCGGCGACGGCGGTGCGCAACTGGGCGCCCTGTGGGCCGGTCAAGTCGAGTCTCCCGCTGAGCGGATGGGAGCTGCCCGCGGGCCGGCCGACGCGCCGTACGGCGGTGGCCTGGCGAGGGCGGAGGGCGGGTTCCGCGACGGCGGGGTACGACGGCCGGGGCGGTGCGGACACGGAGGACGATGCCGAATACATGGGGAGAAGCAGATCCCTTCGTGTGCCAACGGTTCAGGGGCGCCACGGCCGGTCCGGTACCGCACCCTGGGGAATGCGGAGACGGACCGGGGTGGCGCGTTCCTACCTGACACCCGGCCGCGGGTGGCACACCACGTAGCGGACCCTGGCGAACCCTGGCGAATAGTCGCGGGGCCATTGTCAGGGGGAATAGTGTCAATTCAGCCGAGGAACCTGGGGGCTTGACGTGGGCAATGAAGCCAATACCCGACTCGCGGACCTGTTCGGCCTCACCGGCTGGTCCAAGGGCGAACTCGCACGGTTGGTCAACCGGCAGGCGGCGGCCATGGGCCATCCGCAGCTCTCGACCGACACATCGCGCGTACGCCGTTGGATCGAGACCGGTGAGTCGCCGCGCGATCCCGTGCCGAAGGTGTTGGCCGCGCTGTTCACCGAGCGTCTCGGCCGTGTCGTGACCATCGAGGATCTCGGGTTCGACCGGCGCCGGCAGACGGGAAGAAGACAGACCGGAGACGGCCTCCCGTGGCCGCCGGAGCGAACCGCCGCGGTCCTCACCGAATTCACGGGAATGGACCTCATGCTCAACCGACGCGGTCTGGTGGGCGCGGGCGCCGCGCTCGCCACCGGTTCCGTACTCAGCACAGCCATGCACGACTGGCTGCACACCGACCCGGCCCTGGCGGCCGACGCGCCAGTCCTCGACGATCCGCTCGACGTCGACCCCGCCGCCTACGACCAGTACGAGGCGGTACCGGTCGGCTCCCAGGAGATCGAGTCGCTGGAACGCTCGGTCGAGGTGTTCCGCGCCTGGGACGCCTCTCGCGGCGGCGGCCTCCAGCGCAAGGCCGTGGTCGGCCAGCTCAACGAGGTGGGCGGCATGCTCTCCTACGCCCATCCCGCGCATCTCCAGCGCCGGTTGTGGGGGGTAGCCGCCAACCTCGCGGTGCTGGCGGGCTGGATGTCGCACGACGTGGGCCTGGAACCCACCGCCCAGAAGTACTTCGTGATCGCCGCACACGCCGCGCGGGAGGGCGGCGACCGGCCCAGGGCCGGTGAGGCGCTGTCCAGGGCCGCCCGTCAGATGGTGCACCTGGGGCGGCCGGACGACGCGCTGGACCTGATGAAGCTCGCCAAGTCCGGTTCCGGCGAGTCCGCGCTGCCGCGCACCCGCGCCATGCTGCGCACCATCGAGGCGTGGGCGCAGGCGTCCATGGGCCGGGGCCAGGCGATGCGGCGGACCCTCGGCGAGGCCGAGGACCTGTTCGTGTCCGACAAGGGCGATGTACCGGCGCCCAGTTGGATGCAGAATTTCGACGAGGCCGACCTGCACGGGATGCAGGCGCTCGCCTTCCGCACCCTGGCCGACCACGACCCGTCGGCCGCGGCCGAGGCGCAACTCCACGCCAAGAAGGCGCTGGTGCTGCGGGGCGGCGGCCACGAGCGGTCGATGATCTTCGACTATCTGTCGCTGGCGTCGGCCTGCTTCATCGCCGACGACCCGGAGGAGGCCGACCGCTACGCCCGGATGGCGCTGCTCACCATCGGGGAGACCTCCTCGCACCGCACCTGGGACCGGCTGCGCGAGATGTACCGGCTCACCGGGCGGTATTCGGGCTACACCAAGATCCAGGATCTGCGGACCGAGATCGAGACGGCACTGCCGAAATCCAAGGGGAAGGGAACCGCCGGGCGGACCCGGTCCGTGTAACGACGGCCGGCCGACCTGCCGCCGAACGGGTCGGACAGCTCGTACCACGGAACGTGTCCACGGGAAGAAAGCGGGAAAGAAAGCCGCAAAGAAGGCTCAGGCGATCCTGGCGATCAGCACACAGGCGTCGTCCTCGCGCTCCGGGGTGCCGAACTCCTCGGCGACGATCCGCACGCATTCCTGTGCGGTCCGGGCGCGGGCGAACAGCGGTGCCATCGCCAGGAGTCGTCCCGAGCCGCTCTCGGTGTCGGTGTCCAGCGCGGAACGGCGCGGCACGAGGCCGTCGGTGTGCAGCACCAGCAGATCACCGGCGGCCAGTTGCTCGTCGGCCTGCCCGTACAGGGCGCCGGAGGTCGCACCGAGCAGGACGCCCTCGGGGGATTCGAGCACCCGCCCCGCCCCGTCGCGGAACAGCAGCGGGGCGGGGTGGCCCGCCTGGGCCCAGCGCAGCAGCCGGGTCGACGGCTCGTACCGGCAGCACAGGGCGCTGCCGAGCGCGGGCTGCGCCGATGTGTCCAGCAGTTCGTTGAGCCAGCCCATCAGGGGGCCGGGCTGGAGGCCCGCGACGGCCATGCCGCGCAGCGCGCCCAGCAGCATCGCCATGCCTGAGGTGGCGGCCACACCGTGTCCGGTGAGGTCGCCGACGGTGAGTAAGGAGGACCCGTCGGGCAACTGCATCGCGTCGTACCAGTCGCCGCCGATCAGGGCGCTGGTGCCGGACGGCAGATAATGCGCTGCCAGGTCCATCGTGGTGGGCCCCCCGTCCTGCGGGAACCGCAGGGTGCCGCGCCAGGGCGGCAGCACGGCCTCCTGTAGCTCAACCGCCAGCCGACGCTCGGTCTGCGCGATCTGCCGCTGCCGCTGGAGGGAGTCACGGGTCTCCCGGAGCGTGCGCTGGCTGCGCCGCAGATCGCTGACGTCCCGCAACACCGCCCACATGGACACGGTGTCCCCGTCGGCGCCGAGCACCGGCTCGCCGACCATGTGCACCGTACGGACGGAGCCGTCCGCGCGCACGATACGGAACTCGCCGTCGATCGGACGGCCGTCGACCAGGCAGCCGGTCACCATCTCGGTGAGAACCTGCTGGTCCTCGGAGAACAGCCACGAGGGCAGCTCGTCCAGGGTCAGCGGACCGTCTGCGGGCTCCCGGCCGAAGATCCGGTACAGCTCGTCCGACCACTGCGCGTCATCGGTGAGCAGGTCCCACTCCGCGCTGCCCGCCCGGCCCAGCGCGCTGACCGCGTCGGGCCCCGGCGGCAGGGACGTCTGCGACGGCAGGTCCACCAGCAGGTCGGCGGTCAGCGGGTCGGCGCCCGGACAGCCGGTGTCCAGGCCGTCCCTGAGCTGGCCGAGATGGGTGTCCACGTCGTCGAGCTGGTGCACGGCGAGATCGCACAGGGCACGCTGCCAGCGCAACTGGGGGTCCTCGGCGGCGGCGGCGCTTTCGCGCAGCACCGAATCCACCTGGGTCCTGAGGCGACGCGCCTGAGAGATCAGGGCGTCCACCGCACCGGGATCCGGTGGCTGCGCGGAGTTGTGCTCCGCGTGCGTGGGGAACGGCATGACACACTCCGAAACGTGTCTGCTGGCAGGCGCTGAACGGCCGTGGCGGACGGAAGGGCCGGTAACGACTGTTGCACAGGGAGCGATCGGCCGTAAGGGTTTCCGCGATACCCGATACGGTGGTGCTTCTGGCATATGCCACCAGCCCAGCGGGGTAACGCCACCCCCCGCGCCACCCCACCGGCCGTCCCCGCGCCGCCCGTTCGACACCCGCCCGCCGCCCGGAAGCGACACGGCACACCCCGAGTCGGTAGGCTTCCGCCGCCCGTCCCCACGGAATCCCCCGTTCCCGTCAGGCATGAAACCGACGACGGCCGGTAAGGATGCCGGGCACCGGTAGCGGAAATCCCGTTGCCATGGAACCCCCCGCACCGGATGCTGACCTCATGTTCGACCCAGACATAGCGCCCAGTGGATCCCTTCTCGGCCTCCTCCAGCGAGGACGCGGAGACGGGCCCCTGCATGCCCTGGCGGCGCCGCGGACGGAAGCCCTCGCCGCTTTGGAGCAGTGCGTGCTGCGCGATCCCCGGCTCGACTGGCGGGTCGAGTCGCGCTCCTTGTATTACGCGCGTCTCTACTCGGACCTGGAGAGCCCGCTCGACGGGATCGAACACCACCTCTTCCACCCGGAGGACCTGGTCGCCCCCGACGAGCACCGCTGCGGTCTCGCGCTGTCCGTACTCGGCCACCTCGCCGGATACGGCCGCCGCGACGCGCTGCACCTGCTGCGGCGGTACGCGGCCACCGGCGGCTGCTGGGAATGGGCGCTCGACGAGCTCGCGGTCCGCGACGACGAGGCGGGACTGCGCGCACTGGGCCCCGCCGTCGTCGCCCGCTTCCCGCACACCCCGGAAGGCGACGCGGAACTGGCCCGCGCCGTCCGCGAGGCCTACGAACCCCGCCCGTGGCAGCTCTGGGCCGAGGACGCCTCGCAACCGGCCACCGCGACCCGCGTGGCCAAGGCCGCGGAACAGGTCTCGTTCGACCGCTGGCAGCGCCAGATGCGCTCCGCGGGCCCGACCCCCGGCTGGAGCGTCACCGCCGTCCTCGAATGGGCGCAGCAGGGACTGACCCGCCACCCCAGCGTCGAACGCGACCAGCCCGCCGCCCGCTGCCTGGCCGCCGTCGCGGGCCCCGAGGACCACGCGGAACTGCTCGAAGCGGCCCTGCACGGCCCGTCCGCCGCCCGCGCCGCCGCGCTGCGCCACCTCACCGACCGCTGCGACCCCCGCCGCCTGGACCTGATCGAGACGGCCGCGGTCTCCACCGACGACCTCGTCGTACGCGCCGCCCTGGAATCCCTGGAACGTCTCAGGGACGACGAGGCGATGGCCCGCGCCCGCGTCTGGGCCGCCCGCACCGACCCGCTCGGCTCCGCCGCCGCCCGGCTGCTCGCCCGCCACGGCGGACCGCAGGACGCCGAGCACGTGCTGGGCGCGCTGCGCAGGACCGTACAGACCGGCGGCGCGGACGCCGAAGGGCTCGACGCGCTCGTCGAGGGAGTCGGAAGGCTCTCCGCCTGCCTGGCCGCACCCGTCCTGCGGCACATCTACCGGGAGACGTCGTCCTCCCAGCTGCGCGGCACCTCCGCCGTCGCGCTCGCCGTCACCGACCCCGGTTTCGCCGCCGGTTTCGCCGTCGAGTGCCTGTGGGACTGCGAGGAGAGCACCCGCGAACTGGCCGCGCACCGTGCGACATCCGGTGACGTGAGGGTCCTGGCGCAGCTGCGCAGACTGGCCGCGGACCCCGCGGAAGAGGCCGAAGTACAGACCGCCGTCCGCGGCCGGCTCAGTTCCGGCGGTACGTCCAGGTAGGCGGGCGACCCGCGGCTGACCCGCGGGCGGACCACGGGCGGATCACCGAAAACCCGGCGCGGGTCCTAACGCTCATGGGGCGTTCCACTTCGGGAAAGATCCACGTGGCCCTGACAACGCTCAATGCGGCGACAACCACGGTATGCGTGTCGCCATCGTCACAGAGTCCTTCCCACCCGACGTCAACGGAGTGGCCCACTGCGCCCTGCGCACGGCCGAACACCTCGCACGGCGCGGCCATGAACCGCTCGTGGTCGCGCCCGCGGGCCCGCACGACCAGGACCCCGGTCCCGACCCCTGCCCCGTCATCCGCGTCCCCTCCCTCCCGCTGCCCGGCTACCCGCAGGTGCGGGTCGCGCTGCCCGGCCGCCGTACCGCCGCCGCCATCGCCGCGCACCGCACCGAGCTGGTCCACCTGGCCAGCCCCTTCGTGCTCGGCGCGCGCGGCCTGGCCGCCGCCACCCGGTTGCACATCCCCGCCGTCGCCGTCTACCAGACCGACCTCGCCGGATACGCCAGGACGTATCTGAACGCGGGCGAATCCGCCGCCTGGCGCCGGATCCGCGCGGTGCACTCCGCCGCGGCCCGCACCCTGGCACCCTCCTCCGCCTCCGTCAGCGCGCTGGCGGAACAGGGCGTCCCACGCGTCCACTTGTGGCCACGCGGCGTCGACTCCGACCGCTTCCACCCCGCGCGCCGCGACGGGGCGCTGCGCCGCGAACTGGCCCCGAACGGCGAGCTGATCGTCGGATACGTCGGCAGGCTCGCGCCGGAGAAGCACGTCGAACTGCTCGCCGGGCTGTGCGAAGTGCCGGGCGTGCGCGTGGTCGTCGTCGGCGACGGCCCCAGCGCGCCGAGCCTGCGCACCGCTCTGCCGGGCGCGGTCTTCATGGGCCGCAGGACCGGCACCGAACTCGCCCGCATCCACGCCTCCTTCGACGTCTTCTGCCACACAGGACCGTTCGAGACCTTCTGTCAGACCGTGCAGGAGGCGATGGCCAGCGCGGTCCCCGTCGTCGCTCCGGCGGCCGGCGGCCCCCTCGACCTGGTCCAGCACGGCCGCACCGGCCTGCTGGTGCCGCCGCTCGACCCGGCGGCCGTCCGCTCGGCCGTCCAGTTCCTGCTCGGCGACGACCGGCTGCGCGAGCGCTACGGGAGCGCGGCTCGCACGGCGGTCGCCGACCGTACGTGGGAGGCCGTCGGCGACCAACTCCTCGGCCACTACGACCAGGTGCTCGGCGAGCGCGAGGCGGCGGCGGCATGAGCACCGGCATGAGCGGCGGCATCAGCGGCGGCGCGGGCGACCGTGCGACGACCGGTACGCGGGCGACCGGTACGCGGGCGGCCGGTACGGCGAGCGGCACGCGAACCGGCCGCGCCGCCACAGGCTTCGGCATCGACCCCACCGACGGCAGGGACCACGTCATGTACGGCCAGGACGACCTCACTTCACCCGACGGCGGAGCCCTCACCGCCCCGCACCCCCTCGACCGCGACCCCGAGCCCGCCCTGCGCATCGTGCGGCTCGCCAACTTCGTCACGCCCGTCTCCGGCGGCCTGCGCACCGCGCTGCGCCACCTCGGCGAGGGCTACGCGGCGGCGGGCCACGAACCCGTGCTGATCGTCCCCGGCGCCACCGCCTCCGACGAACTCACCCCGCAGGGGCGGGTGATCACCCTGCCGGGACCTGAGATCCCCGGCACCGGCGGCTACCGCGTACTGGCCCGCCGCGCCCCCGTGGAGGCCGTACTCGCCTCGCTCGCCCCCGACCGGATCGAGGTCTCCGACCGCACCACCCTGCGCTGGACGGGGGAGTGGGCCAGGCGGCACCGCGTCCCGTCCCTGATGGTGTCCCACGAGAGCGCCGACGGTGTGCTCGGCACCTGGGGCCTGCCCTCGGGACCCGCCCGCCGCGCCGCCGACGCCCTCAACCGCCGTACCGCGCTGGCCTACACGCGCGTGGTGTGCACCACGGCCTGGGCCGCCGCCGAATTCGAGCGGATCGGCGCCCGCAACGTCGTACGCGCCCCGCTCGGCGTCGACCTCGAAGGCTGCCACCCCGGCGCCCGGAACCCGCGGCTGCGCGAGACGCACGGGCACGGCGCCGCCGTCCTGCTGGTGCTCTGCTCGCGGCTCTCGCCCGAGAAGCGGCCGGGCATGGCGCTGGAGACCCTGGCCCACCTGCGCGGCTCCGGCGTCGACGCGGCGCTGGTGGTCGCGGGCGAGGGCCCCCTGCGGACCCGGCTCACCGCCCAGGCCAGGGCCGCCCGGCTGCCGGTCACCTTCCTCGGTCACGTGCCGCGGCGCGCCGACCTCGCCGCGCTGCTCGCCACCGCCGACGTGGCGCTGGCACCGGGACCCGTCGAGACCTTCGGTCTGGCGGCCCTCGAAGCCCTCGCCTGCGGCACCCCCGTGGTGGCCAGTTCCCGCTCCGCGCTGCCCACCCTCATCGGCCCGGCGGGCGGCTGCGCCGACACACCCGCCGAGTACGCCGCCGCCGTACAGCGCGTCCT
>NZ_MECL01000263.1 GCF_014596445.1 Streptomyces sp. CBMA29 | reverse complement strand
GACACCCCGAAGCCGTCAGCTCCGCGATCTGCTGAAGAGTGGCACCGATGTCCGACGTACGGGTCGTCGTCATCGACTGAACGGAAACAGGCGCGTCCCCACCCACCGGGACCGACCCGACCTGGATCTGACGGCTCTTGCGGCGTTCGGCGAGCTTGATCGGAACATCTGGCATCCCGAGCGAAATCGCGGTCATTGCGTGGCATCCCCAAGGTGTGGATCGAGGTCCCGCGTGGGCGGGCTCCGATAACCGAGGTTACGGCACCCCGCCCACGACCCACACGCCCCTCATCCCATTACGAACTCAGTTTGACGGGGTTGACCACGTCGGCGATCAGGACAAGCAAGGTGAAGGACACAAAGATTCCGGCCACGACATAGGCGATCGGCATGAGCTTGGCGACGTCGAAGGGCCCGGGGTCCGGCTTGCGGAAGACCTTGGCGGCCTTGCGCCGGACGGACTCCCACAGCGCGCCCGCGATGTGGCCGCCGTCCAGCGGCAGCAGCGGGAGCATGTTGAACAGGAACAGCGAGAGGTTGAAGCCGCCGACGAGCATGACCATGGTCATGACGCGGTTGATGGCGGGCTCCTGGAGCGCGAAGACCTCGCCGCCGACGCGGGCGGCGCCGACGACGCCCATCGGGGAGTCCGGCTTGCGCTGCGCGCCGTTGAAGGCCGCGTTCCACAGGTCGGGAATCCGCTTGGGCAGGCTGATCAGAGAATTCACGCCCTGTTTGGCCATGTCGCCCATGTGGTTCACGGAATCGGTGAAGCCCAGCGGCTGGATGTGGCTGGCCGGGCTGAAGCCGAGGAAGCCCGCCTTGACCGTGCCGTCCACGTAGTTGCCGTCGCTGTCGGTCTTGGCGACGGTGTTGGTGGTGATCGTCGGGTGCAGGGTGAGCCGCTGTCCGTCGCGGACCACGACGACGCTGGCCGGGCCGATACCGTCGCGGATGTCCTTGGACAGGGCGTTCCAGTCGCCGACCGGCTGGTCGTTGAACTCCACGATCTTGTCGCCGGCCTTGAAGCCCGCGGTCTTGGCGGGCGCGACCGGGTCGGAGGGCAGGCACGGGTTGTTCACGTCGCGCTTGGCGGTGTCCGCCTGCGAGATCACACAGTCGCTGACCTGGCTGACCACGGTGGTGCGCATGCTGATGCCGAAGCCCATGAACACGCCGAGGAACAGCGCGACGGCCAGGATCAGGTTCATGAACGGTCCGGCGAACATCACGATGACGCGCTTCCACGGCTTGCGCGTGTAGAACATCCGCGTCTCGTCGCCGGGCTGGAGCTCCTCGTACGCCGCCGAGCGGGCGTCCTCGATCATGCTGCGCCACGGCGAGGTCGACCGGGCGGAGACCTTGCCGTCCGCCCCCGGCGGGAACATCCCGATCATGCGGATGTAGCCGCCGAGCGGCACGGCCTTGAAGCCGTACTCGGTCTCGCCCTTGTGCCGGGACCAGATCGTCGGGCCGAAGCCGACCATGTACTGCGGCACACGGATCTTGAAGAGCTTGGCCGTGGAGAGGTGGCCCAGCTCGTGCCAGGCGATGGAGACCATCAGGCCCACGGCGAAGACCACTATGCCGAGGACCGTCATGAGAGCGGTCATACGCCTGCTGCCTCCGATGTCGACGCGCTCGTGTTCACGTTCCCGTTCACGTCCGCACTCCCGTTGTTCCCGTTCACGTTCGCCAGTTCCCTGGCGCGGGCACGGGCCCACGCCTCCGCTTCGAGGACGTCCTCGACGGTCAGTCGAGTTCCCGTCCCGGGCACGCCATGTTCCTCGACGACCTTCGCGACGGTGTCCACGATCCCGGTGAACGGCAGCCGGCCGGCGAGGAAGGCGTCGACGCACTCCTCGTTGGCCGCGTTGAACACCGCGGGCGCGGTGCCTCCGAGGCTACCCACATGTCGCGCCAATGCGACGGACGGGAACGCGTCCTCGTCGAGCGGGAAGAATTCCCACGTCGAGGCTTTCGACCAGTCGAAGGCGGGGGCGGCGTCCGGCACCCGGTCCGGCCAGCCGAGACCCAGCGCGATCGGCATCCGCATGTCGGGCGGGCTGGCCTGGGCGAGCGTCGAGCCGTCCACGAACTCCACCATCGAGTGAATGTAGGACTGGGGGTGGACGACGACCTCGATCCGCTCGAACGGGATGTCGTAGAGCAGGTGCGCCTCGATGACCTCAAGGCCCTTGTTGACCAGGGTCGCGGAGTTGACGGTGATCACCGGGCCCATGTCCCAGGTGGGGTGCGCGAGGGCGTCGGCGGGCTTGACGTCGGCCAGTTCCTCGCGGGTACGGCCGCGGAAGGGGCCGCCGGAGGCGGTGACGACGAGCTTGCGGACCTCGGCGCGGCTGCCGCCGAGCATCGCCTGGAAGAGCGCGGAGTGCTCGGAGTCGACGGGCACGATCTGGCCGGGCTTCGCGACGGCCTTCACCAGGGGGCCGCCGACGATCAGCGACTCCTTGTTGGCGAGGATCAGCACCCGGTCGGCCTCCAGCGCCGCCAGCGTGGGCCGCAGGCCGATCGAGCCGGTGATGCCGTTGAGCACCGCGTGGCACTCCAGGGCCGCGGCCTGGGTGGCGGCTTCCGGGCCGACCAGCAGCTCCGGCCCGTTGCCGGGGCCGAAGTGCCTGGTCAGGGCCTGTCGCAGCGGCTCCACGGCAGCCTCGTCGGCGACCGCGACCGTCCGCACCTGAAGCTGGTGCGCCTGTTCGGCGAGCAGTTCCACGCGGCTGCCCGCGGCGGAGATGGCCACGACGCGGAAGCGGTCCGGGTTGCGGAGCACCACGTCGATGGCCTGGGTGCCGACGGAGCCGGTCGAGCCGAGGATCACGATGTCCCGTCGGCCGCCGGCCGCCGCCTCTCCGGTCGTGTACGGGCGGTAGTGCGGGTCTGCGAGAGCGTCCGTCATGGGGCCATTCTGTCCTGCCGTGGCGGCTGTCAGTGCACCGGTCGGCGGACGTCGTCCGCCCGCGTCGGGCCGGGCTCGGCCTCCGCGATCCACGGGCCCTCGCGGCTGGGGTCGACGATTCCGGCTTCCAGCCAGGTGAGGTCGCCGTTGAGCACGGAGCGGGTGAGGCGGCGGTCGGTGCTGTCGGTGTTGGTCCACAGCCGGGCGAACAGTTCCTCGGTGCGGATGCGCGACTGGTGGCAGAAGGCGTCGGCGAGGCGTCGGGCCTCCTGGCCGTGCTCGCCGGTCGCGGCCAGGTGCTGGGCGCGGACGCAGGCGGCGCTCATCGCGAAGAGTTCCGCGCCGATGTCGACGATCCGGGCGAGGAAGTTCTGCTTGGTCTCCATCCGGCCCTGCCAGCGCGACATCGCGTAGAAGGTGCAGCGGGCCAGCTTGCGCGCGCTGCGCTCCACGTACCGCAGGTGTGCGGCGAGCGGCCCGAATTCGGTGTACGAGGTGGGGAGCTGACCGGGGCCCGCGACGAGTCTGGGCAGCCAGCGGGCGTAGAAGCCGCCTGCCTTGGCGCCCGCCTTGGCCTTGTCGCCCAGGGTGGTGTCGGGGTCGATGAGGTCGCCCGCCACGGACAGGTGGGCGTCGACCGCCTCGCGGGCGATCAGCAGGTGCATGATCTCGGTGGAGCCCTCGAAGATCCGGTTGATCCGCAGGTCGCGCAGCATCTGCTCGGCCGGGACGGCGCGCTCGCCGCGGGCGGCCAGCGAGTCGGCGGTCTCGAAGCCGCGCCCGCCGCGGATCTGCACCAATTCGTCGGCCATCAGACAGGCGGCCTCCGAGCCGAAGAGCTTGGCCAGCGCGGCCTCGATCCGGATGTCGTTGCGGTTCTCGTCCGCCATCTGGGACGACAGGTCCAGGACGGCTTCGAGCGCGAAGGTGGTGGCGGCGATGTACGCGATCTTCGCGCCGACGGCTTCGTGCTCGGCGATCGGCTTGCCCCACTGCTCACGGGCGGCCGACCACTCGCGGGCGATCTTCAGACACCACTTGCCCGCGCCCGCGCACACGGCGGGCAGCGACAGGCGGCCGGTGTTCAGGGTGGTCAGCGCGATCTTCAGGCCCGCGCCCTCGGCGCCGATCCGGTTCGCGGCCGGGACCCGGACCTGGTGGAAGCGGGTGACACCGTTCTCCAGGCCGCGCAGGCCCATGAAGGCGTTGCGGTTCTCCACGGTGATGCCCGCGGAGTCGGCCTCCACGACGAAGGCGGTGATGCCGCCCCTGTGGTCCTCGTAGGTGTCCGCGCCGCCCTCCGGCTTCGGCACCCGGGCCATGACGACGAGCAGGTCCGCGATGACGCCGTTGGTGGTCCACAGCTTCACGCCGTCGAGTACGTAGTCGTCGCCGTCGCGGACCGCGCTGGTGGCCAGCCGCGCCGGATCGGAGCCGACGTCGGGCTCGGTGAGCAGGAACGCGCTGATGTCGGTACGGGCGCAGCGCGGCAGGAACTTCTCCTTCTGCTCCGCCGTGCCGAACATCTTCAGCGGCTGCGGTACGCCGATCGACTGATGGGCCGACAGCAGCGCGCCGATCGCGGGGCTCGCGGAACCGGCGAGGGCCAGCGCCTTGTTGTAGTACACCTGGGTGAGGCCGAGGCCGCCGTACGCGGTGTCGATCTTCATCCCGAAGGCGCCGAGTTCCTTCAGGCCCGCGATCGTCTCGTCGGGAATCAGCGCCTCGCGCTCGATCCTCGCGCCGTCGACCTTCGTCTCGCAGAAGCCCTTGAGCAGGTCGAGGAACGCCTCGCCCTGCTCCACCGCCTCGGCCGCGGGCAGCGGGTGGGGGTGGATCAGGTCGAGGCGGAAGCGGCCGAGGAACAGTTCCTTGGCGAAGCTGGGCTTGCGCCAGTCCTGTTCCCTGGCGGCCTCCGCCACCTGACGTGCTTCGCGCTCCGAGACCTTGCGTGCGGTGGGTGCGGACACGGTTGCGTCACCTCCGGGTAGCCGGTTACCAACCGGTGCTACTTGTCCGTACTACCCGAATCCGGCCGACCCGACCATCCGCGGCGCGAGGTCGGCCGAATGCTGTGACGTCAGTTGACACCTATTGACGCCTGTCGGCGCCTGTCGGCGCCTCCCGCGGCCTCAGAGGTCCAGGCCGGTGAGGACCAGCACGCGCTCGTACGTGTAGTCGTCCATCGCGTACTTGACGCCTTCGCGCCCGGTGCCGGAGTCCTTCACACCGCCGTACGGCATCTGGTCGGCGCGGTAGGAGGGCGCGTCGCCGATGATGACGCCGCCGACCTCCAGCTCGCGGTGGGCGCGGAAGGCGGTCTGGAGGTCGTGGGTGAACACGCCGCTCTGGAGGCCGAAGCGGGAGTCGTTGACGGCGGCGAAAGCCTCGTCGGCGCCGTTCACCCGGTGCAGCGACAGGACGGGGCCGAATGCCTCGGCCGAGGCGAGGACGGCGTCGGCGGGCAGGTCGGCCAGGACGGTCGGGGCGTAGCTCGCGCCGTCCCGCACCCCGCCGGTCAGCAGCTTGGCGCCCTTGCCCACCGCGTCGTCGACCCAGGAGGCGACGCGCTCGGCGGCGGCCTCGCTGACCAGCGGACCGACGTCGGTCGCGTCGTCGCCGGGGTCGCCGACCGCCTGCGCGCGCACCTTGGCGACGATCTTCTCGGCGAGCGCGTCGTAGACGGCGGTGTCGGCGATGACCCGCTGCACCGAGATGCAGGACTGGCCCGCCTGGTAGTTGGCGAAGGTGGCGATCCGGCTCGCCGCCCAGTCCAGGTCGGCCTCGGACGACCAGTCGGCGAGGACGACGGCGGCGGCGTTGCCGCCCAGTTCGAGGGTGACGTGCTTGCGGGGCACGGAGTCCATGATCTGGTAGCCGACGGTGTCGGAGCCGGTGAAGGAGATCACCGGCAGCCGCGGGTCCTGGACCAGCGAGGACATCCGGTCGTTCGCCACCGGCAGCACGCTCCAGGCGCCCTCGGGCAGGCCGGTGGTCTCGGCGAGGAGTTCGCCGAGCAGCAGCGCGGACAGCGGGGTCGCGGGGGCGGGCTTGAGGATGATCGGCGTGCCGACCGCGATGGCCGGGGCGATCTTGTGGGCCACCAGGTTGAGCGGGAAGTTGAACGGCGCGATGCCGAGCACCGGGCCGCGGCTGAAGCGGCGGGTCAGCGCGAGCCGCCCGACGCCGCCCGCGTCGGTGTCCAGCCGCTGCGCCTCGCCGCTGTTGAAGCGGCGGGCCTCCTCCGCGGCCCAGCGGAAGACGGACACGGCGCGGCCGACCTCGCCGCGCGACCACTTCATCGGCTTGCCGTTCTCCGCCGTGATCAGCCGGGCGACCTCCTCCGACCGCTCGGCGAGCCGCTTCGACACATGGTCGAGCGCCGCCGCGCGCACATGGGCGGGTGTCGCCGAGAACGCGGCCTGCGCCGCCGCTGCCGCCGCCACCGCCTCCTCGACCTGCGCGTCCGTCGGCACGCTCACCCGGCCGACCGCCGCGCCGTCCCACGGGCTGGTCACATCGAAGGTGTCCGTACCGGTGGCCTCACGGCCCGCCAGCCAGAACGCGTACGCGGCTGCGCCTGTCGTTGTCACGGTGGGTCCGCCCTTCAGGAGTTGGTTCAGGGGTCCGCATGTGCTGCCGTCCCGTCTCTCACGGTAGGCGCGCCCGCGGACACCGCACGTTGTCCACGACGTAGTACGTGCCCGCTGACGCGCGCCGTAATGGCCGGAATGGCCCGGCGGGGCGAGGGAGGCCGCGCTGACAGGGTCCGGCAGCGGCCGGTCGGGGCGCGGCGGACAGCGTCCGGTGGATGTCCGGCGGGGGGGCACGGCGGGCGGACGGCCCCGATACGGCTGGGGTGCGGCAGCGGTCTCGGTCGGGGGGCAGGTGGGGAAAGCCGCACGGCGTGCCGTCGGGCGCCTCTATCCTGCTGGCGGGACGGGGAGGGAACGCCATGACGGAGACCGTGACGATCGACCTGGGCGACGGCTCGACGGTGGAGGCCGAGGTGATCGGCGACCTCACCTTCCGGCAGCCCGGTGAGGCCGCCTCCGGTGCGGGCGGCGCCGACTCGTACGGCGACGTCGGCGTCGACATCGGCCGCCGCGCCGCCGCGCTGGGCTCGGCCGTCGCCCTGAGCCTGGGCCAGGTGCGCGACACCGTCCGCAGTGTGGGCCGCTGGGCGGCCGAAACGGTGACCGAGGGCGGCGCCGCCGGTTCCCCCGACGCCTTCGAGGTCGAGTTCGGCCTCAATCTGGCCGTGAAGTCCGGCCAGCTCTTCGGGATCATCGCGGAGGCGGGCAGCGAGGCGAGCCTGACCGTACGCCTCTCCTGGGACCTGGCGGCGCGCAGAGCCCGCGCGGAAGCGGCGGTGACGGCGGTCGGCGGAGCCGCCGCGGACGGGACCGACCCGGCCGGGGACACGGGCTCCGGGTCCGGCGGACAGCCGTGAGCGCTGGGGCCGTCGCCTGGTGGGGCGCCGGGCCGCTGGGCGGCGAGGCGCGCTTAGGGGCGGTGTGGCTGGAGATCGGCGGGACCTTCCGGGGCAGCGGCTTCCTCGTACGGGACGGGCTCGTCGTCACCGCAGCACACGTGGTGGCCGGGGCGGCCGGAATCGTCGTACGTCACCCGTCCGGCGGTGGTCCCGTGACGGCGGACGGCGTACGGGCGGTGCCTCCGCACAGCGACGGCGGGCGCTTCCACCCGTATCCGGATCTGGCGCTGCTGACCGTGACCGGGTGGTCCGGGCACCCCGTCGCGTCGCTCGCGGCCAGTGACCCCGAGCCGGGCACCGAGGTGACGGCGCTCGGCTACTCGGAGTTCACCCCCTCCCCCGGCGTCCAGCCGGACTCGCTCGCGCTGCGCACAGGAGCCAGGTCCGGCGACTTCCTCCGGGTGCTGGGCGACGGCGTCCGCGAGGGCTTCAGCGGCAGCATGCTGCTCGACCGGGCCGGTCTCGTGGTCGGTGTGGTGAAGGGCAGCCGCTCGTACAGGGACGACCGGGGCGGCTGGTGCACCCCGGTCTCCGCCCTGCGCGGCGTCCTCGGCATCGCCGGCGCCCCGGCCGCCTCCGCCCCGGCCGGCTCCGCCCCGACGGCCGCCGCGCCCGGCCCGCCGCCCACCGACAGGGAACTGGTCGACGCCCTGCTGGCGTTCTCCTCTCTGGGACGCGCGGACCACCGCTACGACCTGCTCGACCGGATGGGCGACCACCTCGGCCTGCCGTACTCCTTCGAGGTGGAGGAGCGGCCGAGCCGCCGGGACCACCTCTTCCGGCTGGTGCTGAGCTGCCGCCGTTTCCGGGACGAGGGGGCCGCGTGGCGCGCCCTGTACACGGCGATGGAGGAGATCGTGCCGGACGACCGGGCCCTGGAGCGGCTGCGCGACCTGGTCGGGCGGGCGGTCGGCGGCTGGGGGGACGCGTAGCGCGATGGGTTCCGTGGAGGGGAAGTGGACGGCGAAGCGCCTGCTGGCCAAGGTGGGCAGGGCCGGGGACGGTGCCGGTCCGGGGGCCGACGGGGGTCCGTGGCCGGTCGGCGCGGCCGAGCTGCTGGGTGAACTCCTGGAGGACTTCCCGCAGTTGTCCCGGCACGGCGACCGGCTCGACCTGCTCCAGCGGATGGACGAGGCGGCGGAGCGCCACGAGCCGCGGCCGTACGGTCCTGGCACCGGGCGGGGCGCGCGCCGGGCCCGCTTCCGGCTCGACGTCCGCGAGGAGTTCGTCGCCCGCGCCCATCTGCGCAATCTCGTCGGCGCGATCGAGAACCGCCCCGACCCCGACGCGGCACTGGACGCGCTGCGGGCGGCGCTGCGCGGCCAGGCGCCGTACGACAAGGCCCTGCCGTGGCTGGAGTTGGCCGTCCTCGGCCTGACCGGCACGGCGCCCCTGGCGCCCGACACCTCGCTCACCGTCCTCACCGCGCTGCGCGCGGACACCCCGTTCCTCCCCTCCCCCGCCCAGCTCGCGCGCCATGTCCCGCACGGCGCGCCCGGCACCGCGCTGCTCACCGGCCGCGAGACCCTGCCGGAGATCCTGGTGCGCCTGTCCGACCTGCGGGGCGGCGGCCTCAGCGGCGACGCGGGCCGGGCGGTACCCCTGCTGAGCTTCCTCGGCTCCGTCACGGCCGACACCGACCTTGCCGCGTACGCCCGTTGGGCCGCTCTGCGCGAGCTGCTCGGCGCGCTGGGCGGCGGCCGGGTCGGGGACAGCGGGACGGCTGGCGGCACCGAGAGCCCGGAAGCCGCCGACCGGCTGATCGTGCAGATCCGCGTCGAGGCCGCGGGTCCCGAGCATGTCGAGGACGGCAGCTACGAACTGCGCGGCGCCTACTACCGGCAGGCCGTGCACGGCGGCCCGCTGCGCCGGGTGGCGGCGCTGCCGCCCAGCGAGCCCTTCCGCCGCAGCGAGCTGACCGGCGCGGGCAGCGCGCGGATGTCGGCGTGGACGGAACTGGCCCGCGAGGTGCGCGGCGCGGGCGGCGGCGTCCGGGTCGAATTCCTGCTGCCCGAGGCCCTGTTGGGCTATAGCGCCGAGCTGTGGTCGGCCGGGCCGACCCGTACTCCGCTCGGCCGGCACCACCCCGTCGTCGTACGGTCCCTTGAGCGGTACACCGACTCGTGGGTCATCGGCGCGTGGCGGCAGCGCTGGCAGCACCTGCGCCAGGACCCGCGGCGAGCGGCGGCGGGCGCGCACGGCGGCGGTGACGGCGACACGGCCGGAACCGGGGCCCTGGAGACGGACCCGGCGGACGACGCGCTCGGCCGGATCTCCTGGCCCCGGCTGCACGGGCAGTCCGCCGCCGACGAGCTGACCGAATCCCTCGTACGGCAGCCCGAGTTGGCCTGCCTCGGCCTGACCGTGCCTTACGACCGGCTCTCGGCGCACCTGCTCGCGGCCGTGAAGGACGCGCTGTACACCGAGGGCGTGCCCGTCATGCTGTGGCGGCGCGACCCCGGCGACCCGCGCGAGCTGGTGACGGCGCTGCGCGCCCACCCCCCGGCCCGGCTGCTCGACCTGCCGGAGACCGTGCACCGCTGCCGCAAGCACGGCAGGACGGCGGGCGCCGACGACGTGCGGAACAACATCACGCTGCTCTGGGACGACCCGGACAGCGTGGACGCCGACCAGGACACGCCGTACGCGGGGATGGCCTGACATGCGGACGACGCGCACCGGACACACACGACGCACAGGACGCACAGGACAAGGAGCGGTGCGGTGACGGCGAACGGCGACGACTGGTGGGTGTACCGGGGTACCGGCACCCCGCACGACGGCATCGACGGCCTGCCGGAGGCCCCCGCGTGGCGGGCCTTCGGCGCCGAGTACGGCGACCGCGGCGAACTGCCCCCGCCGCCCGCCGACGGCGCCGGACCGGGCGCGGACGGCGCGACCGCCCGGCGGCTCGGCCGCGACCGCCAGGCCGTCGCCTACCAGGCCGACCGGCGCGGGGTGCAGCTCGTCAACCTGGCCCTGCACCTGCGCCGCCCCCTGCTCATCACGGGCAAGCCGGGAGTCGGCAAGTCGACACTCGCCTACGCGGTCGCCCACGAACTGCGCCTCGGTCCCGTACTGCGCTGGCCGATCACCAGCCGCGCCACCTTGCGCGACGGCCTGTACGCGTACGACGCGATCGGCCGTCTGCACGACGCGGGCATGGGACGCGGTCCGGCGGGGAGCACGGGCGGCACCGGGACGGACGGCACCGGGGGCGGCACCGGCCGGGAGGAGCCGCCGCCCGTCGGCCGCTATCTGCGGCTCGGTCCCCTCGGCACGGCGCTGCTGCCCTGGCGGCACCCGCGGGTGCTGCTCATCGACGAGATCGACAAGAGTGATCTCGATCTGCCCAATGACCTGCTGAACGTCTTCGAGGAAGGCGAATTCGGGATTCCGGAACTCGCCCGGCTGGGGCCGGGTGATCAGGAAGTCATGACCGCGGACGGTGCGCGGACGGCCACCGTCACTGGCGGGACGGTGCGCTGTGCTCAGTTCCCCTTCACCGTCTTGACGAGCAACGCCGAGCGGGAGTTCCCGGCCGCTTTCCTGCGTCGCTGCGTCCGGCTGGAGATCCAGCCGCCGGACGCGGACCGGCTCGCCGCGATGGTCACCGCGCACCTGGGACCCGGCGCCCCCGGCGCGGCGGCCGAACGCACCGCGGTCATCGCCGAGTTCCTGCGGCGCCAGCGCGAGGAGGGCGCGGAGCTTGCCAACGACCAGCTCCTGAACGCCCTGTTGATGGCCGACCGCGGCCTGTGGTCAGGCCGGCAGGACCGCGAGTTCATCGAGAGCGTCCTCCTCCGCCCCCTCAACGAGTCCTGACCCGCGCCCGCCATGGCACCGCCAGCGCCGGAACCGCCGCCGCCACCCGAGCACCCCGAGCATCCCGAGCACCCCGACGGGCTCAGGGCCGTCCTGGCCGGGCTCCTCGGCGGCCACGAGGACGGCCCCACGGCTGTCGACATGGCCGATGCGGTGTGGCTGGCACGGCTGGCCGGGCTGGCGGCGGAAGACGGTGCGGACGGCGGCCCGCAGGAGCCGCCGCGGGCGGTCACACCGGGACCGGACCCCGTACGGCCGGACCCCGTACCGCCGGAGCGGGAGCCGGAGCGGGAGCGGGAGCGGGAACCGGACCCCGTGCCCGAGCCGCGCCGCCCACCGGCCGCCCCCGGCACGCCCGCCCCGCGCGTCGGAC
>NZ_MECL01000262.1 GCF_014596445.1 Streptomyces sp. CBMA29 | reverse complement strand
GGTATCGGCGAGGCGACGGCCCGCAGATTCGCCGCGGAAGGCGCCGCCGTACTCCTCGCGGACCTCAACGGTGAAGCGGCCGAGCGCACCGCCGCCTCGATCCGCGAGGACGGCGGGCGGGCGGGGGGGGGGGGGGGGGGCGGCGCCGGCGGGACCGCCGACGGACCGGGCGCCGCCGTACCGCGGACGTCCTCCCCGTCCGCGCCGGGCAGCGACACGCCCCGCGGCGCCTCGCCGTCCCCGACCGGCGACGACGGCGGCCACCGGCACGGCGACCCGCGCGCCCCGCACCGCCCAGGCCCGTACAAGCCGTCTGACAAGAACCACCAAGCCGTGCTCAAGGCGCTGTGCCGCGGCTATACGCAGGCCACCCGGCACGGCGGGCACGCCGATCCGTGGCTGGTCGCCCGGCTCCAGGGGGAGGCGGGCCGCAAGGAGCGGATCGCCGACTACTGCCGCCGGTTGCTCGCCCACGGCCAGTCCGGCCCGGTCGCCCCGGCCGCCCCCGTCAACCCCGACGGCTACACCTGGCCCACCTGGGGCGTGCCGACCGGGCCGAGCACGTCCGCGCCGCCGTCCCCGGGCGCCACGGCCACCGGCCAGGACTCCGATTCGGGTTCGGGTTCGGGTTCGGGATCAGGCTCCGGCTCCGAGCAGGGCTCGGGCGCGGGTCGAATTCCGGCTCGGACGCCCCCTCCGGACAGGGAAAGGGTGACGAGAACGCGACACACGACCACGGGACGACTGTGAGGTGACCTCCGGAGCGACGATCCGGCACAGTGGATGCCATGTTCACCGGGGTTCCCTCGCCGCACGATCCTCACGTGCGTCACATGCGCCAGCTGTTCCTCGTGGTCGTCACCGGAAGCTTCATCTTCCTCATCCCCTGGATCGGCTACCTGCTGGCGAGCCTCCCGAGCCACCGGGTGGTGAGCCAGTGGCGCTTCGCGTGGGTCGGTTTCGACTGCGCGCTGATCCTCGCGATCGGCGTCACCGCGCTGTGCGCCTGGCGGCGGCTCCAGATCTTCATCCCGTGGGCGATCGTCACCGGCACCCTGCTGATCTGCGACGCCTGGTTCGACGTCGTCCTCGACTGGAACAGCGACGACAGGGTCGGCTCGCTGCTCACCGCCGCCCTCGCCGAACTGCCCATGGCCGCATTGCTGTTGTACGTCGCCCGCAAGATGATCAGACTGACGATCCTCATCGCCTGGCAGCGGGCGGGCCGCACCGACCCGGTGCCGCCGCTGTCCCGGCTGTCGCTGCTGATACTGACCGCGCACCAGGACCACGCCGCGCGCCGCGGTGACCACGAGGGAGACCGCCGATGACCACCGCACCGCAGGGCCGCGACGCGACGGACGCCGAGGTACGGGGTGCGGACGCCCCCGGTTCCGAAAGCCCCGGTTCCGAAAGCCCCGGTTCCGAAAGCCCCGGTTCTGAGAGCCCCGACTACGACGTCCTCGTGGTCGGCGGCACCGGTGTGGACACCATCGTGCGGGTCGACGACTTCGCCGTCCCCGACAGCGACTCGGTCGGTGTCCCGCCGATCCGCGACTATGTCGCGCACACCGGCAACGGCGTTGCCCTCGGCTTCCACGCGCTCGGCTTGACCACCAAGTTCATCGACTTCCTCGGCGACGACGCGCAGGGCCGGATGATCCTGGAGCGGTACGCGTCCGCCGGGCTCGACTTCAGCTATCTGCCCGCGCCCGCGGGCACCCCGCGCAGCGTCAACCTGGTCGACCGCGAAGGGCGGCGCTTCTCCTTCTACGACGGCCGCCACCCGGACGGCCTGCGGCTGCCGAGCGCCTTCTACCTGCCCCATCTGGCTCGCGCCCGCCATGTGCACATCTCCCGATCGCCCCTGGCCCAGGACGTGTTCGCCGACGCCGCCCGGCTGGGCCGCACCATCTCCACCGACCTGCACGCCTGGGACGGCGAGGACGCCTCCGCTCACCCGTGGGCGTACGGCGCGGATCTCGTCTTCCTCAGCGCCGCCTCGGCGGGCGAAGGGATCGGCGCGGTGATGCTGCGGATCGCCGAGCGGGGCAGGGCCTCGCTGGTCGTCGCCACCGACGGCGCCGCGGGCTGTCACGTCCTGGCCCGCGGCGACGACCGGCCGCGGCACTTCCCCGCCGTCGCCCCGGAACGCACCGTCGTGGACAGCAACGGAGCCGGTGACGCCTTCCTCACCGCCTTCCTGCACGCCCGGTTTGCCGGGCGCGACCTGGAGGAGTGCGTGCTCGCGGGTTCCGTCTCGGGTGCCTACGCCTGCGGCAGCCACGGCACCCACGAGGAGATCATCGACGCCGCCGACCTCGCCGTGGCCGTCGCCCGCGCGCGTGCCGCGGCCAACGGCGCGGTGGGCGCCGTCCTTTAGCCCGTGCCCGTACGGATCGACGTCCTCAGGTCGCTTCGATCCGCCGTACCGCCGTGTCCAGGGCCGCGTCCTGCGACGCGTAGACCTCGCACACCGGGTCGCCGCTCGGTGTGCGGGTGTGGTCGATCTCCCACAGGCTCAGCTCGGTGCCGTCCAGCAGCAGGAACGCGTGCTCGTACAGGGACCACGACACATGGCGGCCACGGATGAGGGCGCTGCGGCGGGTGACGATGCTGATGTCGTGCGCGATCGAGGCGCGCAGCCTGCCGCGGACCTCCTGGCCGGGCGCGTTGGCGTTGGTCGCGCGGCGCAGCAGCCGCCAGGCGTGCTCGGCGGAGTCGCCCTCGGTGTACGCGCGCCGGAAGGCGTCGGGGGTGTCGGCGAGCAGCCCGGTCGCGGTCGCGGGCAACGTGCCCTCGTACGCTGACGCGGGCGCGTCGGGGGCGAGGTCGCGCGGTGCAGGGGAGCCGCCGAAGACCGCGTCGACCTCCCACTCGGCGAGCGTCAGGTCCTCGCGCTCGGTGAAGGCGGCGCGGTGCACGGCGCCGTCGTCCGGCCCCGCGTTGTGTTCGAGCTCCCACACCACGCGGACGGCGCCGTCCGGCAGCAGGAAGCTGTGCCGGAAGGTGCGCCGGTTCAGCCTGCGCGGCGGGCCCTTGGTGTGACGGCACGACTGGAGGCCGCAATAGTGCATCAGCGCGGTGCGCACCTCCGCCGCCAGGACGGGTTCTACCCGTTCCCCGTTCTCCGCACGGCGGAGTAACTGGTCGAACTGCTCCGCCGGCCGGCCGCCCGACCGTACGGGCTCCGTTCCGTCCTTAGGCTCTGCGTCCATCCGGCCCTCCCGGCTCCGCCTCGCCAACCCCGCGGCGACTCAGGGTAGTAGCGCGGTAGCCGATTGCGCCCGCGAACGCGCAGATTTGCGGCGCATGGTTGGCCCCCGCGCGCCCGCCGGGCGCGTGATCCGCCGTCAGTTCCCGGTGCCGGACGGGCCTTTCGCGGCGCACCACAGCAGCGCGCCGCGCAGGTGGGCGCGGAAGTCCGGGTCCGCGTAGGCCGTCGCGCTGTGGCCCAGCGCCGTGTAGAACGACCGGCCCGCGCCCAGGCGCCGGCACCACACCAGCGGATGGTCGGCGCCCATCGTGCCGCCCGTGTAGCCCCGCTCGTCCACCGAGGCCAGCACGCGTACGCCCGCGCCCGCCCCGGTGGCCCGGCCGGTATCGCGTGGATCGCGTGGATCGGCGCGGAAGTTGTACCACTCGTCGGTCCACGTCCAGCGCTCCGGCAGGTGCGCGGTCGCCGGGTGCGTACGGTCCTCGACGGTCACCTCGGCCCGCTGGATCTCCGGGTGCCCGTCGAAGCGGGCGCCGACCAGCTCTTCGTAGTACGGCCAGTGCTCCTCCGCGCAGGCGGCGGCGTGGACGCCGAGGAAACCGCCGCCGTCCGTGACGTAGGCCCGCAGGTGACGACGGGTCAGGTCGTCGAGCACGTCACCGGTGGGGGAGAGGAAGACGACGGCCGCGCAGCCGTCGAGCACGGCGGCTCCCAACTCCTCGCTGTCCTCGGTGTGGTGGACGCGCAGTCCGTGGTCAGCCGCGATCTCGGTGAGGGCGGCGGCCCCGGCCGGTATGGAGTCGTGCCGGTACCCGGCGGTGGCGCTGAAGACGAGGACGCGATCGGATGTGGGCATGCGGGCGGCTCTCTGCGGGCTGGGGCGTGCTGTGGGGTCAGTCGGAGCGGGAGTCGTGGTCCGTGCGGTCGGGGTGCTCGCGGGCATGGCCCGGCTCGACACCGTCACCCGTCGGGAACGGCGTACCGCAGCGGGCGCAGGCGCGGGCCGTCATGTCCTCGCGGAAGGCGCCGCATTCGTCGCAGACGCGGTTCAGCCAGCAGACGGGGTCGCCGCCCTCGGTGTGCTCACCGGACTCACGCACGTCGTCCCCACTCCCTGTCGCGTTCCGTTTCCCTGTCCTGTTCCGCGCGTTCGGCCTGTTCCGCTCGGTCCGCGTGTCGCCCGGTCTCGCGCTCGCGTGCGTCCCAGCGGTTCATCGCGCGGCGCAGCGACCGGGATTCGGCGAAGCCGAGGCGGGCCGCGCGCTGGGCGGAGCCGCCGCTCGCGTGCCGGGGATCGGCGGACCGTTCCCGGCGTACGGCGTCGAGTTCGGCGCGCCAGGTGGTGCCCGACTCGCCGAGACGGCGCTGGAGGGTGCGCGGGCTGACCGCGAGCCGCCGGGCCGCTTCGGCCAACGACGGCCGCCCGTCGCGCAGTTGGGCGACGATCGCCTCGCGCAGGCCGGGTACGGCGACGCCCTCGGCGTCCGCCCGGGGAATCCGTACGGTCCGCGCGGTACGCCTCATGATCGCGGCGAGCGCCGGGTCCGCGGTGACCAACGGGCGTTCCAGATCGGCGCGGTGCAGCGTGATCGCGTCCGCCTCGGCGTCGAAGTCCACCGGCGCGTCGCCGAACGCCTCGCCGTAGCCGCCGTGTCCGCGGCGCGGCTGCCGGTGGGCGAAGGAGACCCGCAGCGGGGTGAAGGCCGTCCCGGTGGCGTGCCGCAGTTGCGAGGTGACCACCGACAGGGCGAACTCCGCGACGACGCACCGCAGTTCGTCGTCACCGCGCCGCGCCGCGTATTCCACGGTCACCTCGTCGCCCGACTCCGTGCTGGTCAGCACCGAATTGCTGCTCACCAGATCGATGTGCGAGGCGGCCCTGGCCAGGCCCTCGCCGACGGTGGGCGCGGTGCTCAGCAGGTAGTCGAAGAGGTCGAGCAGTCCCGGCCGGTAGCCCGCGGCGGCCAGCAGTCCGGCGTCCGGCCGCTCCGTGCGGGCCAGCACCGCGCCCCAGAGCCGGTAGGTGTTCGCGGACGGCGTCCGCGCGGTCTCCGGCCCGTGCAGGACGTTCGGCAGTCCTGCCGCCCGTACGAGCTGCCGCGCCTGCGTGAGGCTCGGGGTGGCCGCGGTGGCGATGAAGCGCGGCACGACGACGCACTCCGTCAGCCGGTCGGGGGCGGCGGGCCCTGCCGGGCCGACGGGCGGTGTCGCGGTGGGGGGCATGACCGGCTCCTCGGGCAGTCGGCTCGTCGGGTCGGGGCGTGCGGCGGCGGTCGGGGCGGCTCGTCGGGTCGGGTGGCGTGCGCGGTGCGGTGGTTCATGCGGCGGGATTCCGGCAGCTTACGCGGCATGTGGCGTGTTGGGTCCGGTGCCTGGCGCGTTATGCCCTCCCTTGGCACCTCCTGTCCGGGACATGATCGGGGGCACCGGTGCCCCTGGGCATCGCGGGTGTCCCGTGTCGGGGGAGGCGCGGGGACAACGGGGGACGGCCGGTGCGGATGGATTTCCATTCGCACCGGCGGCACCCCTTCCTCGTTTCTCGCGATCCGGCCCGGCGCGGCTCGTCCTGCGCTCCCGGACCGGATTCGCTACGACTCCGGGTCGAGCCAGTGGGCGCGGCCGATGCTGATGACGCGCATGCGCATCCGGGCGGAGTGGACGATGCGGTCACGCGCCGCCGGGTCGTCCGCCGGGGCCTCAAGGAAGGCCGCGGCCGTCATCACCATGTGGTCGACGTACAACTCGGCGAGTACGCGGAGGTCGTCGGCCGGCCAGCCCGCGGAGACGGGCTGTGCGGCGAGTCCCGCGGTCACCTCGTCGGCGAAACCGCTCAGCTCCGCGGCGATGGCCTCGCGGACCCGCGCCACGCCGCCGTGCCGTTCACGGGCGATGAAGCGGACATGTGCGCGGTGCTCCGCCACATACGCGGCGGTGAGCGCCACCGTGCGGTCGATGAGTTCCGCGGAATCGGCGCCCTCGGCCAGCACCGCCCGGATCACGGTGTGCAGGCTGCCCAGCGACTCGGCGACCAGGGCGACGCCGAGGTCGGCCATGTCGGGGAAGTGCCGGTAGAAGGCGGCGGGGGAGACGCCGATCTCCCGGGTCAGCTCGCGAAGGCCGAGACTGCTGAGGTTCTGGTGCTCCAGCAGCCGCAGGCCCGCGTCCAGCAGCGACTGCCGGGTCTGCTGCTTCCGTGCCTGGCGGACCCCCGGGGTGTGACTCATGTCATTCAGTAAACAACCGTTCTCCGATTTTGGCCAGCACGGTCCGGGGCTACACTGATGAAGTCAGTGAACAAGTGTTATCTGAAACGTCAACTCCCCGGAGATGGAGCAGACATGAGCCTCGTCGTCCTCCTGCTCGGCATGGGCGTCCTGATGGGCGCCGCCGCCCACACCACGCTGCCGGTCTTCCTCGTCGCCGCGGGTGCCATCGCCGTCTGGCTGTGCGGCTTCGCGGTCCGCGAGGGCATCGCCCGGCACCGCGGCTGAACCCGCGCCGACGCGCACCCCGCACCCCGCGTGCGGCAGGGGCCCGTACCGGCCCGACACCCCGGCCCACCACGACAGTTCCCGGAAGGAACACCGTGAACACCGCAGCCCACCCGGTCGCGACCGGCACACCGGCCGCGAACACCCGTGACGCCGACGGCATGGCCGTCGCGTCCTTCCTGCTCGGCCTCCCCGGCCTGCTCGTCCTCAACCTCGTGCTCGGCCCGGTCGCTATCGTGCTGGCCCTGGTCGCGATCAGCCGCGGCACCCAGCGCCGCGGGCGCGCGCTGCTCGGCTTCGCCCTCGGCGTCGCCGACCTGCTGGTCGTGCTGTCCCTGACGATCGCCCACCACGGCGTGATCTGGCAGTTCGGCTAGGGCGTGTCCGGCGGATCGCGAACGGCCCCTTCGGCACCTGGCACGCTCCCCCGAACGGAGTCCGGGGGAGCGCCAGGCACCGCCGGACAGGTCCTAGCTCAGGTCGATGCCCGGGTAGAGGGGGAAGCCCGCGAGCAGGTCCGCGGCGCGCTTGGCGACCTGCTCGGCCACCGCCGCGTCCAGCACGTGCTTCGCCTTCGACAGGCCGCCGCTCTTCGCGGGCGCCGCCGCCGTACCGGACAGCACCGTGTCGATCAGGCCCGCGATCTCGTCCATCTCGACCGCGCCGAGCCCGCGCGTGGTGAGCGCCGGGGTGCCGATCCGGATGCCGGAGGTGTACCAGGCGCCGTTCGGGTCCTGCGGCACCGAATTGCGGTTGGTGACGATGCCCGCGTCCAGCAGCGCGGCCTCGGCCTGGCGGCCGGTCAGCCCGTAGCCGGAGACGTCGATCAGCACGAGGTGGTTGTCGGTGCCGCCCGTCACCAGCTTCGCGCCGCGGGTCAGCAGCCCCTCGGCGAGGGAGCGCGCGTTGTCGACGACGGCCTGCGCGTAGCCGGCGAACTCCGGCCGCGCCGCCTCCGCGAGCGCCACGGCCTTCGCCGCCATGACGTGCGGCAGCGGGCCGCCCAGCACCATCGGGCAGCCGCGGTCGACGTGCTCGGCCAGCGAGTCGTCGCACAGCACCATGCCGCCGCGCGGGCCGCGCAGCGACTTGTGCGTGGTCGTCGTGACGATGCTCGCGTGCGGTACCGGGTCGAAGTCCCCGGTCAGCACCTTGCCCGCGACCAGACCGGCGAAGTGCGCCATGTCCACCATGAGCGTCGCGCCGACCTCGTCCGCGATCTCCCGCATGAGACGGAAGTTCACCAGCCGGGGGTACGCCGAGTAGCCCGCCACGATGATCATCGGACGGAATTCGCGGGCGGCGGCCCGTACCGCGTCGTAGTCCAGCAGACCGGTCGCCGGGTCGGTGCCGTAACTGCGCTGGTCGAACATCTTGCCCGAGATGTTCGGGCGGAAGCCGTGGGTCAGATGGCCGCCCGCGTCCAGCGACATGCCGAGCATCCGCTGGTTGCCGAATTCGCGGCGCAGGTCCGCCCAGTCCCGCTCCGACAGGTCGTTGACCTGCCTGACGCCCGCCTTGGCCAGCGCCGGGCTCTCCACCCGCTGCGACAGCACCGCCCAGAAGGCCACCAGATTCGCGTCGATGCCCGAGTGCGGCTGTACGTAGGCGTGGTCCGCGCCGAACACGGTCCGCGCGTGCTCGGCGGCCAGCGACTCGACGGTGTCCACATTGCGGCAGCCCGCGTAGAAGCGGCGGCCGACGGTCCCCTCTGCGTACTTGTCGCTGAACCAGTTGCCCATCGCCAGCAGCACGGCGGGTGACGCGTAGTTCTCGCTGGCGATCAGCTTCAGCATCTCGCGCTGGTCCGCCAGTTCGTTGGCGATGGCGTCCGCGACGCGCGGTTCGACCCCGCGGATCACGTCCAGGGCGCTGCGGAAGGCGGTCGACGCGGTGCTGGCAGACGGCTCGGAAGCGGCCATGGGAGTCCTCCTGATCGGAACGGGACGGCCCAGGCGCACGGCACTTCATCGCTTCCAGCGCGGGCCGCTTCCCGATGGTTGAACCCATCCCAGCGCGCCAGTCACGGCCCGTCGCCGAGCGTACCAAGTCCCTCGGGGGCGCGTACCGCGCGTCGGCCTGTTGAGACGGGTCCGCCCGGCCCTGCCCGCCCGCCTGCCGCCTGCCCGTCCACCGGTGGTGCGGCCGCTCGCGGGAGGCGTCGAGAGGCGTCTGTTTGGATGGGGGCGAGGCTCCGGTGGCGGGGCCCGGAAGCCGTGGGGAGCAGCATGGATGCCGTCGGATCGCCTGTGAGGACCCGTGTGAGCGAAGGGGGCACGGGGGTGATCGAGCTGGACCGTCCGGGGGCGCTGAACGCGCTGGATCTGACGATGGTCCGGCTGATGACGCGGGCGCTGGAGGGGTGGCGCGACGATTCGGCCGTACGGTCGGTCGTGGTGCGCAGCACGTCGCCCAAGGCGTTCTGCTCGGGCGGTGACATCAGGGCGGTACGGGCGGCGGCGCTCGCCGGGGACGAGACGGCGGTGAGGACGTACTTCACGGCCGAGTACGGGCTCGACGCGATGATCGCGCGGTACCCGAAGCCGTACACGGCGCTGATCGACGGTTACGCGATGGGCGGCGGCCTCGGCATCTCGGTGCACGGGTCGGCGCGGGTCGTGACCGAGCGGGCGGCGCTCGCGATGCCGGAGACGGGGATCGGCTTCTTCCCCGACATCGGCGCCAGCTACTTCCTGCCCCGGCTGCCGGGCGCGGTCGGCTGGTATCTCGGGCTGACCGGTGTGCGCGTGTCGGGCGCCGCGGCCGTGGCGTGCGGTCTCGCCACGCATTACGTGCCCGCCGCCGAACTGCCCGCGCTGGAGGCGGCGCTGACCGGCGACGACGGCACCGACCCGGCGGGGGCGCCGCCGGCGCGGTACGCCGGCGCGCCGCCGTCGGAGCTGACGGACCACCTCGCCGCGATCGAGCGCTGTTTCGCGGCCCCCGACCTCGGCGAGGTGTGGGCGCGGCTGGTGGCGGAGGACGAGGACCGCGCGTGGGCGGACGACACGCTGGAGGCGCTGCGCCGCGCGTCGCCCGCGAGCCTGGCGATCACCTTCGACCTGCTGGGGCGCGGCGCCCGCGCGGAACTCGAGGAGTGCCTGGCGGACGAACTGGCGCTGGCGTGCGGGACGGCGTTCACCCCCGACTTCGCGGAGGGCGTGCGCGCCGCACTGGTCGACAAGGACCGCAAGCCGACCTGGTCAGCGACCCTGTGACTCACTATGTGAGATGCGGGTGTCATGATGTGGACGACGGGCGTAGCGTGACCGCTGAACTCGCCGTGCCGCGGCGGGAGCTGACGGCCCGAGGGCCGGGGAACGGAGTGCCGCACCATGCCGAGGGAATGGGACGCCAAGACGTACGACTCGCTGCCCCTGCCGCACCTCGGCTGGGGACGGCGCACGCTCGGGCGGCTGCCGCTCGCCGGTGACGAGCGAGTCCTCGACGCGGGCTGCGGCACCGGCCGCGACACGGCGGGTCTGCTCGATCTCCTGCCGCGCGGCCGGGTGGTGGCCCTGGACGGCTCCGTCCGCATGCTGGAACAGCTCCGCGAACGCCTCGCCGGACGGCTGGACCGCGTCGAGGTCGTCCACGCCGACCTGACGCGGCCGCTGCCGTTCGACGGCGAGGTGGACGCGGTCTTCAGCGTCGCCGCCTTCCACTGGATCGCCGACCACGCCGCGCTCTTCACCTCGCTCGCCGGTCGGCTGCGCCCCGGCGGCCGACTGGTCAGCGAATGCGGCGGCCGGGGCAACATCGCGGCCGTCAACGCGGCCGTGGCCGACGTCCTGGGCGGCGCGCCCGACGTGTGGGACTTCGCCGGGGTCGAGGACACCCGGCGGCAGCTCACCGACGCCGGGTTCACCGGCATCGAGGTCGGCCTCCGGCCGGACCCGGCCCGCTTCGAGTCCGGCGACCAACTGGAGTCCTACCTCGCCACCGTCGTCCTCGGCGCCCACCTCGACGGCATGGCCGGCGACGACCGCGAGCCCTTCGTCAAGGCCGTCGCCGCCCGGCTCGCCGAGCCGGTCGTGGACTACGTACGCCTGGAGATCGCGGCGACAAGGGCCTGAGGGGCGGAGCCCGGCCGGGAGGGGCCGCATGCGAAGGGCCGGTTCTGAAACGCCGCACCGGCCCGCGGGGCACCCCAGATCGCTGAACCGGTTGAGCTGTGCGGCGTCATTGGGCGCCAAGTGAGTCCGCCACACAGCATGCGGCGACGTTTCAGCGTTGTTAAGGTGTGTGCCGATCGCATCCGAGCACGGCCCGCGCGGGCCCTGGCACCTTGAGGCCGAGTGAGCCCTGTGAAGCGTCCCACCATCGCCGACATCGCCGACGCCGCGGGCGTGTCCAAGGGCGCGGTCTCGTACGCGCTGAACGGCAAGGCCGGGGTGTCGGCGCAGACCAGGGCCCGGATTCTGGAGATCGCCGCGCGGATGGGCTGGCATCCCAGCAGCGCCGCCCGCGCGCTGTCCAACAGCCGCAGCGGCGCGATCGGACTTGTCGTGGACCGGCCCGCGTGGGTGCTGGGCATCGAGCCGTTCTTCATGCAGCTCATCTCCGGCGTCGAGGCCGGTCTCGCCGCGACCCGCACGGCGCTGCTGCTCCAGGTCACCGAGGACGCGGGCGCCGAGGAGGCCGCGTACCGCCGCTGGTGGGGGGAGCGCCGGGTGGACGGCGTGCTCCTGGTCGACCTGCGTGACGACGACCACCGGCTGGGCCTGCTCAGGGAGTTGGAGCTGCCGGGCGTGGTGGTCGGGCACGCGGCGGGCGTCCCCGGCGTCCCGTCGGTGTGGCTCAACGACGCGGAGGCCGTACGGGAGACGCTGGCGTATCTGGCCGCGATGGGGCACCGAAGGATCGCCCGCGTCGCGGGGCCCGCGCATTTCGTGCACACTCGCGAGCGCGGCGAGGCGTTCGACGCGGCGGCGGCCGAACTGGGCCTGACCGGCGTGAGCTGTGTCTACACCGACTACTCCGGCGAGGACGGCGCCCGCGCCACCCGCCGCCTGCTGTCCGGCGCCGACCGGCCGACCGCGATCGTGTACGACAACGACGTGATGGCGGTCGCCGCGCTGAGCGTGACGCAGGAGATGGGCATCCTGGTCCCGGCCGAACTGTCCCTGGTGGCCTGGGACGACAGCGAGCTGTGCCGTCTGGTGCACCCCGCGCTCACCGCCGTCAGCCGGCGCGTGCCCGCGTACGGCGAGCGGGCCGCCGCCGCGCTGCTCGCCCTGGTCGACGGCCAGGAAGTGGCCGACATCCTCCTGGAGGCGCCGGTCCTGGTGCCGCGCGGAAGCACGGCGCCCGCTCGGCGCTGAGCCTGCCCGCCGAGGCTGCCCGCTGAGGCTGAGCCCGCCCCCGTAAAGCGGCTCGACCCGGCGCCGCGTCCGACACGGGTACGTCCCCGGGCCCCGCTCCCGCCCGCCGCCGCGCTCCTTCCCGCGGTCTGGACCAATGCCGCAGGTCACACCCGCCGCTCGCGCGCATTCACCGCTGTTTCATTCCGTTACAGCGATTCAGTCCGTGTTCAATCCCTTGACGCCTATGGGGCGCGCGAGTTAAATCACGTCGCGATATAAGTCGTGAAACAAGTGATGAAACAAGTGGGCGCCCCACGACTGCCCATTTCGTCATGTCAGGGCCATGCCATCTCAGCCGTAGAAAGGCAACCGGACCCATGAGCGCAGCAACCCGCCCCCACGCGGGCAGACGCCGCTTGCGGCGCACACTCGTCGGGATGCTCGCCGCCGCCGCGGCGGCCGTCACCCCCATGCTGGCCGTTCCGGCCACCGCGCACGCCGCGGGCGAGAGCGTGCAGGTCTATCTGACCACCACCTCCGACTCCGGCGGACGCAACGTCGTCAAGGGCCTCGAACAGCAGACGCCGCTCACCTTCGCGACCGGCACCGGCGGCTCGGGACAGAACGTCACCGTCGACGAGAACACCACCTACCAGCAGTTCAGCGGCGGCGGCGCCTCGTTCACCGACACCGCGGCCTGGCTGATGAACTCCAGCGGCGCGCTGTCCGCCTCGACCCGCAACACCGTGATGCAGAAGCTGTTCGACCCGGTCAACGGGATCGGCCTCGGTTTCCTGCGCAACCCGATGGGCGCCTCCGACCTGGCCCGCGGCAACTACACGTACGACGACATGCCCGCGGGGCAGACCGACCCGACGCTCGCGCACTTCAGCATCGCCCACGATCTGGCCGACGTCGTGCCGCTCACCAAGCAGGCGCGTCAGCTCAACCCCAACGTCAAGGTGATGGGCACCCCCTGGACCCCGCCGCCGTGGATGAAGGACAACGGCGCCTACAGCCAGGGCTGGTTGCAGTCGCAGTACTACGCCGCGTACGCGCAGTACTTCGTCAAGTACCTCCAGGCGTATCAGGCGCAGGGGGTGCCGATCGACTACGTCACCGTGCAGAACGAGCCCACCTGTTGCGGCGGTTACCCGTCGGCGCAGTGGAACGGCGCCGGGCTGGCGTACTTCACCAAGACCAATCTGCTGCCCGCGCTGCACGCGGCCGGACTGTCCACCAAAGTCCTCGCGCTGGACTGGAACTGGGACACGTACGACAGCTACGCCGCCCCCACCGTCACCGACGCGGCCATCCGCAACGACCCCAACTTCGGCGGTCTGGCCTGGCACGGATACGGCGGCGACGTCAGCGAGCAGACCACCGTCCACAACCAGTACCCGAACCTGCCCGCCTTCGACACCGAGCACTCCGGTGGCACCTGGATCGCCAACCAGCAGAAGGAGGACATGCACAATCTGATCGACTACACCCGCAACTGGGGCCAGAGCTGGGTCAAATGGAGCCTGGCGGTCGACCAGAACATGGGTCCGCACAACGGCGGCTGCGGCACCTGCACCGGCCTGATCACCGTGCACAACGGCGACAGCCGCAGCGGGCAGGTCGACTACACGATCGAGTACTACACGATGGGCCACCTCACGAAATTCGTGAAGCCCGGCGCGTACCGGATCGCCTCCACCGCCAACACCAGCGTGCCGAACGTCGCCTGGCGCAACCCCGACGGGTCCAAGGCGCTCATCGCCTACAACGACACGTCGTCCGCGCAGACGATCCGGGCCAACTGGGGCAACGAGAACTTCTCCTACCCGCTGCCCGCCGGCGCCTCGGCCACCTTCACCTGGAACGGCACCCAGGGCACGGGCGGCGGTGGCACCGGCCACACCGGCGCGATCACCGGCTACGGCGGCAAGTGCGCCGACGCCGCCAACGCCAGCAGCGCCAACGGCACCGCCGTGCAGCTCTACGACTGCAACGGCACCACCGCCCAGCAGTGGACCGCTTCCGGCACCACCTTCCAGGTCCTCGGCAAGTGCCTCGACCTGACCAGCGGCGGCACCGCCAACGGCACTCAGGCCCAGCTCTACGACTGCAACGGCTCCGGCGCCCAGCAATGGACGCACGGCGCCAACAACACCCTGGTCAACCCGCAGTCGGGCAGGTGCCTCGACGCCACGGGGCCCAGTTCGGCCAACGGCACCCGGCTCCAGATCTGGGACTGCACCGGGGCCGCCAACCAGCAGTGGACCACGCCCGCCGCGTGACCCCTGCCACCACGGGCGCCCCACGGTGACGCCCCGGTGATGTCCTGACCTCGACGTAGGCTGTCGGCAGCCACCATTCCCGCTGATCAACCGCCGATCAGCCGTCGCCGACGGAAGGCAGCCGCCGTGTTCGCTCTGCACGCCCAGTGGCGAGCGGACCGGCGGCTCGCCTTGTGGGCGGAACACCCACCGTCACGCACGGCGGGCGGTACGGTGCCGCCCGCCGCCGGTGACACACGGGCGACGGAGCCCGTCCCCCGTAGCCGTCCCAGGACGGCGACGGACCGGGCCGCGGCCGGGGAGACTCCGCCGGACCGGCTCGTCGGCGGTGACGTACGGACGGCTGCGCCTGTTCCGAGCGGCCGTCCGACGACGGCGACGGGCCGGGACGCGGCCGGGGAGACTCCGCCGGGCGCGCGCGCCAGGCACCCCTTCGCCGTGCCCGCCGCCGAGGTCGTACGGCTGCTCGCCACGGGCGGGCCGGGAC
>NZ_MECL01000261.1 GCF_014596445.1 Streptomyces sp. CBMA29 | reverse complement strand
GTGCGGCCGGACACCGGGCCGGGAGGCCAGGGCGGCGCGCCCGATGGCGCGGGCGGCGAGGCGGCGGTCGCCGACGGCGAGGGCGGCGGACTCGTCGGCCCAGCGTTCGAGGGCGTAGGACAGCGGCCCGCGCAGGCCGCCCAGGGCCGGGTGGCAGGAGGAGGCGAGGGCGAAGGCGGCGAGGAAGAGGTGGTGGCGCCCGGCGAGGTGGGCCCGCTCGTGGGCGAGCAGCGCCTCGCGCTCGGCGGGACCGAGGGCGCGCAGCATCCCGGTGGTGACGACGATCCGGCCGGGCCGTCCGGGCAGCGCGTACGCGTCGGGCCCGGGGTCCTGGAGGACGGTGAGGTCACCGGCCGCCGTACCGGCCGCGACGGCGCGCCTGCGGGCCCGCGCGGCCAGCACGAGGTGGCGGCGCGAGGTGCGGACCAGCGCCGTGACGACGGCGGTCAGCAGCACGGCGGCGACGCACGCGGCGGCCACCGTCACCTGGTCGCCGACGACCGGCAGCACGAAGTGCGCGAAGGCGGCGACCGGCGGGAGCCGCAGGGCGCCGGCCCCGGCGAGCAGCAGCAGCGCGGTGGTGCTGCACGCGGCGAGCGCGACGGCGGACCCGGCGAGCAGCCAGGCCGCCGCGCGCGGCGGCAGCGCGTCGGCCAGCCGCCGCGCGGCGGGCACGGCGAGCAGCGGGAGCAGCAGCGGCGCCCAGACGGCGAGGTTCACGGGCCCTCCGCCTCGGGGGAGTCGTCCTCCTCCGCCTGGACCAGCAGCTCGCGCAGCAGCCGTTCGTCGTCCGGGTCGAGCTGGGAGACGAAGCGGGCCAGGACCGTACCGCGGTCGTCCTCACCGGACTTGTCCAGCTCGGTGCGCATGCGGCGGGCGGCCAGGCCCGGCGAGTCCTGGACCGGCAGGTACGCGTAGCCGCGCCCCCAACGGGTGCGGCTGACGGACCCCTTCTCGTAGAGGCGCGCGAGGATCGTGGTGACGGTGGTGCGCGCGAGGGCGGTGCCCAGATCGCGCTGGACGTCGGCGGGGGTCAGGGCGCGGCCGTCGGCCGCCCACAGCGCGGCCAGCACGCTCGCCTCGAGTTCACCCGAAGGCCGCCGGGCCGACGCGTTGGCCTCCGTCATGGATCGCCCCTTCCGGCTCGTTCGTCTACAGTTCTGTAGACCGACTACACGACTGTAGTCGGGGAGGGTGCCGCGCGGCACCCCAGGACCCATTATGGGAGGGCCCCACCGTCATGCCCCTGCCCGCGCTCGATCAGGCCGTGAACGTCCTGGACGCGACCTCCCTGCTGTCGTCCTTCGGGGCCGTCGGCATCGCGGTCATCATGTTCGCCGAAACCGGCCTGCTCATCGGCTTCTTCCTGCCCGGCGACTCGCTGCTCTTCACCGCCGGGCTGCTGTGCGTGCCCGGCGCCTCCGATGTGGTGCATCTCTCGCTGTGGCAGGTGCTGCTCGCCGCCCTGGCCGGGGCGCTGCTGGGGGCGCAGACCGGTTACGTGATCGGACGGCGCGGCGGCCCCGCGCTGCTGAACCGTACGAAGAACGCCAAGCTGCACGAGGGCGCGGCCAGAGCCGCGGAACTCCTCGAACGGTACGGGCACGCCAAGGCCGTCGTCCTGGCCCGCTTCATCCCCATCGTGCGCACGGTGCTCAACCCGCTCGCCGGGACGCTGAACGTGCCGGCCCGCACCTTCACCGTCTGGCAGATCGCGGGCGGCGCCGTCTGGACCGTCGGGCTGGTGCTCGGCGGCTACGGACTCGGCTCGTCGATCCCGCACGTGGACACGTATCTGCTGCCGATCGTCGCGGTGATCGTGGTCGTCTCGCTGGCGCCGCTGGTCCTGGAGGTACGGCGCAGCCGCCGCAACGGCGCGAAGGCCGCCGGCGCCGCCTCCGACGTATCCGCACCCGGCGTGACGAACCCCGCCGTGACGAACCCCGCGGTGAGCACCCCCGCCGCCGTCTCCTCCTCCGACCCGGAGCGCCCGTGACCTCGCAATTCGACGCGGGCCTGTACCGCTGGATCACCGACCTCGCGGGGCGCACCCCGCAGCCCCTGGACGACACCGTCCGCTTCTTCAGCGACTACGGGATCGGCCTCTTCGCCGTCCTGATGCTGATCGTCTGGTGGCGGGCCCGCCCCGCCGGGTCCGCCGCCATGGCGGCGGCGCTGTCCGTGCCGCTCACCGTCGTGGTCGCCTTCCTCGTCAACGACGGGGTCAAGGCGGTCTTCGACGAGCAGCGGCCCTGTCAGACGCTGCACACCGTCACGGTCGAGACGTGTCCGGCGCTCGGCGACTGGTCCTTCCCCAGCAACCACTCCGCCATCGCCGCGGCCGCCGCCGTCGCCCTGCTCCTCGCCGACCGGCGCCTGGGACTGCGCTACGCCGTCCCCCTCGCCCTCCTCATGGCCGCCTCGCGCGTCTGGATCGGCGTCCACTACCCGCACGACGTCGTCGTCGGCCTCCTCGTCGGCGCCCTCGTCGCCTGGCCCGTCTCCCTCCTGGCCCCCCGCGCCGCCCCCGCCGTCGACCGCCTGCGGTCCACCAGACTCCGCCCCCTGGTGTACGCCCTGCGGGCCGCCGAATAGCCGGTGCGCCACCCCGGCGCGGGCCCTGCTTCAGGGTCGGGCCCGCGGCCTCACACGCGGGATTTCAGCACGTCGACCTCGCAGCCGGGCGCGAACGGGTCGAAGCCGTGCTCGACCAGCCAGCGGACCCCCAGCAGGCCGCGCACGGACCACCACGCGCGCAGCACGTCGAGATCGACGTCGGCGCCGTAGCCGACGAGGAGGTCGCCGAGGCGCGCCTCGTGTCCGAGCGTCAAGGTGGCGAGGTCGAAGAGGGCGTCGCCCCGGCCCGCCTCGGACCAGTCGATGACGCCGGTGACCTCGGCGCCGACGACGAAGACGTGATCGATCTGGAGGTCGCCGTGCGCGAACACCGGGGTCCACGCCCGGAGCGCGGCCTCGGCGACCCGGCGGTTGCGGGTGACCAGGTCGGCGGGCAGGACGCCGCTCGTCACGAGCGCCTCGCACTCGGCGTCGAGTTCCGCCGCCAACTCGTCGGGGTCCCGGCGGCGCCGGCCCGGCCAGGGCGGCAACGGCGCGTCGTGCAGCCGCCGGACGGCGGCGCCCGCCGCGGCCCACGCCGCCGGGGACGCGGCCGACGGCTCACCGAGGCGGCCGAGCGCCGTCCCACGGACCGCGGCGAGCGCGAGCACGGGCGGCCTGCGCCACAGAACCTCCGGGGTCGGCACCGGCGCCAGGGCCATCGCCCCGACCTCGACGTCGATACGCGCCTGGTCGGCGTCCACCTTCAAGAACACGTCGCCGACGCGCAGGGTCGCGCGCTCGGAGTGGGCGACCACCACATTGACCTCGTCCATGAGCGGCCAGTATCCGGGGGACGGTCGGCCCGCGTCACCTGATATGTCGCGCGGGCCGGCCGCCGCCCGCTACCCCACGGCCGTACCGCCGCCCCCCGCGTAGGCGGACGTGAGGGCGGACCAGCGGGCCGCCTCGGCGGGGGTGAGACGGTCGCGGAGGGCGGCGAGGTGGAGGAGGGCCGATTCGGCGCCGGAGGCGAGGGTCTGGGCCTCGGCGCGGTAGTGGTCGTCGATGACGGCCTCCAACTCGGCTTCGTTCATGGCGGGTTGGATACGGGCGGCGAGGCGGGACATCGTGCGGTAGGAGCCCTGGAGGAGGAAGGGCGGTTCGGTGCGCGAGGCGTCGGTGCGGGCCGCGGAGGCGATATAGGCGGCGTTGACGGCCAGCACGGTGGCGCGGGCGCGCAGCAGATGGCGCAGGACGGCCACGATGTCCTCGCGCTCGGCGGCCGGATAGGGGTGGGCGAGGTCGTCCGCGCGGGCGGTGGGGTCGTCCTCGGCGAGCCGGATGAGGAGTTCGAGGTCGCCGCGCTCCCGCCCGGCCAGCGGCGCGAGCGTCTCGTTGGCGGTGAGCGCGTTCTCGACGTAGCTCAGGGCGAAGAGCGCTTCGCGCCCGGTCAGTACGTCACCGAGATTCCAGACGTCGGCGCGGTTGGCGAGCATGTCCGGGACGCGGAAGAGGCGCCCTGACTCGGTGTACGGGTTGCCCGCCATGCAGACCGCGAACCGCTTGCCCCGCAGGTCGTACGTGCCCGCCGCGCCCTCGACGCGGCGCTGCGCGTCGCACAGCGTGATGAATTTTTGCAGCAGCTCGGGCGAGGTGTGCTGGATGTCGTCCAGGTAGAGCAGCACGTTGGAGCCCAGCTCCAGCGCGAAGTTGATCTTCTCGACCTCGCGGCGCGAGGTGGCGTCGGGGGCGCGCTCGGGGTCGAGCGAGGTGACGCCGGTGCCGAGCGCGGGCCCGTCGATGGTCACCAGGGCGAGCCCGAGCCGCGCGGCCACGTACTGCACGAGCGAGGTCTTGCCGTAGCCGGGCGGCGACATCAGCATCAACAGGCCGCCGGACGGCCCGAATTGGCGGGCGAGGTTGTCGCCGATGAGCGGCAGCGACACCTCGTCGAGCAGCCGGTTGCGGACGAAGCCGGTCAACGGCCGCGGGCGGTAGGCGTCCAGGTCGAGGCGGTCGCGCTCGGCGGCCACCACGGAGGTGCGGTGCCGCTGGTAGGTGCGGTAGGCCGGTACGTCCTCGGCCCTGAACCGCCGTACGCGGGTGAGGGTTTCGTCCAGGCGCACCGCCATCCGCCGCCCGGTGATCCGGGGGTGGGTGCCCAGCAGCCCGGTCACGGTGGTGCCGACGGCCGCCTCGGAGGCGTAGACCGCGAGGTCGGGCCCGCAGACGAACGCGGCGGCGGCTTCCATGAGTTCGCCGTCCACGGAAGAGACCGAAGAGGTCGAGGCATGGGCGCCGAGCCAGCCCGTCACGAGCTGCCAGCGCGCGCCCAGGTCGTCGCCGAGCGCGCCGAGGTCGTCGAGGAATTCCTTGTAGGGCACGCCCTGCGCGCCGCCGAGCGCGGAGACGAACCGCTCGCGCAGTGCCCGCGCCTCGGCGCCGCCGACGAAACCGGTCCGCTCGGCGGCGAGTTCGGCCACCAGGTAGTCGCCGACCGGTGTCCCCTCCCCCGCCGCGCCGATCCGGCCGAGCCCCGTACGGGCCGCGAAGTCCCGTACGGCCACGTCGAGTTCGGCGGCCAGCTCGGCCAGCGCGGGGACGGCGACCGAGGTGTCACCGAAGGCAGCGGCGGCCCTGCCCAGCGAGCGGGCCCTGGTGGTCCAGGCCAGGCGGGCGGCCGGGGCGGCGCCGTGGGTCCAGAAGAGCTGGGCTAGGGCGCGGTCGGCCGCGGGGTGGCGGAGCAGGCCGGCGGCCGTGTCCAGCTCGTGCAGCGCGGTCAGCAGCAGCGTCGCGTCGTGGTCGTGGACACCGCGCTCGTACCCCTCGTCGAGCCGGTCCGCGGCGGCCTCCTTGACCAGCGCGGGGATGTCGGTCAGCGAGCCGGGGGCGTCGAGCAGCAGGGTCGCGGCGAGGTATTCGGCGCGGTAGAGGCCGGGCGACTCCGAGACGACCGGGCGGTCCCAGAAGCGGCGGGTGGCCGCGAAGGCGGGGTCGGCGACCGGCACGAGGTAGTCGGTGCCCGAGATAGCGAAGGCGAGTCCTTCGGCGTGCGGGACGAGGGCGAGTTCCAGCGGCTGGGTGTTGACGGCGAAGCGGTGGCGGCCGAGCCGGATCACGGTGCCGTCGGCGTCGTAGAGGTCGAGCCGGTCGCGCAGCGAGCGGCCCGCGTCCTGCCGGGCCGCGGCCAGTGCCGCCTCGGCCTCCGCGGCCCGCGCCGGGTCGCCGAGGTCCCGCAACTGCCCGGCGATCCGCCGGTGTTGGGCGGCCATCGGGTCGGACGCGAAGTAGGTGTTGACGTCGTCCAGGCTGGGCAGCGCGGCGGCGCGGCGCCGCACCCCGGCCAGGACGCGCTCGGCGGAGGCCGCCAACCGCTGTGCCCGCTGGGCGCGTTCGTCGGCGAGCGCCTGCTTGCGGGCGGCGAAGGTCTGGTGGATCTCCTCGCGGCGCTCCTCCAGGGCCGCGAGCCGGATGTCGTCGGCGGCGAAGCGCGTGGTCAGGTTCTCGATCCTGACCAGCAGCCGGCCGAGCTGTTCCTCGCAGTGCTCCGGGGTGTCGGCGGCGGCCAGCGCTCCGCTGACGCTCTGCGCCAACAGCGCGCTCTCGGCGGCGAATTCGCCCTCGGACTCGGCGGCGGCCAGCTCCCTGCGGCGGCCGTCGAGCAGGGCCCGCGCCTGGTTGACGGCGCCGAGCACATCGGCGACCGCGGCCAGGATGCGGGTGCGGACGGTCGCGTCGTCGATCTCCAGGGTGCCGACGATCTCGGTGACGGTGGCGAGCCCGGTGGCCTGCTCGTCCAGGACGGCGGCCACCTCGGCCGCGTCCGCCGCGGCCCCGATGGCCTCGGCGTCGGCGGCGGTCGCGGCGACCCGGTCGCGGTAGCCGTCGAAGGCGTGCTCGTCGGCGAAGTACCCGGCCGCGCGGCGCGCGGCGTCCGCCAGGTCCTTGGCCAGGCTCACGGTGAGCGCGTCCAGGCGCTCGGCGTCGACGTACCGCATCTCGCGCAGGGACATCAAGTGCCCCTGCGCGCGCCGCAGTTCGGTGAGCCGTTCGACCCACTGGTCCGCGGACCTCACGGCCTCGCCGCGCGCCTGGCGGACGAGGACGGCGATCCGGGCGGCGCTCTCGTCGACGGCGGTCACGGCGCGCGCGGTCAGGTCGCGGACCCGCGCGTACTCGGCGAGCACCTGCCGTCCGGTGTCGCGGACCTGGGCCAGCGGCGTGACCAGGTCGCCGGAGGCCGCGTTCCCCGGGGCGGAGTCCTCCTCGATGTCGCCGAGCCAGTGGTAGCGGTCGAGCACCCGCTCGCACTCGCCGACCAGCGCCTCGTAGCCGGGCAGCGCGGGCGCGGCCTCCAGGGCCAGCGCGGTACGGGCCACCGACAGCGTGTCCGCGACGGCCCGCACCAGGTCCGGGTTGCCGATCCGCTCCAGCGGGCCGCCGCCGACCGGCTGCGCGGCGGCGTAGGCGTCGGACAGGAACGGCGTCTCCCAGCGCTGCACCATGTGCACCCGGGCCGCCTCGCCGCCGTCGGCCGGGCGCAGCGTCAGCAGCGTGCCGTCCTCGTAGAGCGCGGCGCCCTGGACGTGCAGCGGCGCGGCGGCCTCCTTGCGGATGAGGTTGTACGGCAGCAGCAGGCGGCGGCCGTCGGCGGCGAGGAAGACGTACAGCACGTCCTCGCCGTTCGCGGACCGCACGATCCGCTCGAACTCCAGCTCCTCCGGGCCGGTTTCGTACGCGCGGGTGCCGCCGGTGGCGAGCGCGTAGCCGCCGGGGAAGACCACGCCCTGGTCGTCGGGGAGCCGCAGGCACGCCTGGCCGAGGGCGTCGAGCCGTTCGATCTCGCCGGTCCTGGTGTTGACCGCGAAGTGCCGGTCGGCGTCCTCGCGGTACGGCCGGACGCGCAGCAGCACCAGCGGGCCGACGGTGGCGTACGCGACGTCGGCGTCCGCGAGGGCCTGGAGCGCGTCCTCGACGGGCTCCTCGTACGACGCCTCGTCGGCGCCGATGGCGAGGGTGCCGCCGGAGGTGGCGACGGTGACGGTGCCGCCGTCCGCCGCGGTCAGCGCGAGGTGCGGATCGCGCCCCGCGACCTGGTCCTCGCGGGTGACGGCCGCCCATGCGACGGTGTAGACGCCGCCGTCGGAGTCGGCCCACTCCTCGCGCGCGGTCCCCTCGTACGCGCAGCTCCCGTCGGCCGCGACCCGCCAGCCGACCACGCGGACGTCGCCGGCGCCGGGCCCGGTGCTGAAGACGGCGAGCAGCCGCCCCTCGGCGACGCGCAGCCGCAGCAGCCGCGTCTGCCGGTAGTAGCGGTACAGCTCGCCGAACTCCCGTACGAACACCGGGTCGTCGAGCAGCCCGGCGGGACCCGCGTCACCGGCCGCACCGCCCTCGCCATCCGCACGGCCCTCACGGCTCGCACCGCCCTCGCCGACCGACGCCGCCCGGAGCGCCTGGAAGACGTCGCCGACCGAGGTGACCTCCGGCGGGTTCGAGGCGAAGAGCAGATACGGGCCGACGGCGGCCACGTCCGCCGCCTGCGCGGGGTGGGCGGTGCGCAGCCGCTCGGTGCCGTCCAGGCGCAGCTCGGTGCTGCCGAACACCTCCTGGCGGCGGGAGTTGAGCGCCCCCGCCCGGTCCGCGAGCAGCCGCGCGGACGCGGTGAGCCGTGCGCGCAGCACCTCGTACGCGTCCCCGTCGAGCCCGCCCGCTGCTCCCCCGCCCGCCGGGCGCGGCCCCCCTGAGGCCGCGCCCGGCGAACCCTCGGGCGCCGTGCCCCGCGGTTCCCGCACCCCGCTCACGCCCGGCCCCCTCACTTCTTGACGAGGCCGTTGGCCGAGGAGGCCGCGGGCTGGGCGTCGGGCGCGGCACCGCGCAGAGCGCTCAGCGGCGCGTCGGCGAGGCCCAACGACCGCGCCTGGTCGAGGAGTTTGTTCAGCGAACCCGTCTGGGGACCGCCCTCGGCGATCAGGCGGCCGAGCACCGCGGAGACGGTGAGGTTGGCGACGTCACCGGACCCGAGCGAGGACAGCACGCGCGTGGCGTCCTCGGTGAAGCTGTTGCCCGAACCGTCGAGCCAGGTGCCCGCGAGCGTCTTGACGGTGTCGGAGTTCGCCACGAAGTTGTCGACGCTGCGCCCGGCCGAGACCGCGCCGAGCAGCTTGTCGAAGAAGACGCTGTCGCCGCCGACGATCTGGATGTCGGCGTGCTCCAGGCCGGTGGCCAGCACCGACGCCTGCGCCTCGGCGATCGAGCGCTGCGTGTCGAGCCCTGCCATGCGGATGTCCTTCTCCGCGGCGAGCCGCAGCCGGTACTCCTCGTGGCCGCGCGAGGCGTCGTCGAGCGCCGCCATCGCGGCGGCCTTCTCCGTCAGACCCTCGGCCTCCGCCTTCAGCTTCTCGCCGATCATCGCCGCGTCGGCCTTCGCCTGCGCGGTCGTGCCCTCGGCGGTGGCGAGCGCCAGCAGCCGCGAGCCCTCCGCCTCCGCCTTGAGCCGCGCCTCGGTGGCCTCGGCCTCGGCGTGACCGACCTTGGTGATCGCCTCCGCGCTGCGCTCGCGCACCTCGACCTCGGCGAGCCCGGCCGCCGCGGCCTCCGCCCGGATGCCCTCGGCCAGCCGGATCTTGGAAGCGGCGTCCAGCTCGGCGGCCTGCTTACGGGCCTCGGCCATGGTCAGCGACTCGCGCGCCTTGTGGTGCGCGGCCTGCTCGGACGCCTCGGCGGCCTTGATGTCCTTGACGAGCTGCTCCTGCGCCTGCGCCTCCGCGGTGATGATCAGCGCCTGCCGCTCCCGCTCGGCCTCCTGCACCAGCCGCAGCGCCTTGATCGACTCCTCCTGCTCGGCCACCGTGCGGTCGACCGCGATCCGCTCCCGGATGACGTCGGCGACCTCGCGGCGCTCGGACTCGACCTCCTTCTCCTTGGAGATCCGGGACAGCTCCGTCTCCCGCTCGCGCGCGATGACTTCGAGGACGCGGTCCTTCTCGATCCGCTCGTTCTCCACGGCGATGACCCGCTCGCGGTTCTTCTGCGCGACCGCTATCTCGCGCTGCTGGTTCTCGCGCTGGACGCCCAGCACTTCCTCGGTGCGGATGAACGCGCCCTGCGCGCCCAGGCGTTCCTCCTCCTGCACGCGAGCGGTGGCCGCCTCTTCCTTGGCGCGCAGCGTCTCGACCTCGCGGCGCTGCTTGATCTCGGCCTCGGCCTGACGGCGTTCGAGCTCCAGGATGGTCTCGCGCGCGTCGACGTTCTGCCGGGTGATCTCCTTCTGCTCGGTGCGCTGGAACTCGTTGGTGCGCACGTGCTCGATCGCCGTCAGCTCGGTGATCTTCCGGATGCCCTGCGCGTCCAGGATGTTGGCCGGGTCGAGCTGCGTCATCGGGGTCTGCTCAAGGAAGTCGATCGCGCAGTCTTCCAGGTGGTAACCGTTGAGGTCGGTGCCGATGACCTGGATGATCCGGTCGCGGAAGTTCTCGCGGTGGGTGTAGAGGTCGACGAAGTCGAGCTGCTTGCCGACGGTCTTCAGCGCCTCGGAGAACTTCGCGTTGAACAGCGTCTGCAACGTCCCCTGGTGGCTGGCCCGTTCGGTGCCGATCGCCTGCGCGACCTTGATCACGTCCTCCTTCGTCTTGTTGACGCGGACGAAGAAGGTCAGGTGGATGTCGGCGCGGATGTTGTCCTGGCAGATCAGGCCCTCGCGGCCGGTGCGCTGGATCTCGATGGTCTTCACCGAGATGTCCATCTGCTCGGACTTGTGCAGGACGGGCAGCACGACGGCGCCGGTGAAGGTGACGTCCACGTGCTTCGCCTTGGAGATGATCAACGCCTGGCCCTGGGCGACTTTTCGGAACAGCCGGCTCACGGTGAACAGCGTTCCGATGGCGATGAGCAGGAGCACTCCGAAGAGCACGCCGATTCCGATAGCGGTGGCATCCATGGCAGATCCTCAGGTTCTACGGGTCTGGGTGGTGCGGGGACGTTGTGTGCCGCGGCGGCGAAGCGGTGCCGTCGCGCGGCGAGGCAGAGCGACCGATACGGTTCGGCCGACATGGGTGTGGCGAGGAAGGAGCGTTCAGGCGTTGAACCGCTCAGGCCGTCGCGGGGCCGATGCGTTCGTAAGGGTCGAACGGCGCGACCCAGAAGAACTCGCCGTCGGGCTCGTACGCGTAGATCAGCGCGGTGCTGCCCGCCGCGTAACCGTCCTCGCCGCTCTGCCGGACCTGGACCACCGCGGTGGAGCCGTCCGGCGAGGTGACCTCGGCCTGGCCGAAGGCGCCGGTGACGCGTCCGGTGCGGATCACGCAGGGCTGCCCGACGAAGTCCTGGCGTGAGGGCGGGCGTTCGTGCGGGAAGAGCCGTCGCAGCGGGCGGACCAGCACCCAGGTCAGTGACCAGGAGCCGATCACGGCGCCGCACAGGACGGCGAAGGACAGCAGCGTACGCACCAGGCCCGGCAGGTCGGCGCCGTCGAGCGCCGCGGAGCCGGCCAGGCTCAGGAACCAGGCGAGCGCGGTGAGCAGCGAGAAGACGACGGTGACGGGCACGCCGTCCAGTCCCGTGGCGGCCAGCAGGCCGCCGAGTCCGCCGTGGCCCTCGTGGCCGCCGTCGGCGTCCGGGGCGTCGTGCGCGTGCGCGTCGAGGCCGCCGTCGTGTCCGCCGCCGCCGAAGTCGGCGTCGGGGCCGTGGTGTCCGGGTCCGTCGGCATCGGCCCCCCCGAGGAGCACAACGAGCCAGAAGCAGACCACGACCACCAGGGCCCCGCCGAACAGGACGGTCGGAAAGCCGAGAACGATGCTGGTGAACTCCCCCATCCCCAACACCTCCCCCCTGTGCGGCTCTCCCCCGCCCCGCGATGATTGTCGCAGTCCAAGGACCTTTGTCGCATTGCCGGTTCCCGGCAGTCTTCACCGCTTCTACACGTCCTGAACCGGCCGCAACCGAAACGGCTCCGGCCGCCGTCCGCGCGGAGTGACCCGTACGGGAGGGCGGCCGGAGCCGTGAAGTACGCCGTGCCAGGGCGCGAGAAGGGGCCTCAGCCCTGGGCGGCCTCGATCTCCAGGGCGATGCGGATCTTGTCGCTGACGGCCGCGCCGGCGGCGCCGCCGGTCACGCCGAATTCGGTGCGGCTGATCTCGGTGGCGGCCGAGAAGCCCGCGATGGCGTGGCCCTGGGGGGCGGTGCCGAAGCCGTTCAGTTCGAGCTGGAGGGTGACGGTCTTGGTCACGCCGTGCAGCGTCAGGTCGCCGTCGATCTCGAACAGCTCGGAGGTCTTGGGGCGGATCGCGGTGGAGGTGAAGGTCAGCTCCGGGAACTTCTCGATGTCCAGGAAGTCCGCGCTGCGGACGTGGTTGTCGCGCATCTCGTTGTTGGTGCTCACCGAGGTGGCGTCGATCGTCACGGAGACCTTGGACTCCAGCGGGTTCTCGGCGGTCTCGATGGTGCCCTCGAAGCTGGCGAAGCTGCCGCGGACCTTGGAGACACCCAGGTGACGGACGTAGAAGGAGACATCGGAGTGGACGGTGTCGATGGTCCACTTGCCGGCGACGTAGCCGTCGATCACTGCGGTCTGCGAGGACATCTGGGGACTCCTTGAGCGGCGAACCGGGCTATTTGGTTGAGCGCTCACCCACCATAACGCCATGGTGTTGAGAGTTCAACCACCCGTATGCTGGTGGGCATGGACGATGTGCGCTGGCTGAGCGACGACGAGCAGGAGATCTGGCGTGCGTATATGACCGCGAGCGTGGAGTTCTCGGCGTATATCGACCGCCAGCTCCGCCGCGAGTCCGGCATGCCCATGGCCTACTACGAGATTCTGGTGCGGCTCTCGGAGTCGCCCGGCCGCAGCCGGCGGATGAGCGAGCTCGCGGAAGCCTCGCAGTCCTCGCGCAGCCGCCTCTCGCACGCGGTGTCCGCGCTGGAGAAACAGGGCTGGGTCGTCCGCAGCCCCGCCGACTGCGACCGGCGCGGCTGGGTGGCGACGCTCACCGACGCCGGGTTCGCCGCGCTGGCGGCGGCGGCCCCCGGGCATGTGACCGCCGTCCGCGAGCACCTTTTCGACGTGCTGACCCCCGAGCAGCTGGCCGCACTGCGCGACGCGGGCCGGGCGATCAGCGCCGGCCTCAAGACGGAGTGCGAGGAGGCCCGCTCGGAGGAGGACCGGAGCTGCCCGACGCAGGAGGCGGAAGCCGCGGAAGCAGCCGCGGAAGCCGCCACCGCCCGCGCCGCCGGAACCGCGGCGATACCCGCCGGCGCGACACCGCGCCCGCCGGTCGCGTAAGCCCGCCCGGTCGCGTAAGCCCGCCGGTCGCTCAGGCCCGCCCGCCACGTCGGCGCACCAGGCACGTGAGCGCGGCCCTCGCGCCGGCGGGCCCGTCCACGTCAGCGCACGCGCCGCGTCGGCAGGCCGCTCACAGCGGTTTGGTCGGCCAGTCCAGCAGCCTCGCGCCCATCGCCGCCGTCTCCAGGGTGTAGCGCTGCAAGGCGTCGTCCGGGTCGAAGCCGGTCACGGCGGCGATACGTTCCAGCCGGTACGACAGCGCGCGCACGCTCAGGTCGAGCCGCCGGGCGGCCTCGGCGTTCACGTACCCGGCGGCGGCGTACGCGGTGATCGTCTCCAGCAGCGGCTGCGCGCCGCCGCGCGCTTCCTCCAGCGGGCCGAGCACCGTCTTGACCAGGTCGAGCATCGCCGCGCGGTCGCGCATCAGCACCGGGAAGACCAGCAGGTCGGCCGCGTTGAGCACGGTCGCCTCCAGGCCGAGCCGGTCGGCGAGGTCCAGGGCGCTGAGCGCTTCCTCGTACGAGCGGACCACGCCGGAGGCGCCGCTGTGCGAGCGGCCGACGGCGGTCCTGGGCGCGGCGACGGTCTTCACGAAGGCGTCGAGCACCTGGCGCTGCGTGCCGGGGACGATGCAGACCATCCGGCCGTCCTTGGGCGCGACCAGCGCGTCGTGGTCGCCGAAGCGGCCCGCCAGTTCGCGCTCGACCCGGCTGAGCGCGGGGTGCGTCTCGTCGTACGGCCCGTCCTCGGGGGCCGCGGCGACCGCCACCATGTGCTGGCCCGCGAGCCGCAGTCCGAAGCGCTCCGCCTGTTCCGCGAGCCGGCCGGGGTCGCTGCGGCCGTACAGCAGGTCGTCGACGAAGGCGCCGCGGGCGAGGGCCGCGCGGCGTACCGCGTGCCGCTGCGCCCTGCTGTGGCCCTCGGCGAGGGCGGCGACGCCGGTCTCCAGGGCGGCCAGTACGGCGGCGCCGACCTGCCGCAGCTCGGCGGTGCTCCTGGCGTCCGCCACGCCGGGCAGTACGGGCCAGGTCTCGCGGACGGCGGTGAGGTGGGTGCCGATCAGCGAGGGCAGGGCTATGCCGGAGTCCGCCGCCTGTTCGCCCAGCGCGCGGCGGCTCTCGCGCTCGGCGCGGCTGAGCGCCCGGCAACTGCGGGAGATCTCGGCGAGCGTTTCGGGAAAACCGGTCAGAAACTCCGGCGGTACGGCTTCCGCGGTGCTGCCCGTACCCGTGGTCACCACTGGCCCCCCGTCACTCCATCGGACCCGGCCTTCCGGTTCCTGGACATCAGGAACGTATCAAGGCTGCCGGATCCCGGAAACGGGGGGCGGGGGCAGAGCGCGTCTCAGCAGCGTCCGGCGGGGGGCCGACGGGCGCTTCGCGGTGATTCGGCCCGATACCCGGCGGGCGGGGCGGTGAGCGCCGCGCGCGGGGCGGCTACTTGGCCGTGGTCGTCGGCTGCGGAGCCGGGGTCGTCTCGCTCGCGGTCACGACGTCGCTCGGGGTGATGGCCTCGGGCGCCGGGGTGGCGGTGGCGGTCGGCTCGGCGCTCGCGGGCCCCGTGTCGTCGCTCTTCATCGCCTTCGCCTCGGACTTGAGGATGCGCATCGACTTACCGAGTCCGCGGGCCGCCTCCGGCAGCTTCTTGGAACCGAACAGCACGATGACGACGATCGCCACCACGATCAGGTGCCACGGCTCCAGCCCGTTTCGCAACATGGAGATCCTCGCTTCTTTCTGGGGGCCAACTGTGCCGAATATTTCAGCTTCGACTGTCGCATTGTCACCCGAAAGCCGTCGCCGACGGCACCCGGGTACTCAAAGCATGCGCAAAAAGCTCGTGAACGGGAAGCCCCCCTCCCCCCGGCCCGGTCGGCGGCGGGCCAGGAGAAGGGGGCGGGGGGCAGGCCGTAGGGCGCGTCTGAAGGCGGCCGGACGGGGCCGCGTCACACGCCGAATTTGCCGCTTGTCTTCGGGCTCGATGTGTCCGGGGCCACCGCGTTCGGGTCGGGCAGCGCGTCGATCACCCGCTGCCAGCGGGGGTCGGTGGCGATCTTGGCGAGCTGGGCCGAGCTGAGCGGCGGATTCGGACGTGAGATCGGGGCGTCCTTCTCGTCCCGGGAGTTCCACTCGCTCAGGCTGACCGAGGCGCCGGAGGCCGTGAGGAAGGTCGCGGACCAGTTCTTGGTCTCGGCCCGGTGGTCCGGGTACTCGTAGCCCTTGGAGATCGTCAGCGTGCCGCCGTGCACCCGCGTTGTCGTGCAGGAGACGTTCGGGTCCGGGTCGGGGGTCTCGGGGCACGGTGCCACCGCCTCGTCGCGGCCGACGCCCGCTATCACCAGACCGTTGTCGAAGATGACCGTCGCCAGCGGTATGCCCTCCTCGGTACCGCGGTTCGTCCAGGTGGACTTCTGGATGTGGCCCTTGGGCAGCGTCGACAGGAACACGTCCATGACCTGCTTGGCGGTCATCCCGGGCCTGGCCGGCTTCGCCGAGGAACTGGACTGCTCGGGGTGCGAGGTCGGCGCGGGCTTCGTGGGGGCCGCCGCGACCCGGCCGCTGCCATCGCCCCCGGCCAGGCCGCCGACCAGCGCGCCGCCCACGCCGATCAGGGCGAAGGCCGCGACGCCCGCGGTGATCGCGGCCGTACGGCGGCGGCGCAGCCTGCGGCCGTACGCGTGGCCCTCCGCGACCAGGCCGCGGGAGTCCTCCGGCTGGAACGTGTCGGCGGTGCGGCGCAGCGCGTCGCCCAACTCGTCCTCGAATTCGATCGGTTCGATGGGCATGGCGGAACCACCGTCTCAGTTAGGTGTGTACGGATGCGGTCTACGTGCGGTCTACGTGTCGGGGCACGGCCGCGGGTGCGGCCGGTCGTGCGTTTCCGTGCGTTTGCGTGCGTTTCGGCGGACTCGGCGGGGAAGAGGCGGCTCAGCGGGCGATGAGGTCGGCGAGGCTGCCGCCGAGGTCCGACCTGAGCCGGGCGAGCGCGCGGACTGTGCGGGTCCTTATCGCTCCCGGTGTGGAGCGCAGGGCCTCGGCGGTCTCCTCGATGCTGCGGTCCTCCCAGTACCGCAGCACCAGGACCGCCCGGTCCTTCGGGGAGAGCCTGCCGAGCGCGTCGAGCAGCGTGATCCTGAGCGTCGCGTCGTCGCCGTGCCGCGTGGGGCCGTCCGGCAGCTCCGCGCTCGGGCGTTCCCTGCTGCTGCGCCGCCGCTGGTGGGTCAGGAAGGCGCGGACCAGAACCGTCTGGGCGTACGCGGCCGGATTCCCCACCTTCGCCATCCGGCCCCAGACGACGAACATCCGGCCCAGCGTCTCCTGGACCAGGTCCTCCGCCAGGTGCGTGTCGCCGCTGGCGAGCAGACAGGCCGACCGGTACAGGTGGCTCGCGCGGACCGCCGCGAACTCCAGATACGCCGCCGTCTCCCCCTCCCGCATCCCGCGCCCCTTCCCCCGTCCGACCCTTCACCTGTTCGACGCGGTGGGGGACGGGGAATGTTACGGGGCGCCTGGGGATGTCCTGCCGCCGTTACGCGGCTGCCGCCACACCGTCCCGGTCGAGCGGCTTCGCGGCCTCGCGCGCCGACTCGCGGGTGGGCTTGCGGGTGGGGAAGACCAGCAGGCGCAACGTCGCGAAGCGGGCGACGCCCGCCAGGGCGGACGCCCCCAGATACACGGCCTGCGCCAGCAGGGCGCCGGGGTGCGGGTGCGCGTGGTCCAGCGTCAGGACGGCCGCCGTCGTGAACAGGTATGCCCCGAGCAGCGTCAGCGCCGACTTGCTGTGCACCCGCCACCCCGCCCATCCGCCGTCGGCGGACCTGAACGTGATCCGGTGGTGCAGCTCCGTCGCCAGCAGCGTCGACACCACGGTGACCACCGCGTTCACCAACGCGAACGGGGCGTGACCCGCCGCCGCCACCAGCACCGCGCTCGACAGCAGCCCGACGCCTCCGCCGCACACCACGAATTTCCCGAACGCCGCCGTCTTCGCTGCCGCTCTCTCCCCGCCCACCGTCTTCTTCATCCCCCCACCCTCCCCCCGCCCACTGACACGGCGCCCACACCCCACTGACACGCTCGCGCTGTGCGGTACGCCGATCTTTTCCCGGCCCCGCCCCCGGGGCGGCTCCCTCCCTCTGCGCGGCACGCCGATCTCTCCCGGCCCCGCCCCCGGACGACCCCCTTTGCCCAGGGCGGCACACCGATCTTTTCCCGGCCCCCGCCCCCGGGGCGGCTCCCCATTGCCCAGGGCGGCACGCCGATCTCTCCCGACCCGCGCCCTCGGGGCGGCTCCCTCGCGCTGTGCGGCGCGCCGATCTTTTAGGGGCGCGGGGAACTGCGCGGCCCGCCCCCACCGGGCTGCCAGCCCGGAAACAACCGCAACTGCCCCACTGGGGCCGGTTTTTCGCCCGCGCCACCGCGCCGGCTGAGCGCGCAGTTCCCCGCGCCCCTAAAAGATCGGGCCGACCCCCGGACGAAAGACGGCGCGCCCCGTCAGAGGCGCTGGGGGCACCTCCCGGCCGAAGGTTGGGGGAGGAACTGCGCGGCCAGCCCCCACCGGGCTGCCAGCCCGGAAACAACCGCAACTGCCCCACTGGGGCCGGTTCTTCGCCCGCGCCACCGCGCTGGCTGAGCGCGCAGTTCCCCGCGCCCCTAAAAGATCGGGGCGGCCCCCGGACGAAAGACGGTGCGCCCCGTGAGGGGGAAGCGTCGTGGCTGAGCGCAGCGGCGAATTGGTCGGGTCCGGCCGCGGCGTGCCGCGCCCCCGTTGCGGCGGTGGATGAACCCACCCGCGCCGCCGGGCCGGACCCGGAGGTCAAGCATGGAGGGGGGCGCCAACCGGCCGCTAACATGGGGCTAACGCGCCGTTCGGGGGAACGGCCAGAGAGGGCCACGGATGCGGTTCGAGCTGCTCGGAGCTGTGACCGTGGAGGGTGGCGGCGTCGGCTCGGCGAAGGCGCGGGCACTGCTGGCCGCGCTGTTGAGCAGTCCGGGCCGGGCGGTGCGCCCGGAGGCCCTGAAGGCGGCGATGTGGGGCGAGGAGCCCCCGCCGACGGCGACGGCGTCGCTGCACAACCATGTGGCGCGGCTGCGACGGCTGTTGGCCGAGGACGACCGCCCGGGTTCGCGCCTGCGAGCGGTCCCGCAGGGCTACGTACTGGACGTGGCGGCCGGCGAGCTGGACGCCGAGGTGTTCGTACGGCATCACGCGGCGGCGCGGGCGGCGCACCGGGACGGGGACTGGCCGGCGGTGCTGGCCGAGTGCCGGGCGGCGCTGGCGCTGTGGCGGGGCGACCCGCTGGCGGACGTACCGGCGCTGTCGGACCCGCTGCGGGCGTACGCGGCGCATTTGGCGGAGGCGCGGCTCCAGACCCTGGAGTGGCGGTTCGACGCGGAGCTGGCGCTGGGCCGCCACCAGGGAATGGCGGCGGAACTGGCGGCGCTGACGGCGGCGCATCCGCTGCGCGAGCCGTTCCACCGCCAGTGGATGCTGGCCCTGCACCGAACACACCGTCAGGCGGAGGCACTTGCGGCCTTCCACGACCTGCGCCGCACGCTGGTCGACGAGTTGGGCGTGGAGCCGGGCCCCTCGGTGCAGGCCGCGTACCGCGAGATCCTGGCGGCCCCGCAGGACGAAGCGGCCCCGCAGGAAGCCCAGCCGTCCGCTCCCCCGGCCCAGCTCCCGGCCGACACGGGCGACTTCACCGGCCGTACGGACGAACTGGCCGCGCTGCTCGGGGTGATACGCCCCTGCGACCCGGACGCCCCGCGCGTGGCGGTCGTCACCGGCATGGGCGGCATAGGCAAGACGGCGCTCGCGGTGCACGCGGCGCACCGGGCGCGCGGCGACTTCCCCGACGGCGTGCTCTACGCCGACCTGCGCGGCTTCGGCGCGGGTGACGCGCGGCGCCCGCGCGACCTGCTGGCCCGGTTCCTGGGCGATCTGGCCGACGGCGGAGCGCCGGGCACCGGCGGCGCGCTGCCGCTGCCCGAGGACCCGGACGACCTGTCGGCGCTGCTGCGCCAGGCCCTGCACGGCCGCCGGGTACTGCTGGTGCTGGACAACGCGGGCGACGCGGCGCAGGTGGTGCCGCTGCTGCCGGGCCGCGGCGACAGCGCGGTGATCGTGACGAGCCGCAGGACGCTGGCGGATCTGCCCGGCGCGGTACGGCTGCCGCTGGAGCCGCTGGGCGCGGAGGAGCAGCACCGGCTGCTGGTCGCGGTGTGCGGGCAGCAGCGGGTGGCGGCCGAACCGGCCGCGGCGGCCGGGGTGTTGGCGGCCTGCGGCGGACTGCCGCTGGCGCTGCGGATAGCGGGCGCCCGGCTGGCGGCCCGCCCCAACTGGCCGCTGACCGCGCTGGCGGAGCGGCTGGACGGCGCGGGCGACCGGCTGCACGCGCTGTCCGCGGGCGGCCTGGCCGTGCAGGACACCTTCGCGATGAGCTATCTCGCGATGCGCGACAGCCCGCAGGCCGCCGAGCGCGAAGCGGCCCGCGCCTTCCGGCTGTTGGGCCTGTGGCCGGGCCACCCGCTGGACCTCACCCCGGCCGCCGCGCTGATCGGCCGCGACCCCGCCCCCGCCGAGGACCTGCTCGAAGCCCTGGTCGACACGCACCTGTTGCAGACTCCGCGGGCCGGCCACTACTCCTTCCACGACCTGCTCGGCGAGTACGCGGCGACCCGCGCCGCCGAGGAGGTGCCGCCGCGGGTCCGCGAGAACGGCCTGCGCCGCCTGCTGGTCTGGTACACGGTCACGGTCGCCGGGACCGCGGCCCTGCTCGCGCCCGAGGGCCATCCGATACCGCCGCTGCACGAGCAACCGGCCGTGCCCCCGCTGGAGTTCGACAGCGAGGAGGCCGCGCTGCGGTGGTGCGTCAAGGAGCTGCCCGCGGTCAAGGAGGCGATACGGCTGGCGGCGGCGCGCCGCTGGCCCGACGTGGCGTGGCGGCTGGCGGCGGGTCTGTTCGGCTACGCGCAGGCGTACTGGTGGACCGGTGAGTGGGACCTGTGCCTCCAGGAGGCGATGGCCTGCGTGGAGGAGACCGGGGACGTCCAGGGCCGGGCGTGGATGCACAGCAGGCTCGGTGTCGCGCACGGCATGGCCGATCGGGTGGACCCGTGCCTTGAGCATCTGGGCGTCGCCCGGCGGTACTTCGAGGCGGCGGGCGACCTCCAGGGGCAGGCGGCGATCCTCAACAACCTCTCGGGGCTGCACCACGCGCTGGGCGACCACGGTCTCGCGCTGGAGTACGGCAGGCAGTCGCTCGACCTCCACTACGCGGTGGGCGACGCCGACCGGGTCGCGACCGTGCTGGGCAATCTCGGTGACGCGCACCTGGGCGCGGGCGACCCGGCCGCCGCGATCGCCTGCTACCGGCGGGCGTTGGGGATGTGGCGCGAGCGCGGGCTGCTGACCAGCACGGCGCGCAGCCTCACCAGCCTCGGCGAGGCGCTGCGCACGGTGGGCCGGTACGACGAGGCGGTCGCGGCGCTGGAGGAGACGGTCGCGATCCTGGACCGGCTCGGGGACCGCGGTACGGCGGCCGACACCCTGGAGGTGCTGGCCCGTACGCACTTCGAGCGCGGCGACCCCGCCTCCGCCCGCAAGCACTGGGACCGGGCCCTGGAACTCGCCCGCACCTACCGCCTGGAGGCGAAGGCGCGGACGATACTGGCGGGCCTGGCCCGGCTGGACGCGTGCGAGTCGGCGTGCGTGCGGCAGAACGAGGACGGGGTCGCGTAACAGCGGGGTGCGGCGGCGTACGGCGGGGTCAGACGGCCATCTCGCGCGGCACCGCCGCCAGCGCGTCCTGGATCGCGGTGATCAGCGCCCGCGCGGAATCCGCGGTCAGTTCCAGGGCGACGCGGGCCGACGGCCCCTTGGCGGGGGCGGCGAAGTCGATGTTCAGGGTGTGCTCGGCCAGCGCGTGCACGGGGTGGTCGAAGTAGACGGTCACGTCGGTGACGTGGAACCAGGAGCTGCCCGGCCCCTTGGCGCTGCCCTCGACCTCGGCCTTGACGGTGGAGTACGTGCACATGGTCAGCCCTCCAGGTGCTTGCCGTAGAAGTCAGTGATCCGCTCCCAGCCGTCCTGGACCGCCGGCACGTTGTAGTTGGGGCGGTCGACGGCGAAGAAGCCGTGCCCGGCGCCCTCGTAGCTGTGGAACTCGTACTCCTTGCCGAGGTCGGTGAGGATGCGCTCCAGTTCGGCCACCTCGGCGGGGCTCGGGTGGCTGTCGGCGGCGCCGAACAGGCCGAGCAGCGGGGCGCCGAGGTTCGGGAGCTGGTCGACGAGGTTGGTGATCCGCAGGATGAAGCCCTCGGGGACGGTGCCGGTGACGAAGGCGCCGTAGCAGTCGACGGCCGCGTCCACGTCGAGGCGGCAGGCGCTGAGCACGGCCTGTCGGCCGCCCGAGCAGTGGCCGATGACGCCGGCCTTGCCGTTGGAGGTCGGCAGGGCGCGCAGGTACGCGACCGCGCCCTCGACGTCGCCGACCAGCCGCTCGTCCGGGACCCCGCCGTTGGCGCGGCCGACCGCGGCGGCGTCGTCGGGGGCCGCGCCGGGCGCCTCGCGGTGGAAGAGGTTGGGGCAGACGGCGTCGTAGCCCATCTCGGCGAACCGCCGCGTCATCTCCTTGGTCGGGCGGTCGTATCCGGGCAGGTGGTGGATGACGACGACACCGCCGCGGCGGTGGTCGCCCTCCGGTCGGGCCACGTACGCCTCGATCTCGTCGCCGCCGTGGCCGGTGATCGTGACGGTGGTGGCGGTCAGGGAACCGCTGGGGGAAACAGTCATGCGCCAGCTATACCATAAGCCTGGACTGATAAGTTTATACTGATCATCATGACGACCAGCAGCGACACGGCCGGCACCACGGCCGGGCGGATCGCGGTGGACCTGCGCGCGGCACTGAGCCCGCTGGTGCGGCGGCTGCGGCAGGTGAAGCCGGACGGGGAGCTGACCTTCTCGCAGATCTCGGCCATGGTCCGGCTGGACCGGGAGGGCCCGGCCACCGCGACGGAGCTGGCCGCGGGCGAGGGCATCAGGCCGCAGTCGATGTGCACGATCGTCGGCGCGCTCCAGGAGCGCGGCCTGGTGGTCCGTGACCCCGACCCGTCCGACGGCCGCCGCATCGTCGTCTCCCTCAGCCAGGCCGGTCTCGACGGCCTGCACGGCGCCCGCGCCGAGCGCGCCCGCCGCCTGGCCCGCGCGATCGACGAGGAGCTGACCCCCGAGGAGCAGCGGCTGCTGGCCGACGCGATTCCCCTGCTGGAGAGGATCACCCGCCGTGTCTGACCCCGCGGAGCCCGACCCCTCTGACATACCCTCCCGCGCCGCCCCGCCCGCTCCGGGGCCCGCGGCCCCCCGCCCCGACCGCTACAAGTGGATCGCGCTGTCGAACACCAGCCTCGGGATGTTCATGGCGACCGTGGACTCCTCGATCGTGATCATCTCGATGCCCGCGATCTTCCGCGGTATCCACCTGGACCCGTTCGCGGCCGGGAACATCAGCTATCTGCTGTGGATGATCATGGGGTATCTGCTGGTCACCGCGGTCCTGGTGGTCACCCTCGGGCGGCTCGGCGACATCGTCGGCCGGGTGCGGATCTACAACCTCGGCTTCGTCGTCTTCACCCTCGCCTCGGTCGCGCTCTCCTTCGACCCCGCGCACGGCGGCGCGGGCGCGATGTGGCTGATCTGCTGGCGGATCGTCCAGGCGGTGGGCGGCTCCATGCTGATGGCGAACTCCGCCGCGATCATCACCGACGCCTTCCCCGCCGAGCAGCGCGGCATGGCGCTGGGCATCAACCAGATCTCGGCGCTGTCCGGCCAGTTCGTCGGCCTGGTGCTGGGCGGACTGCTGTCGGCGTGGGACTGGCGGGCGGTGTTCTGGGTCAATCTGCCGTTCGGCATCCTCGGCACCGTGTGGGCCTACCGCTCGCTGCGCGAGACCTCCGCCCGCAGGCAGTCCCGTATCGACTGGTGGGGCAATCTCACCTTCGCCGTCGGCCTCGGCCTGCTGCTGGTCTCCATCACCTACGGCATCCAGCCCTACGGCGGCCACACCATGGGCTGGCTGAGCCCGAAGGTGCTGACCGGGCTGATCTCCGGCGTCGTGCTGCTCATCGTCTTCGTGATCGTCGAGACGCGTGTGGCGCAGCCGATGTTCCGGCTCGCGCTGTTCCGCAGCCGCGCCTTCGCCGCCGGGAACGCGGCCTCGCTGCTGGCGGCGGTCGCCCGCGGCGGGCTGCAATTCATGCTGATCATCTGGTTGCAGGGCATCTGGCTGCCGCTGCACGGCTACGACTTCGACGACGCGCCGCTGTGGGCCGGGATCTTCCTGCTGCCGCTGACCGCCGGGTTCCTGATCGCGGGGCCGCTGTGCGGGTGGCTGTCCGACCGGTACGGCGTCAGGGCGTTCACCACCGGCGGTCTGCTGGTCTTCTCGCTCAGCTTCGTCGGCCTGCTCCTGCTGCCGATCACGTTCTCGTACTGGGCGTTCGCGCTGCTGATCATGTGCAACGGGATCGGCTCCGGGATGTTCTCCGCGCCGAACACCTCGGCGATCATGAGCAGCGTGCCCGCCACCGACCGCGGCGCGGCGTCCGGGATGCGCTCGACGTTCCAGAACTCCGGGATGTCGCTGTCGATCGGCGTGTTCTTCTCGCTGCTGATCGTGGGCCTGGCCGACCGGCTGCCGTCGGCGCTGGACAGCGGGCTGCGGGCGCAGGGCGTGCCGCCGGACGTGGCGGCGCACGCGGCGTCGCTGCCGCCGGTCTCGACGGTCTTCTCGGCCTTCCTCGGGGTCAACCCGGTGCAGACGCTGCTCGGGCCGACCGGTGTGCTGGACACGCTGCCCGCGCACAACAGGGCGGTGCTGACCGGGAAGGAGTTCTTCCCGCATCTGATCTCGGCGCCCTTCCACCACGGGCTGGTGATCGTCTTCGCGACGGCGGCCGGGATGGGCCTGCTGGCCGCCACCGCGTCGCTGCTGCGCGGCGGACCCGCGACGCGGGCGGTGGCGGCCGAGGCCAAACCGCCCCAGGTCAGGGCCGGTTCAAGACGATCGAGTTGACCGGGGTGAGGTTGTACGACCAGTGGTCGTTCAGCTCCAGGGTGATCCGGCAGTCGCCGCCGTTGTACTGCCAGCAGAGCTGGGCGGTGGCGTTGGCGCTGCCGTACTGGTTGTTGAGCACGGTGTGGTTGCCGAGCTGGCCGCTCAGATTGTGGGCGCCGTAGCTGTAGAAGATGTCGGTCGGGTGACCGGCCGTGTAGTCCGCGTTCTGCGCGTAGATGCAGACCGCGCCGCCCGGACAGCCGTACGCGGGCTTGTCGCTGGCGTGGGCCGAGCCGGTGCCGACCGCGGCCACGGCGGCGGTGGCGATGGCGAGCGCGGCGGCGCCCCGGGTGATCCTGCGCATGGTGATGTCCCTCCGTCCGCGGCCGGACCCCCGCCGGCCGTCGTGTCGGCGGCCGGGTCCCGCCGGCCGCCGTCACCGCCTGACGCTAGGAGAGGCCGGGCCCGGTCCGCTCCTGACGAATGACAGGGACTGGCGCGACGGTGCCGTCGAGGCGGACCTGGAGGGCGGGGTGCGGCGGGTTCGCGAAGCCGAGACCGGTGTAGAGACCGACGCCGTCGGAGGTCGCGTTGAGGTTGATCACCCGCGCCTGCGTCTCGTCGGCGAACCAGTCGAGCACGGCCTCCATGCAGGCCCGCGCGTAACCGCGGCGCAGGCGGCGCGGGTCGGTGCAGACGTTGGAGATGTGGCCGTGCAGGCCGCTGAGGTTGGCCGGGCCCGGCGCGTGCCGGTCGCAGGCGCCGACCGCGTTGCTGACCACGCCCAGTTCCGGGTCGTCCACGACGAAGGCGGCGAATTCGCCGGTGGCGGCGAGGCGTTCGGTGAACCAGGTGCGGGCCCGCGCCCGCCACGGCGCGTCGTCCCCGCCGACCCGCGTGCCCATCGCGTCGAGCATCACGGCTCTGAGACGTACGAGGGCGTCCGCGTCGGCGGCCGTCGCACGGCGCACGATCACGTCGGGGGCCGGGTCCGAGGCGGCCGGGCCTGAGACGGCCTGGCCCGGGGTGGCCTGGCCCGAGCCCAAATCCCTTTCGGGGGCGGGGAGTTCACCGTCGGTGCCGATCTTCATACAGCGCATTGTCACTCATACGGACAGCGCACGGCATCTCAGTTCCCCGAGCCCTTCACAAGGGCGCCCAGGAGTGGTAGGTGGGGCGGATGGTACGTGACGGTGGTACGGGCGGCCTCGCGGTCGTCCGTACCACCGGGTTCCGGAGTCGGTGCTCCGGACTCAGTACCGGATCAGCGGTCGGGGTCGATCCTCCGGTCGGTGTCGGCCCGTCGTTCGGTGCCCAGTCCGCGGTCGGAACGCACATCGCGGTCGGTGCTCATCGTGCGGTCCGAGCTGAAGCCGCGGTCCGTGCTCATCGCGCGGTCCGCGCCCGTCCGGCCGCCGGCCGGGAGCCCGCGGCTCTTGGACCGGCCACGGCCGAGCATGCCCATGCCCATCGTGGCGAGTCCGACCAGGCAGATCACCGCTCCGGTGATCACGTTGCTGAGGATGGTCTTGTGCACGTGGGGGCTACCGGACACCACCCAGGGTGCGACGATCGTGAACGCGCCGATCACCACGGCGGCCCAGCCCAGTCCGTGCGTACGTTCCAGGACGGAGCCGAAGCCCAGGGCCAGGACGGCCAGGGCGATGCCGAGGATCAGGTTGGTCACGGTGAGAGCGCGGAAGCCGGTGAATCCGGCCACCCACGGCGAGATCGCCAGGTAAAGACCGGCCAGCAGAGCCAGACCTTCGACCAGACCGGCCCATGGCTTCGCCGCCGCTTCCTCGTACCGGCCCCGAAGGGCCATCAGGTCCGGGTGGGTATCGATTCCCGTCGTCGGGTTGGTCGATTCGGTGGCCATTCGAGCCACCTCCTTTGCTGAGTGCAGTCGCTTCTACCACCGGATGTCCTTCGGGTCTCCGCCCCGAAGCTGCCGCATCCTCACACAGCGTAAATCGCCTGATACCACTCAGGCCACTCGGATGGCGTACATATCTCCTCATATCGCCCCGCCGCCCCCCGTCGGACCCTTGCGGCGACCGCCCAAGGGCGTTTCCTCGCCGATTTCGCGGGGCGGGGCGAGAGCGGGGGTGAGGACGGGGCGAGACCGGGGGGCGAGGGCAGGGGTGCGGGCGGGGTGACAGGGCCGGATCACCCCGGCGGATCACCCCGGGGGGTGACGACCGCGGCCGGGGCGCTCCGTAGCGTCCGGCCGGTCGGCGCACCGGCCGACCCCCGACGGGAGGCGGAACCCGATGGGTGCGCTCGAAGTGCCGGCCGCGGTCGCAATCGCGGTCCACGTGATCGGACGGCAGCTCCGCGGCGAACCGCTGCGCGGCAGGCGGCTGATCCTGCCGCCCGCGGTCTGACCAACTCCGAGATCGCCTCGACGCCCTTCCGCAGTCCCAACACCGTCAAGACGCACATCAACCCGGCCTCGGCTGACGTCTCCGCCTCGACTGACGGACCGTCACCTCGCCCTACGCGTAAGGCAGTCGGGCCTCAGCGGGCGCCGAGCGCCTCCACCGTACGGACCAGCGGAGCGAGTTCGGGCTCGCGGGCGGCCTCGTCGAGGGCTTCGCGCAGGGCGCGGTCGTTGGCGGGCCGGGCCTCGGCGAGCAGGGTGAGGCCGGTTTCCGTGACGTCGGTGTAGATGCCGCGGCGGTCGGTGTCGCAGAGGTAGCGGACCAGCAGGCCGCGGTCCTCCAGGCGGCTGACCAGCCGGGTCGTGGCGCTCTGGCTGAGCACGACCGCGTCGGCGACCTTCTTCATCTGGAGGTGGCCGCCGGGGCCGTCGTGCTGCTTGCTGAGCACGTCGAGCAGCGAGAACTCGCGCACGCTCAGCTCGTGCCCGGCCTGGAGCGCGCGCTCGATGCGCGCCTCGATCCTGCCGTGCAGCAGGGACAGCGCGCACCAGCCCTGGGCCAGCGCCACGGTCTCGGTCATCCTCGGCTCCTCCACCGGCCTCGCGGCGGCTCGCACCACGGCCATCCCGACCGGCCGGATCGAACCGGTCGGTCCAGCGGTCGTCGTCGGCCGCACCTTCAGGATAGCCCGCTTCCGCAATAGGCGGCGTTTGCACTTATCCCGCGTCTGCAATTATTGTGGGCGCTGGCTAAACATGCGCCGGTCCCGTACCCGTCCCGTACCGCCGGTTCCGTCCCCTCTCCCTCCGGAAGGTGTTTCCCATGCCGCTCGCGCTGCTCGCCCTGGCCCTCGGGGCCTTCGGCATCGGCACGACCGAATTCGTGATCATCGGGCTGCTGCCCGACATCGCCGGGGACTTCGGGGTGTCCATCCCGACCGCGGGCTTCCTGGTGACCGGCTACGCGCTCGGCGTCGTCGTCGGCGCGCCGCTGATGACCGTGCTCGGCACCAGGACCTCCCGCAAGCGGATGCTGATGCTCCTGATGGGGCTCTTCATCGCCGGGAACCTCGTCTCCGCGGTCGCGCCCACCTTCGCCCTCATGCTGGCGGGCCGCATCGTGGCCTCCCTCGCGCACGGCGCCTTCTTCGGCATCGGCTCGGTCGTCGCGGCCGGTCTGGTCGCCGCGGAGAAGAAGGCCGGGGCCATCGCGATGATGTTCACCGGCCTGACCGTGGCCAACGTGGTCGGCGTACCGCTGGGCACCTTCGTCGGGCAGTCCGCCGGGTGGCGCGTCACCTTCTTCGTCGTCGCCGGTTTCGGCGTCCTCGGCCTCGCGGGCATCGCGAAACTCGTCCCCGAGATCCCCCGGCCCGAGGGCGTACGCCTCGGACACGAGCTGGCCGCCTTCCGCAACGTCCAGGTACTGCTCGCCATGGCCATGACCGTGCTCGGCTTCGGCGGCGTCTTCGCCGCGATCACGTATCTCGCGCCGATGATGACGCACGTGACCGGCTACGCGGACTCCTCCGTCACCTGGCTGCTGGTGCTCTTCGGGCTCGGCATGGTCGGCGGGAACCTGCTCGGCGGCCGGTACGCCGACCGGCGGCTCATGCCGATGCTCTACGCCACGCTCGGCGGGCTCTCGCTCGTCCTCGCGCTCTTCACCGTCACCGCGCACAACAAGGTGGCCGCCGCCGTGACGATCTTCCTGATCGGCGCGCTCGGCTTCGCGACCGTGCCGCCGCTCCAGAAGCGGGTTCTCGACCAGGCGTCCGGCGCCCCGACGCTCGCCTCCGCCGTCAACATCGGCGCCTTCAACCTCGGCAACGCGCTGGCCGCGTGGCTCGGCGGGCTCCTGCTCTCGGCCGGGCTCGGCTACACCGCCCCGAACTGGCTCGGCGCGGCCCTCGCCGCGGCGGCGCTGGCGCTGGCCCTGACATCGGCCGCGCTCGGCCGCGCGCGCGGGGTCGCGGGCTCCCGGGCCGTCCTGACACACGAGGCCGAGCACCTCGAAGCCCGGCCCCTCGAAGCCCGGCCCCGCGGCAGCGCGGCGCACCGGCCATGTGCGGGAGAAAACCGGCCGTGCGGCGACGCGGGCGCGCAAGGCAGTGACGGAGTGTCAGCGTCCGTGCAAGAGTAGTGAGTTATGACTCATGGGGACGGGGAACCGGGCCGCAGGATCCGGATTCGGGTCACTGGCGACGACCCGCAGGATCTGGAAGCGCTGTACCGCTGGCTGAAGCTGGAGGAGTGGTTCGCGCAGGCCGAGGCGGCGCGTGAACTCACGGTGGAGCAACGGGAGTACGACGGCGTGCGGCCCGACGCGGAAGAGCGGCCGGACGGCCCGTCGATGGGCGGCGTCCTCAGCGAACTGGTGCTGGTGATCGCGGGCGCGGCCGTCACCCCGGTCTTCGAGGACCTGTACAACCGCGCGAAGATCGCCGCCCACGCGTGGGCGGACAACAGCAGCAGTGCCGATCACCCCATGGTGACCGACGTCCAGGCGGACGACGCCGACGAGGAGCCGGAGGACGACGAAGGCGGAAGGAACACCTAGCCATCGTGTCCTCGCATGCTTACGACCCACGCGGCAAGGCCAATCGCGCACTGCTCTTCGGGGTGTACCGGTACGACCACTTGGACGACCTGCCGGGCGTGCGGCACAATCTCGGCGAGTTGGTCAAAACCCTGGTGGCCGGAGGGGTGTTCGGGGCCGACGAGGTCCAGCAGGCGGTGCCCAGGACCCAGCTCGAATTCCTCTCGCGCCTGGAGACCGAGGCCAAGGCCGCCAAGGGCCTGTTCCTGCTCTACTTCGCCGGGCACGGCGGAGTGGACCGGAACGGCGAAAACTTCCACCTGCTGGTCCGCGAGTCCCGCAGGACCGGCCGCGACGGCTACGCGGAGGCGGTCTCCTGGAGCAGCCATGTGCTGCCCAAGCTCAGGGACATCGCCGAACGCCGCCTGGTCGACCGGATCGTGGTGATCCTGGACTGCTGCTACGCGGGCAACGCGCTGCTCGAATTCAAGCCGGGCGACCTGCTTCCCGGCAGGGACCGTATCTCGGTGCTGACCGCCGTCCAGATCAACCGCCGGATACAAGGGGGCAACGGGCACGAGCCGACGCCGTACACCAAAGCGCTCATCAGGCTGCTGCGCGACGGGCTGCCGAGGACCGATGAGGACGTCGGGCCGGAACAGGCCGCGCGGATCGAGCTGATCCCCCTGTCGGGCGCGGTGTACGAGGCGATGCGGCACAAGTTCACGGAAAGCAAGGACCCGTGGGTGCCGCGTCACCACGCCGCCGAGTCCCGGCAGGACGTGCTGCTCGGGCTCTCGCCGCGGCTGCTGGAGGAGATGGACCGGCAGAACGCCGCGGGCCGGGCGGCCGGGTGGGGACGCCGCCGAGAGCGCGGACGCCACAGAGAGCGCGAGCGGCGCAAAGGCCGTCCCCGTAACGAGAGTTCGGGTAACGGCGGCCCCCGCAAGGACCGCAATCTCAGGGTCCTGATCCCGCTGCTCACCGCCTTCGCGGTGCTCCTCGCCGGAGGCGGCTACGGCGTCTACACGTGGGTCGGCGGGAGCACGGCCTGCCCGCCGCCGGTCGAACTGCGGCTGCTCACCGACCCGGACGCGGCCCCGACCGTGAAGAAGGCCGTGGCCGCGTATCTGACCTCGGGCGACAACCACACGGGGAGCGGCTGCCGCCGCTCCGGGATCAGCCTGGTCGACCCCAAGTCCACCGACGCGGTGACCGGTTTCCAGCACGCGGCCGACTGGCGTACGCCGCGCTCGACCGGTGAACTGCGCCCGCAGCGCGACATCGGCGCGCAGCCGGACATCTGGATACCGGGGTCCGAGGTCACCCTGGCCCGCGCCAAGTCCCTTGTCGGCAAAGGCGACGACGTGGAGTTCGGCTCGCTCGGCCCGGTCGCGTACACCCCGGTCGTACTGGCCATCCCGACGACCCTGGCCAGTACCCCGGCCTCGGTCAGGGGCACCCCGCTCGGTCAGCTCCTCGACCAGCTCAGGCGCAACAACCCCAAGGCGGTGCCGGTGCTCCGCGCCGATCCCGAGTCCACGGACTCGGCGCAGCTCGCGACGGTCGGGGTGTACGGGCAGAACGGCGCCGCGCCCGTGAACGACGCGGTGGTGGGGCAGTTCGAGCGGCAGGCGGCCCAACTGCGCCCCGCGCAGCCCGACTCGTACGCGCTGATGTGCGCGCTGGCCGGAGCGGACCCCGAACTGAAGGACAACGCGGCGGTGTTGGTGCCCGAGCAGGTGATGACGCAGTTCAACAACCACGCGGGCGCCAAGACGCGGGTGGGCTGCGACAACAACAGGCTCCACCTCCGCGCGCCGCAGTATCCGGCCGATGTCGCGCCGCTCGACCTGCCGTTCGTGCACGTCACATGGAAGGGCGCGGACCGCGACGCGACGGCCAGGAAGGACGCCGTCGGCCGGTTCCACACGTGGCTGACCGGCGCGGCCGGGCAGAAGGTCTTCACCGACGACGGCTACCGGACGGTCGGGGGCCCGACCGGCACCGCCAGTGGTTCCGCGAGCGGCACGGCGACGGACACGGACTCCGGGGCCGCCTTTCCCGGCGGTACGGTCATGCCCGCCACGGACCCTCCCGACGCCCAGTGGCTGGCGAAGTACGCCGCCGCCGTGGGCAGTGCGCTGGACCGCTACCGGCACGCGCTCGGCCCCGGCCGGGTGCTGTACCTGCTGGACAAGTCCAGCTCGATGGACACCTACTGGAGCAATTCCGCGGGCGCCCTCGACCTGCTGTCGCAGTCGCTCGACACCTTCGGGCCGGACGACGAGTACGGCGTGTGGACGGTGGTCGGCACGCCGCCGACGCGGCAACTGGTGCCGCTGGGCAGGCATTCCGACCTCGCCGGTATCCGCGGCAAGGTCAAGGCGACGAAACTGGTGGACGAGGAGTCCTACCCGGGACCCGCGCTGGACGCCGCGCTCACCGAGATGACTGAGCGCCAGAAGGCCACGAGCGGCGCGCAGTTGATTGTCTACATCACGGACGACGAGGACGACGGGCACTTCAGTGGCCGGGATCTGCCCGATCTGCTGGCGCGGATCGCCGCCCGTCCCGTACCGGTGGAGTGGGTGTCGCTGGCGCCGGGCGGCGGCTGCGCGGCCGGGTCGGTCGGCGCGCAGATCGCCAAGACCAGCGGCGGGCGCTGTCTGAACGCGTCGAGCAGCCAGGTCTCGGAGCTGCGCGACGACGTCGCCCGCGCGGGAACGGGGAACGCCCGGTGAGGCGCCGTCGCGCGGCGACCGCCGCCGCCCTGTGCCTGCTCGCGCTCGCCGCCGCCGCGTGCACCGGCGGGGGCGGCGGGGGCCGTGCCGCACAGCCCACGACGACCGGCGACGGCGAGATCATCGTGGCCAGCGGTCTTGACGTGACCGGCAGCGACGGGGTGCGCCAGCAGCTCATCGAGCAGTGGAACGGGACGCCGGAGGGCAAGCGGCACCCGGCGCGGCTGGTCGAACTGCCCGGGGAGGCCGACCAGCAGCGCAGCCAGTTGCTCGGCGCGCTCCAGTCCGGCAGTTCCGCGTACGACGTGGTGAATCTGGACGTCACCTGGGTGCCGGAGTTCGCCCAGGCCGGGCTGATCAGCCCGCTCGACCACCAGATGAATCTCGACGACGGGGACGTCATCCCGTCCGTCGCGGGCACCGCACAGTGGGACGGCCACACCTATGCGGCGCCCTTCAACAGCGATGTGGGGCTGCTCTATTACCGCGTCGACACCATCAGAGCCATCGGCATCGATCCGGCGAGCTTCCCGAAGGCCGACACCACCTGGCAGGAGCTCCAGACGCTCATCAGCGATGTCGACGCCGACAAGGACCACCAGCCCAAGGGCTACATGGCGGGGTGGACGAGCCAACTCGGCGCGTACGAGGGGCTGACGGTCAACGCGATCGAGGCGTTCGCCTCGGTAGGGGTCCAACTCACGGACGCCGAAGGTCACTACACGGCCGACCCGGAGAAACTGCGGGCCGCTTTGAGTGAGTTGAAGTCCCGCGTGGGCCATGACGAGACGCTGCCCGAGGCGCTCAGCTCCGACGAGTCGACATCGCTCGGCGACTTCGCGGCCGGGCACACCGTCTTCCTGCGGCACTGGCCGTACGCGTACGGCGCGCTGTCGCGGACGTTCGGCCCGTCGCAGATGCAGGTGGCGCGGCTGCCGGGGAAGGCCGTGCTCGGCGGGCAGAATCTGGCCGTGGCGGCGGGGTCGCCGCGCGCGAAGTACGCGCTGGACCTGATCAAGTACCTGACGAACGCGCAGTCGGAGCGGTGCCTGCTGGACGCCGGATTCGCGGCGACGCGGGAGTCGGCGTACAAGGACGCGAAGGTGCGGTGCACGCTCGCGCCGGGCACGAAGGGGCCCGGGGGGTCCGGGGGCTCCGCGGGCTCCGGCGGCTCTCCGAGTCCGGGGGCCTCGGCGTCGTCGGAGTCGCACGACATGCCGCGCGACGCCGACGGCCGCCCCGAGTACGCCTCTTCCACGCTGCTGACCGCGCTGACCCAGGCGGTGCAGCGCCCCCGCACTCCGTACTACGGTGCTCTCACCCAGCTCCTCCAGACGCAGTTGCACAACTGGATCACCGACACCGGCCCGTTCAGCAACGGCAGTTCTTCCTTCGACTCGGGGCCGCTCGCCGGCTCCCTCGACCGGTCGCTGGCGAAGATCCTGAAGGGCAAGTAGGGCGCTCGCGATCGTCTTGACGCGCCTGCCGGGCCGGTGAGGCAACTCGTCCGGTGCCCCAGCGTGTTGACCGGAGTATGAGATCTCCTCTTCGATCCACCGTCCGCATGGCGGCGGCCTCGCTGCTGCTGGCCGCCGGGCTCCTGGCGGCGGGCACGCAGACACCGGCCGTCGCCGCCGTACCGAATGCGACCGCCGCCGTCACCGTCGCGACCGCCACGTACGACCTCGGCGACACGGCGTTCACCGATCCGGAGTCCGGCACGGTCAGCGAGGTGCGGGCCGTCGTGCACTATCCGCGTCATCTGACCGGGCGACTGCCGCTGGTCGTCATGTCGCACGGCTCCTGGTACGCCTGCGACGACCCGGACGCGCAGACCTGGCCGTGCCCGGCGGGCTCGCACCCGTACCCGAGCTACCGGGGCTACGACTACCTCGGCCGGGCGCTGGCCGAGCGCGGCTTCGTCGTGGTCTCGCTCAGCGCCGACGGCATCAACATGACGTCCTTCGACTACGGCGACCGCGCCCGCCTGATCAATGAACACCTGCGGCTGTGGCGGGACTTGGCCGACGGCGGCGGCGCTCTGAAGGGCCGCTTCACCGACCCGGCGACCGGCCGCAAGGTCGCGCCCGCGTTCACCGGCCACGTCGACATGACGCGCGTCGGCACCCTGGGGCACTCGCGCGGCGGCAAGGGCGTCATGTGGCAGGCGTCGGACAAGCACCGCGCCGAGTGGCCGACGGGCGTACGGGTGAAGGCCGTTCTCGCGCTGGCGCCGGTCAAATTCGACTACCCGGAGGGCGAGAACAGCGACACCCTCGACACGCAGGTGCCGTTCGCGGTCGTCACCGGCACCTGCGACGGAGCCGTCCGCGAGCAGGGCCAGGAGTACCTGGACGACATAGCGGGCCTGAACTCCGTGACGGACTTCTCCCTCTCGGTCCGGAACGCCAACCACAACTACTACAACCGGTCCTGGACACCGCCGGCCTCGCTCGGCGAGGACGACAGCACCTGCCCCGCGCAGGAGCTGACCCCCGCCCACCAGCAGGACGCCCTCACCGCGTACGCCGTCGCCTTCTACCGCTACGAGCTGTACGCCGATCCCGCCGGCCTCCCCGTCCTGACCGGCCGCCACCCCCTTCCCCACACCCCCGCCACCACCCGCGTAGCCCTCCCCGCCACCACGTCCTAGTTCCTAGGGTCCTTGTGGGCCCCGCCCGCTCGCGGCGGCGTGCCGTACGCGGGTCACGGCCTCAGGGCTTGAGGAGGGCGTGGAGTTCGGCTTCGTAGAGCTGGGCGGGGTCGAGGGACATGCCGGTGAAGTGGCCGGCGGCTTCGAGGGAGAGGACGCCGTGGAGCCGGGTCCAGCAGGTGAGGGCGCGGTGGAGGGCGGTGGCGGGGGCGGGGTGGGGGTCGGCCCATTGACGGTGGGCGGCCAGGTGGGTGTCGAAGGGCGTGACGGGGGCGGTGGCGTCGGGGTCGAGGGCGACGCAGGCGTCCAGGAGGACGGACATGATCTCGGACGCGATGCCGGTGATGTCGTCGGGGGCGTGGTAGCCGGGGACGGGCGTGCCGTAGAGGAGGAAGTAGCGGTGCGGGTCCTCCAGGGCCCAGCCGCGCAGGGCGTGGGCGAGGGCGGCCAGCTCGGGCCGGGAGTCGTAGGCCGAGGCGGCGGCGTGGACGCTGAGGAAGGTGTCGGCGAGGCTGCGGTAGCCGTCCCTGACCAGTTCGGTGATGAGTTCGTCGCGCCCGGCGAAGTAGCGGTAGAGCGCGGGGCCGCTCATGCCCATCTGTTTGGCGATGGCGTTGAGGGAGAGCGCTGAGGCGCCCGCTGTCGCGATCTGCTCCCACGCGTGTTTCTTGACCTCCTCGCGGACCTGGGCCCGGTACCGCTCGCGCGGGGTGGTGGTGGTCGTCGTACCCGGTTCAGCCACTGGCCTTGCCTCCTTCCCGTAGGTCGTGCCCGTGTGTCGTTCTCACATCACGTTAGTTAGAGGCTATCACGAACGCTATTGACACTCCCGACCGTGAGGTGTTAGAACTTCTAACGAACGCAAACGCCAGTAACGAGCAGATCGCAGCGGAGGCCGCCATGAACACCACCGAAGAACTCACCGAGGTCGTCCTGCCCGGCAAGGTCGAGCCGGAGGGCCTCCAGGTCCGGCACGGCGCCGTCCCCGCGCCGGGCCCCGGCCAGGTCGTCGTGCGGATGGAGGCCACCGGCGTCTCCTTCGCCGAGCAGCAGATGCGCAGGGGCCGCTACTACGACCAGCCGCCGTTCCCCTTCGTGCCGGGTTACGACCTGGTCGGCACCGTGCAGGCGGCGGGCGAGGGCGTCGGCACGGACCTGGTCGGCACGCGGGTCGCCGCGCTCACCAAGACCGGCGGCTGGGCCAGCCACGTGCTGGTCGACGCGGCCGACACCGTCCCGGTGCCCGAGGGGGTCGGCGCGGCGGAGGCCGAGGCGATGGTGGTCAACGGCGCCACCGCCTGGCAGATGCTGCACCGCAAGGCGCGGGTCCGCGCCGGACAGACCGTCCTCGTGCTCGGCGCGAACGGCGGCGTCGGCTCCGTCCTGGTCGAACTGGCACGGGTCGCGGGCGTCAAGGTGATCGGCACGGCGTCCGTACGGCACCACGACGCGCTCCGGGAGCGCGGCGTCACCCCGGTCGACTACCGCGCGGGTGACGTCGCCGCCCAGGTCCGCGCCCTCGCGCCCGGCGGCGTGGACGCCGTCTTCGACCACGTCGGCGGCCGGGGCGTCGTCGACTCGTGGCGGCTGCTCGCGCCCGGCGGGGCGCTCGTCTCGTACGGCACCGCGTCCACGCTCGACGACGAGGGCTCCAAGCAGTGGCCCGTGCTCAAGATCATCGCCCGCGTCTGGGTCTGGAACACGCTGCCCAACGGCCGCCGCGCCTACTTCTACAACCTCTGGGCCGGAAAGGCCCTGGCCAAGGACCGCTTCCGGGCCCGGCTGCGCGCCGACCTCACCGAGGTCTTCGCCGCGCTCCAGCGCGGCGACGTCACCGCCCGGATCGCGGCCCGACTGCCGCTGGCCCGCGCGGCGGAGGCGGTCCGGCTGGCCGAGTCGCGGACGGTCAGCGGGAAGGTCGTCCTCACGGCGTGACGTGCCCGGCCCCCCGGTCGGGCACAGGCCCGGCCGGTCCGGCACCGGCACCAGCTCACCGCTGACGCCCGGCAGCGGTCACAGCCCCGGTCACGGCAGCGGCAGGGCATCGGCCTTGCGGAGCAGCGCGGCGCGTTCGCGGGTGTTGGGGCAGTGGCGGGCGGCCAGGTGGAGGGCGGCGCGGGCTTCGGCGGTGCGGCCGAGGCGCGCGAGGAGTTCACCGCGCACGGTGGGCAGGAGATGCGAGTGGGAGAGGTGACCGGCGGCGGCGAGTTCGTCGACGAGGTCGAGGGCCGGCTGCGGCCCGTGGGCCATCGCGACGGCGACCGCGCGGTTGAGGTCCACGATCGGCGAGGGAGCGATCCGGCCGAGGGCTTCGTAGAGCACGACGATCCGTTCCCAGTCGGTCGCGGCGACGGAGGGCGCGGAGGCGTGGCAGGCCGCGATGGCCGCCTGGAGGCCGTACGGGCCGAGGCCGCGTCCGACGGCGGAGGCGCGTTCGAGAGCCGCCCGGCCACGGCGGACCGCCGAGCGGTCCCACAGGCGCCGGTCCTGGTCCTCCAGGAGTACGGCCTCGCCGTCGGGTCCCGTGCGGGCGGGGAAGCGGGCGGCGGTGAGTTCGCACAGGGCGAGCAGGCCGTGCACCTCGGGCTCGCGCGGCAGCAGCGCGGCCAGTACGCGGGTGAGCCGGATCGCCTCGTAGGCCAGGTCGGGGCGCAGGAGGTCGTCGCCGGACGTCGCGGTCGAGCCCTCGGTGAAGATGACGTAGAGCACGCTGAGGACGCCGCCGAGCCGTTCCCGCCGCTCCTCGGCCGGTGGCAGCGCGAACGGGACCCCGGCGGCGGCGATCGTACGTTTCGCGCGGGTGATCCGCGCCTGGACGGTCGGCACCGGCACCAGGAAGGCGCGCGCGATCTCCTCGCTGGCCAGGCCGCCGACCGCGCGCAGGGTCAGGGCCACGCGGGCCTCGGGCGAGAGGACCGGGTGGCAGGAGATGAACATCAGGGCCAGGAGGTCGTCGTCGATGCGGTCCGGGTCCCAGGGCAGGTCGGCGTCGGCCGCCGAGCCCACGCCCGTACCCGAGCCCATTCCCGTACCCGCGTCCTCGGCCGCCTCCCCGGCGAGCAGCGCGTACCGCTGGTCCAGCGCCGAGCGGCGGCGGAAGGCGTCGATCGCCCGCCGCCGCCCGGTCGCGAGCAGCCAGCCCACCGGGTTCGCCGGTGTGCCGTCGCGTGACCAGCCGGCCAGCGCCTCGGCCAGGGCCTCCTGCGCCACGTCCTCGGCCAGTTCGAAGTCCCCGGTGTAACGGGCCAGGGCCGCCACCACGCGGGCCGACTCGATCCGCCAGACGGCCTCGACGGCGCGACGCGCGGCCTCCGTACTGCGGGGAGCCGGCCCGCCGGGGGCCGACCCGCCGGGGGCCGACCCGTCGGGAACCGGCCCGCTCAGATCTGGCCCGTCCGCTCGCGCCACGCCCGCTCCTTGGTGATCCACTCGTTGTCCTGCGGGAACTCCTCGATGCTCGGCACCCGGCGTACCTCGCACTTCGACCCGGCGACGGCGGGCAGCCGCTTCGCCCACTCGACCGCTTCCTCCTTCGAGGCCACGTCGATCAGGTAGAAGCCGCCGAACAGCTCCTTCGTCTCGCCGTACGGGCCGTCGGTGACCACCGGCGCCTCACCGCTGAAGTCGACCACGACCCCCTGGCCCGGGTCGTCGAGACCCTCCGCCGCCACCAGGACCCCGGCCCGGATCAGCTCCTCGTTGAACCGGCCGACCGTCTCCAGCATCTCGTCGAACGGGGTCTCCATCATCTTCGCGACGGACTCGTCCGTACCCCGCATGATCAGCATGTACTTCGCCATGACCGCTCTCTCCGCTCTGTTCCGTGCGTTCAGCGCCGATGCGCTCCGGAGGCCGTTTCCCGACCCTCTCACCCCCAAGGTCGAACGGCACGGGAGCGGATCGACACGGCGGGCGGATCGGATCAGGAGAATTTACGGGACCGGGCCCGGGACGGGTGCCGGGACCGGCTCGGCATCCGCGTCGGCATCGGCATCGGCGTGGGACGGCGTGCGGTACGCCCGGAGCGGCGCGTTCGTCGCGGCCACGGCCAGCACCGCCAGGACGGCGGACACCCCGCCGAGGACCAGGGAGAACGGGGCGGAGGTCGCCGAGGCCAGCAGGCCGCCGCGGAAGTTGCCGAGTTCGGGGCCCGCGACACCGATCACGTGCTCCACGGAGGACACCCGCCCCCGGTAGGCGTCCGGCGTCTCCCACTGGACCAGGGCGCTGCGCGTGACGACGGACACGGTGTCGGCGGCCCCCGCCGCGGCCAGGCAGCCGAGCGCCAGCCACAGCGGCCCCGCCAGCCCGAACCCGGCCAGCGCCAGGCCCCAGACCACGGCGGCGGAGAGCTGTACGAGGCCGCCGCGCCGCCAGCGGGTCACGGTGCCGGAGAGCAGACCGGCCGTGATGCCCCCGACCGCGACGGCCGAGAGGAACAGGCCGAGGGTCCGCGGGTTGCCGCCGAAGCGGATCTCGTTGACGAGGGGGAAGAGCGCCACGGGCATGGCGAGGAGCGTCGCGGCCAGGTCGGTGGCCATCGAACCCCACAGCGTGGGTCGGCGCAGGACGATCCGCCACCCGCCGCGCTCGGGACGCCGCCGAGCGCCCCGCGCGGAAAGCCGACGACCACCCCGCGAGGGCCCGGACGCACCGCCCTTCGCGAGCCGACGCCAGCCGCCTCCGCCCGCCGTGGTCTCCGGCCCCCCGCCCCCCTCCGGCCGCATCGCCGGCAGGCGGATCACCGCGAGCACCGAGACCGCCATGGTCACGGCCTGAACCCCGTACGCGGCCGGGAAATCCCACCGGGCGATGATCAGTCCGGCCAGGGCGGGCCCGGCCAGCATCGCGGCCTGGAAGGAGACGTTGGTGAGGGCGAGCCCGGCCGCGACCTGGTCGCCGGGCAGCAGCCGGACGGGGAACGTGCGCCGGGCGGGAGCGCCGAGCGCGCTGAAGACGGTGGCCAGCGCGACGAGGGCGAGCAGGAGCAGGACGTTCCTGTTGTGCGCCAGGGCCTGGGCGAACAGGAGCGCGGCGACCAGGAGTTGGCCCGTGGTGGTGGCGCGTACGAGCGCGCGGCGGTCGACGGTGTCGGCCAACGCGCCGCCGATCAGCCCGAAGAGCATCATCGGCAGGCCGGTGGCGAGCCCGATCGCGCCGGTGCCGACCGTACTGCCGGTGAGGTCCCAGACCTGGGCGAGGACGGCCACATTGGCGATCTGGCCCCCGAGTTGGGAGACGGAGGTGCCGATCCACAGGTCACGGAAGGGCTGACTGCCGCGCAGCGGACGGGTGTCGAGGAACCGGACGCGTATCCGTCCGCTCACTTCGGCCCGCTCACTTCGCCCGCTCACTTCAGCCCGCTCTTCGGCCCGCTCACTTCGGCGGCTCGACAAGGCGGTTGAGGATGCGCTGCCGCATCGACCGATGTTCCAGCGCGCGCCGCACCTCCTCGACGACGGCGGTCATGGCGTACGGCACCTCGGCGTCCAGTTCGGCGACGGTCTCGTGGGTGGCGCGCCACTCCGCCTCCAGGAACGGTACGAGCGACCGGCCGCGTTCGGTCAGGTCGATCCGCCGGGTGCGGGCGTCGGGGCCGGGCTGCGAGGTGACCAAGTCCTCCTTGCGCATGGCGGCGACGGTCTGGCTGATCGCGGAGTGCGAGCGGTTCAGGGACGTCGCCAGCTCGCGGATGGTCAGCGGCCCGGTGTGCGCGAGCCGGATCAGCGGATACGCGAACCGGGGCCGTACGCCCGTGATGCCGCGCTCGACGTAGAGCTGCTCGATCTCGGCGTCCATGGCCGCCAGCAGCTCGTGCAGGGCGTGCCAGGGGTCGGGCAGCGCGGTGGGATCAGAAATTGTCACAGCGCTAATATAACAGCACTGCGACAATCACGGCGGCCCGGGAACACGGAGGAGATCGGGGCGGGCTTTCCCTTGTACGAAGCGACATTTCGTGGCTCCGGCCGGCCGCCCGTACGGTCCGCCGCATGGACAGAAGCTTTCAGACGGCCGAAGAACTCAGCGCCGCCCTGCGCGCCGGTGACGTGACCTCGGCGGAACTGACCGACGAGGCGATCGCCCGTATCGAGCGGGACGACGCGGCGGTCAACGCGATCTGCGTGCCGGACTTCGACCGCGCGCGGGCCGCCGCGCGCGACGCCGACGCGGCGCGGGCCCGTGGCGAGGACCGGCCGCTGCTCGGCATTCCGGTGACGGTCAAGGAGTCGTACGACGTGGCCGGGCTCCCCACGACCTGGGGCATGCCGCGGCACCGGAACCACCTGCCGGCCGAGGACGCGGTGCAGGTGTCGCGGCTCAGGGCCGCGGGCGCGGTGGTGCTCGGCAAGACCAATGTGCCGGTGGGGCTCCAGGACATCCAGAGCTTCAACGAGATCTACGGCACCACCAACAACCCCTGGGACCACGGCCGTACGTCGGGCGGCTCCTCCGGCGGATCGGCGGCGGCCCTCGCGTCCGGGTTCGGCGCGCTGTCCATCGGCTCCGACATCGCCGGTTCGCTGCGCACCCCCGCGCATTTCTGCGGTGTCTACGCGCACAAGCCGACGCTCGGGCTGGCGGCGAACCGCGGCATGGCCCAGCCGCCCGCGGCGGCGCTGCCGGTCGACCTCGACCTCGCCGTCGTCGGCCCGATGGCGCGTTCCGCACGCGACCTCGCGCTCCTGCTCGACGTCATGGCAGGACCCGACCCGCTGACGTCCGGTGTGGCGTACGCGTTGACGCTGCCGCCCGCTCGCCACGAGCGGCTCGGCGACTTCCGGGTCCTGGTCCTCGACCAGCACCCGCACATTCCGACCGGGGCCGCGGTGCGGGCGGCCGTGGGCCGGGTGGCCGACGCGCTGGCCGACGGCGGCGCCCGCGTCGAACGGCACAGTCCGCTGCTGCCCGATCTGGCCGAAGCCGCGGTGGTCTACACACAGCTCCTGATGTCGAGCTCCACCGCGCACTTTCCCGTCGAGGCGCAGGAGCGACTGCGTTCCCTCGCGGCCGAGTTGAGCCCGGACGACCAGAGCCTGGAGGCGACGCGGCTGCGCGCCATGGTGTTCAGCCACCGCGACTGGCTCGCGGCGAACGGCCGCCGCGAGCTCCACCGGCACGGCTGGCGGCGGTTCTTCACCGAATTCGACGCCGTGGTGTGTCCGATCACGCCCACCCCCGCCTTCGCGCACGACCACAGCCCCGATCCGAGGCAACGCCGGATCGACATCGACGGCGTCGGCTACCCGTACTTCGACCAGCTCGTCTGGGCCGGTCTGCCCACCATGCCCGGCCTGCCCGCCACCGCCGTACCCGCGGGCCGGTCCCCCGAGGGCCTGCCGGTGGGCGTCCAAATCATCGGCCCGATGTTCGAGGACCGCACCCCCCTGCGCCTGGCCGACCTCCTCGAACCGAAGACCGGCGCCTTCCGCCCCCCGTCGTAATCCCCGCCTCAGCGGGCCGGGGTGGTGGGGTGGTGGTCGGGCCAGGGGAGGGCGTAGGCGGAGGTGGGGGTGCGGGTGCGGGTGCGGGTGCGGGTGCGGGTGAGGCGGGTGAAGCGGAGGAGTTCGGGGACGATGCCGGCGGTGCCCATGGCCCAGCCGGGGTGGGGTTCGAGGGTGCTGGGGGTGGCGCGGTGCTCGATGTTGGACCAGCGGGCGCCGTCGCGGTCGCGGGTGGCGCGGGAGGAGATGTCGGCGACGAGGAGGCGGGCGAAGTCCGGGGGGTCGCCCTGTTCCGCCAGCCGGTCGCAGGCGAGGGCGAGGACGCCCGCGGTGCCGCAGCAGCGGCCGTTGTTGTCCCAGAAGCGGGGCCGCAGGCGGCGGGGCAGGCCGGAGTGGGTCACGGTGTGCCAGCAGCGGTCGGCGAGCGCCTGCCAGGCGGCGGGCTCGTCGAGGACGTCCCGGAGCAGCCGGAAGACCTGGGCGTCACCGGCCGGGCCGTGACACCAGCCGTAGCTGTAGCGCTCGATGAGTTCGGGCCGGTCCTGCGGGTCGGAGTGGGGCACGAGGAAACCGTCCGGGCCGTCCTCGTCGCGCGCCACGACATCGGCGGCGCCCGCCCGCGCCAGCTCGACCAGGTCGGTGCGGCCGGTCGCCGAGCCGACGCGGGCCAGCGCGTACACGATGCCGAGCGTGCCGTGCGAGAGGTGGTGCAGGCGCGGGGCCGCGTCGGTGCGCACCTCCCAGTGGACGCCCGCCGGGGTCCGCTCGGCCGTCCGCAGATACGGCTCCACGGCGAGCACGGCCAGATCGGCGTCGCCCACCGCCAACGCGCCCAGTCCGATACCGGCGTTGCCACCGAGCAGTTCGAACAGCACGCCCCAGCGCGTCCCGTCGAAACGGGAGCGCACCAGGTCCATGGCCCGCGCGGCGGCTGCCCCGGCCTCCGGAGCCCCCAACTCGTCGTGCACGGCCCGCAGCGCGAACGCCATGCCGGTCAGGCCGAAGTACAGCGAGCAGCCGTCCCAGCCGTCGACGGCTGCGGCCACACTGCGGGCGGCGCGCACGGCCGCGTCGCCGTACCGGTCGTCGCCGAAGTGCCGCCGCGCTTCGAGGAGTACGGGGATCACACCGGCCGTACCGCTGTAGAGCGAGGCGTCCAGCTCGTAGTCCGAGGGCGTGGTGGTCCAGGCGAGGCCGCCGTCCTCGCCCTCCCGCGCGTTCGCGAGCAGCCAGCGCAGCGCCTCCGCCGACAACTCCTCGACCTCGTCCGCTGTTACGTCTGTTGCGTCAGCCGTCATAACACCCACTTTGGCACGCTCTCGCTACGGGGCGGCTTCCGGGGGAAGGGGCAGGTCGAGTTCGGCGCGGAGCGTCTTGCCGACGGGGTCGCGGGGGAGGACGGACCAGCGGGTGGCGAGGGCTTCGACCAGGAGGAGGCCCCGGCCGGAGTCGGAGAGGGGGGAGGCGGGGCGGAGGTGGCCGGGGGCCGGGGGGCGGCGTTCGGCGCGGGCGTCGGAGACGTCGATACGGAGAAAGGTCGCCGTGAGGCGGATACGGAGTTCGAAGTCGCGCCCGGCGACGCGGCCGTGGGTGGCGGCGTTGGTCGCCAGCTCGGCCACCAACAGGGCAGCGGTCTCGGCCAGTTCTGTGCCGTGCGGGACGCCCCACAGGTGAAGCTCGTTCGACGCCGTGTGCCGCGCCAGCCGGGCCCCGCGCCGCGTGGCGCTGAACCGCTGACTGAACTCACGTTCGGTCACGGGGAGTTCGTCCATCGTTGGTGCTGTCATACCGCCCAATGTGGCCCCGGCCCGGCCCCTCCCACCAGGGTCCCGCCGCGTACGCTGCGCCAGCGTACGCGCACAAGACGTAGACAGTACCCGTCACCCCCTGTGAGCATGGTCCGACTCGATGTGGTCAAACGGGCGGGCGCGCGGGAGGTGGCCGAGGATGGCCGATGGCATGGACGGTGCGGACGACAACGGTATGGGTACGTTCGGCAGCGAGCCCGAGACCTCGGACAGCTTGCGCACCTTCGGTGCGTTTGTCCAGGCCCTCAGGGAACACGCGCGCCTCAGCCGGGAGGAGTTCGGCAACCAGGTGCGCTTCTCCAAGCACACGATCGCCTCCATCGAGCAGGGGCGACGCATGCCCGACGCCGACTTCGTGGACCGCGCCGAGCCGGTTCTCGGCAACACCGGTGCTTTACGCAAGGCGCTCGACCATGTCGGGCGGCAGCCCGGCCTCGCGGCCTGGTTCCACCAGTGGGCGCGCCTGGAGAAGACGGCGATCAGCCTCGACACATACGACTGCCGGATCGTTCCTGGGCTGTTGCAGACGGCGGCATACGCGCGTGCTGTCTTCGAGAGCGTCCCACCGCTGGTCAGCGAGAAGGCCATCACCGAGCGCGTCACAGCGCGGCTCGAGCGGCAGGCCCTGCTGTCCACCCACCGCGATCGGCCATGCGCGTTCAGCTTCATCCTCGAACAGGCCGTTCTCGAAAGGCATACCGGCGGCGAGGACGTCACGCGGGAGTTGCTCGAGCATCTGCTGGATGTCGCCGCGACGCACTGGAACATCGTGTTGCAGATCATGCCGCTCCAACGGCCCGTCCACGCTGGCCTGGACGGACCGCTCGCTCTCCTGGAGACGCCGAAGAACCGCTGGTACGCCTACTCCGAGGGGCAGAAGAACGGCCGCCTCATCGGAGACCTGAAGGAGATCAGCGAGCTCCAACAGCGGTATGCAAAACTTCGCTCGCAGGCTCTGACCCCCGAAGACTCGCGGGGCCTGCTGGAGCGAATGCGAGGAGCCCTATGAACACATCCGATCTGGCCTGGTTCAAGAGCAGCTACAGCAGCGGCAGTCAGGGCGATTGCGTCGAGGTGGCGGCCTCCTGGCACAAGTCCAGCTACAGCGGATCTGAGGGCGACAACTGCGTAGAGGTCTCGGCCTGCCCGAGCACCGTCCACGTGCGGGACTCGAAGGACAAGGAAGGGCCCCAACTCGCCTTCTCCCCCGCCCAGTGGGCGGACTTCCTGAGGTTCGCGGGCCAACTCTGAGGCCGGCGGGGTAGGCGACTCCTGGAAGTCGACCGGCCGGTGACGGCCGGTGCGCGCCGGAGTCGAGGAGGATGTCGTGAAGGTCGGATTCGCACTGCCGCAGTTCAACAAGCAGGCGTTCGAGGTCGCGCGGACCGCGGAGTTCGCGCGCGGGATCGAGTCGGCGGGCGGAGCCAGCCTGTGGGTGGGGGACCGGAATCTGGCCGCGGTCACCCCGAAGGTGGGGTACGGCGGCCGGGGCACCACCATTCCCCCGGAGCTGAACCCGGCGGCCGATCCGTTCGTGCTGCTGGGGGTGGCCGCGAGCGCCACCGAGCGCGTCCTGCTCGGCAGCCACGTCCTGGTGGCGCCGCTCTACCCGCCGGTCCAACTGGCCAGGTCACTCACGACCGTTGACCTGATCAGCGGGGGACGTCTGCTGGCGGGCTTCGGGGTGGGCTGGTCGCCGGAGGAGTACGAGGCGGCCGGGCTGGACTTCTCGACGCGCGGGGCCAGGATGGACGAACTCCTGGACGCGCTTGAGGCGATCTGGACGAAGGACCCGGCCGAGTACAGCGGACAGCACGTGACGGTTCCGCCGCACCACGCGCCGCTGAAGCCCGCGCGGCGGCCCCGGCCGCCCGTGTACCTCGGTGCGCACACCGGCCGTGCGCTCGGCCGGGTCGCCGAACGCGCGGACGGCTGGCTGCCGTTGTGCGTGGTGCCGAGCTTCGTGGACTTCGACGGCATCAATCAGCAGCGCGCCCAGGTGGACGAGTGGGCGCGCAAGGCGGGCCGCGACCCGCAGGACATCGACGCGGTCCTGCGCGTCAACATCGACGCGGGCACGTCCACGGAGCAGGTGGTGACGGCCATAAAGACCGCCGGGGAACGTTCCGGCATCGGTCACGTCATGGTCGACACCATGTACAGCGACGTGGGCGTGGACCAGTCGCTGGAGCGGGCGTTGGCGATCCTGGACGGCGTCCGCGCGGGCTGATCCGAGGAGCCGGTACCCCGGCCGGGCGCCGTACGTCGCCCGGCCGCCGGTTCAGGCCCTCGGAGCCTCGCGGACTCAGAGGATCTGGATGCTCTTCACGCGCGGGGGACGGTTCGGGAACGAGATGTCCGTCCAGCGGTTGATCCGCACCGAGTCGCCGTTGACGTCGTAGTAGACGAGATCGTTGTTGCCCGTGACGATCCGGTCGACCCACCAGCCGCCGAAGTCGGTACGGCCCGAGTTCGCGTAACAGTCCACGCTGTCACGGCCGTTGAGGTGCGAGTAGATCTTCAGGTAGTCCGCGCCGCCGACGCACTCGACGTGGTCGATGGCGAAGGCGGGGCCGCTCGGCACGGCGACGGTCAGCGCGGCGGCGGCGGCCAGCGCCATGGTCATCGAGCCGATGACCTTCTTGGCTTTCGAGATCACGTGTTCTCCTTCGTCGCGGAGCCGGGAACGCAGCCGGGCTCCGTCGCTTCTTCGAGCCGGGACGGCCCGCTGTCGATCTTGTCGGGATGCCGTTGGCACATGCGTCAGACATGACGGTGTCGCCGGTTTTTGACTCGATCGAGCGAAGGAGGGTTTACGGGGACGGCGGTTACGGCGCGGGGATCACGGAGCGGGCTCGGGGCGGGGGCGGTCCGTACGCGCGTAGACCAGGGCGGCTTCTGTGCGGTTGCGGACGCCGAGCTTCTCCAGGATGTGGGAGACGTGGACGGCGACGGTGCGGTCGCTGATGTAGAGGGAGCGGGCGATCTGGCGGTTGCTCTCGCCGCGGGAGAGCAGGGCGAGGACCTGGGCTTCGCGTTCGGTGAGGTCGAGGCGGGCCTGGGCGGCGACGGACCGGGTCGTGGGGTCGGGCGGCCGGGTGAGGCGGCCGCGGGTGGCCAGTTCGTGGGCGAGGCGCAACAGCGGTTCCGCGGACAGGGGTTCGGCCAGGCCGAGGCAGGCGGCCAGGGCGCGGCCCGCCTGTTCGCGGCGGCCCGCGCGGACCGCGGTACCGGCCTCGCGCAGGCGCGCGTACGCCTCGCGGTAGGGCTGGTCGGCGGCCCGCCAGGCGTCGGCGACCTGGCGCCAGGTCGCGCGGTCGTCGGAGCCGTCGGCGCGGGAGTGCTCGGCCGCGGCGAGGGCGCCGAAGGCGGCGACGACGGGTTCGCCGCCGTGGCGGGCGGCGATGGCGGCGGCGCGCTCGGCGAATGTCCCGGCGGAGGTGTCCCAGGCGGCGGGCAGGCCGTGCGGGCGTACCGGGCCCGGCAGCAGGGCGAGTTCGGCGGCGAGGCGGGTCCCGTCGGCGAGCAGCCGGATCTCCTCCTCGGCGAGGGCGCCGCCGCCGACGGCTCCCAGGCCGTGCAGTACGTGGTCGGCGGCGGTCGCCAACTCCCCCGCGTCCAGGGCCTGTTCCGCCCGGCAGGCGTGGCAGGGGCCGAGCAGGCGGGGGTCGTCGGGGGCTTCGGCGAGTACGGCGGTCAGTTCCGCGGTGCGGCGGCGGTCGCCGCGGGCGACGGCCAACTCCAGTTGGAGCAGGTGCAGATAGCGGGTGATGTGGGCGGTGGACTGGCCGACGAGTTCGGCCAGGAGCTGGTCGGCCTCCGGCCAGCGGCCAGTGGCGACGAGGACCGCGGCCGTGTTGAAGTCCAGGACGGCGGTGAGCGGGGGCGGCGCGCCGAGTTCGCTGGCCGCGCGGCGTCCGGCCAGGGCCACTTCGCGCGCCTCCGCGAAGCGGCCCCCCGTACAGAGCAGGTACATGTGGTTGCTCGCCGCGCGCAGGACATCCTCGACGGAGTCCGTGCGGCGGGCCAAGTCGCGTGCCGCGCAAAGGGCTTCGAGGCCCGCGTCCAGGTCGCCGCGCTGGGCGCGGACGATGCCGAGGGTGGTGAGGGCGTGGGCGTGCTCGGCGAGGGCGCCGACGCGCTCGGCCGTCCGTAAGGCCCGTTGCGCCAATGGCAGCGCGCCGTCCGGGTCGCCGACCTGGACGCGCATGTCGGCCGTCGCCGCCAGGACTCTGGCCCCCAGCGCGCCGCCCGCCCCGGGCGCCGTGGCCAGCAGCCCTCGCGCCTCCTCCAGCGCGGCGATGGCGCCCCAGGGGTCGCCGGCCTCGCGGCGGTAGGCGCCGAGGCGTTCGAGCAGCCGGGCGCGGGTGAGGGCGCGGTGTGCCCGGTCCTGTGCCGGTGCCTGCCCCGGTGCCTGCGCCTTTGCGGCGGCTGCCGCGTGGCTTCCGTCGGCGCGGTACGCCTCGGCCGAACGCGGGCCGTGGCGTGGTGTGTTGACGGTGGCCGGGCCGCCGCCCGCCGACAGGGCCAGTGCGCGCGTGACGTAATCCGTGGCGCACTGGGGCTCGCCCGCGTAACTGGCCGCGCGGGCGGCCTCCGGCCACAGGGAGGCGGCGGCGGCCTCGGGCAGGTGGTCGCAGAGGGTGACGGCGAGGGCGTAGAGGCGGTGGGCCTCGGGGTACGCGCGGGCGCTGACGGCGAGGCGGGCGGCCGTCAGGGCCGAAGTGGCCGCGCGGGCGGGGCAGTCGGCGAGGTGCCAGTGCCGGGCGAGGAGGGCGGGGTCCGAGGCGGTACGGGCGGCGAGGGCGTGCGCGTAACGGCGGTGCAGGCGGCGGCGCTCGCCCGGGAGCAGGTCGGCGTACAGGATCTGGCGGATCAGGCCGTGCGGGAGGGCGTAACCGTCCTCGGTGGAGGTGAGCAGGCGCTGCTCGACGGCCCGGCGCACGGCGGCCAGGAGCGTGCGTTCGGGTAAGGGGACGGTGGCGGCGAGGAGTTCGTGCGTCATGCCGTCGTCGGTCACGGATATCTGGTCGATGACCTCGCGCACGTCGGCGTCCACGCAGCTCACGCGGGCGAGGACCACTTCCGCGATGGACGCGGGCGGCCAGGGGCGGGCCGCCCGCGCCAACTCCTGTGCGTACAGCGGGTTTCCCTCCGCCGCCGAGACGGCCGCCGCCACGTCCGCGGCCACGTCCGCCGCGTCGGTGTCGGGCGGGAGCAGCGCGGTCACCAGCTCGGCGACCTCCGCGTCCGCCAGGCCGCTGAGCCGCAGCCGCGTCACCCTCGGACATCGGCCCAACTCCGCGAACCAGCGCCGCGCGTCAGCCGTCAGCTCCTCCTCCCTCACCGTGCCCACGATCAGCACCGGCTGTCTTCTCAGCCGCACCGCCAAGAACGCCAGCAGATCCCGCGTCGACGCGTCCGCCCAGTGCAGGTCCTCCAGCACCAGCACCAGCGTCGTCCGCGCCGACATCTCCCCCAGCACCCCGAGCACCCCCTCGAACACCCGCTGCCGCGTAGCCGGCCGCCCCCCGCCGACCGCGTACGCCGCACCGTCGAAGCGCCCCGCCCCCCGCGCGCCACCATCCGGCGAGGGCTCGCGCTCGCGGGGAGAGCCGGCGGGGGGCGGGGCGGAGGCGAAGAGGGGGCGGAGGGCGGCGATGAAGGGGCCGTAGGCGAGGGTGGGGCCGGTGAGGGGGACGGAGTCGCCGCTGCGGAGGTGGGCGTGGCGGGGGGCGGTGGTGACGAGGGCGGCGAGTTCTTGGACGAGGCGGGTCTTGCCCAGGCCCGCCTCGCCGGTGACGAGGAGGAGTTGGGCCTGGCCGGCCGCCGCGCGGTCAAAGGCGGCGACGGCGGCGCGCTTCTCGGGGTACCGCCCGACGAAGGGCGCTGACTTGGTCATGTGCGCAGTGTGAGCACCCGGCAGCGGTGTGTCGACGCCGAAGCGAAGAAGCTGCCATCGGGGGCGGAAGGAAACCGGCCCATTTTCATCGTGGCTGGTACGGGCGTTCCGGAAAGGCCACGTGAAGGTTTGGCGCCTGGTGGCAGACGGTGTTCGCTCACCGGACGCGGCGGGAATCCGGCGTGATTCCCCGTGCCGCACCCCGGCGGCGGTCTCGTATCTGTCGCAAACAGAAATCCGTGAAGTCCCCGGCCGTACGCGGGTATACGCCGAAAAAGGGGTCACCCGGCGGTCGTGGACGAGTACATCTAGTCAATTCCCACATACGCGCCTACGTCATGTTGCAGACGTGCGCGAGCGCTTTACCACCGCATAGTTGGCCCGGTTCGGCCCGGCGGCCAGCCGCGGCCGAAGACCGCTCGACGGAACCGGGAGGAGGAAACCCCATGAAGAAGATGTCGATCCGCAAGGCCGGCACCATCCGCCTGACCAGCTCCGCGTACTACTGCTGCTCGGCCCTCTAGCAACACCGCCGGAGCCGGGCCCTGTTGACCACCTCGCACAGGCCCCGGCTCCGGTGACCGACTTCCCCTCAGAGAGGCACCCCGCATGACCGTGACCTCGTCGGACGGCACCACGACCGCGCCGGACGGCGGCGGCGGCGCGGTCCTGCTGCACAAGCTCACGATGATCCCCGAGGACGACGGCGTGATGGTCGGCCGTCCGGACACCGCCTCGTACGCCGTGTTCCCCGAGGAGGGGGCGGAGGCGCTGCGGATGCTGGAGGCCGGGGCGCCGGTGGCCGAGGTGGCCGCCTGGTACGAACGGACCTGCGGCGAACCGCTGGACGTGGACGACTTCCTCGACGTCCTGGCCGATCTGGGGTTCCTGCGCGGGACCGGCGGGGACGGCGAGGACGAGCCGGCCGGCCCGGTGCGCTGGCAGCGGCTCGGCAACTGGACGTTCTCCTGGCCCGCGTGGCTGGTCTACCTCGCGCTGATGGTGACCGCCGCCGCCTGGATGATCAGGGACTCGTCGCTGCGGCCCTCGTACCACGACGTGTTCTTCACCGACCATCTCGCGCTGATCCCCATCGCCCTGACGGTCGTTCAGATTCCCTGCATCCTCGTGCACGAGGGCTATCACGCCCTGTCCGGGCGGCGGTTGGGGCTGCCGTCCACGCTCACGATCAGCCGCCGGCTGTACTACCTGGTCGCCGAGACCCGGCTGGACTCGCTGTTCAGCGTGGAGCGCAAGCGGCGCTATCTGCCGTTCGTGGCCGGGATGCTGGCCGACGCCGTGCTGATCTCGGGCCTGACGCTGCTGGCCGTGGCGCTGCGCGGACACGGCCCCGCGTGGATCTCCGCGCTGATGCTGGCGATCTCCTTCACGTGCGTGATGCGGCTGCTCTGGCAGTTCATGTTCTACCTGGAGACCGACCTCTACTACGTCCTCACCAACGCCCTGCGCTGCTCCGACCTCCAGAACGCCGCCCGCTTCCAGGTGCGTACGCTCTTCCGCCGCTGGACGCGCAGGCCGCCGCCGGTGGCCGACCCCGACGCCGAATGGTCCGACCGCGACCGGCGGATGGCGCGCTGGTACGCGCCGATGCTGGTGGTCGGTTACGGATTCTCGCTCGGCAGCCTGCTGTGGGCGGGGATTCCGACCACCGTGCACTTCTGGTCGCAGATCAACAACCGCTTCAGCGATTCCGGGACGGCCACCAGCGGGATTCTCGACGCGATCAGCTTCGTCGGTCTCACCGCGCTCCAGTTCGGGCTGCTGCTTTACGTGACGGTACGGGACCGGCGCGCGGCCAGGGAATCCCGTGGGGATTCGGAACGGGAAGAGGAGCAGGGCCCGAACGGCCAGGAGCCGGAAATCGCAGGCGTCGCTTAAAGCGTGCGTTTTCTCTGCGCTCGCATAAACCCCAGGAACCTCAGGAACTCCCCGGAACTCCAGGACCCCAAGGAGCACTTCATGACCTCGTCCCCGCCTCGGCACTGCTGGGTCGCCTCCACCGGAGCCACCGCCGACCCGGCCGACCCCGCCGGTTCCGCCGACCCGGCCGCCCCCGCCGACCCGGCCGGTTCCGTCACGTACGGCGATCTCCCGCCCGCGCCCGAGCCCGACATCGACGTGCGCTGTCATCGCCGGCTGCGGGGACCGTACACCGGGGGCGGGGCCCTGCTGCGCGCGGTGATCCCCGAACTGGCGGGAGAGCACGACGAGTTCATCGCCGCGCGGGCCACCGAGGTGATCTCGCTGGCGCCCGACCTGGCACCCCAAGTGCCGATCGCGCCGCAGACGCTGACCGCGCTTGCCAGCCGCGCCGAGCGCACCCGCTTCTACTCCGTCGCCCGTACGCTGCGCGTCTCGCACGGCGTCGCCGAGCTGCTGACGGACTGGGCGCGGGCCGTCCGCCCCGGCGGTACGGTGATCCGCTTCCGTGAGCTGGACGACGCCGACCCCACCGACCGCGAGCTGGTCGCCGTCCTGCTGCGGCGCTGCGACCCGGCCGTCCTGCGGCTGGTGGTGGAGACCGACGGACTCGCCGACGACGAGCTGGGGCAGGCGCTGCGCACGTACGCCGACCGGGCCGCGCCGGAAGCGGCCGGGACCCCGCGGGCGTTGCCGGAAGGCGCCGATCTCGCGCAGCTCTTCATCGACGCGGACGGCACCAGCAAGGACTCTCGGCTCATGGCCGCCTACGAGGCGTCGGACCCGGCCGAGCGCGCCGCCCGGCACAGCGCCCGCGCGGAACTGCTGGCCGAACGCGCCGAGCCCGGCGTGTCGTTGGGCGCGCACCTCTATCACCTGGAGCACGGCACCGACCCGGCGGCCGGTGCGGGCACCGCCTTCGTGGACGCCTGCGAGTCCTGCTTCGACAGCGGCTTCTACGAGGCGGCGCTGGAGATCTCGCAGCGCGGGCGGGCGCTGTTCGGCGACGCGCGGCCCAAGCCGTACTGGAACCTCACCAACAAGATCGGCGCGTGCCTGTCGTATCTGCGGCGCGGTGAGAAGGGCTTCTCGTACTTCGCCGAGCTGCGGTCGGGCAGCACCGAGCCCGAGATCCACATGAATAGCTGCTACATGATGGCGATGCTCTACACCCGCCACCTGCCCAAGGGCATGCACGACGAGATGCGGGCGCTGGAGTGGGTCAACACCGCGATCGCCATCGCGGACTGGAACCCGGACCCGCACCGCCGGGTGTTCGTGGGCGCGTTCATGCGCAACGCGAAAGCGCTGGTCGAGCTGCACCGCGCCGACCTGGACGCGGCGCTGGCGCTGGTCAACGACGCCATCGCGATGACGGACGAGGACCTGGGCCCGGACGAGCAGCTTCTGCACCGCTCGGTGCTGCGCTACAACCGCGCGCAGATCCTGGCCGCGCGCGGCGACCACGACGGCTCGCTCGCCGACTACGACCTGGTGATCAGCCGCGACCCCGACTACGGCGACTACTACTTCGAGCGGGCCGGAGGGCGGCGCGCCAACGGGCAGTTCGACGCGGCGCTCGCCGACTACGCCGAGGCGATCCGGCTCAGCCCGCCGTTCCACGAGGCGCACTTCAACCGGGCCGATCTGCTGCGGGAGTTGGGCGACGAGGAAGCCGCGCTGCACGATCTGGACTACGCGGCGATCCTCGACCCCAGCCACGTCGACACCCTCGTCAACCGGGCCGATCTGCTGATGGCGCTCGGGGAGATCGAGCAGGCGACGGCGGACGTCGAGGCGGGCCTCGCGCTGGACTCCAAGAACGCCAACCTGCTGTGCGCGCAGGGGACTTTGCTGGCCGAGGCAGAGGAGGTCGACGCGGCCTTCTCCAGTTTCACCGCCGCCCTGGAGTCCGACCCGTCCTTCGTCGCCGCCTGGGTCAACCGGGCCGTGCTGTCGTACTCCGCCGGGCGGCTGCCGGAGGCCGTGGACGACCTGGACCACGCGGTCGAGCTGGCCGACGACCCGGTGCTGCGCGGCAACCGGGCGCTGGCGCTGTACGACCTGGGCGCGTACGAACGGGCCTTGGCCGACCTGGACATCGCGATCCCGGCGCTCGCCGACGAGGACCCCGAGCTGCTCTACCGGCGCGGCGCCGTACGCCTCGCGCTCGGCGAGACGGACGGCGCCTTCGCCGACTGGCGCGACCACCTGGCGGCCTACGGGGAGGGCGAGGCGTCGCCCTTCGTGGAGGAAATCGCCGAGCGGATGCGGGAATTCGTGCCGGGCGACGGGGAGTCCGCCACGGGGGTCCGGGAGTCCGTATCCAGCGGCCGGGAGGGCACGGCGTGACCGCGTCCGCCGAAGCGCCCGCCTCCGTAACGGAGTTGGAGGCGGGCGTGGGACCCGGGCTCTACCGGGCGGTGATGCGGCAGCACGCCAAGGGCGTCGCCGTCATCACCGCGGGCGAGGACGCCGGGCCGCCGGTCGGCTTCTGCGCCACCTCGCTGACGTCGGTCTCGCTCGACCCGCCGCTGGTCTCCTTCACCGTCGGCCTGCACGCGGCGTCCTTCACCGCCGTGGAGACCGCCCGCCATGTCGCCGTCCACCTGCTCGCCGAGGGCCAGGAGGACACCGCCCGGCGCTTCGCCCACGGCGGGGCCGCGAAATTCGGTGCGGCCACCGCCTGGCACCGCGGGCCGCGCGGCCTGCCCGTGCTGGACGACGTCCTCGCCGCGCTGATCGTCTCCCTCGTCCAGGTCGTGCCGGTCGGCGACCACGCCCTGGCCATCGGCCGGGTCGTCGAGGCCACCCACGCCCCCTCCCCCGCCCGCCCGTTGATCCACCACGACGGCGCGTTCGTCCATCTGGCGCTTCCCTAGGGCGTGTTGACGGCCCGGCGAGAGGACGCCGCGGGCTCCCCCGTCCACCGTTCGGCGTCCACCGTTCGGCGGACGGGGGGTCAGCCGGCGGCGGTCACCGGCGTCATCTTGTCGGCGATCCCCGGATTCTTCGCGAGCCACTTCTTGACGCCCGCCGCGGTGTTGTCCTGGCCCGCGGACTGGATGTCGGCCTCCAGGGAGCTGAGCTGCTCCTCGGTGAGATGGAAGTTCTTCATCCAGGCGGTGACCTGCGGCAGCTTGTCCGCCTGGCCCTTGTTGGCCAGGTTGTGGATGGAGTCGGCCTTGCCCCACAGGCCCTTGGGGTCGGCGAGCTTGGTCAGCTCGTACGTGCTGTAGGCCCAGTGCGGGGACCACAGGACGACGGCGACCGGCTTGTGCTGCGCGTAGTCCCGCTTCAGCTCGGCGAGCATGGCGGAGGTGGAGCTGCTGACGACCTTGTACTCACTGTCGAGGCCGTAGCCCTTGAGCACCGTGGAGTTGAGCAGCTTCATCTCGCCCGCGCCTGGCTCGATACCGATGATCCTGCCGCCGAACTCCTTCCCGCGGCCCTTGAGATCGGCCATGGACGAGACGCCCTGGACGTACGACGGGACGGAGACCTCCAGGGACGTCTGGTCGTACCACTTGCCGAGGTCGGCGTAGTCCTTGCCGTACTGCTGGAGGTAGGACGCGTGCGTGGTGGGCAGCCAGGCGTCGGTGAGGTAGTCGAAGTCGCCGGTGGACAGGCCGGTGAAGGCGGCGCCGGGGTCGTAGGTGTTGACCTGGGCCTTGTAGCCGCGCGCGTCCAGGACTTCCTTCCACAGGTTGGCGGACGCGATGGACTCGTCCCAGTTGAAGGAGCCGATCTTGACCGTCCGGCCCTTGCCGACGTTCGCCGAACCGGCCGTCGTGGGGCCGTCGTCGGAGTCACCGCCGAAGATCCCGGTGCCGCAGGCGATCAGCGCGAGGGCGACGACGGCGGACAGGCCGACGGCGGGGCGCGGGCGGTAGCGCAGCACGCTCAGGCCGCGCGTGGGGAGCTTCGCGCGGGCCAGCGCCAGGGCGCGGCGGCCCAGCGGCGAGACCTGGTCGCCGAGCGCGCCGGTGATCCGGTCGAGGTAGATGGCCAGGATGACCACCGCGATGCCGCCCTCGAAGCCGAGGCCGATGTTGACCTGGCTGATCGCGCCGAAGACGGTCGAGCCGAGTCCTTCCGCGCCGACCATGCCGCCGATGACGACCATGGACAGCGTCAGCATGATGACCTGGTTGACGCCCGCCATGATGGTCGGCAGCGCCAGCGGCAACTGCACGCGCATCAGCGTGCGGCCCGGCGACGTACCGAACGCGTCGGCGGCCTCGACCAGTTCCTCGTCGACCTGCCGGATGCCCAGCTCGGTCATGCGGACGCCGACCGGCATCGCGAAGACGATGCAGGCGATGACGGCGGGGACCGTGCCGAGGCTGAAGAAGATGATCGCCGGGATCAGGTACACGAAGGCGGGCAGCGTCTGCATGACGTCGAGCACCGGCCGGAGGACCGTGCTCGCGGTCCGGTTGCGCGCCGCCCAGATGCCCAGCGGCACCGCGAGCAGCAGCGCCACGGCGCCGGAGACGACGACCAGGGACAGCGACTGCATCGCCTCGTCCCACTGCGCGACGGAGTCGATCAACGCGAAGCCGAGGAAGGCGAGTACGCCCGCCGGGAGGCCGCGCATCCACAGCGCGATCACCGCGAGGATGGCCGCCATGAGCAGCGGCGGCGGGCCGCCGAGGACCCATTCCACGCCGTCGTACATGTGGTTGACGACGCTGCTGATCGCGTCGAAGAGCCAGGAGAGGTGGTCCGTCAGCCAGTTGACGACGTTCTCAGCCCAATTTCCGAGGTGGATCCTAGGCACGGGCGGCCTCCTTCCCTACGACGGTCCCGGATTCCGATACGGGTGCGTCCTCGTGGTCGCCGAGCGCGGCGAGCAGCGCCACGCGCGGGATCACCCCGGTGAGCCGCCCGTCGTCGTCCACGACGGCCAGCGGCAGCTTCGTCCGCGAGGCGGGCGTGAGCAGGCCGGACAGCGGGGTGTCGGCCTGGGTCGTCACGCAGTCGGTGTCCATGAGGTCGCGGACGGTGCCGTCGTTGTCAGCCTGCGTGCAGCTGACCTCGGTGACCGTGCCGACCAGCTTGCGGCCGCCCTCGGCCCCGCCCTCGACGACGAAGGCGGCGGACGCGTGGTCGTCGCGCAGGACGCTCATCGCGGCGCGCGGCCCGTCGTCCGGGCTGACCATCACGCGCGGCTCCTCCATGATCGAGGCGGCGGTGAGCACCCGGGAGCGGTCGACGTCCTGCACGAAGCTGGCCACGTAGTCGTCGGCCGGTTCGGTGAGGATGTCCTGCGCGGTGCCGATCTGGACGATCCGGCCGTCGCGCATGACGGCGATACGGTCGCCGAGCCGCATGGCCTCGTTCAGGTCGTGGGTGATGAAGACGATGGTCTTGCGCAGCCGCTGCTGGAGTTCGAGGAGCTGGTCCTGCATGTCGCGGCGGATCAGCGGGTCGAGCGCGGAGAACGACTCGTCCATCAGCAGCAGTTCGGCGTCGGTGGCCAGCGCGCGGGCCAGGCCGACGCGCTGCTGCATACCGCCGGACAGCTCGTCGGGCCAGGACTTCTCCCAGCCGCTGAGGCCGGTCATCGCCAGCGCCTCGGCGGCCTTGGCCTCGCGCTCCTCGCGCGGGCGGCCCTGGACTTCGAGGCCGTAGGCGGCGTTCTCCAGCACGCTGCGGTGCGGGAAGAGCGCGAAGTGCTGGAAGACCATGCTGATCCTGCGGGAGCGCAGGTCGCGCAGGGCCTTCGCGGACAGGGCCGTGAGGTCCCGCCCGTCGAACAGCACCCTGCCCGAGGTGGGCTCCAGCAGACCGTTCAGCATGCGCAGCAGGGTGGACTTGCCCGATCCCGACAGGCCCATCACGACGAATATCTCGCCGGGTTCCACGGTGAAGGAGGCGTCGACGACCGCCGCGGTCGTCCCTTCCTCCCTCAGTTGTTCCCGGTCGGCGCCTTCCCGGAGCCGACGTACTCCTTCCTTCGGCCTTCTGCCGAAGATCTTGCTTACGTGCTCGACGACGAGCTGTGTCACGGTGGCCTTTCGGGGCAGGGGACAAAGCGGAGCCGAACCTTCCGACTCCGCGTCGCCGCCTACCCGGGGTCACACACAGCGCAAACAAGACGGCTCAAATCGGTCCCCTATGCCCGATTTCATGCCGCTTCGCGGGGCAGCTCATTGTGATCGGATCGTGTCCAGGAACTCAGGAGTCTCGTCAGGCCCGCCTGACGCATTGACCCCGTGCGGCGCGCCGGCGGCTTCCGTCTCAGCCGCCGCGTCCGCGTCCGCCCGCGCCGCCGTGTCCGCGTCCGCCCGCGCCGCCGTGTCCGCCTTCAAAGTGCCCGCCGCGACGCTCGCGATCACGCAGAAGGCGACCGGCAGGGCGAAGGTGGCGTTCAGCGGCATGAAGTGGGTGAGCGGGCCGATGACGGCCGGGCCCGCGAGCATGCCGAGGTAGCCGAGGCCCGCCACGCGGGAGACGTTGGCGCCCGCCGCGTCCTTGTCCGCGTGGCCGGCGGCGCTGAAGAGCTGCGGGATGCAGCCGGACAGGCCGATGCCGAAGACCGTCCAGCCGACGAGGGCCAGCGGGACGCTGTCGGACAGCGCGGCCGTCGCGAGACCGACGGCGCCGAGGGCGGAGCCGTACCGGAGGACCGCGACCGTGCCGACGCGGGCGGCGACCGAGTCGGTCAGGAAGCGGCCGACGGTCATCGCGGTGGCGAACGCGCCGTACGCGAGGGCGGCGGTGGCCTGCGGGGCGTCGAGGACATCGCGCAGGTGGAGGACGCTCCAGTCGTTGGCGACGCCTTCGCTGAGCATGAGCATCAGGGCGAGGGCGGCGAGAATCCAGATACGGGAGGGGGTCGTGCGGGCGGACGCGGTGGCCGCCTTACGCGCACCCGTGGGCGTATCCGTGGCCGTATCCGTATCCGTATCCGTATCCGTAGGCGCGTCCGTGGCCGTATCCGCCTGCTCGGCCACGTCCTTCGGGAGCAGCGCCGGGGTGGCCAGGGCCATGACGGCGAGGCCGACCAGGGCCGCGGCGCCGAGGGTGACCGCCGGGCTCCAGCCGAGCTTCAAGGTGAGCGCGCCGAGCAGGGAGGCGATCACGCCGCCGACCGAGAAGACGGCGTGGAAGGCGGACATGATGGGCCGCGCGTATCCGTGCTCGACCTGGACGGCGTGGGTGTTCATGCTGACGTCGAGGGAGCCGTTGCCGAAGCCGAAGACGAACAGGGCGGCGGCCAGCGCCCACGGGTTGGTGGCCAGGCCCGGCAGGACGACGGCCGCGGCGCACAGCGTGGCGCTCGCGGGTACGACCTTGCGGGAGCCGATCCGGTCGGTGAGCGGCCCGGCGAGCTGCATGCCGACGAAGGCGCCCCCGCCGAGCAGCAGAAGGAGCCAGCCGAGCACGGCGTGGCTGATGCCCACGCGGTGTTCGACGGCGGGGATGTGCACGATCCACATGCCCAGGACGAAGCCGTTGAGAGCGAAGAAGGCGAAGGTGGCCAGCCGTCCGGCCCGCAGGGATCTCTCCATGGTTCGAACGTAACGAACAGATTCTCTGTTTGTAAAGTTGCAATCCGAACATCTCGGGTGTTCGATTGAGCCATGGCGAGTACGGCGGGCGGTACTGAGGGAACGGGCGGCGCGGGGCACGCCGGGGCGGCGGACCGGCTGCGGAGGATCGCGGAGGCCGTACGCGAGGCGGGCCGGATGAGCGTCGCGGACCTGGCGGAACTCACCGAGACCTCCGAGATGACGATCCGCCGCGACCTGGAGGCGCTGGCCGAGCAGGGCGTCATCGAGCGCTACCGGGGCGGCGCCAGGAGCCTGCTGCTGCGCGGCGAGGAGCCGCCGTTCGCGCTGCGCGCGCGGGACGGGACCGACGCGAAGCGGCGGATCGCCGCCGCCGTCGCGCGGATGCTCACCGACGGCGAGTCCGTCGTCCTCGACAGCGGCACCACATGTCTGGAGGTCGCGCGCGCCCTCGAACACCGGCGGCTGACCGTCATGCCGCTGTCCCTCCACGCGGCCAACGCCCTCACCGGCGCCGCCCACGTCAAGCTGCTGCTGCCGGGAGGCGAGCCCCGCCCCGGCGAACTCGCCCTCACCGGGCCGCTCACCGAGGCGTCGCTCGCCTCCCTGCGCTTCGACACCGCCGTCATCGGCTGCTGCGGCCTCACCGCGGCCGACGGCCTCACCGCGTACGACCTCGCCGACGCCGCCGTCAAGCGCGCCGCCATCTCCGCCGCCCGCCGGGTCATCGCGGTCGCCGACGCGGCCAAGTTCTCCCGTACGGCGCTGGCCTTCGTCGCCGCGCCGACCGCGCTGGACGCCGTCGTCACGGACGGCGCGGCTCCCGCCGAGGAGACGGAGGCCCTCGGGGCGGCCGGAGTCACGGTTCACACCGTCTGAGATGCGCCCCGCGGGGGCCTTCCCCGCGTCCCGGGAGCGGCGCGCGGGGAGGGGACGTACTCCTGGTGAAACCTCGCGGCCGGGGGGATCACCCGAACCCGTGAAGGGTGGGGAAAACGCCTGGCGGCGGGGTTGTGGCGGCGAGCTGAGGTGATCGCCGGGGCGCGCGCCCCTTCCCGCCTCGGCCGGCAGGTTTGCACCACTCGCGGCGCGAAGTCGCCCCCCGCGCGCCGTACCGGGACGGTGCCCCGGGCTGTTTCGCTGGTTCCCGTGCGGTGGGCCGTCCGGTCCCGGGGCCGTTCGGTCCCGTGGGCCGTCCGGTTCGCAACTGGCCTGTGCGCACAGCTCTGTTCCCCGTCCCGGAGGCAAAGTGCCCGCTTCGGAAAGCACCATCAGCCCCACGACCGACGAGCCGCCGCCCGCCGCATCCGGCGACGGCGCGCGGCTCACCAGCCTCAGCACCCTGGGGGCGCGGCAACTCGCCACCACCACCAAGTCGGAACCCCAGATGCGCGGGATCAGCTCGCGCTGGCTGCTCAGGATGCTGCCCTGGGTGGACGTCCCGAGCGGCACCTACCGCGTCAACCGCAGGCTCCAACTCCACGTCGGCCAGGGCAGGGTGAGCTTCGAGCGGAACGGCGCCGACGACGTCCGGGTGATCCCGCGGACGCTGACCGAACTCCCGGCGCTGCGCGGCTACCAGGACACCGACGTACTGCGGGAGCTCGCCGGCCGCTACGAGGTCCGCCACGTGCGCGCCGGAGAAGCGCTGTTCACGGCAGGGCAGCCGATCACCGACACGTACCTCGTCGTCCACGGACGGCTGACCCGGTACACCGAGGGCAAGTACGGAGAGGAGGCGGTCACCGGAGTCGTCACCGACGGCGGCCAGTTGGGGGACGAGGCCATCGGCCAGGACGAGCCCCGGTGGACGTCCTCGGCGCGGGCCGACACCGCGGCCGTCCTGCTCGCCGTCCCGTGGACCGAAGTCGCCGAAGTCGCCGACCGCGTGCCGTCGTTCGCCGCTCACCTGGCCGCGTACGCCGAGCAGCAGCGGCGGCCGACGAACCGGCGCGGCGAGGCGGACGTCCCCGTGCAGGCGGGACACCGCGGCGAGCCGTCGATCCCCAGCGGCTACGTGGACTACGAACTCGCCCCGCGCGAGTACGAGTTGTCGCTGACCCAGACCACGCTGCGCGTGCACAGCAGGGTCGGCGACCTCTACAACGACCCGATGGACCAGACCCAGCAGCAGCTCAAGCTGACCATCGAGGAGATCCGCGAGCGCCAGGAGTGGGAGCTGGTCAACAACCGCGACTTCGGGCTGCTGCACAACACCGAGTACGACCAGCGGATCAGCACCTTCGGCGGCCCGCCGACACCGGACGACCTGGACGAGCTGCTGTCCATGCGGCGCGGCACCCGCTTCCTCATCGCCCACCCGAAGGCGATCACCGCCTTCTTCCGGCAGGTGAGCAAGCGCGGTCTGATGCCGGGCCTCGCCGACGTCAACGGGCACGCGGTGCCCGCCTGGCGCGGTGTGCCGCTGCTGCCCTGCGGCAAGATCCCGGTCACCGGGCACCACACCAGCAGCATCATCGCGCTGCGTACCGGTGAGGACGACCAGGGCGTGGTCGGCCTGCTCCCGACCGCGCTGCCCGAACAGCTCCAACCGGGCCTGAACATGCGCCAGATGGGGGTGAGCACGACGGCGGTCATCAGCTATCTGGTCACCGCCTACTACTCGATGGCGATCCTCGTTCCCGACGCGGTCGGCATCCTGGAGAACGTTCAGCTCGGCAGGACCGTCGAGTGACCGGGCCGAGCGTGGACCACGCGACAGGCGCGCCCCCGGCTCCGGACGTATCGGATGTGGCGGGGGCCACCACGGGGGCCACCACGGTGGCCGCCGTGACCCCCGCCGTCCCCCGGCAACTGCCCGGTCCGCAGAATCTCACCCGGACGCTCAAGGCCCGGCGTACCGGGGCCGTTCCCGGTCTCAGGTACCAGCCCGCGCCCCCCGTGGACCAGGCGAAGGTCGACGAGGTGGACCGGCGGCTCGAAGAGTGGGCGCGCGGCCTCGACCTGTTCCCGCCCGCGTGGAAAGGGGACTTCGCGGGATTCCAGTTCGGCCGGGCCGTGGTGCTCCAGCATCCGGGCGCGGCCGACCTCGAACGGCTCACCGTCGCGGGCGAGTTGCTGCTCGCCGAGAACCTGGTGGACTCCTGCTACTGCGAGGAGGAGGAAGGAAGAGGCGGTTCCCACCAGGGACTCGGCGGGCCGCTGCTCATGGCCCAGTCGGCGATCGACCCGCACCACGGCACGCCCGAGTCCGAGGCGCGGTGGCGGCTCGGCATGCAGGCGGACGGGCCGCTGCGCTCGTACCACTGGGCGATGAAGGACTACGCGGAATTCGCCACCCCGAGCCAGAACACCCGCTTCCTGCACGACATCGCCCGGCTGCACCTGGGCTATCTCGCCGAGGCGGCCTGGGCGCAGACGCGTTTCGTCCCGCAGGTGTGGGAATACCTGGTGATGCGGCAGTTCAACAACTTCCGCCCCTGCCTGTCGATCATCGACGCGGTCGACGGATACGAGCTGCCCGAGGCCGTCTACGCGCGGCCGGAGATCCAGCGGATCACGGCGCTGGCCTGCAACGCGACGACCCTCGTCAACGACCTCTACTCCTTCACCAAGGAGTTGGAGGGCGACCCGACGCACCTCAACCTGCCGCAGGTCGTGGCCGCCAACGAGGGATGCGGCCTCAAGGCGGCCTATCTGGAGAGCGTCGAGATCCACAACCGGATCATGCGGTCCTTCGAGGAGGAGGCCGCCGCCGCGTCGGCGACGTCACCGCTGGTCGCGCGGTACGCACGCGGGCTGTCGGACTGGGTGGCCGGCAACCACGAATGGCACGCGACCAACACCCACCGATACCGCCTGCCCGACTACTGGTAGGCGCAGGCTGCTTCACCCGCTCCACGGCACGATGACCGACCCCAGTACCAAGAGGAGTCAGCGTTGACCATTTCGCACCCCGGCGTCGCCAAGGCACCGGTTCCGGCCCAGTCCACGTACCAGACCCGCGTCGCGGACTACTGGAACGCCGAACAGAACCCGGTCAACCTCGAACTCGGCAGGATCGACGACCTGTACCACCACCACTACGGTGTCGGCGACGTCGACTGGTCCGTGCTCGACGAGACCGACCCGGCCGGGCGCCGGGACCGGATCACCGCGGAACTGCACCGGCTCGAGCACGCCCAGGCCGAACTCCTCGCCAAGCACCTGGGCCCGCTGACCCCCGAGGACCGGGTCTTCGACGCCGGCTGCGGGCGCGGCGGCGGCAGCGTCACCGCGAACATGCGTTACCAGTGCCACGCCGACGGCGTCACGCTCTCCACCAAACAGGCCGACTTCGCCAACGAGCAGGCGCGGACCCGCGGGATCGACGGCAAGGTCCGCTACCACCACCGCAACATGCTCGACACCGGCTTCCAGACCGGCGGTTACGCCGCGTCGTGGAACAACGAGTCCACGATGTACGTGGAGTTGGACCTGCTCTTCGCCGAGCACTCCCGGCTGCTGCGCCGCGGCGGTCGCTACGTCGTCATCACCGGCTGCTACAACGACACGTACGGGCGGGCCTCCCGCGAGGTCTCCCTGATCAACGCCCACTACATCTGCGACATCCACCCGCGCTCGGCGTACTTCAAGGCGATGGCCAAGCACCGGCTGGTGCCCACCCACGTCGAGGACCTGACGGCCGCGACTATCCCGTACTGGGAACTGCGCAAGTCCGCCGACCACTTGGTCACCGGAGTCGAGGACGCCTTCCTCACCGCGTACAAGAACGGCAGCTTCCAGTACCTTATGATCGTCGCCGACCGCGTCTGACCATCGTCGCCGACCGCGTCTGACCTTCGGCGCGCAATACCTCCGGGGGGACCCCGGCTCGGACCAACACGAGCCGGGGTTCCGGGGGTTACCGGCCCGGCCGGCCTACTGGCGGCGCGGTGGGAGGGGGGCGGACAGGCCCGTACCGAACAGGCGGTGGTCGACCTCGTCCAGGGCCAGGCGCAGGGCGCCGAGGGCCACGCCCTCGTCGGCGAGCGTGGAGGCGCGGATCTCGGGGAGCCGCAGGCACAGGCGGCGCAGTTCGCGTTCGAGCGGGGCGAGCAGCACGTCGGCGGAGCGGGAGTAACCGCCGCCGACCACGACGATCTGCGGGTCGAGGGTGAGGACGAGGGCGGCGGTGCCGACGGCGAGGTCGCGGACGTATCCGCGCACGGCGGCCTTGGCCGCCTTGTCGCCCGCGCGGGCGGCGGAGAAGACCCAGGCCGCGGCGTCGTCGGTGGTGACGGTGTCCGGCAGACCGGGGCAGTTCTGGAGGTGGTTGGGGGCGTTGAGCCAGCGGACCTGGCGCAGGGCGCCGATCTCGCCGGCGGCGCCGCCGTAACCGCGCCGCAGTGCCCCGTCGAGGATCAGGCCCGCGCCGGTGCGCATGCCCGCCATCAAGTAGACGATGTCGTCGGCGTCCTGGGCGACGCCGTGCCAGCGTTCGGCGACGGCGGCGAGCTTGCAGTCGTTCTCGACCAGGATCGGGGCCGCGAACCGGGCGCCGAGGTGTTCCGCCGGGTTGACGCTCGTCCAGCCGGGCAGCGGGGTGAACAGCGTGGTGCGGCCGGTCTCGTCCACGGGCCCGGTGACGCCGACGCTGATGGCCCACAGGTCGTCGCCGCTCATCGCGGCCCCGGCCAGGCAGTCCGTGATGACGGCGTCCATCGCGGCCAGCCGCGTCGCCGGGTCGGCTTCGGGCGTGACCGCGATACGGGCGCTGTGGACCACCGTGCCGTCGAGGTCGGCGAGCATGGTCAGGATCTTGTGCCCGCCGACGTCGACACCGAGGACGTGCCCGGCGTCCGCGCGGAACTGGTAGCGGCGCGGCGGTCGGCCGACGACGCTGTTCCCCGTCGGCTCCACGACGGTGGCCCAGCCGTCGCCGACCAGGGACTTGACCATGACGTCGGCGGACGGCCGGGACAGCCCGGTGCTCGCGGACAACTCGGTGACCGTCATGGGCGGGTTGCCGCGCAGCGCCTTCACGACGCTCAGCGAATTCAGCTCGCGAAGCCTGTTCAGGTCGGTACCGGTACCTGCCGTGTCGGTCAACGCACACCCTCTTCCACGCTCTGTCCGACCCCCTAATATTGCTGGGGTCTTTACGAATCCTATCCGTATCTCAGGAGATCGGATATAGCTGCCCGGCCGCGTCGGGGTCGACGGCCGCCCCGAAGTCCACCTCCCTCCCGTCGATGGCGTAGCGGTAACGGCCCAGGTGGCGGATCTCCGGGCGGTGCGCCAAGTAGGCCACCATGGAGGCGTGTTCGTCGGCGCTGAGCCAGCTCGGCGGGTCGGAGACCGCGCGGAATCCGCAGATGTCGGCGAGGTCCCGGAGCCAGGCGAGCTGCTGGTCGGTGAGCAGGTTCAGCCGGCGCCTGAAGTAGATGACGTCGGGGTCCACCTCGGCCAGCGGGGCCTGCCACAGCCGGTGCACGGAGTTGGCGACGGCGTTGCGGGCCATCGCGTCGGACGGGTCGTCGCTCGCGTGGTTCTGCCAGATCGGCGCCGTGTCGGGGCCGCTGCGCAGCCCGTCGAGCACGCCGAGCGACGGCAGCAGGACGGCGCCGCTGCCGAGCAGGTAGACGTCGTCGCCCGCGATGGAGCGGATCAGGGTCAGCGCGTCGCGGTAGACCTGCTCGCGGTCCACGCCGTCGGGGCGGGCGGCGGGCGCGAGCGCGCCGTTGATGAAGTCGAGCTTGAGGTAGCGGAAGCCCCACTCGTGCACGATGCGGTGGATCATGGCAGCGAGGTGGTCGCGGGCGGCGGGCTTGGTGAGGTCAAGACCCCAGTAGCCGACTCCCCAATTGTAACCGGCGATCACCGGCTGCCCGTTCGCGTCGTGCAGGAACAACTCCGGCCGCTCGCGGGCGATGTCGGAGTCCGGCAGCGCGATGAACGGCGCGAGCCACAGGCCAGGCACCATGCCCGCCTCGGTGATCCGCGCGGTCAACGCGGCCATACCGGAGGGGAATTTGTCGTTCGGGAACCAGTCGCCGACCTTCGTCTCCCAGCCGTCGTCCACCTGTACGACGTCGAAGGGCAGTCCGCGCAGTTCGGCGATGTCCTGCGCGAGCAGCTCCTCGGTGACGCGCTCGTAGTACGCGTACCAACTGCACCACACATTGCCCGCCTTACGGTCCCGGGCGCCGAGCCTGCGCGCGAGGTGGCGGGTGTAGGCGGCGAAGACCTCCTCCTCGGGGCCGTACGCGAGGAACCAGGGCGCGCTGCCGGTCTCGTACCAGCCGGAGACCGTGTCGAGGTCGGCGGACAGCCGCGGGCTGCCCAGGCCGAGCGAGCCGAGGAGCAGGACGTTGCCGTCCTCGCCCTGGAGGGCGGCGACCGCCGAGGAGTGGTGGCGGTGCGGATCGTCCCACCGGGGGTCGTCGGCGGTGACGCGGCGGCGCGGGTCGGCGATGCGCAGCGGTGGCTCCGACAGGCGCCGCCACCCGCACGGGCTCCACGAGTTGTGGCCGTGCCGGTAGAAGAGCGCGTCGCCGAGACCGTGCAGCACAGCCACCCGGCCGGGCGTGAGCAGCACGCCTCCGTCGACCGGCTGCGGCCCGCCGGGGCCGCCCGTCTCCACGGCGAAAGTGCGCCCGGCCAGCTCCACGAGCAGCGCCATGATTCTCCTTGGGAAACTTGAAGAAAGGGGTGGATGAGAAGAGGGGCCCGTGCGATGCGCGGCGCCCCCGTGCCACGCGCGTGCGGAGCCGCCCGCGTGAGGTGCGGAGGCACCCCCATGAGGTGCGGAGGCGCCCCCGTGCCACGCTCCGCGCATCGCCTTGGCGGGGCCGCTACTTGAACATGTCGTTGACCGTGCTGTTGGCCTTCTTCAGCGCGGCGGCGGTGTCGCTCTGGCCGAGGATCGCCGACTGGATCGCGTCCTGGACGGTCTGGCTGATCTCGTTGCCGTGGTCGGTGACCGGCAGGAAGAAGGTGCCGTCGGGCGCGGCGGCCCCGTCGGTGAAGACGTGCACGTCCTGGCCCTTGGCCTTGTGCGCGGCCAGCGACTTGGCACTGGCCTCCTTGAGCGCGGGAAAGACGACGGCGTTCTTCCCGACCAGGTCCTGGCAGGCGCTCGACCCGAGGAATTTGGCCCACTGCCAAGCCTGTTCCTTGTGCTTGGTGCCCGCGAAGATCGCGTCCGACAGTCCGTTGATCGCGGTCTTACGGCCGGACGGGCCGGTCGGCAGCGGCGCGAACGCGTACTTCTGCTTCGCGGTCGGCGAGAGGTAGGAGTTGATCGTCCACGAGCCGGTGACGGTGATCGCGCCCTGGCCCGTGTCCATCACGGCGTCCCGGCCGAGGGTCGACTGCTTGTCGAACTTCGGCGCGTAGCCCTTGGCGATCAGGTGCTTGAACCAGTCGATGGTCTTGGCGAGCTTGGGGTCGTCGTAGTTGTAGCGGGTTCCCCAGGGGTTCTTGTCCAGGAAGCTGAAGCCGTCGCTCACCGCGAGGTCGCCCCAGCCGTTCTGGCCCTGCGAGCCGTCGGCCCACTCCGGCAGGAAGCCGTAGACCTTGACGCTGTTCTTGTCGAAGGCCGGATCGAGGCCGTTGTGGCCGTTCTTGTCCACGGTGGCCTTGGCTATGGTCTGCTCCAGGCTGCCGCCGTCGTCAGGATTCCAGGTCAGCGTGTCCAGGGCCGCCGCGTCGATGCCCTGCTTCGACAGCAGCGTGGTGTTGTAGACCAGCGCCATCGTGTCCCAGTCCTTGGGCAGCCCGTAGCGCTTGCCGTCCTTGGCGTAGAGGTCGGCGAGACCGCTCTGATACTGCGTCAGATCGACCTTGTCGCGGTCCACGTACGGCTGGATGTCGAGGATCTGGTTGCTGGTGACGAGCTGCGGATAGTACGAGACGTGGTCGGTCCACACGTCGGGGGCGCTGCCCGAGGCGAGCTGGGTCGTCAGATTCTGCCAGTACTGGGCCCAGGCCGTCTGCGTGATCTTGACGGTGATGTCCGGGTTGGCGGTGTGGAACGCGTCGGCGCACTCCTGGTACGAGGCGGTCTGGTTGTCGTCCCACAGCCAGTAGTTGAGGGTCGTCCTGCCGCCGGAGGCGTCGTCCGAGGTGTTGCCGCTGCACGCGGCCGTGGAGCCGACGAGCGCGAGGGCGAGCAGCGCCGCCGCGGCCTGTGCGGGATGTCTCATGGGGTGTCCTTTTCGGGGTTGCGGGTGGAGCGAACTGGGCGGTGCGATACGGGGGTTGGCGGCCGGCGGCCGCCGGGGTCACTTGATGCCGCTGAAGTTGAGCGACTGGACCAGCCGCTTCCCGAGGAAGACCAGCAGGATCAGGACCGGCAGGACGGACAGGGTGGAGCCGGCCATCAACCCGGTCCAGTCCGGCTGGGTGTTGGGCGACTGCTGGAGGAACACACCGAGCGCCACGGTGAGTACGCGGGTGTCCTCGCCGCGCCCGACCAGCAGCGGCCAGAGGAAGTCCTTCCACGCCCAGACCGTGGTGGTCAGCCCGATCGTGATGAGCGGGCCGCGGCTCATCGGCACGATGATCCGCCAGAAGGCGCCCCACCGGCCGACCCCGTCGAGCACGGCGGCCTCCTCCACCTCCTTGGGGATGGAGAGGAAGAACTGCCGCAGGAAGAAGACCGCGAAGGGCGTCATCAGCACGCTGGGCGCGACGAGCCCGGCGAAGGTGTTCATCAGGCCCATGCTCTTCACCAGCGCGAAGTTGGGCAGCAGCGTGAAGATCGGCGGGACCATCAGCGCGGCGACGAGCACCCCGAAGAGCAGGTCACGGCCGGGGAAGCGCAGCCGGGCGAAGGCGTAACCGGCCATCGCGCAGAAGAAGGTCTGCACGATCGCGATCACCCCGCTGTAGATGATCGAATTCAGGGTGTACATGAGGAAGTTGATCTGTGCGCCGGAGCCGCCCGCTGCCCGGGTCTCCGCCGCGCTGGTCATGCCCAGCACGCGGCGGAAGTTGATCAGCGTCGGGTGGTGCGGCCACAGCGACCCGGCGTCCGAGAACAGGTCGGCCGACGGGGTGAGCGCGGTGCGCAGCATCCAGTAGAAGGGGAAGACGGTCATCAGGACGGCGGCGATCAGCACCGCCCAGGCCACGCCCCGCCCTATGCCGATGCCGCGCCGCCGTACGCGGCTGCGGGGTCGGCCGCCCGCCCGCACGTCTCTGGTGATTGCCATCGGAACTCCTGGTCGCGTCAGGTCGGGTCGGGTCAGCCGAGATCGGAGTGCGAGGCGCGCAGCAGACGCAGTTGCACGAAGGTGAGCAGGCCGAGGATGACGACGAGCACCATCGCGACGGCGGAGGCGTATCCCATGTGGAAGAAGCTGAACGCCTGTTGGTAGATGTAGAAGTAGATGACGCGGGTGGCCGGGATGGGCGAGCCCCGGTAGACCACCGCGACCGTGTCGAAGATCTGGAACGAACCGATCAGCGAGACGACGAGGACGAGCGCGAGGATCGGGCGCAGCAGCGGCAGCGTGACGCGCCGGAACATCCGGATCTCGCCCGCGCCGTCGATGAGCGCGCTCTCGTACAGGTCCTGCGGAATCTGGAGCATGCCCGCGTAGAGCAGCAGCGCCGTGTAGCCGGTGTACGCCCAGGTGTTGACCAGGGCCACGGACGGCATCGCCCAGGTCGGGGAGTAGAAGGAGACACCGCCGAAGCCGAGTGAGTGCAGCAGGTGGTTGGCAAAGCCGAGGTTGGCGTCCAGCAGCCAGGCCCACAGCAGTCCGACGGTGACGTTGGGGACCAGCCAGGGCAGGAGCAGGGTCGCGCGCAGGACGGCCGAGCGGGTCAACCGGTGCATGAGCGCGGCGAGTCCGAGCGCGATGACGGTCTGGGACACGATGTTGATGACCACGTAGTAGCCGGTGACCTTCAGCGCGTTCCAGAACTGGTCGTCGTGCAGCAGGTGCGAGTAGTTCTCGGTGCCCACGTACGAGGGCGAGTTGAGCAGGCTGTAGTCCGTCAGCGAGAACCAGACGCCGCGGACCGTCGGATACACGTAGAAGACGGCGAAGCCGATCAGGACCGGCGCGATGAACAGCGGTGCGACGCGCCGGTCATCGCGTCGGCGTCGGGGTCTTCGGGTGGCGGCGGCCCGCCCTTCGGCGCCCTCGTCCGCCGCGCGGCCGGTTGCCCAGCCCGTCAGTGCGGCCATCTGACCTCACTCTTCCGTCCGTTGAATCGATCATGGATGTGACCCTTGCCACAGGGCGACTGCACTTCAATAATGATGAAGCTCTTCGAAATTTTGTCAACACCTCTGCGTATCCCCCTACTTGTGCAAGAGGAGGCAGACCCATGCGCAACCCCCCACCACGACGCCGGACGACGACGGTGATCGCCCTGTGCGCCGCCGTGTTCGGCATCGCGTTCCTGGTACTTCCGGCGAGTCCCGCGACCGCGAGCCCCGGCACCGCGAACACCTCGGCCGCGCGGCCGACCACGGCCGCCGCCGTCGTACCGCACGGCGCCCCCGCCCGGCCGGCGCCCCCGTCGACTCCCGATCCCTCGTTGCAGGCCCACCCGTTGACGGCGGCGCCCGGCGCGCTGGACAACCCGCTCAAGGGCTTCGCGACCTACTACTCCGCGGGCGGTGACGAGAACACGGGCTACCCGCACTCGCTGCAATGGAGCTACTTCGGCCTGTCCGAGGTCATGACCGACCCGAACAACTGCTCCACGTTCAACTGGAGCGTGCTGGACAACGCGCTCAACGAGATCGCCTCGTACGGCAACCAGGCCGCGATCCGCTTCTACATCGAGTACCCGGGCGGCACCGGCACCCACCCCGGCAACGCGATCCCGCACTGCTTCGACGGACACGTCACGTACCGCACGAACGCGTACTGGGGCACCACCAGCCCCGACTACGACAGCCCGTATCTGCTCGACGCGCTCGGCACGTTCATCGCCGCGTACGGCGCGCGCTACGACGGCGACCCGCGCATCGGCTTCATCAACCTCGGCCTGGTCGGCCTGTGGGGCGAGTGGCACACCTGGCCGTACGACACCGACACGAGCGGCGACAGCTACCCGAACTACATGCCCACCGACGCGCACGCGGCGCGGATCATCCAGGACTACGACAACGCGTTCCAGAAGACCAAGCTGGAGGTGCGCTACCCGACCTCCGGCGGCGGCGCCGCGAACAGCCTCGACGTCGGCTACCACGACGACTCGTTCTGCTACCGCGAAGGCAGCCCGCTCGCCGGCGTCACGCTGCCGCAGTCGCTCGGCGGCGCCGACTACTCGCAGCTCCAACTCGCCCTGAACGAAGGCGTGGAGAACAAATGGATCACCGACTCGATGGGCGGTGAGGTGCGCCCCGAGATCCAGTCCTCCGCCTTCTCCTCCTGGCCGGGCGGCTCGGGCCAGGTCGACGACATCAAGGCGTGCCTCGAACTGGAGCACACCACATGGAAGATCAACGAGGGCAGCAGGAACTACTCCCCCACCGACGCGAACGTCGGCGCGGCCGTACGCCTGATGGGCTACGACCTCGGCGTCACCAACGCCTACTACAAGAACACCGCCAGCGGCACGACCAGCATCGGCGTGAAGATGACCAACGACGGTGTCGCGCCCTTCTACTACCCGTGGACGGTCACCCTCGGCCTCAAGAACAGCGGCGGCGCCGTCGTCAAGACCTGGGACACCCCCTGGGACCTGCGCACCGTCATGCCGCAGAAGATCCGCGCCTTCCCCGACTGGGGCCTCGGCTCCGACCCCACCTACCTCGACTACGGCTACGCGCAGTACTTCCAGACCGCCGTCGACCTGTCCTCGGTGGCCGGCGGCGACTACCAGCTCGTCCTGCGGGTCAAGAACCCCCTGGAGAGCGTGAGTTCCAGCGCCAAGAAGCTGCGCTTCGCCAACGCCGCCCAGAACGCGGACGGTTGGCTCGGCCTCGGCGCGATGACCGTCGGCACGGGCTCGGGTTCCGGTACCCCGTCCGGCAGTTACGAGGCCGAGGCGTCCGGCAACACGCTCGGCGGCTCCGCGGTGGTCGCGGCCTGCTCGGCGTGCTCGGGCGGCGCGAAGGTCGGCTACCTCGGCAACGGCGGGACGCTGCGGATCAACGGCGTCAACGGCGGTACGGGCGGGTCCGCCCAGGTCACCGTCCACTACACCAGCGCCGAGACCCGTACCGCCACCTTCAGCGTCAACGGCGGCGCCGCGACCTCCGTCAGCCTCCCGTCCACCGGGAGCTGGGACACGGTCGGCACGGCGACGCTGACGCTGAATCTGGCGGCCGGGACGGGGAATTCCGTCACGATCGCCAACCCCTCCGGATGGGCGCCGGACATCGACCGGATCACGGTCGGCTGACCGCGAAGCCCTGATCACCCGGCCGGGGGGCGGGACCTGCTCGCGTCCCGCCCCCGGCCGTCCCGTACCGCCGAGGAGTTCCCGCGCATGCTCGCCAGCCAACGTCACCGCGCCATCTCCGCCCTGGTGAGCAGCCAGGGCGGCGCCAGCAACCTCGAACTCACCCGCGCCCTCGGCGTCTCCGAGACGACGGTCCGCCGCGATCTGACCGCGCTCCACGAGCGGGGGGTGCTGCGGCGCGTGCACGGCGGGGCGCTGCCGGTCGGCCCGGACCGCAAGGCGCCCCGGAGCACCGCGCCCCGGGTCAGCGCGCCCCAGGTCAGCGCGCGCCCGTACGACATCGCCCGCACCGCCGCCACGCTCGCGACCCCGGGATCGACGATCGCCCTGTCCGGCGGCGCCGGCACGCTGCCGCTGGCGCGGGCGCTGACGAAGGTCCCCGACCTCACCGTCGTCACGACCTCGCTGCCGGTCGCCGACGCCCTGCGCGGCGCCCGGCACCGCGAGCACATCGTCGTCGGCGGCATCAGCACCCGTAACGGCCACGTCGGCGCCCTGACGCTGGCCACGATCGAGTCGCTGCACGTGGACACGGTGTTCCTGGCCGCGCACGGCGTCCAAGCAGGCCGGTTCACCGCCGCGAGCGAGCCGGAGGCCGACATCGGGCGGGCCCTGATCGCCGCCGCACGGCGCACCGTCGTGCTCGCCGACCGCACCGCCTGGGGCCGTACCGGGGCCGCCCCGGTCGCCCGTCTCGATCAGGCGGACGCCGTGATCACCGACAGCTCCCTCGGCGCGGAGGCCCGGAGTCCGCTCGGCGAGCACGTCCCCCGACTGATCCTGGCCTGCGACCCATCCGCGGCCGGAGCGGCTCCGAATACGGGGCAGGAGAGCGTCTCCGTGTGGTCGTCGTACGGGAAGGACCGGGCCTGCCGCTTACCTCCACTGAGCTGTGGAGGTGTCGTTTCCGGACTGCGGGATCTGCTGAATTTCTGCCAATTCAGCCCCGGTCCGGAATTTGTCGTGCCCGAATACCGGAATGCGTCCACTGGGCTTTGTGGTGCGTGAGTGAATTACTCGCGAGTAAAAGGATCATCTTAACGATCATCGTCATGATCACCGCACTGACCAGCACATTTGATCGCCCCAGGCATATTCGGGATTCACTCTGTGTTCGAGATTGAACGGAAAGTGAGAGGGCTTGTCAGCTTCGCTCAAGTGTGCTGATATTCGGGCTGGATTCCTTTCGCGCCGAGGCACTGCGGAGGCGGCTTCCTCAGGGGGGATGCCGAATTCGCGGACGCGGGCAACAGCCCGTGGCGCCCCGGTCCCGGTCGTCCGGGCGGCGGTCGTCACCGCCGCGCGGGCGGCGTTCCCCTTCCATCCCGTGAGTGGTTCATGTCGCAGAACTTCTTCGAGCCCCGCACACCGGTACGGCGGCCACGGCCGCCGGGACCGGCGCTCGGCATGCCGCCCGGCCTGGTGCCGGGGCTCGAACCCGCGGCCCGGGAGGGGAAGGCCGCGGGACCGTCCGGGGGCGGGGGGCCGTCGGAGCCTGGTGAACCTCCCAGACCCGGCGGCCCCGACGAGCCGTCCTGGCTCCGGATCTACTGGAACACCCTGCGGTCCTTCGTCCGGCGCCACCTCGGGCTGAAGCCGAAGGCGCCGGCCGCGCCCGGCGAACAGGCCGCCCGACGGCACCGGGGCCGCGCGCTCGCGGTCACCGTGCTCGTCCTGGCGGTGGTGTCCGCGGCGGCCGTGGTCGTCCTGCGCGATCGGAGCGGCTCCGGGACCGGGACCGGGACCGAGGGCTCCGACCGGCCGACGGCGGCCGTCGGCCCGAAGGCGTCCGAGCCCGGACCGTCATCGTCATCCACGTCGGCCTCGCCGTCCACGCCGCCGCCGATCCGCGACGCCGTCGCGACCTGGGTCGCCGCGCACATCGGCCCCACCCGTGTCGTCGCCTGCGACGTCGCCGTATGCGCCGCGCTCGTGTCGCACGGCTTCCCCGCGGGCTCCACGCTCACCGTCACCTCCTCTCCGCAACAGCTGCTCGGCGCCGATGTCGCCGTCGTCACCGGCCCGTTGCGCGCGATGGCGGGGGACGCGCTACGGGATCTGACCGGCCCGCAGCCGCTCGCCGTGTTCGGCGGGAGCGCGGGTGACGGGACGGGGGCGGGTGACGGGACCGGGGCAGGTGACGGCAGCGGGACCGACGCGGCGGCCGACGCGCAGCGCGCCGAGGTGCTACCGGTCGCCCACGCCGGGCGTACGGCGTACGAGCGGGTGGCCGCCGCGGACCGCGAGGAGCGCCGCTTCTCGGGGGCGGCGCTCGCCGCCAACAAGCGGATCACCTTCCAGGGCGGCACGCGCGCGCTCCTGACGGGCGGTCATGTCGACCTGCGCGTCTGCGCGTTGCTCGCCGTCCTCAGCAGCGGCCACACCCTCACCGTCACGTCCTTCGACGCGCCCGCGCCGGGCGCCGGCGCCGACATCCCGCGCGGCGGCGTGGCGATCTCGCGCGTGGACGGCGCCCCGGCCACGGGGAGCGGACCGCCCGCCACCGCGCTGCGCGCTCTGATCGACGCCCAGCAACCGCCCTACCGGCCGCTGCGGACCGCCGCCCGTACCGGCGGCGCCGGAACCCCCGCCGTCCTGACCGTGCTGTACGACCAGCCCGCCCCGGACGGCCTCGTCAGCGCCGACTCAGCGTCGTGAACGCCGTATCGCACCCGTCCGGCCCGCCCTCCCGGCCCGGCCAGAACCCCGACCGTGAACGCCGAAGCCGATCCCGGCCCGGACCCCGACCCGACCCTGGACGCCGAGCCAATCGGCGCATCCGCCCGTCAGCAGAAGGACTTCGCATGAGGCTTTTCCCGCGGGCGACCGCGCGCACCGGCTCGTCGGCCAGACCGTCGCCCCGGCCGTCGTCCAAGCCGTCGTCCCGGCACTCTTCGCGGTCCGCCGCGCTCGGCGCCGCCGCCGTCCTCACGCTCAGCGCCGCCGTCCTGGCGGGCCCGGCCGCGGCCGGTGCGTCGGCGGCTCCCGCCTGGTCCGGCGGCTGGCTGCGGCTGGCGCACTTCTCGCCCGGTACGCCGCCGGTGGACGTCTACCTCTACCCCTTCGGCGGATCGAAGGCCGCGATGGTCCTCAAGAGCGTGTCGTACGGGCACGCTTCGCCGTACGAGTCGGTCGCCACCGGCCAGTACACGGTGGCGATGCGCAAGGCGGGCGACCCGGCGTCGGTGTCGCCGGTCATCTCCTCGACCGTGCGGGTCGTCGAGGGCCGCGCGTACACCGTCGCCGGGCTCGGTCCCAACTCCGCGCTCCAACTGCGCACGCTGTCCGACCAGTTGTCGGCCCCGCAGGGTCAGGCCGCGGTACGGGTCATCCAGGCGTCGCTCAGCCAGCCCGCCGTCGCGGTCCAGCTGGCCGCGCAGGACCAGGGTTCGCTGCGCTTCCCGACGTCGACTCCGTACCGCACGGTGTCCGCGGGCAGCACGACCGTACGGGTCTCGGCCGGGGCCGCGACGACCTCCCGTACCGTCCAACTGACCGGCCGCAGCACGCACACGCTGGTCGTCCTGTCCTCCACCGGCTCCGCGCCCGGACTGCTCGACCTCACCGACTCCGCGGGGCCGAGCCGTCAGCCCAACGGCGGCGTGGACGCGGGCTTCGGCGGTCTCGACCAGCCGAAGGCGGCGGCCGAAGGCTCCCGCACACCCCAACTCGTCGGCTGGGGAGCCGCCTTGGTCATCGGTTCCGGCCTGCTCGTGCTGTCGGTACGCCGACTGCGGCGCGGCTGAGCGGCGTCATGGCGCCGCGACACGCACGGCCCCGGCCGCGTCATCGGGGAGCGGCCGGGGCGCTCGCCGTCCTCGGGGTGGTGACGGTCGCGGGCGGCGCCGTCGGCCTCGCCACGAATCTGGTGCCGGGGGCGGGGGCGCGAACGGGCTCAGGACAGGGGCGCGCCGCCGTCGGCGCGGTCGCCCCGGAGCCGGGCCGGGTCGTCAGCCGGCCCGTGGCCCCGACGGAGGCGACCGCCGCCCGCCCCCGCGCGCTGGCCATCCCGGCCATCGACGTCGACACCCCGCTCGAACCGCTCGGTCTGACCCCTTCCGGCGCCCTGGGCACACCGTCCCGGCCGAGCGAGGCGGGCTGGTTCGACGGAGGCCCGGTCCCCGGCGCCCCCGGCCCCGCCGTGCTCGTCGGCCACGTCGACTCCCCGGACGGCCCCGCCGTCTTCTCCCGTCTCTCACTCCTGCGGGTCAACGACGTCATCCGCGTCACCCTCGACGACAACCGGACCGTCCGCTTCCAGGTGACGTCCGTCCGGAGCTACGCCAAGGACGCGTTCCCCACCGAGGCCGTCTACGCCCCGCGCCCCGACCCCCAGCTCCGCCTGATCACCTGCGGCGGCCCCTTCACCGGCCAGACCTACCTCAACAACATCGTCGTCTTCGCCCGCCTCCTGCCCTGAGGCCGCCCTCCTCGTTCCCCCCGCGATACAGCGCGCCGTGAAGATTCCGAAAGCGTTTCGCGGGAGCGGTCTCACATTCCCGCGACGCCGTTCCGGATAGCCGTACGTCGCGGAAAACGGAATGCCGTGTCTTACTTGAAGCGTGAATCACGCTGAATCCGGAATTCCGCGCCGCGGGGCCGTTTTCCGTATCTGATTCAAGCCGCATACCGCCGAGAACGCGCCAAGCATCGGTACGCGATTCGAGGTCGGCCGCATCCGCGCCTATCGTCGGCCGGGTTGCCGCGGACCACCCGGCACCGGCACGGGGGAGCACACATGCGTGGGATCAGAAGACCGCCCGTCGACGCAGCGCAGCACGTGAGACGGTACGCACCCTTACTGGCCGACGTACCGGCCGACGCCTGACGCGTCGCCACCGCACCGGCGCCCGCCCGCCCGCGCCGGCCGTCCACGTATCCCGTACCACCCGAAATCCGGCCCGCGGCCGGACATTCCGCGTTGCGGAATTCCCGCCTCCCATTCGCCTGCCGACCACCATCGTCGCCGCCCGTTGACGCCGGTGGATTCAGGCATGGGCGGATTGTTCCAGTCCGCCCGCGACAAGAAATTCCCGGAGCGCAATTTCATGGTTGCCAGTGCAACTGAATGTGTGCCAGGGTTCTGCCTCGTCCGATCAAGTCCACGATGAAAGCGGAGTTCATTCATGAACAAGAAAACCGGAATTAAGGTCGCCGTCGCCGCTGTCGCCCTCAGCTTCGCCGCCGCCACGCCGGCCCTGGCCACCTCGGTCGACGTCGGCGGCGGCAGGTGGAGCTACGACCACGGCGCCAACACCGCGTGGTCGAACTACAAGCACCCGACGAACAAGCACGCGTCGTCGGTGAAGATCGGCACCGTCGTGTTCGGCAGCGGCTGCACGGCCAAGGGCGTATGGTCCCTGGCCTCCGCGGGGCTGAACGGCAACTCGGTGAGCTACTACTACAACCCGTCCTGCTGACCCTCCGTCAGCGAAGGGGCCGGTCACGGCTGCCAGCCGAGCGGTACCGGTCGGGCGGTACCGGTCGCGCGGTAGCCGTCGGGTGGTAACGGCCGGGTGATCCTGCGCAGCCGTGGAGGCGGGGACGTCACCGCCTCCACGGCTGCTCGCCCGCCGTAAGCCGCCGTCACGCCCGCCTGAATTCCCGAGCGCCCTCAACCGAGGAATCACCATGCTGCATCGCGGTATTCGAGTCGTCCACGCCGCCCTCCTGGCCTTCTCCGCCGTCCTGGCCTTTCTCTTCGTGCGCGGACTCGACGAGGACGGGGTGCTGGGCAACTCCGCCATGGTCGACGTGCTCGACTCCGACGGATCGACGAGCGCGCCCCAAGTCGTCCAGGCCGTCGAGTCGTTCGCGGCGCGGCACGGGGTGGGGGTCGCCCGCGAGGTGCCCGACCTCAAGAACCCCGACACGGTCCGCCACCTGTACCTCGCGCCCGGCGGCACCGGTACGCGGACCGCGAAGTGGCTGGACCACGGCTACCCGGCGTTCAGCGAGAACTTCACCACCCGCGTGCACCCGCTCGCCGACATCGGCCCACTCGACCCGCGCGGCACGTACTACGTCTTCGGGTCAGCGGGCGCCGCCGACGCCCTGCGGCTGGAGTTCACGCACCTCGGCATGACGGTCGACGTCAGCCACCCGCTGTCCGTACGGGGGTTGATCGACCGGTACAAGAACGACTCGCTGTTCCGTTCCTTCTACGTCGTCGCCCTCGCGGCGCTGACGATGACCGGTGCGAGCGTGCTGCTCAACGCGCGGGCGTACGGCGTCCTGCGCATGCAGGGCATGTCCTTCACCGGCATCCTGCTGCGCGACCTGCGGCGGCTCGCCGTCTTCTGGCCGCTGTCGGCCGCCGTCGTCGTGGCCGCGGTCCTCACCTTCCTCGGTCTCTACAACGGCCTCGCGTGGCTCGGTCTGTTCGCCGCGGTGGCCGCGGTCCTCGCCGTCCTGCTGGCCGCCGTCGTCCTGGCCGCGCACGCCGCCGCGCTCGCGCTGACGTTCAAGGTCGGCGTCCTGCCCGCGCTCAAGGGCGAACTCCCCTCCCGGGCAGCGTCCTTGAGCGTGTACCTGGTCCGTATCCCCGCGCTGCTGCTCGCGCTCAGCATCGCCACCAACGCCACGCTGGCGAGCCGCGACGTTCTCACCCGTGAGGACAACCGGGACGCGTACCACGCCGTCGGCGACGCCGTGTCGATCCGGCTGAGCGGCGCGTTCGCCATGCACATGGACCAGTTGGACCAGCACGTCGGGCCGTGGCTGCGCAGTGCCGACGCGCGGGGCGAGGTGATCGTGGCCGGGCGGCGGGACCTCCAGATGTCCGCGCCCGGTGAGCATCTGCCCTCCGGCGAGATCCTCGTCGTCAACGACACCTATCTGGCGCGGCAGCCGATGGTGGACCCGGCGGGGCGGCGATACGCGTCGCAGGCCGGGAGCGCGACGGCCGCGGACTCCCGCGCGGTGCGGCTCCTGATCCCCGACACGCTCGCGTCGGACACCCCCGCGATCACCAAGGCCGCCGAGGCGATCATCGACCCCGACCTCACCGGGCACGTCCCCATGAAGGTCTCGGCGACCCGCGGCGGCCAGCGGGTCTTCGGCTACAACACCGGTGCGTACTCCTACCGTTCGGGCCACGACGCGGCCGAGGACCGTTCCATGGTGCGCGACCCGGTCGTGATCGTCGTCCCCAACGGATCGCGCTTCCTCACCGACGACGCCTACACCGCCATCGCGACACAGGCCGGAGTCGTCTTCCCGGACCCCGCCGACGTGACCGCGGGCATCCGCGCGGAACACCTCCAGGACTACGTGAACTCCATGAGTCCGGTGGGCGAGAAGACCGCCCTCGACCTCAGGAAGGCGCTCACCGAACTCCGGGTCCAGATCTTCAACCTGGTCATCGCGGCGATGGTGCTCCTCATCGCCGCGGTCGGCGTCTGCCTCATCTACGCCCGCAAGAACGCGCAGAGCGTTTTCGCCCAGCACGTCAGCGGCTGGCGGTACGTCGCCTCGCACCGCTTCCTGCTGGCCGTCGAGGCGGCCATCGCGGTGATCTTCGCGACCCGGGTGCCGTTCCAGGCGTGGCAACAGCGCCAGCACCTGCGGCAGTTGGCCGCCGCCGGTGAGCCCGCGACCTTCGAGCCGACCCGGCTGACCGCGCTCGACCTCGGTGTCATCAGCGGTCTGGTCGTCTTCGAGCTGGCCGCCGTGCTGCTCGCCCTCGCCTACTTCCACCGCCGCATCGTGAAGGAGGGCTCGACCGGGACCTGAGCCGGCCGCGCCACGGAATTCCTCCACCGAGCAGGAGTGTGCCTGTCATGACGAAGATGATCGAGATCGAGAGCCTTTCGAAGTCCTATGGTTCCCGCACGTTGTGGGACAACGTCAACCTCACCGTGGAGCGCGGCGAGATGCTGGCTCTCGTCGGGCCCAGCGGATCGGGAAAGTCGACCCTCCTCAACTGCCTCGGTCTGCTCGACCGCCCGGCATCCGGCGTCATCCGGTACGAGGGGAAGGACATCACACGTTTCGGCCGCCGTGACATCCGGCGATTCCGCCGCGACACCCTCGGATATCTCTTTCAGCACTACGCGCTCATCGAGAGCGAGACCGTCGAGCAGAATCTCGAAGTCGCGGCCAGGCCGAGGCCGTCGCTGCGCGGCAGGTCCGGGCCCGCGATCGCCGAGGCCCTGGAGCGGGTCGGCCTCGCGGGGCGCGGCAAGGAGACGGTCCACCACCTCAGCGGCGGTGAGCAGCAGCGGGTCGCGCTGGCGCGCGTGCTCGTCCAGCGCTCGGCGCTGGTGCTCGCGGACGAGCCGACGGGCGCGCTCGACGACGCCAACTCGGCTGTCGTGGTGGACATTCTGCGGGAGCTGAGCCGGTCGGGGTGCGCGGTGGTGATCGCCACGCACGACGCGGGCGTGCGGGACCGCTGCGACAACGTGTTCGCGGTGGGGAGGGGCGCGGGGGCCGCACCAGGGGCGGGAGCCGCACCCCGGACAGGGGCCGTACCAGGGGCAGGGGCCGCACCAGGCGGGGGAGCCGCACCGGCCACCGTAGCGACGGCCATTTCGAGCGGTGCGCGCGCGGAGAAATGACGTTCCGAAAGTCCGCCGCGAGCGCCGGAGTAGGATGCGTGTCACCGCCATCAGGGGGTGTCGATCACACTTCCTCCAGGCGGTTCATAATTCAACAAACTGCCTCGGGTGCCTCTTTGACGTCCACCGACAGCAAATCCCGTTCGATACAAAGCCGTTCGGGATTCAAAGCAACCATCACGGCCTCTCGGGCATCTTTACCAAGTCGGGCGATGCTGATCTGGCTGATTCCGCCGCTGTGGACTCTCGCCCTCGGCCTCTGGGGACTCTCCCGGCAGCACACCGTCTGGCGTGACGAGGCGGCCACGTGGCAGGTGGCCGGGCGGTCGACCCCCGAGATCCTGCGCATGCTGCACCACGTGGACGTCGTACACGGCCTCTACTACCTGCTGATGCACGCCCTGTTCAGCGTGTTCGGGCCCCACACGACCACACTGCGGCTGCCTTCGGTGCTGGCCGGCGCGGTGGCGGCGACCTGCGTCGCGCTCATCGGGCGGCGGCTCGCCGGTCCCGCCGCGGGCCTCGCGGGCGGGCTGGCCTTCGGGCTGCTGCCCGCCGCGCAGTTCTACCTCCAGGAGGGGCGGCCGTACGCGCTGGTCGCCGCCGGGGCCGGGGTGGCGACCCTGCTGCTGGTCGCCGCGCTCCAGGACGACACCGGACCGCGCCGCCGGGCATGGCACTGGGCGGGATACAGCGGCGCCGTCCTCGTCTGCGGGCTGCTGAACTGGTTCTCGCTCCTGATCCTCCCCGCGCACCTGGCCACCCTGCTCTGGTCCCGGGCCGCCGACCGCCGTACGTGGGCCGCCTGGACGGCCGCCTCCGCCGTCGCCGTCCTGGCCGTCACTCCGCTGGCCCTCTTCAGCCGGGGCCAGTCGGCGCAGGTGTCCTGGATTCCGCCGCTGACCTGGCACATGCTGATCGGACCCGGGGTGCTGGTGCTGATCGGCGGCCTCTGCGCGGCGGTGTCCGGCAGCCGTATCGCGGGCCGGTCCCGTAGGGACGTATTACGTACCGCCCCGCCTCGTACGGACGCGCCTCGTACCGCCCCGCCTCGTACCGCCCCGCCTCGTACGGACCGGCTGTCCGCCGCCGCCGTGGGGCTGCCGTTGCTCGCGGTGCCGCAACTCGGCCTGGCCTGCGCATCGTTGTTCCAGCCGCTGTTCCTCGACCGCTACGTACTCTTCAGCATGCTGGGCCTCGCGCTGCTCATCGGCGCGGCGATCGGCGCGGCGGTGCGCGCCGCCCGGCCCCGCTTCCCGCGCGCGTCCGCGTGGATCGTCCCCGTGGCGGTGGCCCTCGCGGCGGTCGCCCTGCTCCCCCAGTCGCTCGCCGAGCGCTCCCCGAAGAGCCGGGTCGACGACGTCATGGCCGTGGCCTCCGACGTCCAGCGGCTCAAGCACCCCGGCAACGCCGTCCTCTTCATCCCCTCCGCCCGCCGCGACGCGGAATCCGTCTCCCCCACCGCCTTCTCCGGCCTGCACGACATAGCGCTGACCGAGACCCCGGAGCGCTCCGGAACGCTCAAGGGCCTGGAGGCGTCCCCCGACCGCATCCGTACGGCGATGCTCGCGCGCGACCGCATCCTGCTGGTCACCGACGTCCCCCGGATCGCCCGCCCCCTGACGGCCGCGCAGGACCGGATGAAGATGCGCGTCCTGCTGACGTATTTCACGCCGGTGGCCGATGTCCGCGTCCACGGGCGGCGGTTGACGGTGTACGAACGCCTTCCCCGCCCCGCGCGCGCCGCCCGCTGAACCATCCGGCCGCCCGGCCCTCACCGGCTACACGCTCGACCGGGCCCCTTCCACCTCACCCGGGAGCTGACCGGCACCCTCGCCCAGGCCGGCGGCGAGGCCGGGGCCGTCCGGGTGCGAGCCGGTGCCCGTACAGCCGGAGAGCGTGGTGCCGCCGAGGTCCGCGCCGCGCCCTGTCCGCGCGCCCGGCCGCGTAGGCTCACCCGGCCCTCGGCGCGCAGACCGCCGTCCGGGTGGCGGCGGCACCCGCAGACGGGTGAGGACTGCGCACGTTCGGCCCAACGTGGCGATTTATCCTAGTTGTTGGGCATTGTCCGGCGTACTTTCAGCGGTGCCCATGCGTGTCACTGCACATCAGGAACAGGAGAAGTCCCTTGGCGACATTCGCTGCTCTTCCTTCCCTCCGAGGCCGCATCATCACCGGCGCCAGCGCGCTGACCACCGCCGTCGTACTCGGCACCACCCTCCTCGGCGCGACGGCCGCCCAGGCCGCCCCGACCGCCGCCCCGGCCCGTCCGTACGGCACGGTCGTCGCCGGTGACGGAGTGGTCCAGCGCCAGTTCCCGAGCACGGACTCGTCCGTCAAGGGCTCGCTGCGCTACCACCAGCAGGTCGGCCTGCGCTGCAAGGTCCGCGCCCAGAACATCGCGGGCAACGACGTCTGGTACCTGCTGCGCGACAACTCGAACTGGGTCTCGGCGAAGTACGTCGACAACACCGGCAACGTCTCCTACTGCAAGGACGTCCTGCGCAGCGACCTCTCCACCCTGAAGGCGGTCCCCAAGGGCGCCAAGGGCTGACCCCCTCCCCCGCCACGAGCCATCCCGGAGTCGCCAAAGTCCCCACCCGCGACTCCGGGCCGGCCCTTCGGCAGCCTGCGGAGCCAATCGCGTCCGCCGTGTTGTCCCGGTTCCGGACGGACCGACCTCTACGGGCTCTACGGGTTGCCTGACCGCACGATCAGTCGAGGGTGATCCGGATGCCGACGGTACCGTCCACGCCCCGGCGCAGACGGCTGCCCAGGAGCGTGAGTCTTCCGGTCAACCCGTACTTGCGGACCAGGAGACGCCGGTAATGCCGGGTCTGCTCGCCGTTGAGGATCGCTGCCCGTCCTGGGACGACCTCGCCCGAGGGGTTGCCGCGTATGTCACAGGCGGACACCAGGACGTCGGCGCGGTTGCGGATCCGCTTGACCTTGCCGGAATCGGCGACCGTCCAGACGCCGAGGGCATCACCGTCCTGAATCACCCAGACCGGCGTCGGAACCTCTGTGCCGTCCCGCCGGAAGGTAGTGACCCGGACGTACTTACCCGACGTCAAGCGCTCAAGGTCCGTCTGACCATCTGTCATGCCGGAAGGCTACGGCACGGCGGCTGAGCCCTGGGGTTCTTCGGAGCCGCAGGGCGGTCGTCGAGGAGCGTCCGGGCTCAGAGCGCGGACCAGGGGCGGCCGGCGGGCCAGATGACCTGGTTGAAGCTGTAGTCGCCCTTGCCGGTCACCGAGAGCAGGGCCATGGGTTTGTTGAGGGGGTTGCGGTTCCGCTGGAGATCGATGGGACCGCTCGCCCCCTGCACGGCGTTGGTCGACTGAAGGCTGACCAACTGCTGCCCGACCGTGTTGGTGGTGACCGGGTCGGTACCGTCGTGGCCCTCGGCGAAACGGATGGCCTTGACCGCGGTGAAGGTCGCGTCGTAGGCCATGATCATGTGGCCGTCCTGAAACATTGAGTCGGTAGCGTCGCGAAATACCGTGACCACCGCCTTGTGGAACTCGGCGTATGCCTGCCGTTCGACGCTGTAGTCGTCGCCCTTTTCCTTTTCCCACTCGTTGGGAGCAGTGAGCGCGGTGAAAAGGAGCGTGACGCCGCCTGTCTGCAGGGCGTGCCGGAATTCCTGGTCGGGGCGCATACTTGAGGTGTCATCACCGCTGACGACGGTGATGACACCCTGCGCGGTCCGGCACTGGCGATTGGCCAGCGCGGAGACGAAGGTATCGAGATCCTTGCCACGGCCGGCGAAGTACACCGCGGAGGCGTGCGCCTGGCAGACGCTGTTGAGCATGTTGCTGAAATCGAACCCGGTCTGCGCGCTGCCGGACCGGTAGTTCAAAGTGGCGTCGCTCAGTTGGAGCTTCTCCGCCTTCGCCGCGCTGACGAAGCCATTGTAGAGGGAGACGTTGTAGGAGTCGCCGTCGTCGGTGTCGGTGACGACGAGGACTTTGCCGCGGGGCGTCCGCTGGGCCAGATAGTGTGCGGCGGCCTGGCCCTCGTCGCTGTTACGGGGGCTGATACGGAAGAAGTCCGGCGCCGTCGTCGCGTCGGTGAGGTCGTCCGCGGTGACGGTGGCGCCAATGGCCGGTATCCGGTGGGCGTTGGCCAATTCCTGAATGGCCTGTTTGGTGGTGGCACGGCTCTGGCCGAAGCCGAGGACGGCCACAAGGCGCTCGCTGTCGACCATGCCTACGAGCTGCCTGGTGACGCCTTGCCACTGCTCGGAGCGGCTGCCGGAGTTGGCGAGCAGAAGCCGGATCCCGTTTTGCCCCTTGAGCCTGGGGAGAGTGTTCGCGCTGTGCTGTTCGGCGTAGGCGCCTTCGAGTTCCTCCCGCACCGCCTCGATAGTGCCGGTGTCCGTCGGGCCCAGGGTCATCGGCAGCATATAGGCGACGCTCACGTAGTTGCCGGAGGCGACTACGGTACGGTTCTCTTTGCGGATCATGCCCTCGATCTCGACCAGTTCCGGGGCGAACGCGTAGGACCCGTCGGTGACTCCGACGCACTGCGCGGGCGTCCCCTGCCGGGACACCCCCGCACCACAACTGGTGTCGGTGGCGGCCCTGTACGCGAACAGGCCGCCCACGGCAAGGGCCGCCGCCACCAGCACGGCCAGCCCGCTCCGTATCCAGGGCCGTGATCTGCGGGGAGGCGGTGCGGGGACGCTGATGAGGCCGTTGCTGCCGATGGTCATGTCGTTCGTCTCCTGCGCTTGGTCAGGCCCACGGCCTGTCGGGATACCTTGCCAGCAGGTCCTGCCAGACGTGCCGGTCGGATTCGCGGGTCGTACGTACCCTGAATTCGGCGAATGCGTGGCGGACGTTGGCATGCATTTCCGCTCGCGGGTCGCACAGCGGGTCCGTGGCCAACCAGCCTCCGATCAGAGCGCGGGCGATAGCGGAGTCGATCTGCCGGTCCGGGTCCGGGTTGGCCGCGTTCACCAGCCGTTGAAAGTGGATGTGTGACGGGTCGGACTGCCCGCCCGGAGGTACCGGGTGCTCGTACCAGAGCCGATTCGGCGCCGTGCAGATCACGCGGTAGATCTGGTGCCAGGTATTCGCGTCATGCTCGTCGAAGACCTGACGGAGGTAACGCACCACATCGGTGAAGTGGTGCAGCGCCATCTTGTGACGGTGTTCCAGGCGCCGGTCTCCGGCGCGAACGGCATGGTCGAGCAGACGGATATGTGTCTGCTCCCACTGGTCGCGGTCGGACCTGTCTCGTCCCTGGGCCAGGCGTCGTAACAGCGCGTACCGGGCGAGCGGTTGCAGCACCGACGCGCTGCCGTCGGCGGCGTACCAATTCTCCCGTGGGACGGCGGCGAGGGCGTCCTCATAGGCTCCGCGGATGCCTTGCGGGTCGAGCCACAGTTCCTCCGTGGCCTCGGCTTCGTCCAGGGTGGTGGCGGCCGAGAGCTGCGGCAGAAACGCGACTATTTGGGGAGGCACGGCCCCGTTCGGCAGCATCTGCCCGAGCAGTTCGTCGACGATACTGTGGTTCGGTATGGGTTGACGCTGCGCCGGGCTGAACAGCTGGTTCAGTCGGACAGGCCAATCGGTCTCGGGCCCGAACAGGGCCAGCTCGTCGAAGATTCGACGTGTGGCACCGGGGTGACCGCCCGTGAGCCGGTGCACGATCCAGCCGAGCCACTGGCCGGGGAGCGGATCGTCTGGCAGCGACTGCGGTTGGTTGTCATCAAGGAAGCGTCCGGCTTGTTGCATCGTCTCGTCGCTGGTCAGACCGCGCAGCATGATCGGGTAGTACGGTGCCTGCCGTACGTTGCCCAACCGGGCCCGGAGGTTGTTCCAGTCCTGCGGGGACGCCGCGGGGCGCCGCGCATCGGGATCGCCTGACACCGTGCGCATCGTTTGCGAGTCGTGCAGAGCAAGGGGCGGCCGTCCCGCGGCGGCTGCGATCAGCAGCGGGTCAGCGACTCCAGTCGGGGCACCGACCATCCGAGCCCGCGAGTCCACCAGCATCGGCAGTAGCCGTCGGCCCAGCTCGGAGTCGGCGTTGTCGAGCAGCAGGACACACCCGGCCGTCCGTCGGCGTCCGTCGCGCGCGGTAACGTAAGCGTGGCGCAGGTCCGACAACAGGGTGTCGACCAAGATCTTTTCGGCTTCTCGGCGGTCGTTCGCGGACCCCTGGTAGAGGCTGTGGATGCCTTCGGCGATGTTCCGGAAGTTGGGGGCCGGTATACGCCTCAGCAGGCCGTTCGCCATGTGCTCGCGCCGCGAATGCTGAAGCGTGCGCAGAAGTTGGGGGAGCAGGTTGACCAGTGCGCTGCCTGGCGAAGCCAGGGTCCACTCCCCGATGATGTTCAGGGCCTCCTGAAGTAGCTGCTCGCGAGACCCGGAGCCGCGGTCAGGGCCGGCTACAGCGCTACGGATCCGCTCCAGAGCCGGTTGGCGCTGCGTATCCTTGACCTCTGCGGCGGTCGCCAGCAGCGCGATCCTGAAGGCGTCCAGCTTCAGCGGCGGCTGCTCCGTCTGATGCTGGTAAAGCTGTTCGACGAGACTGCTGAGGACCTCTGCCAGGGGGTCCGCGGTGGGGCCGGTGTCATTGAGGTCGGCATAGGCGTGCGGAACCGCGCTCAATGACGACCCCAACTGCTTGAGCAGCTCGGTCTTGCCGCTCTTCGCCGGCCCCAGCAGAAGAAGGACCGGCGGGATCGCCGCCTGCGAGCCCTGCGGCCATACGACGTATTGGCTCACCAATTCGGTCAGCCGCCTGTCCCTGTCGGACTGCGGCGAAAGGACAGCAGGCAAGACGTGCTCCAGGAGACGAAGCTGCGCGATCAGAACTTGACCTTTCAAGACTCCAATGATGCATCATCCGACTTACGAGAAAGTCCAGTTGGTGCATTTTATGGTTCCCGGATGATCCATCCGGCCATTCGGGGCAAGGAGGCCCCGAATGGCCGGATGGACATGCCGGGGGGTCACAGCATGGGAGGGAGGCGACGTCCTCTTGGAGGACGCACCTGCCTGGCGAGCAGATGCTCGCCGTCGTGGCCCTGGGGGGCCTGGGGGGCCTGGGGGCCGCCGCGGCCGATGATCTCGTGCATGCCGCGGTGGAGGCACTCCCCCAGCGCCCGGACGCCGAGTTCGCCCGCGGCTTCCCGGGCCTCGGCGTCAGCTTCCAGCTCGGCGCCCGGGTGCTCACCGAGGTCGGAGACGCACCCGCCGGCATCACTCGCCGCTGGACTTCTCCGCCGTCCGCCCTCCGCCATCCGACCTCGGCGCCTCATCCGGAGCCATGGCCCACTACCGCCGCCGCCGGGGGCCGCGGGCGTCGCAGACCAGGTGGCTATGCGGTTGTGGAGCACGTACAAGACGCCCTGCATGCACAGCGAGCCGTCCACCACCACCGCCCCGTTCCGGCCCTCCCCTCACGCACCGTCACACTCACCACGACTCAACTCCCCAAAACCGTAATCAACCCACGGGATCCGGACCCCACGGATCCTCACCCCGGGCGCGCATCCGGTGCTCATCACGGAAACGCAGAAACCGGCTGCCCCGGTACGGCCGCTCCGTCCGGGACACCCCGAAGCCCGGAATGCCATCGCCCGCCCAGCGGCACAACGGCTCCGCCATCCCGCAGTCCAAGTCCACCCATGAAGCGGGTGGTGTCAGCCCACGGCGCCAGATGACCGAAGTCCACCGGTCAGGGTCAGCACCATTCACGCGCCAGCACAAAAGGTCCCCCTCCACCGTGTCTCCCCAGCCAACCAACAGCTCCGGCGCATCGTATTCGTGCTCCTCGCCGGTCAGCCGGGCATTCTCCGTGGTGCCACGGACACACGAAGACGGGTCCTTCGGATAGGCATCAGGAAAACACACCCTCGCCGTACACATCCATGAACTCCACATAGCCCCGAGGAAACCCGTGGTCGTGGCCGTATTCACGCGCAGCCCGACCCCAATCCACCCTCGTCCCACCCGACGCGGGCGGCTCGACCAACCCGATGAGCTCGCTCAGCACAGGACTGCGACTCAGCTCCTCCAGAGTTCGCTCACCCGTTCTCGTGTTCAGGCAATCCGGCTGACACTCAGTTGACAACATCGCCCAGGTTCACACCATTCGGGCCCGTCGATTCCGAAACGAGAGAAACGGAACTTGCCACCCTCTCAGTCCAATGCGACGTAGCCACCATGCACACTCAAGGGAAGTCCCGGAATTTCGAGATCTCCGGCTGCCTGCCGCGCCAGCCAGACAGGAACGTCCTCAGCGTACTCTTCCCATTCTGCCCACTGCCTATACCAGACGCCGATTCTCCTAATCGGCACCCGCACTCCCGACGCCATCCCTCGCTCAGTCAGCCTCGACCACCGGCACAGGACTCGGAAAATCGGGCGGCAGCCCATCGGGAGGAACGGTGCCGCGCATCTTGGCCGCGAGGTAGGACGTCAGGTCTCCCGGATAACTGACCCAGTCGTCGTTGTGACCGCTGACGAGGACGGTCCACGAGTCGGGGTCCTCTCCAGCCGTACGCCAGTAGAAGGTGTCGCTTTCACAGGAGGACCCCCACGGAAGAAGGCCGCCAGACGCAGGAAACGCGGCGTACCCGTGTGACATTTCAGAATCCGCCAGGTCCGCCAGATCTGCGAGAAGACGCCGCACGCCCGAGACGAAATACTTCTCCTCCCCGGGAGACGGGATAAGCAACCCCAGGAAATCGTCCACGCTGAACGAGGGATATGCCTCGGCCAATTCGACGAAGTCCGCAGGGAACGATACGCCGACTTCCCTGGTGATGAACTCCCAGTCGATGCGTCGAGTTTCTACCGACCGGATGGCCAGCAGAGCAGGAAGGGCTTCCTCCAGGTCTCGCAGACTCAACACGTCACCTGCTTTCCGGGAACGTTCTTTATGGTCACGTTGAAGAGCGGACCCTGTGGGGTGATGGCCGTCATCCTGATGGCCGTCGGGATGTTGTTCCGCCCATTGCCATACTGGAGCTGGCCACTATAGGCAACGGCCTGATTGCGGTGTTCAGGCGGCCGGACGCTGGACCCTCGACAGGACTGGGAGGAGTTCAAGGAAATCCTTGCCGAGGCGGGGATCGATGACCGGCGGCTGTACGACGGCAGCAGGCACACCGCGGGCACGATCCTGAACGAGCTGGGCGTGGACATCGTGACCATCATGGAGATTCTGCGGCACACGCAGATCAGCCAGACCCGCCGCTACGTCAAGGGCCGCTCACACCTCAGCAAGGCCGCGATGGGCAGGATGGGGGACACCTTCCTGCCACAGGCTCAGGCCCCAACTGAGACTAGAACTGAGACTACGGACAGTCGGTCGGACCGCGCCCGCCGCCTTCGCCGTTTCTGACTGATGCCAGCGGATGCCGTTCTGCCTGGTCAGGAGTGTCGCCGCCGGATCAATGGTGCCGCCTCGTGCCGCCCCGTCCGAAGGCGTCCGCGCTCCCCTTGCGCTCCCCAAGCACAGGGGGCAACCTCTGTGCGAGGCAATGTGAGACGTCTGGCTCTCCCGCGAACCGGGTCGTGGCAGATCTCGACGGGTCAACCCATCGCCCCCAAGCGCACCGCCCCGAATCAGCTCCCCTCCGCACAGGGCAACGATGCAGGCGCTTGTCGCTATCCCACACCCCGCATCCGTCACCCCCCCGTGCCGCCGCCGGTCCCCGCGGAGAGTACCCGAGTGCCCCCGCTACCCGCGCCTTCAGACACTGTCCAATTCCCGGCCGTGCCGTCGACCGGATCATCGCTGATGAAGCGGCCGAGGCGCCGTGGCAGTTGTCGCCGCTGATCGAACAGGCACTCAGACCGCGGCCACGAGCAGGATGGCGACCGGCCAGCAGCGTGGCGGTCCGGGCGGAGACGTGGGCGAGGGTGAAGGTGATTCCTCTGGGATGCGTATGGGACGACGGGTGCGAGCCCCGCGAGGGAGAGACCTGACCTGACCTGATCTCGCGGTTCGGTTCAGCGCGGGATCCGTGGGCTGTCTCCACTCCCAGAGGTATCCGGCCAGGAAGGGGGCACCAACCACGGTGTAGAGGTACGGGAACAGCACTCCTCGGTTCACGAAGGCACCAGGTCTCCGAACCCCGTCGCTACGAGCTACGGGGCGGCGTGTCCAGCCGGTACACATGAACGGCGCCTCGGGGCACGCTTCCCGTGGCGAGGAGCGTAGAACCGTCGGGGCACGTCAGGACGGAGGCGTTGACGCCGGGCAGTTCCGCGTCGGTCTCGTCGCCGGTGAGGGCGTCACGGACCTGGATGCCACCGCCGACCGTCGAGATGAGCAGCCGCCCGCCACCCTCCCAACACGCTCCGGCCAGTGTGGTGGCGTCCGGCCCCATTGGCAGGGGCGTGCCGATCGCCTCGCCGGTGACCGCGTCCCAGCGCGACAGGGTGCCGTTCATGTCCATCGAGGCCAGCAGGGCGCGTCCGTCGGGCAGAGTCAGTGCGATCATCTGCATGTTGTAGGTGCCGGGGCCGTGGACGGGTGCGCCGAGCCGCTGCCCCGTGGCCGCGTTCCATCGGAGGATGACGCCGGCTTCGTCCTCCGACGCGATGACTGCCGTGCCGTCCTGGAGCGTCAATGACGTGATGGTCTTGACCGGACGGTCCCGACCGGCCAGTGGCGGACCCAGAGGTTCGCCCGTCGCCGCGTCCCAGTAGTGAACAAGGCCATCGACGTGGCCGGCGCCCGCGATGAACGCCCGCCCGTCGGGCAAGGTGCCGCTGGTGATGTCCCAGATGGTGTCGATTTCCGCAAGATCCTCATCGGGCACAACCGAGCCGGTCACGGCGTTGACCCGCACCACGCCCATGTCTGTGGCCACGGCAACGAGCGGGTCGCCTCCCGGCGGATACGCCACGGTGATCTCGGACACCAGGTCCTCGCCGGGAAAGTGCCACATCAACTCACCGGTGTGAATATCCCATCGCCGCACGTCGTAGTCGTCGGCGCTGGTGAGCAGCATGGCCTCGCCTGCTCCGTCATCCGCCAGCTTCGGCACGGCCAGGCGTGCAGGATCCGTGGCGATCGTCGACACGGGGACCAGCCTCAGCATGGATCCTCCGTAGGTGAGTCGGTTCCGAGACCCGCACTCGTGCGTACGGGCCGGCAACGGGGCAGTTTAGGCGTTCCCAGAGTTCAGCCAGACCAACGTCCGCACCGTGCTCATCTCCTCCGGCTCCAGCGACCTGCTCACCTGCACCAGCAGCGACAGCAACACCTGCGCCACCACAGTCGAGAACCAACTCAGCGCGACAGCATCTCAGTTGCGCGCCTACTACACCGACGACAGCACCAACTACAACGTCAGCATCGGCAACGCATCCGGCCAACTGACCGTGTACGTGGCCACCATCCCCCCGTTCGCCGGCACCCACACCGCAACCCAGGAGACAGCGCGCGAGGCAGTCAACGCCTACATCCTGGACAGCGCCAACCAGCTCTACCTGGGCGGTGCCGCCGACGGTGCCATCGACTTCGCCAAAGCCGTCTCCACCGCAGGCAACGACACCTCCGACACCGTCAAAGCCGCCGACATCTACACCAGCGGCACCAACACCTACCCCAACAACACCTACTACCAAGACCTCGCCCAGCAATACCTCACCGACAGCGCCCCCAGCGACGGCAACGTCGGCATCCAGCCCAACTTCGTCGGAGCCATGGTCGCCACCCAGCGAGCCAGTAGCTGACTCATCTGGGCGAAGGGGTGCGGTGACCACCGGTCCCGGCCGATCACCGCACCCCTCTTCGAAGCAACACCTTGTCGGGAGCCGACGCCGCGAGGTCGCAACTGACGAGAAATCAATTCCAATGCGCTCCCCTGGCCTGCCGACAACCCACCCGCCGCGCATCCACAGCCGAGCCTCTATGAAGAAAGACCAGCTCAAGCGACTTTTCTGCGTACGAACATCCTCAGCCGCTACGTAGAGCGAACAGCCGACCAACGCATCGGAATGCGTGGGTCAAAATGCCCTCGCTGGCGCACATTCCATGGTCAGAAATCAGGAAAAACCCCAGGTCACGGCGAGTGAGTCCTGGGGTTTCCCGGAGCCGCCTTCGGGATTCGAACCCGAGACCTACGCATTACGAGACCGTGAGGGATCGTGGTGCACGGTGCCCCGTCGTGCTGGCTGATGCTGTCCTGCCTGATCAGAGCACGCGCGGCTTGTTGGCCTGCGCTGCCTCGTGTTACGTCGTCCAAAGGCGTCCGGCCACCGGCCGACCACCGGAGGCGCCGAAGTCCTCGCTCATTGAGCTTCTTCGAGTTGGCCACCGATCGGGTGATGGTCGTGAAGCGCAACGAACGAGGCCCCCGAGCTGTTGATCGAGATGTCTGACGTCTCAATCACGTTGCCCGGGGGTCTCGTTGGTCATCCATCCTGCCGCACTTGACCTGCCGCATGCCCTCGTGGAGTGGGTCACCATGCTGGTTGCCACTCGTGAGGGCGACCGGCGCTGCAAGCTCCGTCCGTCCCAGCGGGCGATGGTGGCACTGGTGTACCTGCGAGAGCACACCACTCTGGCGAAGATCGCCGCCGGGTTCGGGATCAGCGAGTCCACCGCCCACGCCTACACCCGCGCGGTCGTCGACCTGCTCGCCGAACGAGCACCGGGCCTGCTCAAGACGCTGCGCGAGCACGATCCCGACTTCATCCTGCTCGACGGCACCATTGCAGAGTGCGACCGGGTCGGCGACGGCCAGGCCGACTACTCCCACAAACACCGGCGCCACGGAGTGAACGTGCAGGTCGTCACCGACCCCTACGGCCGGCTGCTGTGGCTCTCGCCCGCCCTGCCGGGCCGCACACACGACTTGACCGCCGCCCGCACCCACCAGATCATCAGGATCCGCGAGCGCCAGGGCGTTCCCATCCTGGCGGATCTTCCGCAGGTGCCGGTGCAGCCCCAACCGCATGACGTCAATCGTCAAGGCCATCCTCACGCTGGAGCGGCAGCGCTGAAGATCCTTAGTGAGCGCTTCGTCTGGCGATAACCGCCACATGAAGGGCTCACCCGCCACCGAAACCCCTGGGGTCAGTCCTGATCTTGGCTGTACTGGGCCGCGTACCAACTGGAGTCTATGGCGGGGTTGCGCAGCGTCCCCCAGAATCGGTCGTCAGGTATCGGTGGCAGGGGCTGATTGCCCAGGTCCGCATGCAGGTCCGCACGCCAGTCGAGAGTAAAGTGACTCCGGGTCTCCGCGCTCTCGCACACGGACCTGTACGGGGACCCCCAGATCCCGAGGGCTATCTTCTCCGCGGCCCACCTGCGTGTGTGATCTCGGCCGGTGTCGGCCTGTGCGAGCACCGCGCGGAGTCGCAAGGCGAGCGGGCCGGTCTGGTCCGGCTGTGGCGGGGCCACACCGCGCTCCCACGCGTCCAGGGCTGTCTTGACCTCCGGGTAGTGGTTCAGGCCCGTTTCGACCGCCAGTCTGCGCAGCTGCTTCCGCGCGGCCTCAACCACCCGCTCATACGGCAGTGTCGCGATCAGCACACCGAGTTCCTCATGCCCGTCCAGGTGGCTCACGTGGAGGAGGTCGGTGGGACTGTAGGACAGGTCCAGCTCCGGCAGCTGCTCATCTGGTGCGGGAAGGGGCTCGTCGGCACTGTACTGCGGCCTGGCAGGCGGATGCCCCTCCCAGAACAGCCGGCCGTTGAAGGTGACGACACCGGCGTCCTGGCCGCGCTCAAGCGTGCCGGCCAGTTCGGCCAGATACTCACCCAGCGAGTCGGCCTGCCCGAAACTGGTGCCGGTCTCGTCGAAGAACCGTCCGATCGCACCGAAGGAGTCCCGCCCGGTACGGCAATCCATCACAAGACCGTCCGACGTCACGTCGTAAGAACCGAACTTCACGTAATCGTGAAGCCAGTAGCCCTCAGTCTCCCCGCCGAGAGCCTGGTCGATGCCGCGCATGAACCCGGTGTCCCCGAGGATTCCACTCACTCCGAGCAGCCGGTCGCCCGTACTGAAGCGAAAAGCCTCAGGTCCCTCCAGCGCCCCGTTGTGCCGGAGGAGTGAAGCGACCAGGTCCGGAGGAAAAGTGACCCCCAGTTCCTGTTGCGCTGCTGCGATCTCCTCGTCTCCTGCGGGCGGCCGAAGCGTGGCAAACGTGCGGGGCGCGTGCTCGCGCAGCCACGCGTCGATGCGAGTCCATGAGTCCTGGACCAGGTCTGTTGTCATAGGGCCGACCTTAGAACCAGCGGCTGACAACAGCTTGATCGTCGCTCACCGGCCTTGCCGCCGGGTTGGCGTTCAGGCCGGCAAGATTCGAGTGGCCCCTTGTCCCGGCCCACCAAGCTGCTGGCACCGGACGCTGCAGCCACCCACTCGACGCTGCAGCACTCAGTCGCAATCACCCGATCGGTGGCCAACTCGAAGAGGCTCAGTGAGACTGTCGTACTCCGACAACCGACGGCCGTGCCGCCGCGCCCTGCACGTTGTATTCGCTACGAGCGCTGGAGCAGCCGCCCGAGTTTGGCGATCTGGGACTTCACCACGTCCATCGGCACGTCGGTGGTGCCGTGCCCACCGGGGAAAGTCATGGTGTAGAACGACACGATCGTTGCCCCGGAACGCACGACCACGAAGTGGAAGGGGACATCGACCGGTTGACCGCCATCCGGATCCCCATTGCCGTCGACACTGGGGACGACCTGCGTGAGGCGGTACGCAATGGCCTCATCGCCGACCTTCGGATCGGTCAGCGCCTGCGGATGGGTGTACTCGTATCCCCCGCCCGGCTGCGAGAAGTCGGAGCACGTCCGTATCGACGTCCGCAGATCGGCGATGACCTCGAGAGCCTCCGCGGGCCGGTACGAGGTCAGCGCCATTTCGGTGATCGGGCCGTCCCCGGAGGCGGGGCTGACCTTCTGCTCCACCACAGCGAAGTACTGGTAGTCGCTGCTCAACGAGGTCATACGGTCCAGCGGTTGACACGCGGCTGGTGACGTACGCGGCCACTTGGAGACATCAAGAATGCGGGGGGCGATCTCGACACCATCGCCGCCGCGACCGGCCACGGTACCGGTCGTCCATCCCGGTATGTCCTTCGCACCTACGACGCCCCGCTGAAGCTCGTCCTGACTCAGCGTCCTCGCCGGCACGGCCGAGTGCACAGACCGCGTCCCCGCCGCACTCGCGCTGCCCAAGGGTCGCTCCCCCGCCTGCTGCACCCCACCCCCACCACACGCACTCACTGCGCCCGACAGCACTACCGCACAGACTGCCAACACAGCCCACGATGCCCCAGATCTCACTGTGTTCCCATTCCTGCTTCAGCACCTGCTCAGATCCAATTCGAGCACACGGACCCCTGGCCCGCGACTATTGCTGGATCACGGTCAGCGAGGTGAGAGATACGAGATGAAATCGGATCATCACACGGCTCGCCGCTGTCGCCTTACCCGCGCCAAGTACACCATCATCTGTCTGAATAGGTGTCCAAAATTTTTTCACCGGCGCCTGATCAACCGCCGAGGCGTTTCAGCGCCTTCTTTGCTTGATCTCGAACATTGATATCCGAATGGTCGAGCAGGCCTTCAATACGCTCACGAGCCTCAAAGAATTTCATCTTTCCTAGGGATTCGACCGCAGAGTCGATAACCGTCGGATCGTCGAGCAGCCCCAACAAAATCTCAGGAACTTCGGCACTTTTCACTTTGGGAAGATTCAAGACGATCTGCGTTCGGGCAACTCCGTACTCTCGACTCGTGGCGAGCGAGATCAATTCGCTAGCAACCGAGGGGTTTGCAAATACGCCGAGGCCATTCCCGATCACCCATCGGATGTGCTCCTCAGCAGGTTGCGAAGCCTTGGGGCGCATCGAATCTTCAACAGCGGGAGGATGGCGAAACAGGGTCAAGAATACAGGCAGAGCCTCAGCCTTAGCGAAATCGACAGACAGCGTTCTAACAATGTCCTCAACCAGCGGAAGATATCTTCCCCTCGGAATCCATCCCAAAAGCAATGGTACTGCAGCTTGGTATTTCACTCCTAGCTGGCGCAACTGCCCAACGCTTTGCACTTCAAATCCACACCCAGCAAGATCAGCAAGAACGCCAGCGGCACTTTCAGAATACAGCTGCCTCCGCCTGGTCACATGAGGATCGCGCGCCTTCGACTCAAGAGAGGAAGAACTATTGATGAACTCTATTTTCTCAGATCTGGTGAGACGTCGTCCTTCACCGGGTAGATTTTCGTCGTGCTTCATGGCAAGTTCCTGATGAGTTTGATTTCGCCGGAGTCCACCCTGGCCTGCAGAGGACCCGAGAGTCGCGTACTACCCCGCACATAGAGGCGCACCTGGTACCCGTTGGCCGCAGCATACTGGAGATCATCTTTAATTTGCGTCGAAAGATGCTGATATTTAACGTTCTTCACCTCGCCAATCACACCGGCAGAATGGTCAAGTTCGTCTGGAATTCGATTACGTCCATTGATGCGAAGCGTTTCGGTATTCTTGGTAATTCCAGCAGAAGCTTCGCCCTGCTGCCCAACGATACACGGCCCTGGACCGCCAGCGTTGTGAACGAGGACCGACGTATCACCCCCCAGCACATAGAACGTGTGCAGCTTGTCGACGGTGAGGTTGTACGTGGTCTCGCTGTGGCGGTAATTGCGGACTGCCGAGACGGTGAGCAAAGTGCCGTCGGGCTGGCGGAGTTTGTCGCCGGGGTGGAGGTCGGCAGCGTTCTTCCACTGGTGGTCGGTGGCGTCCCAGTACGGGTGGTGCTGGGTCGAGGTGATGGTGTGGGAGCCGTCGCCGGTTCCGACCGTGAGGTCGGTGAAGTCATTGTCCGTCGTGGTGACGATGACGTCGGTGACAGGCCGGGCCTGGGTGGTGCCCGTGACCGGGTCCGTCGCGAGGACTTCGTCACCGACCTTGACTGTCGCTATCGGGACGGCTTTACCGTCGGCCTTGAGGACCTTGGTGTCCGCGGTGAAGCTGTTCCGCGCGCAGGCACTCGCCTTGCTCTCGCCGACTTCGGAAAGTTCGGGGACATCGAAGATGAGCAGCGGCAGCTGGGCTTCTGCCTCGATCGTCCAGTCCCACATCTCGGCGTCGTGCTGGCACTCGGACATGTGGTCGATGCAGTAGGTGGCGGCGATCTCCTTCGCGCCGGCGACGTCCTTCGGGTGGTGCAGCAGGTAGTTGTACGCCATGGTGCAACCGGTGCGGCCGTAGCAGACCGCGTGCCCCTTGTATTCCGGGTGCCAGTACCCGCCGGCGCCGGACCCGGTCTTGTTCTTGCCCCCGCCGTAGAGCTGCGATCCGACCGAGCCCGAATCGTTCGAGGTCGGCGAGTTGTCGGTTATTTCCTGCGTACCGCTGTCCCCGAGGTCTCCGCCGCCCTCGCTGCCGTCGGGGTTCCGGTTGGCGCCGTGGGGGCCGCTGGGGCCGTGGGGCTGATCGTCGACGCTGCAGAAGGGCGGGCAGTCGGAAGCGGGGTGGTGGATGCGATTACCGCCTCCGCCGGTGTCGCCCGACTGGAGACCGCTGGGGTCACTGGAGGTGACCGGGCTGTCGCCCGCGTAGGCGTAGCCGCCGACCTGGTTGGGGTCGGTGGCCTCGAAGAGAGGGTCGGCGGAGGTGAAGCGGCCGAGGACCGGATCGTAGTCACGGGCGCCGAGGCGGGTGAGGCCGGTGGTCGGGTCCTGGGTGCCGCCCACGAAGCCCTTGCTACCGGGCCAGTCGGTCGGCTGTGTACCGCGGGGGTTGCCGTACGGATCGAGGAGCCGGAACGTCGGCGTGTGATCGGTGGCGGTCAGCTGCGTGGTGCCGGTCGCCTGGTCGTTGGACGCGATGTAGCTGTAGGCGTCGCCGGGACCGGTACGGGTGCAGGTGACGTCGCCGGGAAGGGCGACGTACCGGGTCGCGGTGACAGCACCGGCGCCGGGCACCGACGGGTCGTACTCCACGTCCTGGTCGGAGAGGAAGAGCGTGGTCTTCCCGTCGGGATCGGTCCGCAGAAGCTGATTGCCGTCGGCGTCGTAGGTGTAGCTGGTGGGGTTGTCCTGGCCGGTGGTCTTGAAGCTCGCGAGCTGTCCCTCGTCGTTCCAGACCAGTGTGTCCGTGCCGGGTGTCGTAGTGCGGGTGGTGGTGTTGCCGGTCGCGTCGTAGGCGTAGGTGCCGCCGGTGACGGTGCCGTCAGGAGCGGTGGTCCGTGTGCCGGTGAGGGTGTCGGGCTGCGTCGCCGGCGCGTCGGCCTTTCCGTAGGTGTACGCCGTGGTCGTGTCGGCACTGATGCCTGAAGTGCCGTGATTCACCTGGGTCTTGCGGTTGCCGTCGACGTCGAAGGTCCAGGACGTCCAGTACGTGGTGGACGGGTCCGCGCCACCGACTGTGGGGTTGGTGCCCGCGACCGTGGGCGCGCCGGCGCAGTTGTCGGTCGCGGTCCACGCGTCGGTGAGACGGTCGAGCCCGTTGTAGGCGAAGCACTGGGTGTCGGTGGCCGAGCCGAGCCGACTGTCGCTGATCTTGGTGATGTTGCCGGCGAGGTCACGCGTGTACGTCGTGTCCTGGAGGTTCTCCGGTGCGGTGGACCGGCTGATGTTCGCGTTGTTCAGCGCGCCGGTGTGCTCGTCGTAGGTATTGGTGAACACCGCGCTGTTGGTCGCCGAAGCCCCGTCGACAGCTTGGGACACCCGTGAGAAGGCGTCGAAGGTCGTATCGCGGGCGTACGTGGACAGGCCGCCCACGGAGTCCACCATGTCCATGGAGTTGTAGCCGTAGGAGACCTTCTCCGACGGAAGATTGCCGACCGCCGGGTAGGTCGTGGACAGCGGTAGTCCCAGGTTGGGCGTGTATCCATAGAAGTAGCCGTAGGAGCCGGCCAGGCCGGTGACATTGCTTGGGACCGTGGTCGTGATCTTGGTCGGGTTGCCCTGGATGTTGTAGCCGTTGACGGCCTGGACGTAGGCGTTGCCTGCGGAGTCGTAGCGTGTCGACGCCGTCATCCGGCCGAGGCCGTGCGGAACCGCGGGATTTTCGTACGTCCAGTCGGCGAGCTTGTGGGACGCGGCGTCGGGACCGTCGTACTGGGCACTCCTGCGGCCCAGTACGTCGTAGGTGGTGAAGATCGTCTTGCCCCGGGCGTCCCTGGTGGATGTCAGACGCCCGTCGGCGTCATACCCCATGGTGCTGGTGCCGGTGTCCGGGTCGGTCTGCGAGATCTTCTCGCCGAGCAGGTTGTAGGTGTACGTGCGCTGGTTGGAACCGGGGTCGGTGATGGCCGAGTTCTGGCCGTGGCTGCCGGTCGCGTCGAAAGTGAACTTGGTCGCGGCCGGACTGCCGCCGGTGATCTGGTCTCCGGTCACGGTGGGCGTCGACTGGTAGGCGTCGGTCTCCGTGGTGCGGCCGCGGGCGTCAGTGACCGTGCTTGTCACGGTGCCGCCGGTCAGCGGAATGGTGGTGACGCGGTCGCCGCCGTAGACGGTCTGGATCCTCTCCTTGACCGTTCCCTTGTCCTGGGATTCGGTCAGCACCGGCCGGGCGAGGCTGTCGTACGTAGTCAGAATCTGGTCGGTGACCTGCGGGTCCGTGGTTCCGACCAGCGTGGCGCCGGGGGTACTGGAGCCGTCCCAGTACGCGTTGTTCGCCTTCCAGACCAGACCGCGGCTGTCGTAGAAGGTGTCGGTCAGCAGCCGTCCGCCCTGGGGAGTCTGGCTCTGGGTCTGACGCGAGCGCAGCAGCCCGTCGTAGATCTCGACGGACGTGGCGTAACTGCCGCCTTCGGTGAGCGCCTTCGTCGTCACGGCAGGCGGCGAGGTCTGCGAAGGCGCGTAGGCGTACGTGTAGTTGGCGGTCTGCGTGGCTTTGGACCGGCCGGGAAGCCAGACCCCTGTTGTGCGGCCCAGAGCGTCGTAGGCGGTTTCGATTGTCGCACTGTTGGGGTCAACGACCTTGGTGGCAAGACCTCGGCTCGGGTCGAGGGTGGTGGTCGTCGCCTGGTCGAGAGGATTGGTGACGGTGAAACCCGTCGTCTGACCGTTGGTGGTGACGTAGTCGGTCTTCGTCAGGTTGCCCAGAGCGTCCCATCCCCGGCTGACACGACCGTAGGAGTCGTAAAAGGCTGCGGACTTCACCTGGTAGCCGAATGCTCCACCGGCCCAGTTCTGCGCCTGGGCCACGAGCGTCGGCTCGCCCAGGGTCGGCGTCGCCTGCGACGCGGGTAGCGAGGGTGGCCAGGACGTCGGGGCGGGGGTTTCGTAGTAGGTATGGGTGTCGGAGATGACATCGGCGGGACGGTTGACCCCCGTGGGCGCGCCGTGGCCGTCGGAAGTGCCGGCCTCACCGGCGCCGCAACTGCCCTGGACCGTCTCCACCTCGCTGACCAGGCCGACCAGATTGAGGTCCGCGTTGACCGGTGCGTACGAGGTCGTGGCACAGGTCTCCTGCGCCGGCTTCGCGATGTCGCCCTGGTCGTCGGTGTAGCGCAGCAAGCCGGTGCTCTTGTCGTAGGCGTACGACACGCGATCGGTGCGCCAGGAAGTCTGCGGAGCGGAAGTCACCGCGGTGGAGTTGGTGATGGCCGCGTTGCGGACCATCTCGGCTTCCAGATCCGGCAGTCCGGTGCGGGAGCGCGTCGCCTTCGCAGCGCTGACCCAGTAGTCGTCGACGACAGCGGTCGCCGCCGGCCCGCTCACGCCCCGATACGTCACGGTCTCGCGGACGTTGCCTGCCAACTCGTCGGCGTCGGCGACCAACGTCGCCTCACCGGGCACGCTGACATCGCCCGACAGGCTGACGTTCGCGGAGCGGGTGGTGCCGCCCGGCAGGGTGTCGCCGTTCATCCCCTGGTAGTAGCGGGTCTCCGAAACGGTCTGTCCTTCGGTGGCCTCGCCGACGAGCGTCCTGACGGCGCTGTATCCACGCCATTGCCCGTACGTACGGTACTTGGCCTTGACCACCTCGTTGTCGTCGTAATGCCAGGCGGCCTTGCCGACGCTGTAGTCGTAGGAGGTGACGGTGCTTTCCGGTGACGCCCTTGTGTTGTCGTTCTGGGTGACCGACGACACGACGTACTTGTTGAACCAGTCGAGGAACTGTGTGGCGAGACCGTCCGGCGTCCAGTACATCGGGAAACAGGCGGTGGTGTTCGTCGAAGGATTGGTCGCCGTGCTGCAGCCGGTCGGCGCCCTGTAGTTGACGCTGATCGATTCGCCGGACTCCGTCGTGATACCGGCAATGCGCATCTTGAAGAGGTCCGGATAACCGTCACGGACGTTGAACCGGTTGGCCAGTCGAATGTACGAGAACTTCACCGGCGGCAGAGGCAGAGTCCCCGCATCGGCGGTGTGAGTGATCGAGTCGAGCCACAGCGCCGGCTTCTGGTTGCCGTCGTTGGGGCTCGGGAAGCTCTGCGCCAGCAAGTACTCGTCGACATCCTTGTACTTCTTCGCCGTCGAGTCGTAGATCTGCGTCGCGATCGACTTCAGACGGAAGGTCGCGAAGAACGCAGGCGAGTGAATGGCGCAGGAGGCACCGCTGTCGCAGTTGAGATCCCACGGGACGTCCGGCCAGTTCGCGGTGTTGGAGCCGATCGGGTCGCACGTGCCGGCGACGCAGCGGTCTCCCACTGTGAACTGGACGCGCTGGGGGGCGGTGGTGCTGCCGTTGCCGAGTCCGTAGTCGATGTGGTCCAGCCAGCCCTCGCGGGTGTACTTCACACCCGTGGTGGCACCGTTCGCACCGTAGTAGTTCGTGTGCTGGTTGTAGTAGTAGACCATCGCATTGCCGTGAGCATCGACGACCTCGTCGAGGTTCCACTGCCATGCCTGCTGGCACGAGGAGGTGGCGAACGTCGACTTGTGGCACGGGTCGCCGTCGTGTGCGCCGTACACCGGCACGGTCCAGGCGGAATGCGTGGTCCCGTAGCTGGGAATGGAATTGCGGCCGTAGTAGTACGTCTTGCCGTCGTCGGTGATCTTCCAGTAGTCGCCGTCATAGGTGTCGTTCTGCGTGGTCGTGCCCGTCGTCTTCAGCTCGACCTTCGCCGTGGGGTCGGCGGAGAGGCTGTAGTTCGTGGGCGTCGAGGCGTCGTAGACGATGTCCTGGGAGCGACCGTTGAAGACGATGTGCAGGATCTCCCCGGCCCAGCAGTTGTCCGAGGTCTTGGGCGCGGTGCCTGCGGGGTCGTCCTTACACGGTATGTACGACCGGGTGACGGCTCCCTGCGAGTAGTCCCAGCCCTCGCCGATCCAGCTCGGCTGGTTGTCGGTGGAAGGAAGTCGGCCGTCCACCGATTGCGAGGAGTAGCTCAATTCCACGTTGGGCGTCAGGTCACCGGGTGTGGGCGGTACGGAGATCGGATACGAGTACGTGAAGTCGCCGCTGTTGCCGCCCGCCGACCAGGAACCCGACGGGGACAGAGGCGTGGCCGAGAAGTCGCCGCCGCCGCTCGCGGTGCTGGACGTCGCAGCGAGCAGGATCGTACCGGTGCCCGCCGGGGCGGAGGCGATCCGTACCGTGCCGGTGATCTGCGAGCCGGTTGCGTCGTTGGTGCTGTTCGCTACCGGCGTCTGCTTCTGACATTCCGGCTTCGTGGGTGTCGTCAGGGCGCACGGCGGAAGTTGTACGAGGCGGAGTCGCGACGACCAATCGCCGCCGTACGCGTCCTTGAACCCCGAATAGTCCACCGCTACGGAGACCGGCCCGCCGTCCGTTCCGGCGGGGACGCTCGCGGTGAACAGCAGGCCGTTGACCCCGGCTTCGGTCGCCGCGCCGTGATCGCGAAGCCGGACCGTGACATGGGCCGGCGCGCCGCCCGTCGAGGCCGCTGACTTTGCGGTCTTCGACGGTGTTCCGGGCTTCACGAGCACAGGGAGGGCGCCTGCTCGTGTCCATGAGACGGCGCCGCCGGCCGTGGCGTCCGTCCTTGCTTTCGCCGACTTGCCCTGGGAGGCGGGCGCCTCAATGTCCGCCGTACCGGAAGCGGCTGCCGGCCAGCGTACGTCCCGGGGTCGCCACGATGCCGCGGGGGACGGCGTTGTCGTTCCGTGCGGCAGGGCGTGCACGGACACGGATTTAGTCAAAGGCGCGTCCGGAAGGTTCGGTTGAGCGGCGGACGCGACAGCCGGAACTCCGAGGAGCGACACCATCAGGCCCAGCACCGCGGTCTGCACCACGCTCGCCGACCGTCTTCCGACCCGTCGCCGAGCACCTGCGGTGCGGCCGACGGACCGGGCCCCCCAAGACGCAGACATAGAACCCCTCCCCAGAGATCGTCAAGCCTGCGAACCGTACGAGTCGTCCCAGGTCAGATGGAAGGGCGCAAAGGATTCTTGACCATTGCGTGAACGTTTCTTGAATAATTCTGAGTGAGGATGCACAAGTTGACAGCCGACTCACCCTGCCCATCTCTCTCCGGAGGGGACCGAGCGAAGAGCGGCACGGAGGCGCTGTCACACCAAGATCACCGGGCGGCCGAACGCGCCGCCAGGAACAAGGGGGGGCTCATGCCCATAGGTAGGCGCCGTGGTGCGCGAAATCATCGTGGCAGCCGGTGGGTTCGTCCTCCGCGTGTCATGCTCAGCGCGGCAATCCTCGCTTCAGGACTGACGATCCCGTTGGGCGCGTCCACGCTCGCGCACGCCGATACCCAGGCGCCGTCCGCTTCGGCAGACATCGGTACGACAGCAGCCGAAGCGGTCGCGCAGGCAAAGAGCTCCGGAGCTGCCGTCGACATACCGTCCCTGACGACGGCCACGGAGACCGTGACCGCCAATCCGTCGGGCACGCTCAGTGTCACGGAGTCCGTCTATCCGACGCGGGTGCGGCGGGCGGACGCCTGGATTCCGGTCGACACCACTCTGCACACGGCCGCGGACGGCGCCCTTCAGCCAAAGGCCGTACCTTCGGGCATCTCCCTCTCCGGTGGCGGCTCGACGCCTTTGGCAACCATGACATCCGTGGGCCGTCGACTGGCTCTGTCCTGGCCCGCTCCCTTGCCGGTGCCGACGGTCTCCGGTTCGACCGCCACGTACGGCGATGTACTTCCCGGAGTCGATCTCCAGGCGACCGTGAGCCCGCTCGGCGGTTTCACCGAAGTCCTGATCGTCAAGGACGCCACCGCGGCGGCGAATCCCGCGCTCTCCACCCTCGTGCTGAACGCCGACGCACCTGATCTGACGGTCAACGGCGACGCCAGCGGCAGCGTTGTCGTTGCCGACCGCGACGGCGTTCCGGTCTTCACTTCTCCCACGGCGGCCATGTGGGATTCCAGCACGCAGACCGCCACGAGTGGTGCGGCAGCTTCACGGCGTGCGGCGGCAGTGGACCGGGAGTCGTCGGCAGCGGCAACTGCCTCGTCCTCCTCAACGGCGCCCGGCTACGGAGCCAAGACCGGCACGGTCGCGACGCACGTCACCAATGGGCATCTCACCCTCACGCCCGACACCACGGTCCTGCGCGGGGCGGACACCCACTACCCGGTCTACATCGACCCGGACTTCAATCCGATGCCGGGCAACGATCCCAAGACCGCGTACGACGAGATCCAGCAGGGCTGCCCGAGCAAGAACGCCCTCAACTCCTCCACCGCTCCGTACAACACCCCCGGCGTGGGACTCAACGACTTCAGCGGCTGTATCGGTGTTGAACGTGCCCTCTACCAATTCAAGACCGATACACACCTGTGGAACGCCGGAGCGCGGGTGATCAGCGCCACGTTCAAAGCGCAGGAGGTCTACTCCGCGTCCTGTTCGGTGACGTCCAACGTCAACGCCTTCTATTTCAAGGGGGCTCTGAGCAGCTCCACCACATGGGACAAAAGGCCACTGGACATCACCCTTCAGGACACTCAGTCCTACGGGAGCGCGTGCAGTTCCGCTCCATCCAAGGGCTTCGATGTGAAGGACGCCTTCACCCGGGCACATGACGGCAAGCTGTCCTCGGTCGGACTGATGCTGAGTGCGACACCCGCTGATGAGGGAAGCGGGCTGAACTTCCGGCGCTTCGCAAACAACCCCACCGTCACCGTTGAATACAACACCGTCCCGACGGTGACATCGGCCGCCACCAGTCCTTCCGCGAGCACTATCGGGCACACGACGGTCTTTCTCAACGCCAGTGTCTACGATGCGGATGCCGGAGCCCCGGTGCAGGCGAAGTTCACGCTCACGGGCAAGGACAGCAGTGGCAAGACGGTCTACCCGGTAGCCGGATCACCGGCGCAGCCGGTGGAGCCCAGCACCACTGTCACCCAACAGGGGACGATCAGTTGGCGTGCGGGTTACCTGCCCACCGGCACGTACACGTGGACCGCCCAGGCCGACGACGGGGACAAGGCGCACGCGGCGTCCGTCGTCACCAAGACCTTCAAGGTCGATGCCACGGCTCCTGGTGCGCCGAGCATCACGTCCCCCGACATCTACCCGGCGGGTGACGACGCCCCGCCGCTGACGCCACCGGCACGGACGCAGTTCGAATTCGACATCACCCCGCCGGCCGGTGTCACCGATATCGCGTACTACGCCTACAACTGGGGCAGCGCGCCGCCGACGGTCAACCCGCCGCACACCGTCAAGCCCGACGCCGGGAAGCAGAGTGCGACGCTGCGCATCGTTCCGATGGGATTCGTCCGCGACCAATTGTTCGTCTACGCAGTGGACAAGGCGGGGAACGAATCGCCTGCGAACAATTTCAGCTTCAACACCGCTCCCCCGACGACTCCGGACGCAACGGGGGACCTGACCGCCGACGGTAAGCCCGACCTCGTCATGCCAGGAGCCGACGGTAACCTCCGGGTCTACCCCGGAACCGGAAACGGCAGTCTGGCCACCCCGGTGAACCTGTGGTCCACAGCTCCGGGCGCCCCGGCAACGGACTTCACCGGCGCGAAGACCGCAGTCGGCGCGTTCAGAGGAGACGTGGAGCAGGACATCTTCGTTCTCAGCGCCGACAAGCAGGCGTACATCTACGAAGGGAACGGTGACGGTGAGCCGGTGCCGTGCTCCACGAGTCCGGACAATTGCGCGGATCTGAAGCAGTCCGCAATCCTTTCACCGGGCCAGGATCCGGAAACCGGCGCTGACATCCCGGCCGTCGAGTGGTCTCATGTAACCCAGATCGCCGCGGACAATTCTCAGTACGCGACGCAGAGCATGCCCGGTCTGTGGCTTGTCACCGATGATGGCGGGCTCTACTGGGCCGCTGGCACGGCCACGTACGGAACCTTCGACACGCCGCGGCTCATCAACAGCTCGTTCCTGAACACCGAGATCACTTATGCGGGTGTTGTGAACGGGCAGGCCTCACTGTGGGCAAGGAGCGCCACCTCTGGCTCGCTCACCCTCTACACGGGAAGTCCCGACTCACCTGCCGGCGCTGACCCAAGTGCCAAGATGGTGACCGCTTCCAGTGGTTGGGGCACTGGCAGTATCAGCAGCATCTCATCGGCCGGAGCAGCCAATACGGGCACTGCGTCACCCGATCTGTGGGCGATCGATGCGCAGGCCGTCCACAACATCTCTTACGCGCCCGCGGGGAGTACGGCCGGAAATCTGGGGACGCGCACGCACGTTCAGACCGTTACTCCATCCGACGACTTCACCGGCGACGGCAAGGCCGACATCATCGCCGGCTGGAATGACGGGACCCTGCACCTGTACACCGGTCAGGGCTCTGGCAAACTGACCAGCGGCAAACAGATCTGGGACTCGGGTTGGAGCATTGTCCGGCTCATGGTCGCCGGAGACTTCACCGGCGACGGCCGGAGCGACATTATCGCTGCCTGGGACGACGGATCTCTGCATCGCTACGACGGCACCGGGACGGGCGGTCTTGAGGGCAACGTCAGGCTCTTCCCCGGCAGCAACAACTGGGGAATCGTAAGGGAGATGACGGCAGGAGATTTCAATGGCGATGGCCTTACCGATCTTGTCGCGGTCTGGAATGATGGAACCCTTCACCTCTACGTCAACAACGGAGACGGCACGCTCAAGCCGCCTGTAGATTTCTGGGGCGACAACTCCTGGAGCGGGATGCGTCTCCTGTCCGGTGGCGACTTCAACGGCGATGGCAACAGCGACCTTTTGGCCATCCACACGTCCGACGGGGTGTTGCGCCTCTACAAGGGCGACGGGAATGGCCATCTCGCTGCCGCCGTGGAATCCGGGAGCCTGGACTGGTCCAATATTCGGGATATCATTCCCGGCGACTTCAGCGGTGACGGCAAGGCAGACCTGGGTGCCATCGCTGGTGACGGATCTCTCCGTCTCTACCAAGGCAATGGCACTGGTGGCTTCATCAACGTCGGTGACATGTGGCCGGACACCTCATGGGGAACTGTGCGGATCACCACCTGAGTCCGGTGCCCGGGTGTGTCCCGCTCCATAGCAGGGGCGGCGCACCCGGGCGCCGGGCCGATCACTCACCTCTCGACAGGCATTGGCTTTGAAAGGACGTACGTTGCGTATCCGCCGTTCTCACCGCATCGCGCTCGCCGTCGCGGTTCTGACCCCGCTGGTCGGTCTCGTACCGGTCGCGTCCGCGAGCGCGGAGGGCTCGGACGTGCCCTCGGTGACGGTCAGCCACAGCCAGGCCATCGACATGTACGGGCCCGCGGGGGACATCGACCTGACGGTGGCCGCGCCGCCGAGCACGGACGCGTTTCTACGGCTCGACCTGTACGCGGGCGCGTCCAACATACGGGTGACCGACGACGCGGGGAACGTACTGCCGGTCGTCGACCGTTCGCCGTCCCCGGACACCGTCGAGATCGGTGCGGCGGACAGCGACGGCAACGGAGTCAAGGGCGCGCCGATGACGGCCGGGACGACGCATCTGCACATCAGCGCCGCGTACCCGGTGTACGGACAGATCATGGTGCAGGCGCAGTTGGTGGACGGTGCGACCGGCAAGGACATCGCGGACTCCTCCACCAACCACTCGACGAGCGACCTGATCGTGTACCAGCCGTATTTCACGCCCAGTTGGGACCTGGTGGACGGGGTCCGGTACAGCGGCGGCCCGCAGGTCGTCACCGGCGGACCGCACGCGATCCCGGAGCGGCTCGACACCCAGATGCGGTGGTCGGCTCCTGCGCCGACGAAGGCCACCAGCACCCGGATGCTGTTCAGTGCGGCGCAGATCGCCGCGGCCGGATACACCGCTGAGCAGCTGGTGAAGGCGGTCACGCTGCGGTTCAGCGCGGACGGTCAGAGCTACGCCGTCATGCCCTGGACGCGCGGCGCCGACGGTTCGCTCAGCATCGACTTCCCGGCAATCGACTGGAGCGCGTCCGCCCACCAGTCGCAGTATGTGAGCTTCAAAGCCGTGTGGGGGCTGCCCGCCGGCGACCTCGCAGGCCGTATCGAGGTCCGCGACCCGCAGGGACGGCAGTACGTAGGCGCGCCGGAGACGCTGCACTTCACGGCGGACGTCCGTCCCGCCGGGATGGTCCCGGTCCTCTACGGGCGGGACGCCAAGGGCGATCTGTGGCTCATCCCCGGCATCCGCTCCACCCACGACTCCGCCTCCTACAGCTCCCGCCACCTGGTCGGCGGCGGCTGGGGCGGCTATACGGCGCTGACCTCGCTGGCCCCGCAGACGTGGGACGCCGCCGGGGACGTCGTCGCCCGCGACAAGTCCGGTGTCCTGTGGCTGTATTCGGGCACCCTCAACCCGTCGGGCGGCTACTTCGGCTCCCGCACCCGCGTCGGTACCGGGTGGAACATCTACACCACGCTGGCCGGAACCGGCGACGTCACCGGCGACGGCAACGCCGACCTCCTCGCCCGCGACGCCACAGGGGAGTTGTGGCTCTACCGGGGTACGGGCGACAGCGCCCGCCCCTTCCAGCCGCGTACCGCCGTCGGCCCCGGCTGGAACACGTACAACGCCCTCACCCACGCGGGCGACGTCACCGGCGACGGCCGCGCCGACCTGATCGCCCGTGACACCACAGGGGAGTTGTGGCTCTACGCCGGTACGGGCAACCCCGCCGCCCCGTACGCGCGCCGCGTCCCGGTCGGCCCCGGCTGGAACGCCTACACCCACCTCCTCGGCGTCGGTGACCTCCACGGCGACGGCCACGACGACCTCATCGCGACCGACCCCACCGGCCTCTGGTACTACGAAGGCACCGGCAACCCCGCCGCCCCGTTCAAGCCCCGCCTCAAGATCAGCGACGGCTGGCAGGCGTACAACACCCTCCTCTGACCACCACAACCATCACTTCTCACATGCGCTTCGGAGCGCTGGTCCGCCAATTCCTTTTTTCGGAGCGCAAAATAGAAGGTTGAAGGCAATAAAACCGCAGCTCAGGGCCCCACGCCGAAAAATGACCGCTGTCGGCCAACTGAATACCTACGCATTGCGATGCGTAGATCACGCCTGTCCGTTTAGCTCGAATTTCAAGGTCAGCGAAAACAAGAAACCCCAGGTCAGAGGCTTGACCTGGGGTTCACCGTGGAGCCGTCTTCGGGATTCGAACCCGAGACCTACGCATTACGAGACCGTGAGCGATCGTGTTGCGCGGTGCCCGGTCGTGCTGTCTGGTGATTTCCTGCCTGATCAGAGCACGTGCAACAGGTTGACCCGTGCCGCCCTGTGATGCACCGTCCAAAGCCGTCTGTCCACCGGCTGTCCACCGACGGAGCCGCAATGTTTGCGCCGGCAGAATGATCACGAAGAGGCCCAACGCCTCCGAAGGGGACCCCACAAATGACCCCGGCTGGCCTTGTCTGGTGTCCACAATCTGCTGACCTCAACAAATGACAGGTTAACCTGCTGGCCGGGTCAAGCGGTGGAGCGTGGCGTGGTCGTCGGCCGTCTGGACCGTGGCCAAAAGGACGGAGCCGTCCGGGCAGGCGAGGGCCGCCGGGTTGCTTCCCGGAACCGGCGGGTGGGCTGTTTCGCCGGTGACGGCGTTGAGAATGAGCGTGGGCCCGGCCCCGATCGACACGAACAGGAGCGCGGCATCGTTCAAGCAGGCTGCGGCGATGGCCCCCACGTCCGAACCCATCGGCAACGGAGGCCCAAGCAGCTCACCACTCACGGCATCGTACCGAGACAGGTTGCCGTTCATGTCGAGCGATGCCAGGACGGCCCGGCCGTCTGGACGCGTGATCGCCGTCATCCTCATGTTGTATTCGCCGTATCCGTCAATCGGCGATCCGAACGGCTCGCCCGTCGCCGCGACCCACCGGTACACGACTCCGGCCTCGTCCTCCGCCGCGATGAGGACCGTGCCGTCCTTGAGTGTCAGTGACGTGATGGTCTTCAGCGGATAGTCAGGACCCGTCAGCGGAGGCTCCAGAGCTACACCGGTGGTCGCGTCCCAATAATGGATGAACGGCTCGCACTGCGCCGCGACAGCAACGAATGCCCGCCCGCCGGGCAGCGCACCCGTGGTGACATCCCACGCCGTGTCGTCGAACCCACCCATCGCCCCCACCGGGACGGGCCTCCCGGTCTCGGCGTCGACACACACCACCCCGATGTCTGTGGCCACCACGACCACAGCACCATGCCCGGCCGGAGTGGCCACGGACATGGTCGACACCAGATCCTCGCCCGCGAACTTCCAACACTCTTCGCCGGTACGCGGATCCCAACGCCATGCGTCATAGCCGGTGCCGTTCGAGAGCAGCAGAGGGGTATCCATAGACCGCTCGCCTCCGCCCCACGCCAGTACAGGAACGACACCATCCGGGGAATACTCCGCGAACGATACCTCCAAGACAACATCCAGCGCATTACGCATATTTCTCCTGAATGTCCACACATTGCGCAACACTAACGGGCACCAAGAGCGAGATTACCGCACCGGCCATCACTCCGTATCTACGGATATTCTTCCGGGACTATTCCGGAATCTCCTCCACAGGGACACCGCCCCTCAAGGATTTCACCTCGGCTGGATCAATGACCCGACCCCTGACAGATCCCCACGTGCCTTTCAGGGATTTTGCAGCCGCCGACGGCGCAAGGCCACCGACGACCCTACGCGGGCCACCACACAGACCCTAGACGCTCAGCACTCAACGACTCCAGAAGTGATCTTCTTGAAAAAAACATCCCACGCCTGCCAACTGGAGTATCCTGACGGTCCAGCCCAGTGCCGCAGCGGAGGGTCTATGAAAATCCAACTGATCAACATCAAAACGCCAGACGGAAAACTCACCATCGAGACCCCTCGCGCTTTCTTCGGATTGACCGCTGCCGATGAACTGACCGTGACCCCCAATGCCGACCATGAGGAATATATCCACTTCGCCGACCTGTCTCCACGCCCGAAATTCTACATCCAGCAGCGGACAGGAAACATTGTCGCCGGAATCGATCTCGATCACCTTGTGTTTGCGAATACATCAATTACACTATTCAACAGCTCAGTACTCGAAGCAGCCTCACAATACCCTTATTACTCTCAAGAATCCGAACCCGAAGAGTGGGAGTTGGCCGCCGAAGCACTGGAACGTGCGCTTTACCGTATCGATCCCCTCGCAGTCGAGCCCGGTACGTACTGGTACGAATTTCGGTGGTCTGTAGCTATCGGCGACTACATGGAATAATGGGGGCGCGCAATACTCGCTTCCGATTTAGATTATAGCCTTCTCGCGGGCGGATCCTCATTTCGGCTGACGAGGCACCTGCTAAGACCTGCCGCTGGAATTCACTTCCAGTAGCCTTACATTGTCATTTCTTTACGCTCGCGAAGAGTTGTCGTATGGCTGCGGTTAGCTCCGCAGTCGCCTTCGCCTGAACCGCCTTGTCGCTATTCCAGTCGTACGACCAACTGACTGCCTTTATTCCCGCCTGCTGAAGTTGTAGTTCGCAATTGTGCGTGCCATTGCACGGCTGGCGCTCGGAGTAGACTGCTACAATTTTCCCTCGGGTCTTCGGACTGTTCAGGAGCGCCTCTTCCGCATGCCTGTCTCTATTTGACCTGGCCACCCATACCGTGCCGTCCGAGAGAAGGGCGGCCGCATAGTTCCCACCATTGTCAGCCTTCATCAGGCGGGCCAAGCGCACAGCTTGGCTGAGGTGCGTCGATCCGTAAGAGACTTTTCCTGAGAACTGCATTGTTTCAGCGATGCGGGCCGAAATCTTTGCGACGTCCTGACTTTTCGTCAGGGCTTCAGAGATCTTCTTCAGCTTGCCCAGAGGAAGGAAGGATGCGGCCAGGAGGGTGCAGGATACCCCGTTGCCGCCTGAGCATGCTTCTCCGTCATCGTATCCCGAGAGGGCGAGGATCGCATTCTTGTACGCTTCCCCGGTTTCCTTGACCCCGCACTTGACATCCCAGAATCCGCAGTCATCGTGCCAGAGTTGATTCCAGCCACACTTGACGTCCCAGAATCCGCAATTTCCGCTGTTGTCGTCCGGGAGCGTTACTTGCTGAGGATCGTCGTCGGCACTGCCGGAGTTACCCGAGCCCGAGTTGGCGGAATGAGGGTGCTGAGTCGGATTGCCGTTCTCGTCCTTGGGGCAGGGAGTGTCTTCACCGTAGCCGCCGCAAGCGAGTCCGCCCATGCCGGAAGGGTCTGACAACGTGACGGGGTTGCTCGCGGCATAACTGTAGCCATTGAGAGACTGGTCATTGTCTGTTTCGAGCAATGGGTCGACGCTGAGAAATTGTCCGGTGACGGGGTCGTATTCGCGGGCACCCACGTGGGTGAGGCCGGTGGAGTCATCGGTGGTTTTACCGAGGAAGCCCTTGTCGTCGGGCCAGGTGGTGGCGGGGGTGCCGCGGGGAGCGCCGTAGGGGGTGCTGTAGCGCTTGGTGATGGCTTGTGTGGACGAGTCCAGTGCGAGGCTGGAGGTTCCGTGGGCGTCGCCGAAGAGGAAGCTCAGTTTTGCTGTTCCGCCTTCGTTGGTGCGGGTGGCGATGTCCGTGGTACCCGAGCTGTAGGCGCGGGTGGCCCATGTTTTCGTGGTGGTGCCAGTGACTTGGTAGTGGAGTTCGGTGTCGCCGATGTAGAGGACGGTCTCGCCGTCGACGACGGCGCGGCGGATGAGGAGGTTGCCGTCCGGGTCGTACAGGTAGGTGGTGTTCTTCGATCCTTCGGTGAGTGAGGCGAGTTTGCCTTCGCTGTTCCACGTCAGGGTCTGACCGGCGGTCTTGTGGGGCCGGGCGGTGGTGTTACCGGTGGCGTCGTAGCCGTAGGCGGCCGGTACGCCGGTGCAACTCGACGCGGAGGTGCTGGTGGCGCTGAGGGCGTGGGGGTGGCCGGTGGTGGTGTAGCAGGAACGGGTGGTGGTGTCGCCGCCGGTGGAGTGCTGCGTCTCGGTGATGCGCTGGCCGGCCGAGCCGTAGGTGTAGCTGCTCCAGTAGGGGGCGGCGCCGCCGAGGTTGGCGGTGGTGCGCTGGCTGGTGGTGCAGTCGGCGCCTGCGGGGGTCCAGGCTTCCGTCATGCGCTGGTAGCCGTCGTAGGTGTAACACTGGGTGTCCGCGTTGCCGGTCCCGCCCATCGTTGCGGGGTCGTCGATCGTGGTGACGTCGCCGGCGTCGTCGTAGCTGTAGTGCAGGTCCTGGGGCGCCCACGGGTGGGTCTGGTCGGTCACGATGGAGCGGGTGAGCCGGCCTGTGCCCGCCTCCCAGTCGTTGCTGAGGAATGCCTTTTTCACTCCGGTGTCGGAGGTGCCCAGGGTGAGCTGCTGGGGCTGACCGAGGGGGGAGTAGCTGGTGTCGAGTACGTAGCCGGTGGTGCCGGCGACGGTGGTGACCTGGCCTGTGGTGGTGTAGTCGTAGTCGACCGACTCTGCAGGCAGGCCGCCGACGGCTGGCTCGTAACTGTTCTGCAGGGTGCCGTCAACGTTGTAGTTGCTCTGGAAGGTATAGCTGGACTGTGCGACTCCGGCGCTGACCAGGGGATCGGATGCCGGTAGGTCCAGTTCCGACTTGATCGCGTTATACGAGTCGTCGTACAAGAGTGTCTTGTTGGTGTAGGCCTTGCCGCCGAGGCCTCCGTCATACCTGGTGGAGTAGTCGGGTTGGCCCTTGGCGAGGGTGTCGTATCCCCATGCGGCGAGTTTGTAGGGGTCAGTTTTCTCGGTCTGCCACAGGCCGGTGGTGCGGCCGAGTGCGTCATATTCGTAGAGCAGCTTGCTCTCGTTGGCGTCCTTGGTCCAGTCAATCTGATCGAGGGAGGTGTAACTGGTGGTGGTGGTGCCCTTGTCGGGGTCGATTTCGGAGACCCGGCGGCCGAACAAGTCGTAGCCGTAAGACCACGTGGCGTTATCAGGGCCCGTGATGGTGGCCTGCTTGCCGTCGCGGGCATAGGTGAACTTTGTGGAGTGGTAAGACGGTGTCGGGCTCTGGCCGCCGTAGTTGGCGTCGGTCGGTGTGGAGGAGGCGTAGGCGCGGCGCTCCACTGTGCGGCCGAGTGCGTCGCTGATGGTGCGGACTGCCGATCCCCCGTTGGGGGTGGTGGTGGCGGTGCTGTCGCCGGTGTAACTGACGCTGGTGGTCCACTTGTTGACGCCGAAGACCGTGAAGGTGTCGGAGCTCTGGCGGCCGGCGCCGTCGAAGGTGAGTTCGTGTTGGGTGGGGGCGCGGCCGGTTTCGGCGCGGGCATAGGTGCCGTTAGGGATAGTGAGGTTGTCGTAGATGTCGCCGTACGTTTCGTAGGCGAGACCGCGCGCGTCGTAGCGGGTGTCGGTGAGAACGCGTCCGCCGACGGGAGTTGGGGACTGCGTCTGCAACGGCCGAAGAAGCGCGTCGTAGATGGTGTAACTGGTGTTGTAGCCGCCGTCACGGCGCAGCGAGCCGGTGGCGACGTACGGGGCGTCACCACGCTTGAGGCGATAGGCGAAAGTGGTGTTGGCGCTCTGGCCGGCGTCCTTGGACCGGTTGGGCAGCCACACACCGGTCATACGGCCAAGTCCGTCGTAGGTCAGTTGGGTCTTCTTGTTGTTGGCGTCGTATGTGCGAAGCGGCACCCCACGCACGCCGTCCAGGAAAGTGGCAGTCGTCTGGGATTTGGGTTTGGTGACGATGGTCTTGGTAAGCGGACCAGTGGCGACCGGGGTGTAGTCAGTCCGCGTCATATGTCCGGCGTCGTCCGTCATCGTTTGCGGGCGGCCGAGCGCGTCGTAGGTGGTGGTGGCGATCTTCTGCCAGTTGCTGGGGGAACGCTCGCCGTCTGTTCCAGCGTTCGCGGGATAGGCCGAAGCGCGGCCGGTCCAGTTGACATCGCCCTTGGTGGGAGTCTGGTTGGCAGTCCACGCGGTCATGGCGGAGTTGTCGTAGACGGTAGCGGTGTCAGTGAGAACGTCGCCTGCGGTGGTGCTGGAGGCGGGCAGGCTGAGGTTCACCTCGGTGACGGAGCAGGGCTGGCCGACCGTGCGGGTGCGTGAGACCAGGCTGTCGATGCCGAGAGGATCGTTGCGGGCGTACCACATGCGGATGCAGGTCTCGTCACCGCCTACAGCGGTGTCACCGGCGTTGTCGACCTTGACGGGCATGCCGTAGGCGTCATAACTGGTCGACGTAGCGGTGGTGCGCCAGGTGCCCGGGATCGTGAGGTAGGTCGAGGTCGCGGTCTTGGCGGCGCGCACGAAGTACGACTCGATGTCCGCATACGATTTGTGCTGGGTCGCGGTCTTCTTCGACCACGGGTCGTTGACCGTCACCGCGATCGGTGTCGCGCCGTCGTAGGTGATCTGCTCACGGCTGAAGCCGGCGTACTGATCGCTGTCCGTGATGTCAGCGACGTTCAAGCCGGTGACGTCGATGCCGGCGGTGGTGGCGGAGCGGGTGGTGCCGTCCTTCTTCTTGTCGCCGTTCATGCCCTGCATGTAGCGGGTGACGGTCTTGGAGCGGGGATTCGCGGTGTCGCCGGTCCAGGTGGTCACTGTGCCGTAGCCGCGCCATTGCGACCAGGTCCGTTCGTCTGTGGGCGTGAACGGTGAATCGTCGTGGTGCCAGGCCGGGGCGGAGTAGTCGTAGGCGTACTCCACCAGCGGGTTGTTGGCCGCCGGGTCGGCGGTGGTCACCGCCGTGACGCGGTATTTGTGGAACCAGTCCAGCGACGCGTCCTCAGCGCCGTTGATGTGCCAGTACACCGGATAGCAGGCGGTCGACGCGCCGGTGTTGTTGTCCTCTGCCGCGGGCATCCTGGAGCCGCGCACGCACTCGTCCTCCGGTGACAGCGTCACCGTGGTGATCGCGCCGGACTCGGAGGTGACGCTGGCGATACGCGGCTTGGTGAGCGGCAGGATGTTGCCGCCACCGGGCTGGGTACCACCGGCGACCCGGTTGGCGCGCATCTGGTAGGTGAAGGACACCGGATCCAGGGTGATATCGCCCCCGCTGCCGCCGCTGGCACCGGTGTGCCCGCGGCGTACGATCGAAGACAGGGCCAGGGACTGGTCCGAGGAATCCCCGATGTCCCCGCCGTCCAGATAGTCCTGGGTCAGCGTCCACGTGTCCACGGGGACCTCCCCTGTACCCGGGTTGACCGAAGTGTCGACCTGGGTGAGGCGCTTGCGGGTGAAGAACGACGGACCGGACGCGTGGCAGTCGGTGGTGGACTGTCCCGAGGTGCACAGCGCGTCGTAGGGGACGTCGGGCCAGTCCTGCGCGGTGGAGTCGGTCAGCGAGGAGCAGTCGTCGGCGGTGCAGCGTTCCTTATAAGTGAAGGCGACCTTGTCGGGGGCCGTGGCGAAGAGGCTTCCCGTGCGCTGCCCGTAGAGAACTTTGGTGAGGTAACCGCCGCGGGTGTAGGCGGCATTCGCGGTGGTGGCGCCGTTCTTCGGGTAGTAGTTGGTTTCCTTGGTGTACCAGTAGGACATCGCGTTGCTGTGGGTGTCCACGACGTAGTCCAGGTTCCAGCGCCACGCCCGCATCGTGGAGCGGTCGGCGAACGTGCTGCCGTTGTCATAGCCAGGCTCACCCGCATCGTCGCCGAAGACCGGCGCGGTCCAAACCGAGTTGGTGACCGGGTCGTCCGCGTCCGCCCCGTGGTCGGACCATCCGGGCAGCTTGTTCTGCCCGAAGTAGTACTGGGTGCCGTCCCCGGTGGTGATCCGCCAGTACTCGCCGGTCGAGTCGCCGTTGCCGAGGCCGGTGTCGTTCAGGTGCTCGACCTTGGAGGCGTCGTCGTCCTTCAGCCGCCACTGACCGCTGGTGTCGTCCTTGACCAGCTCGGTGGCGCTGCCGTTCAGTACCAGGGAGGCGTTGTCGTACTTCCAGCACAGGTCGTTCTTGCCGTCCTGGCCGTCGTCGTCGCAGGAGTCGTACCGCCGCTCGACGTAGGACTGGGCGGACAGCGAAAAGCCCTCACCGACCTGCGAACCCTGGTTGTTGGTGTTCGCCGTCTGCCCGTCGATGCTGCCCGAGTCGTACGACAGTGTCAGCGGCGGGGACATCCCGGCCGCCGGTGCGGGCGCCGCCATCGGGTACGACCAGGTGAACGAACCGGACGACGCTCCGGCCGCCCACGTGGCTGATGAGCTGAGCCCGGTGGCCTTGTAGGTGCCCTGCCCCGAGGCGGATTCACCGGAACCGGACGTCACTCCCAACAGCGTGACCCCGCCCTTGTCCGCGGCGGACGCGGCCGACGTGAGGTCCACGATGGCGCTCAACTGCTGGGCAGCGACGTCGTTCGACGTGGCCAGCGGCGTCTGGGTGCGGCACACGGCTTTCTCGGGCGTGGTCAGTGCGCACGCGGGCAGCCGCACCAGAGTCAGCCGGCCGGCCCAGCCCCCGCCGTAGGCGGAGGCGAACTTGGCATAGTCGACGCTGATCCTCACGCTGCCGCTGTGCTGGGGGGTCAGGCTCAGCAGCACACCCTGCACGTGCGCGGCGTTGGTCTCCGCACGCCCGGCAACGGTGATCTTCGCGGTACCTGCGTCACCGTGTACGCCCGGCGCGGCCACGGTGACCGGCAGCCCGCCGGGTGAGGTCACAGCCGCTTTCGGCGCCAGGGCGACGCTACTGGTGGCGGCCGTCGGCCAGGTGGCGTGCTGCTCGGCACGAGCCTGCGTGGCCTGCGCCGCATTGACCGCCTTCTGATGGACGACCTTCGCGCGCGCCTCCTTCGCGCCCGGACCGGGCACGTAGACCTTGCTCACCTGCGGCTTCGGTACATCCGGCCGACCCAGAGCGTGGGGCCCCTGCGCCTGGGCGGAAGTCGCCGAGGCCAGCGGTACCGTCAACGCCAGTGCCACACCGATCACTGTGTTGCGGCGCCAGGCAGCCATCCGGCGCCGCCGGACCGCGCGGATACGGCCTGCGTCGCGACGGGCGGGTATCCGCCGGAAGGCGGACTCGGGACTCACGATGACAAACCCCCAGGCAAGCGTCGGGTAGAGCGCCCCGGCCACCCGTCCTCGGAAAAGGAGGTGGGCCGACAGGCGGTCGGGCACTTAAAGACGGGCTGAAGCGGTACAGCTGGTGGTGCGGTTCCGGCAGGTGTCCAGGAAGGCATTCGGTCTTCCTGGACACCTCGGGACCTGCTAGTCGCCGATGATTTCCTGCATTTCGTCTGTTCCGGTCATGGCGCCGGCCCAGATGCGGATCTCGCCGATCGTCCCGGGCAGCCATTGGCCCGGGAGGGTGTTGAGATACCCCTTGCCGACGGAGAGGGAGCCTGTTCCGACCGGTGCGGTATACGGCGTGGCGATATTGCTTTGCGCAAGACCGACGTAAAGGCTGGCGGTGCCGGCATCACCGTCCTGGGCGTTGTAAATGCCGGTCAGCCGGACCTTGGCGCCGATCGCGGCAGTGTCGTCGGACTGCACGCCGGTGATGGTGCCGTCGCTGTTCAGCCGACCGAAATACCACAAGCCCACCGGGATGGTGATCTCGTTGAAATCATCATCGAGGGTGGTTTCGGTGCCGGTCTTCTTGAACCACAGCCCCCAGGAGGAACCCGCGGAGGTCTCATGCCCCAAGACCTGCGCGACGTAGCCGTCGGGCTTCGCCAGCAGAGCATCCTTGTCGACACTCACAAGGGTCGTGGCTGTGAATGAGCCGGCGTCGTCCACCGGGCTGCTGGGGGTCGTGGCAGCGCCATCGGTCCCGTTGAGTACCAGGTCTTGCCCGTCAAGCGTTGCACCGCCCTGCAGGGTGAGGTTGTGACCGTAGTTATCCTTGGTGTCGATGAACGTGGTGCCGGTCTGGTCGTTCATGTCCCAGTCGGAGACCATTTCCGTAGCCCCCCAACCACCCGAGTCCAAGGCGCGGGCCTCGTCGGCAACGGTGTCGGACGGCAACGCCATCTGCCACACCTTCACCTCATCGATGCTGCCGCTGACGTAGTCGGTGTAGGTGTCCGACCACTGGGTGCGGCCGAACTGCAGCGGTCCGGTGGCCGACCACGCGGTGGTGTAGGAAGCCTTGCCCTGCCAGACGCCGTTGACGAAGAAGTGGATCTGCTTCGCTGAAGCGTCGTAAACGGCAGCCAGTTGGGTCCATACGCCGACTGTGACCGGATTCACGGAGGACACCTTGGTGTAGTTCCATGTGCCGTTCGCCGGTGCGTCGGTGTCCACCACCCGGAAGGACCACTTCTTGGATGTTGCCTCGTAGCTCAGGTAGAACGGGCTGCGGTGCGTGCCGTTCTCGCTGAGGAAGGTCTCGTTCTTCGAGCCGTCGCCGACGATCCGCACCCACGCCGAGAGTGTGTAGGACGAGCTGGTCTCCACCACCGGGCCCGCGGTGGCCGCGTAGCCGGAGTTCGCACTGTCCAGCGACAGCCCCAGGTCGAGCACCGGAGCCGGTACTCCGGAGGCGTCCACCAGCAGATTCCCGGCATCGTCGTGGTAGACCAGCCCACGTCGGCCCCGCCCGTCCCGCGCCGCACCCAAGGAGGAGAGAGAAGCGTCATGCGCGCTGGAGGAGCCGGACGTGTCCTTGGCAGCACCCGCGTTCTCGCCGAAGTGCCACTGGCCCACCAGACTGTCCTTCGTGGTGTCCTTCACCAGGAAGCGGTACACCTTGGTCGCGCCCCAGCCGTTCAGGGTGTCTTCGGCCTCCGCATAGAGCGTGATGGTTCCGGAGCGGGCGGGGGTGACGTCCGCGTACCACTTGCCGCTGGTGTGTCGGGCGGTCACCGCCGAGCCGCCCTGAGTGGTGCGGAACCGGTACGAGGTATTCGTGGTGTCGCCGTCCGCGGGCTGCAGTTCGAAACTGGCCGCCTGTCCGGGCCCGCCGGCCGCAACACAGTTGTTCGTGGTGCACTCCGTATATGGAGCACCGCCCGCAATCTTCGGCTCCTTCGGAGCCGTTGAATCAACGCGGAAGTAGCACCAGCCAGGTGAGTTGGCGGACGTCGGCCCGGAAAGATACGTCGTGTCGTTGTCGTAATACGAATACGTCCAGGCCCGGTACCGGTAGGTGGCATTGTCCGCCAGCGTCGCCCAGTCGATCGACGTGGCCGTACCGTCCCCGATGAAACCGCTGGTCGGCCGCACGATGCTGGACGGCTCCGGAGCGTCCACCCAGGCTCCGCTGCTGTTCTTCATGTCCAGGTCGAAGCCGACGCGCAACTGCGCGCCGGACTCCCCGCCCGAAGCGGTCTGTGCGGTGGCCACCAGGTGCGGAGTCCTGTCGCCGATGACCTGCGCGCTCGACTCACTTGTCCTGCACACATTGCCGGAACTGCTGGACACCCCGACAGAGGTGGGGATGGCCGGGACGCCGACAAAGTTGACCTTCAGCACAGCGTCGTTCTTGAACCGCTTCCACGCGGAGGTGTCCGTCTCATCGTGCGCCTTGAGCATCAGCGTCAACGTGGAAAAGTTGCCCGCCGCGAACGATTTCACCGTGGGGGTGAGATTCTCGTTGGACTCGGCCGGGTTGTCGTGAAAGTCGATCGCCGCCTCCGGCTCGGAGTTCGCACACGCCGAGCCCCGGCCAGCCGAGACCGACCGGTCGACCATGGTGTCCCACGTACTGGTGGACGGCTGATTCGACCATGTCGTGGAGGAGGAGATGTTCCCGGTACGGATCAGATCCACCGCACGCGGATCACACTGAAACGCCCACGGCTCCGTCACCCAGAACGCCGCCGACAAAACCTGCTTGCCCTTCAGCGCCGACGGCGAGAACTGGAAGAACAACCGCTGCTTGTAACCAGGGCCGCAGTAGTAGCCGTTCCACGAACCGCACATGCCGTCGCCCTTGCCGCGGTCATCGTCACCGTTGCCCCAGCCGTAGTCCTCGTAACCGTCGTTCCGGAGCAGCGTGCGCGTCGACTCCCCCCACGACGTGTTCGGGTCGATGTACAGCGGGAACGCCGACGCATCCGTCTTCGTCAGCAGATCCGCATCAGGAGTCAACGCGACGGAATCCTCGTCGACGTCCAGCCCCAACGGGGCACTGTCATCCCCCGGCGCCGGGCCGTCATTGCCCGCATCCGCGGCCACCGCATCGGCGCCGGTGACCGTCTGGAAGCCCGCGGCCCGTTGCTGCGCCGCCGCCAGGGCGGCGGACCGAGAGTTCCACATCCTGGCCGACGGCGCGGAGAAGATCTCCTTGCCGTTCCCGTCCCGGGCCACCATCCCCCCAGCCGTGGTCTCCGCCAAGTCCAACCCGGCGGTCCTGAGGGAGAAATCCACCTGCGCCAGCGCCGGATTCGCCGCCGCGGCCGGGGTGTTGACCACCAACAACTGCCGGTAACCCTCCACCGTCGCGGTCATCCGCAAGTCCACATCCGGCAACACATCGCGATAGACCGCCGTGTCACCCTCCAGCGTCGGCTTCGGCAACGCCGCCCCGGACCAGCCCAGGCTGAACGACTCCCCCGCACGGCCCATCGTGACCAACGGGGCGGTACTGCCACCATCGGAGAACGCGATCTGAACCGCGGCCGCCTTCGGACCCACCGATCCGTCCGAGCGCACCTCCAACGTTGCGTCCGGATTCACCCAGACCCCACCGGAGGCTCTGACACGCACCGGGGCCGCGGACTCCTCCAAAGTGAAGGTGTACCCATCGGGCTGGGCATAGACGGTGTCGTACTCACTGCGCTGAGACGGCAATTCCACCTGCTGACCCGAGGCCCTCGCCTGCGCCAACGCCCGCTGACCCTCATTCAACGCACCATCGTCCGCCGCAGAAGCGGCCAGAGGCATCACCGAAACCCCTCCGACCAGCAACCCACCCGCCACCGCAGCCACCACCACGCGCCGGACGACACCAGAGTTCACGGGCATACTTCCCCCACCAATGAAGACATCAGACAAGATCAGCACACGAGGCGAGCCATATCCGACCAGCGGATACATGCTCACGTCAACACTTGATCAACACAAAAACTTCACCCAAAAACCGGACTCAGAGCCTCCGCCGACCGCTGATCCGACGAAGCACCCTCTTCCGCTCCGCCTCAAGCCGATCGCCCCGCACCTCAAGCGCGCTACTCGCCTTGCGCCCTCTTCGCCGGGCGAGGCGATCTACTGCCCCCGTACGTATGGCACATCACACGGAGGCCGCGACCTCGCCTCTGACCCGACCTGCACCGCAGTGACGAACCCACCCCCGTGATCACACGGCGTTGTGGGAAATCTCCAATATGTCTCACAACATAGTCAAAGCTCAGAACCATCAGGGTCGGACAATCCCGTGGAGCCAACTCCCCCGATTCTGACGGAGCGTCACGCACGTCTGTCCACCGGTTGTCCACCGAGACCCATTGCGTATGCCCGACCCAACCGCCCCAGATAAGTAAAAGACCAGGTCAGAAGCACGAGTCATCTACACGGTCACGGAAACCAAGCCGACGACCCACGCATTGCGATGCGTAGACCGTAGGTATCCGTTTGGCCCGAATTCCAAGGTCGACGAAAGCAAGGAAAAACCCCAGGTCACGGCGAGTGAGTCCTGGGGCTTTTCGGAGCCGCCTTCGGGATTCGAACCCGAGACCTACGCATTACGAGTACGCCAGCCATCATGACGCGTCATGTCAGGCAGGACCGCTGGATCCCGTTCTCCCTGGTCAGGAGCTGCTTGTCAGGTTCACTCGTGCTGCCTCATATCGGCGCGTCCAAAGGCGTCCGCGCTCCCCTTGCGCCCCCCCTGCCGCGGCCATGCGGAACACTGGCAGTGACAGTGCTGCGGGACGGCGTCGAGCTGCCCGGATTCCGCGACGCTTCCGAGTTGAGGGACGGCTGCTCGCTTCACGAGCAGCCATCGGCCACTGAGTCCGATCCGCCCCCGGAAGACGCCGACTGTGCAGCAGAAAAACCCCGCAACAAAGACCAGCGATTCTGGCCGACCGTATCCCCCGCGCACAGGCCCGCTCTCAACCTGCCCGACGCTCCCGACACCGATCGCCATCCCCGTCTGCACCGCCCTCACACAAAACCTCACTCGCGCTTCTCAGCCGCGACGCCCCCTGGGGCAGGCACCTGGGGCACACAGCTGGGCCAGCACACCAAGTCCACCGTGAGCCCTCAGCAGCGGTTACAACCACAAACAAGCGATTCCGAACCGAATAAAACGGAAATTGACGCCATCTCAGTCCAATGCAACGAATCCGCCGTGTGCGCTCAATGGAAGTCCCGGAATTTCGAGATCCCCGGCCGCCTGCCGCGCCAACCAGACAGGAACGTCCTCGGTGTACTCTTCCCATTCTGCCCACTGTCTGTACCAGACACCGATTCTCCAATCACCATCCACTGAGGGGATCAGAAAGAACGCGTCACTTTCTGCGGACAGCGCCCATAGCACCGCTCCGGAATCAGAAAACGGATAGACATCACAAGGAATCTTCTCAGGATGCAACTCATGATAGAGAGGCGCCATTTCGGATATCACGTCGCACATGTTCGCAACCAGTGATTCCGGGTGCATAACCTTCAAGAACTTCCCGATTACTCCGGGGCCATACGATGCGCAAAATTCCTTGTACGTGGGCGGCAGTGACCCGACCGAGTCCTCCACTGACCGCCACGCCTCGGTTGAGGAGTAGCCTCGGGGCTCACCGAAGCACTCGCGGACGATATTTGACAACAAGGAGTCAGCCTTTCCGACAACTCGATGAGGGGGTCCGGGAATTGACGACATAGCAGTTGTCATCAACATCACCGCGGGCCACGATCGCAATTGAGCTGGGGATCAATGGGTTTTTCCCACCGTACACGGGCCGCACCCAAAGATACACATGACCCCCGGTCTTGAGCGATTTCTCCACTCGCTGCTCTATCGTGTTGTACATGAGCTGATTCGCCGTCTGGTACATGGGAACGAAGTTCTCCGGGAGATGTCCTGCTCCACCGTAGACCGATGCGATCAGATGACCTCTCGCAGGCTCTTGCCCCAGGTCTCCGAATCCATCAGGGTCCACCGACGGATTCACGCGCTTCGACCGGACATCATCTTTGCTCAGCTGAGCCACCGCTCCAGTCGCACGACATCCCTGCCCGCCCGGAGCCTGCTCCAGAGGCATGTACTCAATGTTCGTTCCCAATCCCCGAGGCCCCGTGTTGCAGGGATCTTCCTTGCTTCCTTCGTCGTCTCGGGTGCAACCTCCGGTGGCTACGCAGACTGCTGCTGTCGTGGCTCCTGCGGCGACGGCGAAGGCGGCGTTGGTGAGGACGGTGGCGGCGCCTGCGGTGTTGATCGCCGCGGCCGGAGCCGCGGCGACGGCCGCTGAGGTGGCGGTGAGGGTGGAGTTGCCGATGGAGGCGGTCAGGGCGATGGCGGTCTGTCGGATGGCTGCCGCGCGGGCAGCGGCTTCCGCGGCTGCGCGGGCGGCGGCGCGGGCAGCCGCTGCTGCTCGCTCCGCAGCGCTCGGCCCGTGGTAGGCGGGACTGCCGCCACCGCCGTGGTGGGTGGGGCTGCCACCACCTCCGTGGTGAGCGGGAGCGCCACGGCCGCCGTGACCGGTGGAACCACCGCCGCCGTAGGGGGTGTAGGGCGGGTCCGTGTAGATGGGGTTGTGCGTGACCGCCGGAGAACCCGCTGCGCAGAACAAGGCCCGGTATCCGCTGCAGTCGTCGGCTCCGATGCTGTTCGAGCCCGCTGTCCAGGCGTTCCAGAACACCTCGCTGGCGAGACCGTAGGAGTTCTGCGCCACGACGAACTTCACCACGTCGCCCCAGCCGATGCCGTGTCCCGAGGGATCGGTTCCCATGAGCGGGCTGTCGTTGCCGTAGGTGAACGGATTGGCGTTGACGGACGCACCGACGGCGGGGTTGTCGACCGTGTCGGTGGAGTTGAAGGTGCCGGTGCCGGGGGCGTACCAGCGGGCGTGCATGTTGACCTGGCCGGTGGCGGGGTCGGTGTACTCGCTCTGGTAGCCGACACTGCCGGTGAGGGTGTCGGCGTCGGGCGTGCCCCACGGGTCGTAGGCGGCCGAGCCGGACAGGGCGGTCCCGTCGGGGGCGTACTGGCCGACCACGTCGGTGTGCAGGTCGGTCCAGGCCAAGGCCGCCGGGCTGCTGGCGTCCGCGACCGCGACCGCGGTGACGGCACCGTCCGGGCCGCGCGTGTACGAAGTGGTGCCGTCCGAGGACACCGTGTTGTCCTGGCCGGAATAGGCCAGTGCGGTACTGCCCGCGGAGGTGACGCGGCCGAGGGCGTCGTAGGCGTATGCGGTGGATCCGGCGGTGATCTGCTGGCCGTAGGCGTCGAAGGTGTCGGTGGAGGTCGTGCCCGTGGTGGTGACGGTGGAGCTTCGCATCGTGCCGCGGGCGGTGTAGGCGTAGGTGTGAGAGCTGTCGGAGACGAGTTGGTCGCGCGCGTCGTAGACGGCCGTCGAGGTCCCGGAGGTGAGGCGGTTGCCGTCGTCGTCGTAGGTGTAGGCGGTGGTGGCCGCCGTGCCGGTGGTGGCGGGGGTATCGCTCCAGGAGGTGAGCCGTCCGGCCTGGTCGTAGCCGTAGTTGCTGGTGCCTGCGTCGGCGAAGCCCGCGGTGGTGCGGCTGGTCAGGCTGTCGGCGTTGTCGTAGCCGTAGGTGATGGCGGCGACCTGCGTGCCGGTCGCCGACTTCAAAGTGTCCGAGGTCAGGCGGTGCAACGAGTCGTAGCCGAAGCTGCGGGTGTCGTTGCCGCTGCCCAGCGAAACCGTGGTGGGCTGGGATACGGAGTTGTAGCCGTAGCTGAGGGTGGTACCGGTGGCCGGGTCGGCGTCGGTGGCCAGTCGGCCGTCGGTGTCGTAGGTGTAGGTGCTGGTGCCCGCGGCGTCGGTGCGGGTCAGCGGTGAGCCTTCCTGGTTGTAGGTGAAGCTGCTGGCGCCGGCCTGGCCTGCGGCGCTGAGGAGCTGGCCGAGGGAGTTGGTGGTGTAGGTCTCCTGGTCCGCGTCGGCTGTGGCGGCCATCAGATGCTGGTCGAGGGAGTAGGCGAAGCTGCGACTGCCGGTGGCCGCGTCGCCACCGGTGCCGCTCTGGGTGGTGAGGTCTCCGAGCGCGTCGTAGGCGTTGGTGACGGTGACCCCGCCAGGCAGGGTGACCACGGTCAGGTGACCGAGGGCGTCGTAGGTGTTCGTGGTGGTGCAGTCGACTGTGGCGGTGTACGCGCCGGCGGCGGGCGCCTTCTTGGTCTCGGGCAGCCCCCACGGGGTGTACGTGGAGTAGGTGGTGTTGCCGTTGCCGTTGGTGTAGGCGGTCTGGTCGCCGACGGCGTCGTAGCCGTAGCTGGTGGTGATCGCGTGGCCGGTACTGACCGGTTCGGTCTGGGTGAGAAGGCGGCCGACGGCATCGTAGGTGTACGTCTCGGTGACGCCCATGGCGTTGGTGGTCGTCAACAGATTGCTGTTGGCGTCGTAGCCGGCGCTGGTGGTGCGCAGGACGGTGCCGTTCGCGTCGAGGTCCGCGGTTGCGGTCTTGCGGCCGGCGCCGTCGTATGTCGAGCGCTGGGCGGTGCCGTCGGGCAGGGTCGCCAGGACGGTGTTGTCGTTCAGGCCGTAGGTGTAGTGGGTGGTGTGTCCGGTGGTGTCGGCGGTGGTTATTGTCCGGCCGAGGGCGTCGTAGGTGGCTGATTGCGTGACGCCGGTGGCCGAGGTGGTGGAGGCGATTTCACCGGCGGGGTTGTACGCGGCGGTGGTCTGCACCTTGGTGGTCGCGTCCGGTGACAGGTAGACGTAGCTCCAGGTGCTCTGCGAGCGGCCGAGGTCGTCGTAAGTGGCGTGGGTGACCGCGCCGGTGCTCGCCCGAGACCGGGTCCACGGACGCGTCGAAGGCGTACGCCTTCGGCAGCAGCACCTTGACCGTGCCGGTGCTGTCCACCAGTACGACTGTGCCGTCGGCTGCCGTCGACAGCGACAGACCGGTCAGTGTCATCGGGAAGACCCATGTCGTCGGCGCCTCCGCCGAGGACAGGACGAGGGATTCCTTGACGCCGTCACCGTTCGCCTCCAGAAGGAGGTTGGTGTCGGGCAGAATCCCGTCGTACTCCGCCGTCGAGCCCGACACGGACGCAGTGACGTTGTTCGCGCCGGACAGCGACCACGATACGGAGGCGGGAGCCGGATCGGCCGGTACGACCATGGTCGCCAGCGGACCGTCCGACGCGGTATCGGTCTCGGCGTCAGCCGTTGTGTTTGCGGTCGTGTCAGCGCTCGTGTCAGCAGTCGTGTCAGCAGTCGTGTCAGCCGCGAAGGATGTTGCCTTCGCGGGGCGGCTGGTGTGGCCGGCCGCGGTCGCGAAGGACACTCCGAGCGAGTTCGCACCTTCTCGCAGGCGTCCGTCGCTCGTACGCTCCAATGTCGTGTCGATCGGCTGCCATTGACCGGCGGCGTCCTGGTAGTTCACCACGCCCTGCGACATGCGACGGGTGAACGTACCGTCGGCGTTGTCGAAGTAGTCGAACCGCGCACCGGACTTCGCCGCCGACCGCTTGGACGTGCTCGCCTCAAAGCCGTGCCAGGTCGTACCGGACGGCCCGGTGTCGGCGGAAGTGCGCGGATCCGCGGAGGGAGCGAGTTCATCCCTGCCACGGCCCTTGGCCTTTCCACTCGGGTGCCCTGCGGACTTGGGCGCGCGATGGACGCCGTCAGCCGATCCGGTCGCCGAGCCAGGACCCGAACCGTCAGCCCCGCCAAGCCACTTGAACAGCCGGGACAGCCCCGAACCCACCGAACCCACCTGCTGCGACGCGGCGAAGGCCACACCGTCCTGCGCCCAGAAAGCCAGCGCCACGGACACCACGACAACCCAGCACTGCCAGCGCAAAACCCGCCGCACGACACCCCACCCGTCTTCACGGAACGCACACCAACGGAGCGCCACGCGCAGCCGGACCAGGCGTCAGACGAGGCGTCAGACGAGGCGCTGAAATGTAACGCCCGTTCGAATCCCGTCACAAGATCTTCACATCAGGAAAAATCTGACGGCCCGACAGGAAAGACGGCTCCCCCGATCGACTGTGTTGAACCTGGCGAAATGCGGTTAACATCCCGCAGCAGCCGATCGATCCACGGAAGGCAGTCGATGAGACGACCCACCCGGTGGGCGCTGGGGACAGCCGCGAGCAGCATTGCCGTTGGGGGCGCCATCGCACTCGTGGTCATCACCACCGGCTCCAGCCAAGGTCACCCACAGCCGCCCGAGGCGGTCTCCACCATCGACGTCCAACCGCGCGCATGCCTGCTCACCGGAAGTACCGTCAACACCGAGACAGCCAGCCGCGTGTGGGCGGGCGTGCGCCAAGCCGCGGCTCACAAGCGGGAATTGACGGCCCAACGCTTCGCCCTGCCAACCGGCGTCACAGCCGACGCCTACCTCGGCACACTCGCCCAGATGCGCTGCACCGTCATCATCACCGTCGGCGACGACCTGCACTCGACGGCCCCGACGGCAGCGGCCGGCGAAGGACCCCGCTACATCATCGTTTCCGACCGACCACCGACCGCACCCGGCACCACCGGCCTGACCCCCTCGGTCGCGACGGCGTCCGCCGTGGCGAGCGCGGTCCTCGGCGCCGTTACGTCCTGAGCCCGGAATGCGCCAATGAACTGCCCTCAGCCACGCGGCCGCCCGCCGTCCAAGGGCCACTGCAACGGACGGCCCACCCCACACATGGCAGGCCCCCAAAGGAAACCCGGCATCAGCGACGCCGATCGCACCCCACACCAGCACCGAACAGGACTTCGCCGACGCGGCCTGCCACAAGGAACCGCCTTGTCGAATACGGACAACGCCCACGGGCCACTGCTCTCGCGCCACGAGTCGAACGCCGGGGTTCCGACGACCGCTTCACAGCGACCACCCCGCCCCGCCACCGCCCTTCACGTAGGGCTACTCGCAGCGCCACCCCAAGTCCCCTAACCGGAACCCAGCGCGCTCCCTCTGCCCTGCAGCGTTCCCCTCGCGCACCCATCCCGTGCCCACCGCTCTCCCGAATCGACCGCTCGCGATGAACTCGCAGGTCAAAAGCACTATGGACTGAACACGACGCGAAATCGACAAGGAGTGACCAATGCAAGCCGTCCACCGCCGCCCGAGCGGCCCGACGACTCATGCCCCGGGCAAGGAAAAACCCCAGGTCACGGCGAGTGAGTCCTGGGGTTTTTCGGAGCCGCCTTCGGGATTCGAACCCGAGACCTACGCATTACGAGTGCGTTGCTCTGGCCAACTGAGCTAAGGCGGCGCGCTGCGCCTTGGTGCCAAGGGTGGCAGGCGCAGCGGCGCCAAGTCTACAGGGTTCCGGGGGGTGGTTCGGACCGTTGGGGGATCAAGGGGGGTGCAGGTCAGGGGTCAGGTGCACTTCTGGTCTTTGGGGGGGACGGTGTCGTCGAGGAGGTAGGCGTTGACGGCGGTGTCGATGCAGTCGGAGCCGCGGGCGTAGGCGGTGTGGCCGTCGCCGTCGTAGGTGAGGAGGTGGCCGGAGGAGAGCTGGGAGGCGAGGGAGACGGCCCAGGCGTACGGGGTGGCGGGGTCGCGGATGGTGCCGACGACGAGGATCGGGGCGGCGCCCTTGGCCTCGATGCGCTCGGCGTGGCCGGTGGACGGCAGGGGCCAGTAGCCGCAGATCAGGGAGGACCAGGCCAGGGTCGTGCCGAAGTGCGGGGAGGCGGCGCGGAAGGAGGGGAGGGCGCGTTCGACGTCGGCCGGGGAGGACAGCGCCGGGGGCAGGTCGAGGCAGTTGACGGCGGCGTTGGCGTACATCAGATTGCTGTACTTGCCCTTGTCGTCGCGCTCGTAGTAGCTGTCGGAGAGCTTGAGCAGCGGGCCGCCGTCGTCCTTGAGGGCGCTGGCCAGAGCGCCGCGCAGGGTCGGCCAGGCGCCCTCGTCGTACATCGCGGCGATGACGCCGGTGGTGCCGAGGGCCTCGGTGAGCGGGCGGCTGGTGCCGGTGGAGAGCGGGTGGCTGTCCAGGGAGGCGAAGAACGCGTCGAGGTGCTTGCCCGCGTCGTCGCTGGACGTCGTGCCGAGCGGGCAGTCGGAGCGCTTGACGCAGTCCGCCGCGAACGCCTTGAACGCGACCTCGAAGCCGCCGGCCTGGGCGCGGCTGCTCTCCAGCGCGCCGACGGAGGGGTCCATGGCGCCGTCGAGTACGAGGCGGCCGACGCGCTGCGGGAAGAGCCCGGCGTAGGTGGCGCCGAGGAAGGTGCCGTACGACTTTCCGACGTACGTCAGTTTCTGGTCGCCGAGCAGTGCGCGCAGGATGTCCATGTCGCGGGCCGAGTCGACGGTCGAGACATGGCCGAGGATCTTGGCGGAACGCTTCTCGCAGCCGCCCGTGAAACCCTTGTCGGCGGTGACGAGTTTGTTGACCTCGGCGCTGTCGTCGGGCGTGGTGTCGACGGCCGTGAACGCGTCCATCTGCGGGTCGCTGAGGCATTCGACGGGCTCGCTGCGGGCGACGCCGCGCGGGTCGACGGCGGCCATGTCGTACCGCGAGGTGACCGCGGTCGGGTAGCCGAGGGCCGCGTACTGGAGGTAGTCGATCGCCGAGCCGCCGGGGCCGCCGGGGTTGACCAGCAGCGAGCCGAGCCGTTTGCCGGGGCCCGTCGCCTTCTTACGGGCGACGGCGAGCTTGAGGTCGTCGGCGGTGACGGGGTGCGCGTAGTCCAGCGGGGCCTTCATGGTCGCGCACTGGAAGCCGGGGACGCCGCAGTCGTGCCACGACAGCTTCTGCCCGTAGTACGGCGCCAGGTCCGCGGGGCTCTCGGACGGCAGCGGTTTGAGCGAGGTGGTGGCGGGGACCGGCGACGACGCCGCGGCCTTGTGCCCGCCCCCCTCTGAGGTGCATGCGGACAGCAGCAGTCCGGTCACCGCGATCACGGTGGCCGGGATGCGGAGCAGGCGCTTGGAGTGCATCGGCGGCTCGGGTCCTCCCGTCGGGTGTTTGCGAGCGTATCGGCCGGGGGGCGGGGACAGACGCTCCGGCTGTCCCCTTACGAGTGATACGCACGATTATGAGTGTTTGAGGGAGGTGGGGGCGGGCGCCGCCCCGGTCGCGGCTTTCGATCCGGGCGAGGCGGGGGACTCTGATCCGGCCGAGGTGCCGTGCGCCTTCGATACGGCCGAGGTGCCGCGCGCCTTCGATACGGCCGACGGGGCGGCTTTACGGCTCGGCCCCTCCAACTTCTCCGTCAGATACCCCGCGACCAGCGCGTACATCTCGCGCCGCACCCGTACGCCGTCGATGATCCGGACCTGGTCGCCGCGCGGGCGCAGGGCGGCGCGCAGGCGCAACGCGGAGGCGCGCGGGGCCAGTTCGGCGGTGGTGGCGGCCAGCAGGAGGGCCGGGTGCGGGCCCGCCGCCGGGGCGGGCGGCGGATACGTACCGGAGATCCCGGCGGCGGCGCGGTACCGGCCAGGGTGGGCCAGCGCCTCGTGCACCGCGCACGGCGCCTGCGCGCCGAGGCCGATGACGGCGTGCGCGCCACTCGCCGGCAGCGCGCGGAAGTGGCGGGCGGCCTCCGCCAGGACGGCGACCGGGTCCTGACCGCAGTCGCGCGGCATGACCAGCAGGAACGGATTGGCCAGGCCGCGTTTGGCCTGTACGGCGAAGCCCTCGAAGAGGTCGGGGGCGCCGCTGGCGGGCAGGTGCGCGAGGACGACGGGGTACACGAGGCTCGCCGCGCCCGCCGACGCGTAACGCGGCGGCAGCCAGACGCGGATGCCGTCGCGCAGCTCCATCAGGGTGCCGCCCGCCGGGTGGCCGACCGTACGCATCTCGGGCGCCGGCGGGGCGGGGGCGGGGGTACGGCTGGGGGCGGGCGGCACGGTGGCCGCGGCCTCGGCCGACGACTCTCCGGCGGGGGCCAGGTCGGCGCGGCCGGTGTCGCGGGAGTCGCTGAGCAGCGGCACGGCGAGCGCCAGGGCGGTGAGCGCCGCGACCCCTGCCGCACCCGCGCGCAGGGCGGTGCCGAGGCGGTCGGCGGGGAGTTCGTACGGCCGCCCGGCGCGCTCTGACCACCAGTGCCGCAGGGCGCGGTGAGCCAGCAGTACGGCGGCGGCGGTCGCCGCGAGCAGCAGGACGGACAGGACGACGTCGGCCACGGCGGAACCCCTCGGGTGCGGGTGCGCTCCCGCTGGGACGGTGCGGCCGGGTACGGGGGCTGGTCCTTGGGCCGGGTCGGGCCGGGTCGGGCCAGGCCGGGTCGGGTCGGGTCCTCGGGGTGGGATGCCCCCCAAGGCGGTGGGTGATTCCGTACGGCGGCGGAAGCGCGGGAACGCTGTCTGCACCTTGCAACGGCTGCGGGCCGTGGGGTGGGAGACGTTACGGGGGCGGGGGCGGGATCACCCGAACGCACCAACGTGGTGACGTGGTGACGTGGTCGGGGGTGCCCTTCCGGGAGCGTGCCCCGAGGCGGGGCCCGGCCCTCAGCCCGCTCGTAGCGCCAGGGTCATGGCCTCCACCGCGAGCAGCGGGGCGACGTTACGGTCCAGGGCGTCGCGGCAGGCGAGCACGGCCTCGATCCTGCGCAGGCTGTTCTCCGGCCGGGACGACGACGCGATCTGCTCGATGCCCTCGCGGACCTCGGTGTTCGCGATGCCGACCGCCGAGCCGAGCTGCACCGACAGCACGTCGCGGTAGAACCCGGCGAGGTCGGTGAGCGCGAGGTCGAGGGTGTCGCGCTGCGTACGCGTCGAACGCCGCTTCTGCCGGTCCGCCAGCTCCTTCATCGCGCCCGCCGTGCCGCGCGGCATCCGGCTGCCCGCGCCCGCCGCCGCGCCGAGGGCCGCCCGCATCTCCTCGGTCTCCTTGCCGTCGACCTCCTCCGCGACCGCCTTGGCGTCCTCCTGCGCCGCGTCCACCAACTCCTGCGCCGCGCGCAGGCACCCGCCGATGTCCGCGACCCGCAGCGGTACGCGCAGGACCGCCGTGCGGCGGGACCGTGCCGACTCGTCCGTCGCCAGCCGTCTCGCACGCCCTATGTGGCCCTGCGTCGCCCGCGCGACCCGCTCCGCCAGCGCCGGGTCGATGCCGTCGCGCCGCATCAGTACGTCCGCGACCGCCTCGGCCGACGGCGTACGCAGGCTCAGCAGCCTGCACCGCGAACGGATCGTCGGCAGCGCGTCCTCCACCGACGGCGCGCACAGCAGCCACACCGTGCGGGGGGCGGGCTCCTCGACGGCCTTCAGCAGTACGTTGCCCGCGCCTTCCGTCAGGCGGTCCGCGTCCTCCATGACGATGACCTGCCAGCGGCCTCCGGCCGGGGACAGCGCGGCGCGGCGCACCAGGTCACGGGTTTCTTTGACGCCGATGGAGAGGAGGTCCGTGCGGACGAATTCCACGTCGGCGTGGGTGCCGAGGGCTGTGGTGTGGCAGCCGTCGCAGAAGCCGCAGCCGGGGGGGGCGCCGAGGGCTCGGTCGGGGCTGACGCACTGGAGTGCGGCGGCGAAGGCTCTGGCGGCGGTGGATCGGCCCGATCCCGGGGGGCCGGTGAAGAGCCAGGCGTGCGTCATTCTGGACGCCGCGGGTTGTGGGCGGCCTTCTTCGTGGGCCGTCACCAAGGCGTTTGCGTCTGCCGCCGCCGCGGACAGCTCCGCGACTACGCGGTGCTGGCCGACGACGTCGTCCCATACCGTCATGTCGACCTCCCTTCTCCCGGGGACCATTCTGCGTCACCCCACTGACAGGGCTGGCCGCCCTTGCTGTGTCTTGTCTTGTCTTGTCTTGTCTTGCCCGCCCGCCCACCCGTGCGAGTGCTTTCTCCGTCTGCGGGTGCCGCTTGTGCCTGGTCGGTCCCGGCCCGGGGTACCTCCTCGAAATCCGTAACACCTGGCCCCTCGCATCCAGTGCCGTTCCTGTCAACGTATTTCTGCGGGGGCACCCCGGCCCGTCCCCTCCGGGTACGTCGGCGTCCGCCTGTCCGGTGGGGGCTGAGGGGGGAGGGGGTGGGTGGGCTCGGGTACGGCGGCGTCCGACGGTCCGGTGGGGTGGGCGGGAGCGGGTGGGCGGGTTTGGGGTACGGCGGCGTCCGCCTGTCCGGTGGGAGGAGGTGGGGGGGTGGGGTACGGCGGCGGGTGCCTGTCCGGCGGGAGGGGGTGGGCGGGAGGAGGGGGTGGGCTCGGGTACGTCGGCGGGTGCCTGTCCGCTGAGGGGGAGGGGGTGGGGGGTTGGGGTACGGCGGCGGGTGCCTGTCCGGCGGGAGGGGGTGGGCGGGCTCTCGGGTACGGCGGCGTCCGACGGTCCGGTGGGGGTGGGCGGGTTTGGGGTACGGCGGCGGGTGCCTGTCCGCTGTGGCTGAGGGGGTCGGGGGTTCCTTTCGGCGGACCGTCCTGCGCCGGTGCCCCCGCCCGGTGACTCGGAAAGCTCGGGCCCTTCCCCAAGCACCCCCCCCACCCCCCACCCCGGCAACCCCCACCGGACATGCGGACGCCGACGTACCGGAAGGGGACGGGCCGGGGTGCCCCCGCAGAAATACGTTGACAGGAACGGCACCGGATACGCAGGGCCAGGTGATACGGATTTCGAGGAGGTACCCCGGACCGGCACCGACCAGGCACAAGCGGCACCCGCAGACGAACAAAGCACCCGCACGGGTGGGCGGGCGGGAAAGAAAACAGGAAAAGAAGAAGAGAAGGCGAGGTCAGAGAGAGAGCCGCTGGACCCCGGAGGAGAGGGCGCGAGGATCGGTGGGGGTGGCGGGATCGGTCCAGCACGACCCCCGCCGCGCGAGCAGCCGCCGCAGCCAGACCTCGGTGGCGACAAGGTCCCCCAATCCGTCGAGGTCCGCCGCCACCCCACTCCCGTCCGCGACAGCGACCAGCGCGGAGCGCACCACGCGGGCGTCAATGAGCCCGGCATCAGCGAGCAGCGGCGCGTCAAAAAGGTCCAGAAGGTCGTCCAGCGCGGAGCGCAACCCGGTGCGGGCCGCCGCCGCAGCGGTGGAGTGGGAGTTGGCGCCCCACCCCGGCGGCAGGTCGCGGACCCCGGCGCCTTCGAGGACGTCGCGCAGGACGTCGGCCCGAGCGCCGGGCCGTACGCGCAGGGCGCCAGGCAGCGCCCGGCAGGCCCGGACGACCTGGTTGTCGAGGAAGGGCGCGTGCAGCCGCTGGCTGGGGACGGCCGCGGCCTGCTCGAAGGCGCGGAAGTCCCCGGCGGTACGGGCCAGCACGGCGCGGGCGCGCCGCTCCCCCGGCCGGTCCATCGGCCACGGCCGCCGCGCGGCGTCCTGGAGGCGGACCGACACCTCGGCCAGCGCCTCCCCGGTGAGCCAGCGGGCGGCCGGCCCTGGCCGTACCCAGGTCATCGCGGCGAGGGACGCGGCCAGCGGCCCACTGCCCGCGGAGCCGAACTCGTAGCGCTGGAGCCGCGCCGCCGCGTCCTCCACACCCTGTTGATAAGGGGTCCGGGCGAGCCGCCGGGCGGCCCGGTAGACGGTGACCGGCACGGTGAAGGGCACGAGCGCGGGGTGCCCGAGCACCCCGTCGGCCCGGGTGAGCGCGGCCACCGGCCGTACGAGGTGGCGGCGACGCCGGTCCATCAGGAGGTCGGCGAGCCGCGCGGGATGCGCGTCGAGGACCTGCCGGGCGCCGTATCCGATGAGGTGGTCGGCGCCGCCGGCGGCGAGCCGCCGCCGGTTGCGTTCGGCGTCGATGAGGGAGGGGGCGGGCTCGTCGGTGAGCGCGCCGCCGCCGAGGTCGGCGTACGGCAGTGCCTCGGGGCCGCCGGGGACGACGACGTGCCGCAGCCGCGGGTCGGCGCCCATGATCCGCGCCCGTTCCAACTGCGCTTCCCTGGAGTGGAGTCCGCCGCCCGAAGACCCGCCGCCCGAAGACCCGGCACCCCAGGGCCCGCCGCCGGAGGACCCCGGCGGTCCGCCGCCCGCGAGGTCGTTGAAGGTGACCGCGAGCAGCCGCTCTCCCGCCAGCGAGCCCGGTGCGCCGGGCAGCATGCCGGGGTTGCCCGGCAGTCCCGCGGCGAGCAGCGCGAGCGTGGCCGAGGCGCTGCCGCCGGAGAGGTCGGCGCCGATGCCGGGCGCGGGCCCGTCCCCGGGGTCGGGGACGAAGCGGGCCTGGGAGAGCCGGGCGCGTACGGCGTCGACGAGCGCGTCCCGTATGCCCTCGACGGCCGCGGTGGCGTCGGCGCTGTTGGTGGGCTGGTGACCGACGGCCAGCGAGGCGGTCTGTTCGTAGCCGCTGATCTCCGGGGCGCCGTCGCGCAGGATGAGCGCGTGGCCGGGCGGGACGCGGCGGACGCCGAGGTACGGGGTGCCGTCGCCGAGCGCTTCGGGCGAGTCGGGGCAGGCGAGGAGCGCGGCGAGGTGGGTGACGTCGAGCCCGGCCTCGATGAGGTCGGCGAGCGGGAGGGCGGCGGTCGCGTACGCCGTACCGCCCGCCCAGTGGGTGTGGAAGACCGGCCTGGCCCCGGCGAGGTCGCCCAACACGGTGATGCGGCGGCCGAGTTGGAGTACGGCGGTGTAACTGCCCGACCAGGCCGTCAGATGGCGCAGCGCGCCGCCGCGCGCGGCGACGGCAGGACCGGCGAGGACATCACGCCCAACGTACGGACGATCGCCGACATCCCCGACCGGCTAGCGGGCGACCGCGTGCCCGAACTGGTGGAGATCCGCGGCGAGGTGTACTTCCC
>NZ_MECL01000260.1 GCF_014596445.1 Streptomyces sp. CBMA29 | reverse complement strand
GGCGCGGGCCGCGCCGCGCTGCTGCGCTGGCTGGAACGCCGGGCGGTACGCGGCGCCACCGTCGTCCTCGGCGTCTGCGCCGAACTCGTCGACCGGGCCCGCCACCTCGGCGCCAAGGACGTCAGGCTGGCACCGGCCGCCGTACCGCGCCCGGTCGCCCCGCCGCCGCGTCTGCCTGGCGACGGCGAGCGGCACACCCACAAGACCCGCGCCGAATTCGGCGCCGTCGACCGCCCGCTGCTGCTGGCCGTCGGCCGCCTCGAAGCCCACAAGGGCTACGACCTGCTGCTGGACGCCGCCGCCCACTGGACGGGTCTCGAACCGCCGCCGCTGGTCGCCGTCGCGGGCGAGGGCAGCGGGCGCGCGGCACTGGAGAAGCGGATCGAGGCGGAACAACTCCCGGTGGTCCTGCTCGGCCGCCGCGACGACGTGCCGGAACTGCTCGCCGCCGCCGACCTCGTCGTCCTGCCCAGCCGCTGGGAGGCCCGCCCGCTGATCGCCCAGGAAGCCCTGCACGCGGGCGTCCCCCTGATCGCCACCGCCGTCGGCGGCACGCCCGAACTCGTCGGCGACGCGGCCGTCCTCGTCCCCTACGGCGACGCGGCGGCCCTCGCCCGCGCCGTCGGCACCCTGCTCGCCGACCCCGGCCGCCGTACCGCCCTGTCCGTGGCGGGCCGCGCCCAGGCCGCCACCTGGCCCACCGAGGACGACACGGTGGCCCAGGTGCTCAGCGTCTACGACGAGCTGACGCAGGTCTGACGAACCGGCGTCCGGGACCCGCTACGCGCGGAAGGCCCCAGTGGCGGTGAGCCGCAGCGCCGTGTCGATCAGCGGCACATGGCTGAACGCCTGCGGGAAGTTGCCGACCTGGCGCTTGCGGCGCGGGTCCCACTCCTCGGCGAGCAGGCCCAGGTCGTTGCGGAGCGCCAGCAGTTTCTCGAAGAGCTTGCGGGCCTCCTCGACGCGGCCGATCATCGCGAGGTCGTCGGCGAGCCAGAACGAGCAGGCGAGGAACGCCCCTTCGTCGCCGGGCAGGCCGTCCAGATTCTCCTTGCCGTCGGCGCCGCTGGAGACGGGGTAGCGCAGTACGAAGCCGTCCTCGGTGGACAGCTCCCGCTGAATCGCCTCGATGGTGCCGATGACCCGCTTGTCGTCCGGCGGCAGGAAGCCCATCTGCGGGATGAGCAGCAGCGAGGCGTCCAGTTCCTTGGAGCCGTAGGACTGTGTGAAGGTGTTGCGCTCCCGGTCGAAGCCCTTCTCGCACACGTCGTAGTGGATGTCCTCGCGCAGCTCCTTGAGCCGTTCCAGCGGGCCGTCGACCTCGCCGGACTCGATGAGCTTGACGGTGCGGTCGACGGCGACCCAGGCCATCACCTTGGAGTGCACGAAGTGGCGGCGCGGGCCGCGGACTTCCCAGATGCCCTCGTCCGGCTCGTTCCAGTGCTTCTCCAGGTAGCGGATCAGCTTGAGCTGGAGGACGCTCGCGTAGTCGTTGCGCGCCAGGCCCGTCATGTGGCCCAGGTGCAGGGCCTCGGTGACCTCGCCGTACACGTCGAGCTGGAGCTGGTGGGCCGCGCCGTTGCCGATCCGGACGGGGGAGGAGCCCTCGTAACCGGGCAGCCAGTGCAGTTCGTTCTCACCCAGCTCGCGCTCGCCCGCGATGCCGTACATGATCTGGAGGTTCTCGGGGTCGCCCGCCACGGCGCGCAGCAGCCACTCGCGCCAGGCGCGGGCCTCGTCGCGATAGCCGGTGCGCAGCAGCGAGGACAGGGTGATCGCGGCGTCGCGCAGCCAGGTGAAGCGGTAGTCCCAGTTGCGTACCCCGCCGATGTCCTCGGGCAGCGAGGTGGTTGGCGCGGCGACGATCGCGCCGGTCGGCCCGTACGTCAGCGCCTTGAGCGTGATCAGCGAGCGCACCACCGCGTCCCGGTACGGCCCGGCGTACGTACACTGCTCGACCCACTCGCGCCAGAAGTCCTCGGTGGCGGTCAGCGACGCCTCGGGCTCCGGCAGCGAGGGCTGCGGCTTGTGCGACGGCTCCCAACTGATGGTGAACGCGATGCGGTCACCGGGCGCGACGGTGAACTCGGAGTACGTCGTCAGATCCCGGCCGTAGGTGTCGACCTCGGTGTCGAGCCACACGGAGTCGGGCCCGGCCACCGCGACCGTACGGTCACCGACCTTGTGCACCCACGGCGTGATCTGCCCGTAGGAGAAACGCATCCGCAGAGCGGAGCGCATCGGGACGCGGCCGTGCACGCCCTCCACGATCCGGATGACCTGCGGGGCGCCGTCACGCGGCGGCATGAAGTCGATCACACGGACCGTGCCGCGTTCGGTGTCCCACTCGGACTCCAGCACCAGCGAGTCGCCCCGGTATCTGCGGCGCGTCGCGGCCGGCGGCTGGTCGTCCTTGCCGTGCGCGGGGCCCAGCCGCCAGAAGCCGTGCTGCTCGGTACCGAGCAGTCCGGCGAAGACGGCGGGCGAGTCGAACCGGGGGAGGCACAGCCAGTCGACCGTGCCGTCCCGGCAGACCAGTGCGGCGGTCTGCATATCACCGATGAGGGCGTAGTCCTCGATGAGCCCGGCCACGTGCAACTCCAGTCGAACGACAGGCGCCGCCCCCGCTGGGGACGGTCTTGCGGTCTGGGGATTTTGGACGAGCTCATGATCCGGGAACTGGGCGGGGATAGTGCCGTGCCGGTCGGCTCGTAGCAATGCGTCCGTGCAGGATACGTCGTCCGAGGAGGGCGTGCGCATGTCTCCGCGATCTTCGCTCCGCCGGTCGGGTGTACCGGCCCTACGGCGGCCCTACGGCGGCCCTACGGCGGCTCCATGACGGCCAGAAGAGCGCACGAAACCTTCCCGAAACCTGCCCGAAGACCGCCCGAAGACCGTCCGGTGGTCGGGCGGTGGCCGGGCGGTGGCGGCCCGGAGCGGCGAAAGTCGTCCGTCGTGCCCGCCGGACGCCGTGGCGCATCATTCGGCGGCCGGGGTCGCTGATACCCTGGTAGCCCGTGGGCCGGTGGGATGAACCACTGAACCGCCGCGACGGCGCTCCCAAGCACGAACGCCGTCCCGACCCTCACCTCGCGACCACGGGAGCCCCCTCTTGGCAGCTTTTCTGAAGAATGCGCCGAAATCCACGACGACCAAGCACATCTTCGTCACCGGTGGTGTGGCCTCCTCTCTCGGCAAGGGCCTGACGGCCTCCAGCCTCGGGGCGCTGCTCAAGGCACGGGGCCTGCGGGTCACCATGCAGAAGCTCGATCCCTATCTCAACGTGGATCCGGGCACCATGAACCCCTTCCAGCACGGCGAGGTCTTCGTCACCGACGACGGCGCCGAGACCGATCTCGACATCGGCCACTACGAGCGCTTCCTCGACGTCAATCTGGCGGGTTCCGCCAACGTCACCACCGGCCAGATCTACTCCACGGTGATCGCCAAGGAGCGGCGCGGCGAGTACCTCGGCGACACCGTGCAGGTCATCCCGCACATCACCAACGAGATCAAGTCCCGCATCCGCCGGATGGCCACCGACGACGTGGACGTCGTCATCACCGAGGTCGGCGGCACGGTCGGCGACATCGAGTCGCTGCCGTTCCTGGAGTCGGTCCGCCAGGTCAGGCACGAGGTCGGCCGGGACAACGTCTTCGTGGTGCACATCTCGCTGCTGCCGTACATCGGTCCCTCCGGCGAGCTGAAGACCAAGCCGACCCAGCACTCGGTGGCCGCGCTGCGCAACATCGGCATCCAGCCCGACGCGATCGTGCTGCGCGCGGACCGCCATGTGCCGGACGCCATCAAGCGGAAGATCTCGCTGATGTGCGACGTCGACGAGGACGCGGTGGTCGCCGCGATCGACGCGCCCTCCATCTACGACATTCCCAAGGTGCTGCACACCGAGGGGCTGGACGCGTACGTCGTCCGGCGTCTTGACCTGCCCTTCCGCGATGTGGACTGGGCCCAGTGGGACGACCTGCTCAAGCGGGTGCACGAGCCCGCCCACGAGGTGAAGGTCGCGCTGGTCGGCAAGTACATCGACCTGCCCGACGCCTATCTGTCGGTGACCGAGGCACTGCGCGCCGGAGGATTCGCCAACAACGCGAAGGTGCACGTCAAGTGGGTCACCTCCGACGACTGCCGGACCCCGGCGGGCGCGGCGGCGCAGCTCGGCGACGTGGACGCGATCTGCGTGCCCGGCGGCTTCGGTGACCGAGGCGTCGAGGGCAAGGTCACCGCGATCACCTTCGCCCGTGAGAACGGCGTCCCACTGCTCGGACTCTGCCTCGGCCTCCAGTGCGTGGTCATCGAGGCCGCGCGCAACCTCGCCGGGATCGCCGACGCCAACTCCACCGAGTTCGACCCCGGCACCGGCCACCCGGTCATCTCCACCATGGCCGAGCAGCTCGACATCGTGGACGGCAAGGGCGACCTCGGCGGCACGATGCGCCTGGGCACGTACCCGGCGAAGCTCGCCGAGGGCTCCATCGTCCGCGAGGTCTACGGCGACCAGCCGTACGTCGAGGAGCGGCACCGGCACCGCTACGAGGTCAACAACGCTTACCGCGCCGAGCTGGAGAAGGCGACCGGCATCGTCTTCTCGGGCACCTCGCCCGACAACAAGCTCGTCGAGTACGTCGAGTACCCGCGCGAGGTGCACCCGTACCTGGTCGCCACCCAGGCGCACCCCGAACTGAAGTCCCGCCCGACCCGGCCCCACCCGCTGTTCGCCGGGCTGGTCAAGGCGGCGGTCGCGCGCCAGCAGCAGGACCCGCAGGAGCGGCAGGGCTGAACGCGGCGTTACGGGAGCGGGCCCGGCGCCCGCTCCCGGTCACTCGGTACGGTCACGGACTCGGAAGGCGCAGCATGCTGAAGGACACCCAGGAGGAGTGGCGGGTCACCGTGACCTCCACGCCGTTCACCGGCAAGAAGACGTCGGTACGGACGGACGAGGTGGTCATGCCCGACGGCACCACCGCCGTCCGCGACTACCAGGTCCACCCCGGCTCGGTGGCCGTCCTCGCGCTCGACGACGCCGACCGCGTCCTCGTACTGCGCCAGTACCGGCACCCCGTACGGCAGAAGCTCTGGGAGATCCCGGCCGGACTGCTCGACATCCCCGGCGAGAATCCGCTGCACGCGGCCCAGCGCGAGCTGTACGAGGAGGCGCACGTCAAGGCCGAGGACTGGCGGGTCCTCACCGACGTCTACACCAGCCCCGGCGGTACGGACGAGGCGGTGCGGATCTTCCTCGCGCGCGGTGTCTCCGAGGCGGACGGCGAGCGCTTCGCGGTCGCCGAGGAGGAGGCCGACATGGAGCTGGCCCGCGTCCCGCTCGCGGACCTCGTCAGCGGGGTCCTCGCGGGCGACCTGCACAACAACTGCCTGGTCGTGGGCGTCTTCGCGCTCCAGGCCGCGATGACCGGCGCCGGTCTCGACGCGCTGCGGCCCGCCGAGTCGCCGTGGCCCGCGCGGCCCTTCACGCCCTGACCGCCGGGTCCACAGCTTCTTCACAGCTCCCTCATCGGGTCTCGATGATCCGATGGAGTGATCATTTACGCGGTCGGCCGCGTCGGAGCCCCGGACCGGCCCGACCGCGTGAACTAGGCTCGTCGCCGTAGCCGCGTACCCGCGCATCCGCGCCCCGCGCGGACGACCCCACTGAGCCGGGAGCGTAGGCCGTGACGGATCAGGCGCTGAACCCCAACGGGACCCCTGCGGGAGCGGACGCCTCGGCGGCACCTGAACCGGACACGAACGAGGTCCCGGCCGCCGCACCCGCCAAGGCGCGCACCCGCCGCCGTCGGCCGGCTTCCGCCGGCTCCCCGACGCGCAAGGGCTCGGTCCCCGAGGCCCCGGCCGCCGCCGCCGAGTCCGGGCCCGAGCAGACGCCCGCGAAGGACGCCGAGCCGTCGTCCGTGACCGGCCGCAAGACCGAACGCACCACCGCCGGGGCGGACGCCGGGGCGGATGCCGGGGTGGACGCGGTGCCGGATGCGGTGCCGGACGCACCGGCCGCTCGTCCGGCGAAGGCCGAGCGCACCGCCGCTGTCGCACCGGGAACCGAGAACGGGTCCGGGGCGGACACCGGGTCCGAGGCCGGGTCCGAGGCCGAGGTGGACGCCACGCCTGATCCCACGCCTGATCCCAAGGCCGGGACCGCGCCCGCCGCGCCCGCCGCGCCGGTGGAGGCCCCGGGCGCTGTTCGCCCGGTGAGCCGGACCGGCGAGGTCACGGTGCGGATCGGCGGTGCCGTATGGGCGGGGGCCTGGGCGGAGGGCCAATTCGTCGGCCGGGAAAGGGAGTTGGCTGAGCTGCGCGGGGAGATCGGCCGGCCGGGCCTCGGAAAGCAGGGGAAGGGGCGGGCGCGCGTGCTGCTCGTCGCCGGACGCCCCGGCGTCGGAAGGACCGCGCTCGCGCTGCGCCTGGCCGAAGACCTGGCCGACGACTACCCGGACGGCCAGGTCTTCCTGCGCATGACCTCCCCGGAAGGGGAGCCCGTACCCGCCGAGCACGCCGTCCGCGCCCTTCACCGGGCCCTCGCCCGTACCCCGGAAGCCGGCGGCCCAGCCGCCCCCGGAGCCCACGGCGCTCCCACCGGTCCTGTTCCGCCCGCTGCTCCACGAGTTCCCCCCGCCCCCGCATCAGGCGCCGCAGGTCCCGGTGCCCCCGGAACACCTGACGCTCCCGCCCCGGCCGCCCCGTCCGGCGGCCCCGCCGCCACCTCGCGCAAGACGCTCCTCGTCCTGGACGACGTCCTGCGCGCCGATCAGCTCGACGGGCTGATCCCGGACGCGCCCGGCAGCCTTGTCGTCGTCACCTCGGACGGCCCGCTGCCCGGAGTGCCGGACGTGCGGCCGTGCACGCTGGGCGGGCTCGACACGCCCGCCGCCGTGGAACTGCTCGCGCACAGCATCGGCTCCACCCGGGTGACCTGCGACCCGCGCGCCGCCGAGGCGCTGGTGCAGGAGATCGGCGGGCACCCCACCGCGCTGCGGCTGGTCGCCGCGTGGCTCGCGGCCCGGCCGACGCTGTCCGTGGCGGACGCGGCGACCCGGCTGCGTACGGTCCCGGCCGACGCTCCCGTCCCGTCCCCGGCCGACGCGGACGGGACGGCGCCCTCGCGCGCCACCGCGCAGGGCGAACTCGTGCGGTCCTTCCGGCTGGTCTACGAGGACGTGCCGCAGACCGCCGCGCGGATGCTGCGACTCCTGGCGCTGGCACCGGCGGGCATGGTCGACGCGCAGATGGCCTCGGCGCTCGCGGGCTGTTCCGTGGCCGCCGCGCAGAGTACGCTCGACGACTTCGTCGGCGGCGCCCTGCTGGCACCGGGTCCGGTGACGGGCGACGAGCTGCCGCCGCAGTACCGTCTGCCCGGCTGCTTCGAGCCGCTGCTGCGCGGGCTGCTCGCATCCCGCGACCGCCCGGAGGAGGTGCGGCTGGCGCGGGCCAGGATGCTGGAGCGGACCGTACGGCTGCTGCTGTCGTGCGGCTCGGCGCTCGTGCGGATGCGGCTGCCGGACGACGGCCCGCGCAGCCTCAGCTTCGACTCGCCCGAGACGGCCGCGCAGTGGCTGCGGTCCCGGCTGCCCGCGCTGCTGGCCTCCGCGCGGGTCGCCGTCGCGGACGGCGATCTGGACACCCTGGCCAGACGGCTGATCGCGGCCCAGGTGCAGGCGCTCGCCGCTTTCCCCGGCGGGAACGCGATGGCGGCCGAGCAGTACGAACTGCACGGCCTGGTCCTGGACGTCGCCGAGCGGCGCGGCCTGGACCGGGAGAAGGCGGCGGCGCTGATCAACCTCGGCGACCTGGACGCGGCGGCGGGCCGTTGCGACCTGGCGCTCGACCGGTACCGCGCCGCGCTGGGCGCGGCCCGCGCGTGCGACGACGCGGAGGCCGAGGGCCGGGTACTGGAAGCGCTCGGCGGCACGTATCAGGAGCGGCGCGACCCGCAGCGGGCCGCCGACTGGTACGGCAGGGCGCTCGCGCTGCGCCAGGAACGCGGCGAGACCTTCCACGAGGCCCGGCTGCACGGCCGGATCGGCGCGCTGTTCACCTACGACGGCCGGTACGGGCCCGCGCTGCGCGAATGGCGGGCCGCCGCGGGGGCGTACCGGCGGCTGGGCGACCTGGGCGCGCAGGCCCGCGCGCTGACCGAGGCGGCCCGGGTGCAGGAGTACGCGGGCTACCCGGAGGACGCGCTGCGGACCTGCCGCGACGCGCTGTACTGGGCGCGCAAGGCGGGGGAGCGGCGTCTTGAGGGCGCGATCCTGCTGCGGCTCGCCGACACGCTCGACCGGCTGGGCGATCCGAGCGGCGCCAGGGTCCACCGCGCCGCCGCGAACCGCCTGCTCAGCGAGGGCGAAACGGCGCCGAACTGACGATCGCCGCGCTGTATACCTACGAAACTGCCAATGGTCTCGGCCAAAGTGGTCACTTTGTAAGGCTGGACAGAGAGTCTTCCTTCACTAGACTGGCTTTCGCCGCCCCAAAGCGGTCATTCTTCCCTGAGCGCAAGGACCGTGATCGACGTGAAGGTGGGCATCCCCCGCGAGGTCAAGAACAACGAGTTCCGCGTGGCCATCACCCCGGCCGGCGTGCACGAACTCGTCCGTAACGGACACCAGGTCTTCGTGGAGCAGGGCGCCGGCAACGGCTCGTCCATCCCCGACGAGGAGTACGTCTCGGCCGGTGCGGGCATCCTCGCCACCGCCGACGAGGTGTGGGCGACGGCCGATCTGCTGCTCAAGGTGAAGGAGCCGATCGCCGAGGAGTACCACCGGCTCCGCAAGGACCAGACGCTCTTCACCTACCTGCACCTCGCCGCCTCCCGCGAGTGCACGGACGCGCTGCTGGAGTCGGGCACCACCGCCATCGCGTACGAGACGGTGGAGACCGCGAACCGCCAGCTCCCGCTCCTCGCCCCGATGTCCGAGGTGGCCGGCCGGCTCGCCCCGCAGGTCGGCGCCTACCACCTGATGCGCTCGGCCGGCGGACGCGGCGTCCTGCCCGGCGGCGTCCCCGGAGTCCAGTCGGGCAAGGCCGTCGTCATCGGCGCCGGTGTCTCCGGCTGGCACGCCACCACCATCGCGCTCGGACTCGGCTTCCACGTCACGCTGCTGGACAAGGACGTCAACAAACTGCGCGAGGCCGACAAGGTGTTCGGCAACCGCGTGCAGACCATCGCCTCCAACGCCTACGCGCTGGAGAAGGCCGTGCTCGACGCCGACCTCGTGATCGGCGCGGTGCTCATTCCGGGCGCGAAGGCGCCGAAGCTGGTCACCAACGAGCTGGTCTCGCGCATGAAGCCGGGATCTGTCCTTGTCGACATCGCGATCGACCAGGGCGGCTGCTTCGAGGACTCGCGCCCCACCACGCACGCCGAACCGACGTTCCCCGTACACCAGTCGGTGTTCTACTGCGTCGCGAACATGCCGGGCGCGGTTCCCAACACCTCGACGTACGCGCTGACCAACGCGACGCTGCCGTACATCGTCGAACTGGCCAACCGGGGCTGGCGCGAGGCACTGCGACGTGACGCGGCTCTCGCTCTCGGTCTCAACACGCATGAGGGACAAGTCGTTTACGGTCCGGTGGCCGAGGCGCACGGCCTCGACTCCACCGACCTGCACGCGCTGCTGGGCTGACCGGCGGCCACTGTGACCAGGCGCGTCAACATCGCGCCAACACCGCACCACCGGCCGGGTCTTGTGTGTCGAGGCCCGGCCGTTCATGTGCTTACGCCCTTGACAGCGGGGTGTTCGGTTGCCGACACATCGTGCCGTGTCCGGCGGATTGTGTTGCTGTGGACCACCGACACGCCATAGAGTCGCGAATCGTCGGCTGTAGTCACGCTGACCTGTCTAGAAGTTTCCTGGTCACCAAGGAGGTAAGACGACTTGTGAATGAGTCGACATTTGCTCCCGGGGGTGGTCAACCAGGAATGACCGTCGGTTCCGTCGCGGTCCGCACCTTCGAGTCCCGCCGGCCCGAGACGACCACAGAGACGCAACCTGCTTACGCCATGGCGCCTTTCAACGACAACGACCTCCAGGACGGCCAGTTCTACGACCCGGACGCCGAGTACGAACCGGATCCGGAGTACGCGGCCACCCTCGCCCCGGACGCGGCCCGGCAGCGCCGCGAACGCGTCGGCCCCACCGGCCGGCCCCTGCCGTACTTCCCGATCCCCAATCCGCTCACCAACCACGGCCCCGCGAAGATCGTCGCGATGTGCAACCAGAAGGGCGGGGTCGGCAAGACCACCTCGACCATCAATCTGGGCGCGGCATTGGCCGAATACGGCCGCCGGGTGCTTCTTGTCGACTTCGACCCGCAGGGCGCGCTCTCGGTCGGCCTCGGGGTCAACCCAATGGAACTCGACATCACGGTCTACAACCTGCTGATGGAACGCGGACTGGCGGCCGACGAGTGCCTGCTGAAAACAGCGGTGCCCGGCATGGACCTGCTCCCCAGCAATATCGACCTGTCGGCAGCGGAAGTGCAGCTCGTCAGCGAGGTCGCCCGCGAGTCGTCGCTCCAGCGCGCCCTCAAGCCGCTGATGGCCGACTACGACTACATCGTCATCGACTGCCAGCCCTCGCTCGGCCTGCTGACGGTCAACGCGCTCACCGCCGCGCACTCGGTGATCGTGCCGCTGGAGTGCGAGTTCTTCGCGCTGCGCGGAGTCGCGCTGCTCACCGAGACCATCGAGAAGGTCCGCGAGCGGCTCAACCCCGAGCTGGAACTCGACGGCATCCTCGCCACCATGTACGACTCGCGCACCGTGCACAGCCGCGAGGTGCTGGCCCGGGTCGTCGAGGCGTTCGACGAGCACGTCTTCCACACCGTCATCGGCCGCACCGTGCGGTTCCCCGAGACGACCGTGGCGGGCGAGCCGATCACCACCTACGCGTCCAACTCCGTCGGCGCGGCCGCCTATCGCCAGCTCGCCAGGGAGGTGCTCGCCCGGTGCCACGCCGAGTGAGTCTGCCGGGCGCCGACGAGCTGTTCCGGACGACCGGAGGAGCTGCGCTCCAGGCCCCGCAGCCACGGCAGCACCCCGGCGGCCCCGGTCCCGGCGGCTCCGGGAGCTCCGGCGGCTCCGGTGGTCCGGGCGAAGGGCAGAACGGTACGCAGTCGGACGGCCGGCTGCGGTCCGTACCGGTGGCCGACCCCTCCGCAGGCAACGACGCGGCCGATCCGGCGGACGGCGACGAGGGGACACGGCCCTCCGGCACCGCGGGACGGGGCGAGGACAGCGCGGAACACGGCGGCCGGGACATCCCGGCCTCGCGCCGTCCGCTGACCGCCGAGCGGGCCGGTATGCCGCTGGCCGCCTCCTCCGGCACCATGACCGCGCCCGCGCCGCAGCCGCAGGCCACACCGGTCCAGCCCCCGATCACCGCCCAGCCGCAGCCCCAGCAGGCGCGGCGCAAGGCCGCCCGGCAGAACCGCCGTCCCAGCGGGCGCGAGCGGCACGACGAGAAGATCACCGTCTATGTCTCCGCCGAGGAGCTGATGGATCTGGAACACGCCCGGCTGGTGCTGCGCGGTGAGCACGGGCTCGCCATCGACCGCGGCCGGATCGTCCGCGAGGCCGTCGCCGTGGTGCTGGCCGATCTGGAGTCGCGCGGCGACGCGAGCATCCTCGTACGCCGTCTGCGGGGCCGCTGACGCCCCGACGGCGCGCGGCCGGGGAACAGGGCGTGGCCTGCTGCGGCGAGTAGCCTGCACAGACCACTTCGTACCCTGGACCCCGATGCCGACCTCACCCGCCACTCCCCGCCGCAGCCTCGGACTCGGCGCCGCCGTGCCGCCTGCCGCTGAGCGGGACACCGAAGCGGCCGAGTCCGCGGGAGAGTCCGCGTCGCCTACTGAGCGCGCCGAGCCCGTAGCGCCCGTAGCGCCCGCTGAGCCCGCGGTCACGGCTGATGACCCCGTGTCGGTCGCCGACGACGCAACCGGGGCCGTCCCCGCCGAAGGGGGCCGTTTCACCGTACGGCTGGCGAATTTCGAGGGGCCGTTCGACCTGCTGCTCGGGCTGATCTCCAAGCACAAGATGGACGTCACGGAGGTGGCGCTGTCGAGGGTCACCAACGAGTTCATGACGTACATCCACGCCATGGGCCCGGACTGGGACCTCGATCAGACCACCGAGTTCCTGGTCGTCGCGGCCACGCTGCTGGACCTGAAGGCGGCCCGGCTGCTGCCGTCCGCCGAGGTCGAGGACGAGGCGGACCTCGCGCTGCTGGAGGCGCGGGACCTGCTCTTCGCCCGGCTGCTCCAGTACCGGGCGTACAAGCAGATCGCGGCGATCTTCGCCGAGCGGCTGGACAACGAGGCGCTGCGCTACCCCCGTACCGTCGGCCTCGAACCGCAGCACGCGGAGCTGCTGCCCGAGGTCGTCCTCAGCATCGGCCCCGAGCGCTTCGCGCGGCTCGCGGTGAAGGCGATGGTGCCCAAGCCCAAGCCGCAGGTGTACGTCGACCACATCCACGCGCCGCTGGTGAGCGTCCGGGAGCAGGGCGAGCGGGTGATCGCGCTGCTGCGGGAGTTCGGCGTGGCCAGTTTCGGGCAGTTGACCGAGGACGCGCCGGACACGCTGACGGTCGTGGCGCGCTTCCTCGCGCTCCTTGAGCTGTACCGGGAGAAGGCGGTCGCGCTGGACCAGGAGGAGGCCCTGGGGCTGCTCCAGGTCCGCTGGACGGGCGGGGAGCAGGATACGGCGGCGCCGCTGGTGACCGACGAGTTCGACCAGGAGGCGGCGGCTCCGGCGCGCACGCCGGAGTCGGAGCGCGAGCCGCAGCAGGAGCCGGTGCCGGAGTCGGAGTCGGAGTCGGAGCACGAGCCGCAGCACGAGCAGGGAGAGGCCGAGGAATGACGGACGTGTCGGATATCACCGAGGCCCTTGCCGCGGCCGGCGCGGCAGGCGATACGGCGGCGCCCGCGGGCCTGCTCGCCGCCGCGACCGCCGAGCTGGAGCTGAAGCCCGCCCTGGAGGCGGTGCTGATGGTCGTCGACGAACCGGCCACCGAGGAGCACCTGGCCAAGGTCCTGGAACGGCCGCGGCGGGCCGTCGGCAAGGCGCTGCGCGAGCTGTCCGACGACTACACCCGCGAGGGACGCGGCTTCGACCTGCGGCTGGTCGCCGGTGGCTGGCGCTTCTACACCCGGCCCGCCTTCGCCCCCGCCGTGGAGAAGTTCGTCCTCGACGGCCAGCACGCCCGGCTCACGCAGGCCGCGCTGGAGACGCTGGCGGTGGTCGCGTACCGGCAGCCGGTCAGCCGTTCGCGCGTCTCGGCGGTCCGCGGAGTCAACTGCGACGGCGTCATGCGCACCCTTCTCCAGCGGGGGCTGGTCGAGGAAGGTGGGACGGAACCCGAGACAGGTGCGATCCTGTACAGGACGACGAACTACTTCCTGGAACGTATGGGCCTGCGCAGCCTCGACGAGCTGCCCGAGCTAGCACCGTTCCTGCCGGAGGCGGAAGCGATCGAGGCGGAGTCCCAGGAGGGGCTTCCGTCGTTCGATCCGGACGCGCCGGACGACACCTCGACAACGGACACTTGATGCGAAGCAGCGACAGGAACAGCGGCGGCAACCGGAACCCGCGGGGCGGCGGAGGCGACAGGCCCCGTGACGCCGACCGGCGTGGTGGTGCCGACCGGCGCGGCGACGGCCGCTCGGGCGACGGGCGCTCGGGCGACGCGCGCCGCGGTGAGGGCCAGAGCCAGCGGCCCAAGGGCACGCCGCGTCCCGAGGAGCGCCGCTACGACGTGGGCAGCACCGGCCAGTCCGGCGCGAACAAGCCCGGCGGCATGCCGCGTACCAAGCCCGGCAGCAACAAGCCGACCGGCAACCGCGGCCGCAAGCCGGTGCCGGCCCGGCCGCGCGAGCTGGACGCGCAGATCGAGGAGCGCAACCGGGAGCGGCACAGCAAGCCGCAGATCAAGACGCCCAAGACCTTCCCCGGCGCCGAGCAGGAGGGCGAGCGCTTGCAGAAGGTGCTCGCGCGGGCCGGAATGGGTTCGCGCCGGGCGTGCGAGGAGCTGATCGAACAGCACCGTGTCGAGGTCAACGGACGGATCGTCACCGAGCAGGGCCTGCGGGTCGACGTGGACCACGACGAGGTGAAGGTCGACGGGCTGACCGTCGCCACCCAGTCGTATCTCTTCTTCGCGCTCAACAAGCCGGCCGGTGTCGTCTCCACCATGGAGGACCCCGACGGCCGCCAGTGCCTCGGCGACTACGTCACCAACCGCGAGACCCGGCTCTTCCACGTCGGCCGGCTCGACACCGAGACCGAGGGCCTGATCCTGCTCACCAACCACGGCGAGCTGGCCCACCGGCTGACCCACCCGCGCTACGGCGTGCAGAAGACCTATCTCGCCGCGATCCAGGGGCCGCTCCCGCGCGATCTCGGCAAGCAGCTCAAGAGCGGTATCGAGCTGGAGGACGGCTGGGCCCGCGCCGACCACTTCCGCGTGGTCCAGAACACCGGCAAGAACTACCTCGTCGAGGTCACCCTCCACGAGGGCCGCAAGCACATCGTGCGCCGCATGCTCTCCGAAGCGGGCTTCCCCGTCGACAAGCTCGTCCGCACCAGCTTCGGCCCCATCCCCCTCGGCGACCAGAAGTCCGGCTGGCTCCGCCGCCTGACCAACACCGAGGTCGGCATGCTGATGCACGAGGTCGAGCTCTAACACCTGCCACCACCCCTGGCCCCCTGAGTCCCGGCGAGCTATGCGGGTTCGGGGGGAAGCGGGAACGCGGCTGAGGTGCGGCGGACGCGGGTGAGGAAGGCTTCTACGCGGGGGCGGTCGGGGTCGGCGGGCAGCGGGCTGCGGGTGGCGGCCGCGTCGGCCTCGTCGTGGAGCGTGCGCATCCAGACGCGGACCTCGTCCCAGCTCAGCTCGCCGCGCTTGACCGACAGCAGGCGCTCGCGCCGGTCGCCGACGTCGATGGTGAGGCGGCCGGTGCGCAGCAGGTCGCGGCAGGACATGAGGAGCCGCAGCAGGTGCATGGCGTGCTTCCAGCGCGGCTGGCCGTGGTTGCGGATGTCCGCTTCGAGACGGCCGAGCTGCTGGGCGGCGTAGCCGCGGAAGGTGGCGTCGGCGCGCCGGGAGAGGAACGCGTCGCGCAGGTCGAGGAGTTCGAGCCCGGTCGGGTCGGCGTACTCGACCAGCGGTGAGTGCAGGCACTCGAGCAGATTGGGGTTGGCGCGCAGCGCGAGCGAGCAGAATCGCTCCAGCTCCCAGGAGAACTGTTCGTGCCGCGGCCCTGTGACGTGCGTCGGCGGCTTGTCGAAGCGCCAGAACAGCTCGGTGGGCGCCACGTACACACCCCGCCGGTCGGTGTCACTGCCGTCGGTGGCCAGACCGAAGGCGCGCGAGCCCATGACGCAGGCATAGACCGTGTGGTCCCGGACAAGGTCGTGCCCCAGCGAATCGCGCATGAGGGCGATTATCGCCATGAAGTCCGACCAAGCGCCGGAGTTTCCACTGCTTCGTGCGGTGATCACGTTGCAGACGGTGATGGCGGGGCCCACGATACCGCCGCGGCGGGGGAGGTCCCGAGGGGCGTAGCGGGACTACGACCAGGCCGTCAGGCCGAGCGGACGGCCGTACGGATCCCGTACGACCTCCAGCATGCCGGTCACCGCGGGCCGGTCGATGGGGCCGTAGACGTGGGGGAAGGCCGTGTCCTGCGGGACGCCGGGCGGCGGCGCCGGATCGGCCGCCTCCCAGCGGACCTCGGCGCGCAGCGCGGCCTCCTCGATCAGCAGCACCATCAGCGGCCCCGCCACCTCCCGGTAGAAGGCGTCGGCCACCGCGAGGGTCACGGCCTCGTCGGGCGAGCAGTGCACAAAACCCTCCTCGTCCAGGGAGGCGGGGGCGTACGGGCGCTCGGGCGCGTGCAGCCAGTCGTCCAGCGGCACCAAGTGGAAGAGCATGGGGAAGTTCTACCTGGTCCGGGCGGTCGAGGCGGTGACAAGCGGCGGCGGAGGTGGGTTTGCACGACATTGTCCGTGTTCGATGCCGGGCGGCGTGACGGGGACCTTGCGCGTACGCCCGCGCCGCCCGTACGCCCGCGCCGCCCGTCTCGCAGTGCGGGCGTCCGTCTCGCGGCCCGCCCCCGGTGACTACCCTGGTCGGCAGGTACGTGAGCAGCCGAGGGAGCAGTGACGTGGCGGTACGAACGGTCCGCGGGAGCGGCCGACCCGAGCGGGACGCCTCCGGGAGCGTCGCCCAGTGAGGACCGCCCTGGTGGTCGGCACCGGCCTGATGGGCACTTCCGCCGCCCTCGCGCTCACCGCGCGCGGTGTGGACGTCCACCTCACCGACCACGACCCGAGCACCGCGCGCACGGCGGCCTCGCTCGGCGCGGGCACCACGGGGGAGCCCGAAGGCCCGGTCGACCTCGTGATCGTCGCCGTGCCGCCCGCCCACGTCGCGGCCACCCTCGCCGACGCGCTGACCCGCGGGCTCGGCCGCGGCTACCTCGACATCGCCAGCGTCAAGGGCGGCCCGCGACGCGACCTGGAGGCGCTGGGCTGCGACCTCACCCACTACATCGGCACCCACCCCATGGCGGGCCGCGAGCGCTCCGGTCCGCTGGCCGCGACCGCCGACCTCTTCGAGGGCCGACCCTGGGTGCTCACCCCGACGCCGGCCACCGACACCGAGGTGCTCAACCTCGCCCTCGAACTGGTCGCGCTGTGCCGCGCCGTCCCCGTCGTCATGGACGCCGACGCCCACGACCGGGCCGTCGCCCTGGTCTCGCACACCCCGCAGCTCGTCTCCAGCATGGTCGCGGCCCGCCTGGAGCACGCCGAGGACACCGCCGTACGCCTGTGCGGCCAGGGCATCCTCGACGTCACGCGGATCGCGGGCTCCGAGCCCGGCATGTGGATGGACATCCTGGCCGCCAACCCCGGACCGGTCGCAGACGTCCTCGCCGATGTCGCCGTCGACCTGACCGAGACGGTCGCGGCGCTGCGCGCCCTCCAGTCCGCCGACGAGGACAAGCGGCGCGGCGGCGCGGCGGGCATCGAGGACATCCTGCGGCGCGGCAACGCGGGCCGCGCCAAGGTCCCCGGCAAGCACGGCACGGCGCCCAAGGCGTACGAGATCGTGGCCGTCCTCATCGGCGACCAGCCGGGCGAGCTGGCCCGCCTCTTCGCCGACGCGGGCGCGGCGGGCGTCAACATCGAGGACGTCCGCATCGAACACTCCACCGGACAGCAGGCCGGTCTGGTGAACCTCATGGTCGAGCCGCGCACCGCGCCCGCCCTGACGGTCGCCCTGCGCGAACGCGGCTGGTCGATCCGGCAGTAGTCTGCGCACCGGCAGGTGCTGGGTACTGCGAGCCGGATGCGACGCGGCCTCGGCCCGGCACGGTGCGGATCGGACGCGGTCCTGGCGTCGACCCCAGGCCAGCACCGATGCGGTCCGGTGCGGAACAGGCGCGGGCCGGATGCGACGCGGACGCTCCCGGCGCGGTGACGGCCGGGCGCGGGCGGTGATCGGGCGGGCGGTGATCGGATGCGGTTCGGCCGGGCACTGCCGGGGTACGGCGCGGACCGAATGCCGGGGGTGGACGAGGGATGACCGTGGCGGCGTATCGGGGGCCTTCCCGGCAGGGAAAACCCGTGGCGTTCCGGGGCGCGGGCGGCCGGTAACCTTGGGGGAATGGCATCCGGCCCCTCGGCCGGCCCGCCCGCCCCCCGCTCCGCGCACGAGGAAGGCCACCCGCTGTGGAAAATCCGGTGATCGTCGCCATCGACGGCCCTTCCGGTACCGGCAAGTCCAGCACGTCCAGGGCGGTCGCGGTGAAGCTGGGGCTGAGCTACCTCGACACCGGCGCGCAGTACCGCGCGATCACCTGGTGGATGCTGAGCAACGGCATCGACGTCAACGACCCGGTGGCCGTCGCCGACTGCGCGGGCAAGCCCGCCATCGTCGCGGGCCACGACCCGGCCGCCCCCGGCATCACCGTGGACGGCGTGGACGCCTCGGGCCCGATCCGCACCCAGGAGGTCACCGCCGCGGTCAGCGCCGTCAGCGCGGTCCCCGAGGTGCGGGCCAGGATGGTCGAGTTGCAGCGCGCCGCCGCCACCGCGTCCCCCGTGGGCATCGTGGTCGAGGGCCGGGACATCGGCACGACCGTCTTCCCGAACGCCACCGTCAAGATCTTCCTCACCGCGTCCGCCGAGGCCCGCGCAGCCCGCCGCAGCGGCGAGCTGAACGGCGCGCTGAGCGTCGCGGACACCCGGGCCGCGCTCATCAAGCGGGACGCGGCCGACTCGGGCCGCACGGCCTCCCCGCTGGCCAAGGCCGCCGACGCGGTCGAGGTCGACACCACCGACCTCACCCTCGACCAGGTCATCGAGTGCATCGTCACTCTGGTCGAGGAGAAGCGGGCGCCCAGGTGACAGCGGAGCAGGGCACGGCGCCGGGACCGCGCGGAGCGGCCGTCGGACGCCGGATCGGCATCGTCTTGATGAACGGCCTGTGGCGGCCCCGGGTGCTCGGCGCCTGGCGGGTACCGGCGCACGGCCCGGTCATCCTGGCGGGCAACCACTCGCACAACATCGACGGCCCGATGCTGATCGGCATCTCGCCGCGCCCGCTGCACTTCCTGGTGAAGAAGGAAGCCTTCGTCGGGCCGCTCGACCCGTTCCTGCGCTCCATCGGGCAGCTCAAGGTCGACCGCGAGACCGCCGACCGTACGGCGATAACCGCCGCGCTCGGCGTCCTGGAGCGCGGCGGGATGCTCGGCATCTTCCCCGAGGGCACCCGCGGTGACGGCGACTTCGCCGAGCTGCGCTCGGGACTGGCGTACTTCGCGGTGCGCTCCGGCGCGCCCGTCGTGCCGGTCGCCGTCCTCGGCAGCACCGCCAAGGGCCGGGCGGTCCCGGCGCTGCCGCCGCTGCGCTCGCGGATCGACGTCGTCTTCGGGGAGCCCTTCGAGGCGGGCGACGGAAGCGGGCGCCGCACCCGCAGCGCGATGGACGCCGCCACGCTGCGCATCCAGGAGCGGCTCACCGCCCACCTGGCGCACGCCAAGCAAGCCACCGGCCGCTGACCGCGCAGACGGACAACGCGCAGGCCGAACCGCACCGGCTGCACCACACTGGTTACCGCAGCCGCCACAGTTGATCGACGGAGATACCTCATGGACCACGCAGACGAGCAGACCGAGCACGGCGGGACCGGCGCGCTCGGCGAAGCCGAATACGCCGAGTTCATGGAGCTCGCCGCCGAGGAGGGCTTCGACCTCGAAGAGGTGGCCGACGACCTGGCCGAGGCCGGGCACGGCCCGCTGCCGGTGCTGGCCGTGGTCGGCCGTCCCAATGTCGGCAAGTCGACGCTGGTCAACCGGATCATCGGCCGCCGCGAGGCGGTCGTGGAGGACAAGCCGGGCGTGACCCGCGACCGCGTCACGTACGAGGCGCACTGGAACGGCCGCCGCTTCAAGATCGTGGACACCGGCGGCTGGGAGCAGGACGTCCTCGGCATCGACGCCTCCGTGGCGGCGCAGGCCGAGTTCGCCATCGAGGCGTCCGACGCGGTGGTCTTCGTCGTGGACTCCACCGTCGGCGCCACCGACACGGACGCGGCGGTCGTACGGCTGCTGCGCCGCGCGGGCAAGCCGGTCGTGCTGGCCGCCAACAAGGTCGACGGGCCGACCGGTGAGGCCGACGCGGCCGCGCTGTGGAACCTCGGCCTCGGCGAGCCCTACCCGGTCTCCTCGCTGCACGGCCGCGGCACCGGCGACCTGCTCGACGCCATCATCGAGGTGCTGCCCGAGGCGCCCGCGCTGACCTTCGGCGACGTTGTCGGCGGCCCGCGCCGGATCGCGCTCATCGGCCGGCCGAACGTCGGCAAGTCGTCCCTGCTGAACAAGGTGGCCAACGAGGACCGGGTGGTCGTCAACGAGGTCGCGGGCACCACCCGCGACCCGGTGGACGAGCTGATCAAGCTCGGCGGCATCACCTGGAAGTTCATCGACACCGCGGGCATCCGCCGCCGCGTCCACCTCACCGAGGGCGCGGACTACTACGCGTCGCTGCGTACGGCGGCGGCGCTGGAGAAGGCCGAGGTCGCGGTCATCCTGGTGGACGCCAGTGAGACGCTGGCCGAGCAGGACACCCGGATCATCACCATGGCCGTCGAGGCGGGCCGCGCGGTCGTGATCGCGTACAACAAGTGGGACCTGCTGGACGAGGAGCGGCGCTACTACCTGGAGCGCGAGATCGAGAAGGACCTCGTGCAGGTGCAGTGGGCGCCGCGGGTCAATGTCTCGGCGCGCACCGGGCGGCACATGGAGCGGCTGGTCCCGGCGATCGAGACGGCGATCGCGGGCTGGGAGACCCGGGTGCCGACCGGCCGCCTCAACGCGTTCCTGGGCGAGCTGGTCGCCGCGCACCCGCACCCGATCCGTGGCGGCAAGCAGCCCCGCATCCTGTTCGGGACGCAGGCGGGCACCAAGCCGCCGCGGTTCGTGCTGTTCGCCTCCGGCTTCCTGGAGGCGGGCTACCGGCGCTTCATCGAGCGCCGGCTGCGCGAGGAGTTCGGCTTCGCCGGTACGCCGATCCAGGTGTCGGTGCGGGTTCGCGAGAAGCGCGGGCGCAAGAAGTAGCGGCGCGCACGGGCCTGCGCGCGTGGGGGGCTCCCGGGGTCAGAGCCCTGGCATCCGGTTGTCGGGACGGCCCGGCGGCAGCGCCGCCGGGCCGTTGCCCCGGTGCCTGCCGGGGGCGTACGCCGGCTGCTCCGCGTGCCAGGCGGTGAAGCCGTTGAACTGCAACGCCTCCTCGCCGGTCCGGTCGCCGGGCAGCGTGCGGAAGAGCCGCTGGTATTCCGAGTAGAGCGCGTCGTAGATGGGTGTTTCCGTGGCACCGCCCCCGGTCGCGTCCAGCGCGCTGCGCATGGACGGGATGTAGCGCTGGAAAGGGGCCCGGGAGGAGGTGTCAAAGGTGTGCACGTATGTGCCAACGAGCCGGTGTTGTCCGGGATGCGGGCAGTCGGTTGAATTGCAGATCTTTGACCCGGGCGGCAGCGGGCGCGCGGAAGGGGCGCGCACGGTGTCCCGTACACGCCCCTTGTTTCCGGTGAACCGGGTGGCTCAGGTCCCCGACAGCGGCATCGTCGCGGCCACCAGCAGGCCCCGCGAGCACGCCCTGGCCAGGGCGTCCCGCATCAGGTCCTCGCGCGGCTGACGGCCGATGGAACCGGCCGGGGCGGCGTAGACGTACACCTCGTTGGTCCGGTTGACGGCGTTCCGCCAGCCGTCACTGACCTGGAGCGGCTGGTGTGCCTGCCACCACGCGGTGCCGGGGGTGCCGCCCGCGCCGGGCTGGAGCACGGCGTGCAGCCGCCCGGTGGCCAGCAGCACCGACCAGCCCGACAGCGGCGACGGCGGCACCTCCAGGTCGAGCTGCGGCATGAAGCCCTGCTCGATCAGCAGCGGCAGGAAGTCGTCGCCCGCGCCGGTGGCGCCGGCCCGCGCGACCGGCCCGGTGGGCTCGATCACGAGCGCCGGGCGCAGCGTCTCCTCGACGATGATCAGACCGCAGGTGATGCCGAGCACCGCCTGCCGTGGTGCGGTCTCCACGGGCGGTGCGTCGGCCTGGCCGCCGATCGAGGGTCCTGCCGCCGTCTCGGGGCCGCCGATGCTGCGGACGGCGCCCTGCAACTGCTCCTCGGTGACCGGGACGACCTGCGAGGGGATGCAGGCGGCGTGCGCGAAGGCGAGGACCGCCGTCTCGTCGCCCACGAAGAGCACGGTGCTGGTCCGCTCCTGCCCGGTGTCCCCGGGGGTGCGACAGGACGTGCAGTCGTACGTGCCAGGAGCGTTGGCGCCGTTGAGGAGCCGCTGGGTCTCCTCGTCGCCGATCTCGGCTCGTACCTCGTCACTCACGTCGAGCATGGGCGGCACGGGAGTCTCCTTGAAGTGCGGTGGTGCGGTCACGAATCCGGCCGGAACGCCGGACCTGTCCCGGCGCATAGTGACAACGGATGATCTGTGGTGGGAGTCACGCTTTGCGGGGGGATGTATTCCGCTACCGGTCGCCGAGGGTGAGATTCCCGGCGAATCGCTCACGCAGCGTCGAACGGTCGTGTGGGTGACGAAAGTTGGACCTGTGAGGCTACTCACGGAGCGCGCCGTTTAGATCCTCATTTACGACGATACGTACGCGCCAATCACCCGTAAACCTCGTCTTCTTACCGCCGGTAACCCTCAACTGGCCTGCGGCGCACGGCAATTGTTTGGTGCCAGGGGGTGCGGCTGCCTAGATTCGCCCGCCGTGTGCAAATCGCACCGCCCGGGTTCGGACGGGCGCCGCATCCGTGGGGGAGCGGCGCCCGTTCTTGACGCACCAAGGGGGACACCCGGGTCCGTGGAGAGGGAATCCATGGTCTTGAACTGCAAGTACCGGCACACCGCGCTCCTGACCGGCGTCGCCGCACTGGCGCCGCTGGGTGTGCTGGCCGCCGCGGGAGAGGCGTCGGCGGCCGACAACGGGGTGTGGGACCGTATCGCGCAGTGCGAGAGCGGCGGGAACTGGCACATCAACACCCACAACGGCTACTACGGCGGTCTCCAGTTCGCCCCCGGCACCTGGCGGTCCTACGGCGGCACCGCGTACGCGCCGACCGCGGACCTGGCCAGCCGCGAGCAGCAGATCGCCATAGCGACAAAGCTCCAGCACGCCAGCGGCTGGGGCGCCTGGCCCGTCTGCTCGCGCCGCGCGGGAGCCTACGGGGACGCGCCGTCCGCGGGCACGCCGTCCTCGAAGCCGCCGGGCAAGTCCCTCGACAAGCCCGTCAGGAAGACCGTCAAGCCCACCGCCGAGCCGAAGAAGCGGGAGCCGGAGAAGGTCGTACGGCGGACCATGCCGCGCTACGAGTCGGCCGCCGAGGGCCGGGCCGACCGCAACGCGACACGCACGGCCCTGATCTCCGTCGTGCGCGGCCCGGCGGAGCGCGGGCAGGGCCCGGTCGTTCCGGCGTGGTGGCCGCACTGGTGACGGACCGTCCGTCAGCGCGGCAGTCCTGGCGTCCGTCGGGCTGAGACGCCCCAGGACCGCCGCTCGTACGGTGCCGGAGCGCGGCAAGGCCGTCGTCGACCGGACCCGCCGCGTTCCCCCGTGTGCCCCACCCCGTTGTGGTCCGACCGGGTGGGGTACGCGCCGGCTACGGACGTGATGCCCCCGATCCGGGGTGCGACCGTGCTTAGCGTGGCCCGATGAGCGATCAGTCGTCTTATCGTCATATCGTCTCCCCGCGTGCCTCGGTGCGCGTCGCCGTGGCTGTCGCGCGCGCCGCCGCCACCCTGGCCGCGCTCGGCGCGGCCGTGCTGCTGCCGGTGGCCGCCGCGCCACCCGCGACGGCCGTCCAGGGCGCACCCGTCGTCCCACCGCCCGTGGAGCGGCCAGGACAGCCGCAGCAGCCCGAGCGGTCCGGCGGGTCCCCGCAGTCGATGCCCTCGGTACAGGCGGCCATCGCCTTCCAGGCCGCGCGGGCCGCCGCCGGGTCCCCGACCGTCTGGGACCGGATCGCCTTGTGCGAGAGCAGCGGGAACTGGCACATCAACACCGGCAACAGCTACTACGGCGGCCTCCAGTTCTGGCAGCCCACCTGGGAGCTGTTCGGCGGCCTCGACTACGCCCGGCGCGCCGACCTCGCCACCCCCGCCGAGCAGATCTCGGTCGCGGAGGAGGTGCTGAAGGTGCAGGGCTGGGACGCCTGGCCGGTCTGCGCGCGGCGGAACGGCTTCACCGGCCACCGCCACATCGTGCACACCGTCAAGACCGGAGAGACCTTGTCGGCCATTGCCCGCTCCTATGGAACCCAAGGGGGCTGGCAGTACCTCTACCAGCTCAACAAGGACCTCATCGGCCCCGACCCCGACCGGCTGATCGCGGGAACCGTCCTCACCGTCAACTGACGCGGCGCCCCACCCGAGTCAACCCCGTTCACCCGTCCGTGGCGCGTCCAGTAACTCCGGCAAAAGGGACGCGCCACGGTTGCTACGGTCGGTCGCGCGGGCCGACCGACCCGCGCCGAGCGGGGGAACAGGAACACGGGCACGCCCATGCGCATCACCTTCCTGATACACACCACGTACGGCATCGGCGGCACCATTCGCACGGTGCGCAATCTGGCGGCGCGGCTGGCCGACGAACACGAGGTCGAGATCGTCTCGGTCTTCCGCGACCGCGGCCGGCCCGAGTTCACGTACGACCCCCGGATCCGGCTGAGACATCTGGTCGACATCCGCGAAGGCGGCCAGGACAGCGTCCTCGACGACCCGCGCCACCAGCGGCCGTCGGCGATCTTCCCGTCCTCCGACCGGCGGCACGCCCTCTACAGCCCGATCACCGACGAACGCATCGGCGCGTGCCTGGCGGAGCTCGACACCGACGTGGTGGTCGGCACCCGGCCGGGGCTCAACGTGCATCTCGCCCGCCAGGCGCCGCGCGGCCTCGTCCGGGTCGCCCAGGAGCACCTGACGCTCGACACGCACTCCACGCGGCTCGTGCTGACCCTGCGCCGCCACTACCCGGGTCTCGACGCCGTCACCACCACCACGGAGGCCGACGCGGCCGTCTACCGCCGCCGTATGCCGGGCGTACGGGTCGCCGCCGTCCCCAACAGCGTGCCGCCCACCGGCGCCGCCCCCTCCGACTGCACCGCGCCCGTCGTGGTCGCCGCCGGACGGCTCGCCCCCGCCAAGCGCTACGACGACCTGATCCGCGCCTTCGCCGTCGTCCGCGACCGGCGCCCCGACTGGACGCTGCGGCTGTACGGCTCGGGCCGCGAGCGCGCGAAGCTCGACGCGCTCGTCACCGAACTGGGCGTGCGCGACCACGTGAGGCTGATGGGCGCGGTCTCGCCGATCGAACCGGAACTGGCCAAGGCGTCGGTGCTCGCCGTCACCTCGACCCTGGAGTCCTTCGGCATGACGCTGGTGGAGGGCATGTGCGCGGGGCTTCCGGTGGTCTCCACCGACTGCCCGCTCGGTCCGCGGGAGATCGTCGACGACGGCGTGAACGGTCTGCTGGTGCCGCCGCGCGACATCGACGCCATCGCCGCCGCGCTGCTGTCGCTCATCGAGGACGACGAGCGCCGGCGGGAGATGGGCCGCGCCGCGCTGGCCTCCTCGGCGCACTACGACCCCTCGGTCATCGCGCGGCGCCATGTGGACCTCTTCCAGCGGCTGCTGGACGACCGGGCGCGCGGTGGCGCCCGGCCGCGCGCCGCCGTCCGTGCGTCGGTCGGGCGGACGATAGGCGCCCTGCTGTCCGCGGGGGACATGACGGGGGCCGCCGTAAGGAAGGCCGGACGCCGAAGGCAACACCTCGTCAGTTAAAGACGCCGTCTACCCAATTCCTATCTCTTCATGCTTATAGACCCGCGAGTAACCGGAGACATTGAGGAGATGCTGTGCGGGAGTTGTGTGGGCAGGTAATTCAGTGACCTGCGGGTATTCACGGGGACGGAGCGAACCGTAGGGCACGATCTGTGACAGAAACGTGATGATCAAGGTCGTTCCGGCCCGGGGACGCCTACCGTGAAGATATGCCTCACAACCCACAGACCCCACAGGATCCGCGGCCCCCACGGAGCCCGGCCGACGACCCCGACGCCTACACCGGCCTCGACGCGCGCGAGGCCGAGCGCCTGGCCGAGCAGCGGGGCTGGCAGACGGTGCGCAGCCTGCCGCCCGGCGCGATCGTGACCATGGAGTACGTCGTCGGGCGGCTGAACTTCACCGTGGAAGGGGGCCGCGTCCAGCGCTGCTGGGTCGGCTGACGGGCCGAGCCGCCGGGCTCAGCCCGCGATGCCCCGGCCGCGTACCTGCTGGTGCGCGAGCGGGGTCGTGGGCCTGGCCGGGCGCTCGACGGGCGGACGTCGGCTGCCGACCGGGGTGAGCGGGGTGCGCTCGTTGCGTCCGGTGGGCGGCCTGCCGGGCGCGTGCGGGGCGGCG
>NZ_MECL01000259.1 GCF_014596445.1 Streptomyces sp. CBMA29 | reverse complement strand
GCCCGCGTACGCCTCGGCCGCCGCGCCGACCGTCGCCGAGGCCGTGGCCGCGCTCTCCGCCCGCGGCCACCGGCGGATCGCGGTCGCCTCGTACTTCACCGCCCCCGGCCGTTTCGCCGCGCAGACCTCGGCCGCCGCGCCCTGGATCGCTGCGGCCCCGCTCGGCGCGCACGACGCGATGGCCGAGCTCGTACTGCACCGGTACGACGAAGCTCTCCTGCACGACGAAGCCCGCCGGCGGGGCAGGCCACCGCTGGCTCCGGCGGCCCGGCCGCCGGTCGCGCGCCCGGTCTGACACCCTCGCCGCCCGGTCTGACACCCTCGCGTACGCCGCAGGTCGCCGGGGCCGGTTACCGTCACGGGTATGGAAGAGAAGGACCGGTCACAGCGGGCGGCATCCGCGCACCTGGGCCCGTACGAGCGGTACGGGCCCTACGGCGAGGCCGATATGGAGCGGTATGTCACGGAACCGGACAAGAGGCCGGGCCGTACGGCGTTCCAGCGCGACCGGGCGCGGGTGCTGCACTCGGCGGCGCTGCGCAGGCTGGCCGGGAAGACGCAGGTCGTGGACCCGGGCGTCAACAGCGCGGCGGCGATCGACACCAGCCCGCGCACCCGGCTGACGCACTCGCTGGAGTGCGCGCAGGTCGGCAGGGAACTGGGCGCGGCGCTCGGCTGCGACCCCGACCTGGTCGAGACGGCGTGCCTGGCGCACGACCTCGGACACCCGCCGTTCGGGCACAACGGCGAGCTGGTGCTGGCCGGATTCGCCGAGGACTGCGGCGGGTTCGAAGGCAACGCGCAGAGCCTGCGGCTGCTGACCCGCATCGAGCCGAAGAAATTCGTGCCGGACCCGGCGGGCGGCGACGCGCTGGTCAGCGTCGGCCTCAATCTCACCCGCGCCGCGCTGGACGCGGCGACCAAGTACCCGTGGGCGCGCGGCGGCCACCCCACCACACCCGGCAGCCCCAAATTCGGCGCGTACGAGGACGACCTGCCGGTCTTCGACTGGCTGCGGCAGGACGCGCCCGACGGCCGCCAGTGCTTCGAGGCGCAGGTCATGGACTGGGCCGACGACGTCGCGTATTCGGTGCACGACGTGGAGGACGGCCTCCAGGCCGGGCACATCGACCCCGGCGCGCTGACCTCCGCCCCCGAGCGCGCCGAGGTGTTCGGCTGCGCCGCCGCCCGCTATGTGCCGCCCGGCACCGACCCGGCCGAGCTGGCCGCGGCGCTCGACCGGCTGCTCGACCAACCCTGGTGGCCGCACGGCTACGACGGCACCGCGCTCGCCCAGGCGCGGCTCAAGGACGCCGCCTCCCAGCTCATCGGCCGCTTCTGCCTCGCGGCCGAGAGCGCCACCCGCGAGCGCTACGGCACCGGCCGCCTCACCCGCTACCGCGCGGAGCTCGTCGTGCCGCGCGAGCAGCGGCTCGAATGCGCCGTTCTCAAGGCGGTCGCGGACCGGTACGTCATGCAGCGCGCCGCGCAGGCCAAGCGCCGCGCCGAGCAGCGCGTGGTGATCGGCGAGCTGGCACAGCGGCTGCTGGAGCGGGCCCCCGAGGGCCTTGACCCGCAGTTCCGCGGGATCTTCGACGCCGCTCCCGACGACCGCGCCCGCCGCCGCGCGGTCGTCGACCAGATCGCCTCCCTCACCGACGCGGCGGCCACCGCCCTGCACGCGCGGCTGTACGCGTAACCGCCGGAAACGGGGCGTCCGGTACGCCGGGATACCCGCCCGGCATATGGCCGGATGCCCACTGGGCGCAGGAAGCACGAGGGGAAGGACGGCGCGGCGCTCTTCCGGACGGCCCTGACGTGCGGGACGCTCGTATGTACGCACATGCGGAACGCACAAGCAGGACGCACGAGCACCACGCACGAGCACCACGCACACAGCATCACGCTCACAGCACCGCACGACACGTACACGTACGCTCGCACACGTACCGATCGCCGACCCGCCTGGAGGGCCACCGTGGTGGACGCACACGAAACCTTCGTGATCGTCGGAGCAGGGCTCGCCGGGGCGAAGGCGGCCGAAACGCTCCGGGCCGAGGGTTTCACCGGCCGGGTGATACTGATCGGCGACGAGCGCGACCACCCCTATGAACGCCCGCCCCTGTCCAAGGGCTACCTGACCGGTGCCGACAAGCGCGACTCGGTCTTCGTGCAGAACACCGCCTGGTACGCCGAGCACGACATCGAACTGCACCTGGGCCAGCCGGTCGTGCACCTGGACCCGGCCGCCAAATTCGTCCGCCTCGGCGACGGCACGACGCTGATGTACGACAAGCTGCTGCTCGCCACCGGCTCCGAGCCGCGCCGCCTGGACATCCCGGGCACGGACCTGGCCGGGGTGCACCACCTGCGCAGGCTCGCGCACGCCGACCGGCTCAAGCACGTGCTGACCAGCCTCGGCCGGGAGAACGGCCACCTGGTGGTGGCGGGCGCGGGCTGGATCGGCCTGGAGGTCGCCGCCGCGGCCCGCGGCTACGGCGCCGAGGTCACCGTCGTGGAGTCCGCGCCGACGCCGCTGCACTCGGTGCTCGGCCCCGAACTGGGCGCGGTCTTCACCGACCTGCACGCCGAGCACGGCGTCCGCTTCCACTTCGGCGCCCGGCTCACCGAGATCACCGGCCAGGACGGCATGGTGCTCGCCGCGCTCACCGACGACGGCGAGGAGCACCCGGCGCACGACGTGCTCGCCGCGATCGGCGCCGCCCCGCGCACCGCGCTGGCCGAGACCGCGGGACTCGACCTGGTCGACCCGGCCGAGGGCGGCGGCATCGCCGTGGACGCCTCGCTGCGCACGTCGAACCCCGACATCTTCGCCGCGGGCGACGTCGCCAACGCCGAACACCCGCTGCTGGGAGGCCGGTTGCGCGTCGAGCACTGGGCGAACGCGCTGAACGGCGGCCCCGCCGCGGCCCGCGCCATGCTCGGCCGCCCGGTGTCGTACGACCGGGTCCCGTACTTCTTCTCCGACCAGTACGACCTGGGCATGGAGTTCTCGGGGAACGCGGCGCCCGGCTCGTACGACCAGGTGGTGTGCCGCGGCGATGTGGGCAAGCGGCAGTTCATCGCCTTCTGGCTGAACGAAGGTCGGGTGCTGGCGGGGATGAACGTCAATGTGTGGGACGTCACCGACCCGATCCAGCGGCTCATCCGCTCCGGCCGCGCGGTCGACCCCGAGCGGCTGTCCGATCCGGCGGTGCCACTAACCTCGTTCCTGGACTGACCAGGAAATGAGGCCCCGGATGCCCGTCGCCCGCACCGCCGTCGTACCCGTCGAGGAGATCTTCGCCCTGCGGTGGGCGGTGCTGCGGACCGGCCTGCCGCGCGAGACCGCCGTCTATCCGGAGGACTCGCGCGAGAGCACCTTCCATATCGCCGCCTACGACGAGGAGGGTGCCGTACGCGGCTGCGCGACCTTCTTCCCCGAGCCGCTGACCGGCGAGGCGGGCGAGGCGCTGGCGGGCGGAGCCGGACCCCACGCGTACCGCTTCCGCGGCATGGGCAGCGCGCCCGAGGTCCGCGGCCAGGGGTTCGGCGGCGCGGCCCTGATCGCGGGCCTGCGCGAGGCCGCGGCCCGCGGCGCCGAACTGGCCTGGTGCAACGGGCGTACGTCGGCCGCCGGTTTCTACGAGCACTTCGGCTTCACGGCGATCGGCGAGGAATTCGTCGTCGAACCGATCGGCCCGCACTACGTGTTCATCACCAAGGACCTCGCATAGACAACCGGCTGTCCCGGCTACTTCGACAGGTAGAAGGCCAGCAGCCCGGACGCGTCCATGTCCAGCGCCGGCTCCGAGCTCTGCCACGACCGCACGTCGTCCACGTACCGGCTGCCGCGCCCGTTGAAGGCGCTGTACGGGTCCGCGCCGCCGGGCGGGCACGGCCGCATCCCGTCCAGGTAGTCGCCGAGACCGTCGCTGAACTGCTCCGCGCCGTTGGGCCCGTTGACGATCGCGCCCACCTCCAGCGGTCGCGAACCGGTCAGGCTCCCCGCGAGGTTGCCCAACTCGCCCGCCGTGCACCGCGGAAAGGTCTGCCCCTGGCCGACCATGAAGGACGTGCCCCAGGCGTTCGCCCCCAGCAGCCAGTCGAGTTGTCGCACCGCGAAGCGGTCGAACGAGGTGTCGCCGGTCACCGAGCGGTAGAGCCGCGCGGTGGCCGCGAGACCCAGCGTGTGCGAGTCCGCGTCGAAGTCGTCGTAGACCGCGCCCGCGTGGAACGGGTCGGCCGCCGCCCGCCGTTGCCCGCTGGCGATCTGCCCCTTCACGTAACCGACCAGATCGGCGTACGTCACCGCCAGGCCGCTCGGGTGCCCGGCCGCCCTGATCGCCCGCGCCAGGTCGAGGTCGGCGAGCGCGCTGGTGTCGTACATGTTCAGCGTGTCCGCGCCCCCCTCGCTCTGGTGCGCCTTCGCCCAACTCGTCGCCTGCTTCAGCCAGTCCGCCCCGCGCCGGTCGTGCAGCCGCTGCGCCGCCAGCGCCAACTCGGCCCCGCCGAAGGCCAGATCGTCCTTCCAGCTCGTCTCGGGGTAGTAGCCGTACGGCACGGTGGTGACGAGCGTGCCCGGGTGGGTGTCGGCCAGGCCGTAGATCTGCGCGGCGGTGTTCAGATACGCGCGGGCCTTCGCGGGCGCGGTGGCCGCGTACCGCTGGGCGGCGAGCGCGAAGTCGGCGGCGAGCCGGCCCGCCTGGTTGGGGCTGAGCCTCGCGCCGGGAGCGCCCGCTCTGAACACCGGGCGGTTCTTCAGGAACGGATGCGTGGAGTCCTTGTCGTCCTTCTCCGGCAGCCGCCACACGTCGTGGTCGCCGACGACGCCGCCGCTGTCCGTACCGGAACCGAGGCCGACCTGGATGTACAGGGTCTTCGTCTTCCCGTCCCACATCTTGTCGAGCCAGTCCAGGCCGTGCTGCGCCTCTGCGTCGAGGGCGGAGGCCGGGCCCGCGCCGGTCTGCCGGGCGGCGATCTGGAGCGCGGCGACGGCGTACGAGGTGGTTTCGGTGAACTTCAGGTAGTCGCCCGCGTCGAACCAGCCGCCCGAGACGTCCACCGGGGCCGCTCCCGCGATCTTCTTCGGCGCGGCCGTGATCGTGTCGCCGTCGGGGTCGGTGAACGATGGCCACGCGTAGACGGCGGCGTGCGCGTCGTTGAGATGCGACGGCTTGCGCCGCAGCTGCCCGGGGATCGTCCTCGCGCCGTCGCGCTGGGCCTGGAAGAAGGCGGTGGCGTCGGCTGCGGGCCCGCCGAAGACGGCCTTCGCCGAGCCGATCGTGAAGGCGGGCGAGGTGGCGGTGGCCGCGCCGCCGACCACCAGGCGGTAGGTGCCCGCCGTGCGCACCGCGCTGAAGTCGATCGGGTAGACGGCCGGATACGCGCTGTTCCACCGGCCCAGGCTCGCCCCCGTGCTGCCGTGCGCGACGACCCGGCCGCCGCGGCCGACCAGCTTCCACGACGCCGTGCCGACCGCGCGCTTGGCCAGCAGGAACGCCTCCTTGGCGCCGCTTCCCGCGTAGCCGACCTGGTTCACCCGGACCTCGCCGGTGGTCGCGGCCTGTGCGGTGTCCGCGCCGCCCGCCAGCGACAGCGCCGCCAGCACGGCGGTCGAGGTGACAGCCGTCGCCGCGGCGGTGGTCCATCTGCGAAGCTCCGGCATGCGGCGACATCCCCCCAATAGGAAAGGTTCCTAACGATCCGCGAAGCTAGTCCTCACCCCCGCCCGGGTCAAGACCTTCGCCGCCACTGCCCGCCCCGCGCTCCGCCGCCCCACCAGCGCCGTAGACTTGCGCGAGTGGCGGGCAGGATCAGAGACGAAGACGTGAAGGCGGTACGGGACGCGGTCCCGATCGACGCCGTCGTCTCCGAATACCTCCAGCTCAAGAACGCCGGCGGCGGCAATCTCAAGGGCCTGTGCCCCTTCCACGACGAAAAATCCCCCTCCTTCCAGGTCAGCCCCTCCAAGGGCCTTTACCACTGCTTTGGCTGCGGGGAAGGCGGGGACACCCTCGCGTTCGTCATGAAGCTCGACCACCTGTCGTTCACCGAGGCTGTCGAGCGGCTGGCCGGGCAGGCTGGGATCACGCTGCGGTACGAGGAGGGCAGCCATGTCCCCGGGCGGCAGCAGGGCGAGCGGATTCGGCTGGTCGAGGCGCACAAGGCGGCCGCGCAGTTCTACGGGGAGCAACTGGGCGGGGCGGAGGCGGAGATCGGCCGGAAGTTCCTGGCCGAGCGCGGCTTCGACCAGGCGGCGGCGGAGCACTTCGGGGTCGGGTACGCGCCCGCCGGGTGGGATCACCTGGTGCGGTATCTGCGGGGGAAGGGCTTCACGGACAAGGAGCTGATCACCGCGGGGCTGGCCTCCGAGAGCCGCAGGGGCGGGGCGATCGACCGTTTCAGGGGGCGGCTGATCTGGCCGATCCGGGACATCACCGGCGAGGTGATCGGCTTCGGCGCGCGCAAGCTGCGCGAGGACGACCAGGGTCCGAAGTACCTCAACACCTCCGAGACGCCGCTCTACAAGAAGTCCCAGGTGCTGTACGGCATCGACCTGGCCAAGAAGGAGATCGCCAAGACCGGCCGGGCGGTGGTCGTCGAGGGGTACACCGACGTGATGGCCTGCCATCTCGCCGGGGTCACCACGGCCATCGCGACCTGCGGCACCTCCTTCGGCGGCGACCACATCAAGATCCTGCGCCGGCTGCTGATGGACAACTCGACCGCCGAGGTGGTCTTCACCTTCGACGGCGACGAGGCGGGCCAGAAGGCCGCGCTGCGGGCGTTCGAGGACGACCAGAAATTCGCCGCGGAGACGTCGATCGCGATCACGCCCGGCGGGATGGACCCGTGCGAACTGCGCCTCGCCGAGGGCGACGCGGCCATCCAGCGGCTGATCGACGGCCGCACCCCGCTGTTCGCCTTCGCGCTGCGCTCCATCGTGGCCCGCTACAACCTGGACACCGACGAGGGCCGGGTCGCGGCCGTGGACGCGGCGGTCGCCGTGGTCGCCGCGATCAAGAACCAGGCGCTGCGGGACCGTTACGCGATCCGGCTGGTCGGCATGGCCGGGATCGGCACGCAGTCCGAGGAGCAGTCGATCATCCGCCGGGTCCGCGCGATGGCCAGGGCCCGCGCGGCGGGCGGCGGCAGCACCGACAACCGCCCGCAGTACGGCCGTCAGGGCCAAGGCCAGGGCGGCCCGTACGCGGGCGGCGACCGGCGGTCCTCCGGCGTCCCGGCGCAGAACGCGCCGCGCGGCCCCCGCCTGGACCTGCGCAGCCCCGCCCACCGCGTCGAGCGCGAGCTGCTCAAGCTCGCCCTCCAGTACCCGAAGCTGGTCTCCCCGGCCTTCGACGCGTACGGCGAGGACGAGTTCACCGGACCGCCCTACGCCGCCGTGCGCCGGGTGATCGCCGAGGCGGGCGGCGTCGAGGCGGCCGACGGCGACTATCTCGTACGGGTCCGCGAGGCCGCGCCCGACGACACCGTACGGATGATGGTCACCGAACTGGCCGTCGAGCCGATCATGCACAAGGCGCCCGAGTTCTACGCGGGCGGTGTGCTGGTCGACGTCAGGATGAAGGCGGTGGACCGGCGCATCGCCCAAGTGCAGGCCGCACAGGCGCGGTTCGCCGCGCAGGGCGTCCCGCAGGACTCGCCCGAGGTCACCGCGTCGCTGGGCGAGCTGTGGGCGCTCCAGCAGTACGGCCAGCGGCTGCGCGAACAGGGCGCGGCGGGTCTGTAGCCGCCGCGGGCGTACGACCGGGCATATGCCTTGCGTCACCGCACGGACCTGAGCGGTGACCTTGTGTGAAAAAGGGAGCGCACGCCCCTCGTAGCGGAGCCGCGTCGTGGGCCACACTGGGTGACGGCGCCCAGGGCCTGTCCGGCAAGACGCGCTGCGAGCCCGAGGACGCGCTCACTTCTGGAGGTCGCTTCCGTGCAGACCCAGAGCCAGATCCACACCCAGATCCAGACCCTCACGACCGTGGCCGAGGTGGTGGCGATGGAGCCCCAGGCGGAACCGCCAGGGAACCTCGCGGGGTCGCGGGTGCCGGAGCAACGCGTGGTCACCGACGAGCGGGACGACGAGGACGCGGCGCCGGTACGGCGGCTGCGGGAGGAGTCCGCGGGCCCGTCCGCCGATCTCTTCCGGCAGTATCTGCGCGAGATCGGCCGTATCCCGCTGCTCACGGCGGCCGAAGAGGTGGACCTGGCCCGCCGGGTGGAGGCCGGACTCTTCGCCGAGGAGAAGCTCGGCGCCTTCCCCGACCTGGACTCGCAGCTCGCCGTCGACCTCGACCGCCTGGTGGTGCTCGGCCGGATGGCCAAGCGTCGCCTCATCGAGTCCAATCTGCGGCTGGTCGTCTCGGTCGCCAAGCGGTACATCGGCCGCGGCCTGACCATGCTCGACCTGGTCCAGGAGGGCAATCTCGGGCTGATCCGGGCGGTGGAGAAGTTCGACTACGCGCGCGGCTACAAGTTCTCGACGTACGCGACCTGGTGGATCCGCCAGGCGATGTCGCGGGCGCTGGCCGACCAGGCCAGGACGATACGGGTCCCCGTGCACGTCGTGGAGCTGATCAACCGGGTGGTGCGGGTGCAGCGGCGGCTGCTCCAGGAGCGGGGCTACGAGCCGAGCACCGAGGAGGTCGCCGCCCAGCTCGACCTGCCGGAGGAACGGGTCAGCGAGGTGCTGCGGCTGGCCCAGGAGCCGGTGTCGCTGCACGCGCCGGTCGGCGAGGAGGAGGACGTCGCGCTCGGCGACCTCATCGAGGACGGCGACGCCGCCTCGCCCGTGGAGTCCGCGGCGTTCCTGCTGCTGCGCGAGCACCTGGAAGCGGTGCTGTCCACGCTCGGCGAGCGCGAGCGCAAGGTCGTCCAGCTCCGCTACGGTCTCGCCGACGGCCGCCCCCGCACCCTGGAGGAGATCGGCCGCATCTTCGGCGTGACCCGCGAACGCATCCGCCAGATCGAGTCCAAGACCCTCAACAAGCTCCGCGACCACGCCTTCGCCGACCAGCTCCGCGGCTATCTGGACTGAGGCCCCGCCTACGGCGCGTTCCCGTACCAACGGTCCCCCCTGTCCGGGGTTTCCCTGGCGCACCCCTCGCGCAGAGGGAAACCCGAGAACCCGCGCGCGGAGAGCGCTAGCCGTCCCTGCGCAGCCGCGCCAGCGGCCTCGGCGCCACCACGAAGCCCTCGGCGCGCGCGCTCGCCAGCCCGATCCGCGGCAGATGCGCGCTCTTGGCGAAGAGCAGGAAGCGCGGCTCCCAGATGGGCCGGTACTTGGCGTTCGCGCGGTACAGCGATTCCAGTTGCCACCAGCGGGAGAAGAACATCAGGGCCGAGCGCCACAGCCGCAGCACCGGACCCGCGCCCAGCCGGGCGCCGTCCTCGAACACCGACCGGAACATCGCGAAGTTGAGCGACACCCGCTCCACGCCGACGTCGGCGGCGCGTTCGATCAAGTCGAGGACCATGAACTCGACCAGGCCGTTCTCGCTGTCCCGGTCGCGCCGCATCAGGTCCAGCGACAGCCCCTTCGGGCCCCACGGCACGAAGCTGAGCAGCGCTTTCAACTCGCCCTCGCCGTCGAGGCATTCGATCATCACGCAGTCGCCGTCGGCCGGGTCGCCGAGCCTGCCGAGCGCCATAGAGAAGCCGCGCTCGGTGGCGCCGTCCCGCCAGCGGTCCGCCGCCTCGATCAGCGCGGCCGTCTCGTCGGCCGGGATGTCGCGGTGCCGCCGGATACGGGTGGTGTAACCGGCGCGCCGCACCCGGTTGTAAGCCTGCCGCACGCCGCGCATCGCCCGGCCGTCCAGGGTGAACTCGTCGGTCTCGACGATGGCTTCGTCGCCCAGCTCCAGCGCGTCCAGTCCGTGCCGGGCGTAGACCGTGCCGCCCTCCTCGCTGGCGCCCATCACGGCGGGGATCCAGGCGTGGTCGCGGGTCTCCACCAGCCAGGCGTCGATGGCGCCGGGCCATGCCTCGACGTCGCCGATCGGGTCGCCGGAGGCCAGGGCCACACCGCCGACCACGCGGTAGGCGACGGCGGCCTTGCCGCTGGGCGAGAAGATGACGGACTTGTCGCGGCGCAGCGCGAAGTAGCCGAGCGAGTCGCGGGCGCCGTGCCGGGCGAGCAGTTCGCGCAGCCGGTCCTCGTCGTCGCGGCTCTGGAGGTCCCGGCCGCGCGGGGAGCGGAAGAGCGCGTAGAGCACGGCGAGCAGCAGGCCCAGGCCCGCCAGGTTGAGACCGCTGCTGACCCACGGGCTGATGTGCAGATTCGGCTCGATGTCGGAGTCGCGGCTCAGCGTCGTCAGCCGCAGCGCCACGTACCAGACGCGGTCGCCGACGCTGGCGCGCTCCGGGCCGACGGCCGTGACCAGGGTGGTGCCGACCAGGACCGACAGCAGCGCGCCGACGCCGAGGACGGCGAGCGCGAGCTGCGGGTTGGTGCGGTCGCCCTTGCCGTGGAATTCGCGGCGGCCGAGCGCGCCGAAGCACAGCACGGTCAAAGTGAGCGCGGTGGACACCCAGTTGAACGGGTGCCGCCGCAGGTCGTCGTAGCACAGCGCCCACACCGACAGGGCCGCGTAGCCGCCGCACAGCGCCATGAAGACGATCCACGCCACGCGCTTGTGGCGGGCCAGCATCATGGCCATGAAGAGCGTCGCGGCGGCCGAGCCGAAGCCCGCGAAGAGCATGAACGGGGTGAACAGCTCACCGGTGTTGTGGTTCGACATCTCCTGACGGATCGTCAGGGAGACGGCGGACAGCAGATCGACGACGCCGATCACCCGCAGATACCAGATCGGCACCCGCGCGCTGCGCCGGGCCAGCGTCGAGGTCTCGCGCCGCGCGGGGCAGCGCACCGGGTCGGAACCGCCCGGTCGTCCCTGCCTCGGCCCGTCGCCTGCACCCGGGCCCGTACCCGTACCCGTACCCGTTCCCGACGGTGCGCTGGTCGCGCTGCTCATTGCTTCTGCCCTTCCCGAGACACGGCGGCACAGGCTACCAACGCCCCGCGCCGCCGTATCCGCTGGTTCCCGAGACCCGTGGTCTCAGTCGACCTCCGCCACGGCCTGCGCGAACTGCGCCGCGTACAGCCGCGCGTACGCTCCCTCGGACGCCAACAGCTCGTCGTGCGTGCCCTGTTCGACGATCGCGCCGGACTCCATCACCAAGATGACGTCGGCGTCGCGGATCGTGGACAGCCGGTGCGCGATGACGAAGCTGGTACGGCCGTGGCTGAGTTTGGCCATCGCCCGCTGGATCAGCACCTCGGTACGGGTGTCGACGGAGCTGGTCGCCTCGTCCAGTACCAGGATCGTCGGATCGGACAGGAACGCCCGCGCGATGGTGATGAGTTGTTTCTCACCCGCGCTGACCCCCGCGCCCTCGTCGTCGATCACCGTGTCGTAGCCCTCGGGCAGCGTGCGGATGAAGCGGTCCGCGTGCGCGGCGCGCGCCGCCTCCTCGATCTGCTCGGCGCTCGCCCCCTCGCTGCCGTAGCCGATGTTCTCCGCGATCGTGCCGCCGAACAGCCAGGTGTCCTGGAGGACCATGCCGATCGAGGAGCGCAGCTCCTCGCGGGAGAGCGTGGCCACATCGGTGCCGTCCAGGGTGATCCGGCCGCCGGACACCTCGTAGAACCGCATCAGCAGATTGACCAGCGTGGTCTTGCCCGCGCCGGTCGGGCCGACGATCGCGACCGTGTGACCCGGCTCCACCGTCAGCGACAGACGGTCGATCAGCGGCTTGTCCGGGTCGTAGCGGAAGCTCACGTCCTCCAGCGCGACCCGGCCCCGCACCGGCACCCGGGCGCCCCGCGTCGCCGGCTCCGCCGACTGCTCCTCGGCGTCGAGCAGTTCGAAGACCCGTTCGGCCGACGCGATGCCGGACTGGATCAGGTTCGACATGCTCGCCACCTGCGTCAGCGGCTGGCTGAACTGCCGCGAGTACTGCACGAACGCCTGGACGTCACCGATGGACAGCGCGCCCGACGCGACCCGCAGGCCACCGACGACGGCCACCAGCACGTAGTTCAGATTGCCGATGAACATCATCATCGGCTGGATCGTGCCGGAGATGAACTGCGCCTTGAAGCCCGAGCGGTACAGCGCCTCGTTCTGCTCCTCGAAGGCCGCCGCCGACTCCTGCGCGCGCCCGAAGACCTTCACCAGCGAGTGGCCGGTGTACATCTCCTCGATGTGCGCGTTGAGCTTGCCGGTGGTCTTCCACTGCTGGATGAACTGCGGCTGCGCGCGCTTGCCGACCCGCGTGGCCACCAATAGCGTCACCGGCACGGTGACCAGCGCGATCAGCGCCAGCAGCCAGGAGATCCAGAACATCATGGCCAGCACGCCCACGATGGTCAGCAGCGAGTTCACCAACTGGCCCATGGTCTGCTGCATCGTCTGGCCGATGTTGTCGATGTCGTTGGTGGCCCGGCTCAGCACCTCGCCGCGCGGCTGCCGGTCGAAGTACGACAGCGGCAGTTTCGCCAGCTTGTCCTCGACGTCGGAGCGCATCCGGAACATCGCCCGGTTGATCACCTTGGTCGCGGTCCGCATCTGGAAGACGCTGAAGACGGACGCGGCCACGTACACCGCGAGGACCACCAGCAGCACCTTGCCGATGGCGTCGAAGTCCATGCCCTGGCCCGGCGTGAAGCCGATGCCCTTGAGCATGTCGGCGACCCGGCCGTCACCGTGCGCGCGCAGCGTGTCGAGCGCCTGCTGCTTGGTGCCGCCGTGGAACCGCCGTCCGATCACCCCGGCGAAGATCAGGTCGGTGGCGTGGCCGAGGATGCGCGGCCCGGTCACCGCGAGCGCGACGCTCGCCGTGCCGAGCACCAGCACCAGCCAGAGCAGGAAACGGTCGGGACGCATCAGACCCAGCAGCCGCTTCAGCGACCCGCCGAAGTCCATCGGCTTCTCGACCGGGCCGCCGCTCATGAAGCGCGCGGGCCCGCCCATCGGCCGCGGCGGGCGCTGCGCGGCGGCGGGCTTGTGCTCGTCGTCGCTCATCAGGCGGCCTCGGCTTCCGTGAGCTGGGACAGGACGATCTCCCGGTAGGTCTCGTTGCCGGACATCAGCTCGGTGTGCGTGCCGGTGCCGACGACCCGGCCCTCGTCCAGGACGACGATCCGGTCCGCGTCACGGATGGTGGACACCCGCTGGGCGACGATCAGCACGGTCGCGGCGGCGGTCTCACGCAGCAGCGCGCGGCGCAGCGCCGCGTCCGTCGCGTAGTCCAGCGCCGAGAAGGAGTCGTCGAAGAGGTAGATCTCCGGCTTGCGGACCAGGACCCGCGCGATGGCCAGGCGCTGCCGCTGCCCGCCGGAGACGTTGCTGCCGCCCTGCGCGACGGGCGCGTCGAGCCCGCCGTCGAGTCGCTCCACGAAGTCCTTGGCCTGCGCCACCTCCAGCGCGTGCCACAGTTCCTCGTCGGTGGCGTCCGGTTTGCCGTACCGCAGGTTGGACGCGACGGTGCCGGAGAACAGGTACGGCTTCTGCGGTACGAGGCCGACGGTCTCGGCCAGCAGCGCGGGGGCCAGTTCCGCGACGTCCTCGCCGTCGACCAGCACCCGGCCGCCCGTCGCGTCGTACAGCCGCGGGATCAGGCCGAGCAGCGTCGACTTGCCGCTGCCGGTGGAGCCGATGATCGCGGTCACCTCGCCGGGCCTGGCGACCAGGCTGACACCGCGCAGGACGGCCGCCTCGGCGCCGGGGTAGGCGAATTCGACGTCGGTCAGCTCCAGGTCGCCGTGGCGGCGCAGGGCCGTGACGGGCGCTAGTGGCGGTACGACGCTGGACTCGGTGCCCAGCACCTCCTCGATGCGCTCGGCGCAGACCTCGGCGCGCGGCACCATCATGAACATGAAGGTGGCCATCATGACCGACATCAGGATCTGCATCAGATAGCTCAGGAACGCCGTCAGGGCGCCGATCTGCATCCCGCCGCTGTCGATGCGGTGCGCGCCGAACCACAGCACGGCGACGCTGGAGATGTTCACCACGCCCATCACCAGCGGGAACATCAGCGCCATCAGCTTTCCGGTGGCCAGCGACACATCGGTCAGACTGTCGTTGGCCTCGGCGAAGCGGCGCTGCTCGTAGTCGTCCTTGACGAAGGCGCGGATCACGCGGATGCCGGTGATCTGCTCGCGCAGCACCCGGTTCACGGTGTCGACGCGGGTCTGCATCGTGCGGAACAGCGGGCGCATCCTGCGGATGATCAGGCTGATCACGATGCCCAGCAGCGGCACCACGGCCAGCAGCAGCGACGACAGCGGCACGTCCTGGCCGAGCGCCATGATGATGCCGCCGACGCACATGATCGGCGCGGACACCATCAGCGTGAACGTCAGCAGCACCAGCATCTGCACCTGCTGCACGTCATTGGTGGTGCGGGTGATGAGCGACGGCGCCCCGAACTGCCCGACCTCGCGGGCCGAGAAGCTCTGCACCCGGTCGAAGACCGACGCGCGGATGTCACGGCCGACCGCCATCGAGGTCCGGGCGCCGAAGAAGACCGCGCCGATCGCGCAGCAGACCTGGACGACGGTCACCCCGATCATGACGCCGCCCAGCTCCACGATGTAGCCGGTGTCGCCCTTCACCACTCCGTTGTCGATGATGTCGGCGTTGAGCGTGGGCAGGTAGAGGGTGGCTATGGTCTGGACGAGTTGGAGCAGTACCAAGAGACCGATGGGTCGCTTGTACGGGCCCAGGTGGGCCCGCAGGAGTCTGATCAGCACACTGAAACCTCGGTGTCGGCGGTACGGGCGCCGCGTCCCCGGCGGGACGTACGCAGGCGGCGGAAGGCGCGTACGGAGACGCGGCGCGGGGGAGGGGACGTTGCCCCGGCCCGCCGAGCTTTGCCCGCCCTTTGCCCGTCTTGATCGGCGGAGAATCTTATCTTCCGACACCGCCGGGCCGCACGGGATTAAGTCGCGCGGGATTAAGTCGCGCGGGATGAAGCCGCATGGGACTAAGCCGCACGGGATGAAGCTGCATGGGACTAAGCCGCACGGGATGAAGCCGCACGGGATGAAGCCGCATGGGATCAAAGCGACGCAAAAGCCCCCGGGTGAGTCTGCTCGCGCACCGCGACGTACTGCTGACGCACCGCTGACCCCACGGCGGAGTCGTCGCCCGGCTCCAGCAGTTGGGTGGCCGCCTCGGCCCACGGCGGCGGCTCGGTCTGCGACTGCGAGCCGAGGACCACGCCCAGCGACCAGGCGGCCTGCCGCGCCGCGCCCAGCGCCGCGTACTCGGCGGCCGGCGGCACGACGACCTGCGTGCCGAACAGCGCGGGCGCGATGGCCCGCACCGCGGGCAGCTCGCCCGCCGCGCCCAGCAGGAACACCCGGCGCACCTCGACGCCCTTGTTGCGCAGCACGTCCAGCGCGTCCGTCAGCCCGCACAGCATGCCCTCGAAGGCGGCCCGCGCCAGGTGCTCCGGCTTCATCGAGTCGCGCCGCAGCCCGGCCAGCGTCCCCGCGGTGTGCGGCAGATCGGGCGTCCGCTCGCCCTCCAGATACGGCAGCAGCACCAGCCCGTACGCGCCGGGCGTCGACTGGAGCGCGAGCTCGGACAGCCCGGCCAGGTCGGTGCCCAGCAGATCGGCGGTGCCGCGCAGCGTACGGACCGCGTTGCGCACCTGCACCACCGGCAGATGGCGGCCGGTCGCGTCGGCGAAGGCGGTGACCGTACCCGTCGGGTCCTTCAGCGCCTCGTGGTGCACGGCGAAGACGGTGCCCGCCGCGCCCAGGGAGACCACCGCGTCGCCGGGGCCGAGACCGAGGCCCAGCGCGGCGGCCATGTTGTCGCCGGTGCCCGCGGAGATCAGCAGGCCCTCGGGGGTCTGTCCCGCGGGTTCCGCGGGGGCCAGCACGTCGGGGAGCGCCACCTGGTGGCCGAGCGCCCGCTCGACCAGATCCGTGCGGTACTCGCCGGTGGCCGCCGACCAGTAGCCGGTGCCCGAGGCGTCGCCGCGGTCGGTCGTACGGCGCGCGGGCCGCCCCAGCAACTGCCACACCAGCCAGTCGTGCGGGAGCAGCACCTGGGCTATGCGCTTGGCCGTCTGCGGTTCGTGCTGCGCGATCCAGCGCAGCTTGGCCACCGGATACGCGGCCTGCGGCACCGAGCCGACCGCCTCGGCCCACCCGGCGGCCCCGCCCAGCTCGTCGGTGAGGTCCACGGCCTGCGCCTGCGCCCGCTTGTCACCGCGCAGCAGCGCCGGGCGTACGGTCACCCCGCCCGCGTCCAGGGCCAGCAGCCCGTGCTGCTGCCCGGAGATGCCTATCGCCTGCACCCCTTCGAGGACGCCGTCCTTGGCCGCCTCGCCCAGCGACAGCAGCCACGCCTGCGGGTCGATCTCGGTCGGCTTCTCGCCGTCGTCCAGAGGGTGCGGCGCATGGCCCTGCCTGAGTACCGCCCCGGTCTCGCTGTCGCACACGACGACGGTCGTACCGGTGGTGGAGCTGTCTATGCCCGCGACTTTCCCCATGGACGAGATGATGCCGCACGAGGGGCGGACGCGGGGTGACAGCTGTGCATCAGGTTGCGTCAGGTGTTCGAGAAGCGGGCGGGGTAGGGGCCGGGTACGGGCCGGGGTAGGGGCCGCGGTAGGGGCCGGGACGTTTCCGGACGTCTTTCCACCCGCGCCCGTCAGGTGTTGGAGGTGCCCCAGTCGTCCTCGGGCGGCGCGCTGCGGTCGCGCAGTGCCTTCACCCGCTCGGTCACCGACTCCGGCAGCCGGTCGCCGACCTTCGCCGTCACCGTGTCCGCGGCCTTCACCGCGGCGCTCCTGCCGGTCTGCGCGGCGCTCTCCGCCGCGTTGCGCACCGCCGGGTTCTGCGCGACGCGCTGCGCGCTCTTGCGCAACTGCTCGTACCGCTCGCGCCCGGCGCGCGCGCCGAACACATAGCCGACGACGGCTCCACTGATGAACGTCAGCCGGTAGCGCATGGGCTCCACCCTCTCTCCGTCGGACACGTCAGGCATGGGAGGCACTGGACAAGTCGGGCCGAGGTGCCGTGTGCTGCGCGCCTACCCTGTGCACCCGGGTGACAACCCTGGCGCAACTGGTTGGCGGAGCACCCCCTCACTTGCGCTAATGTATGTGTCGCAGCGAACGCGCGCCGTCCGGGGACACCCTGACGAGTGCATTCGCCGCACGCAGAGCGATCCCCTGTAGCTCAATTGGCAGAGCAGCCGGCTGTTAACCGGCAGGTTACTGGTTCGAGTCCAGTCGGGGGAGCTCGGTCCCCTGTAGCTCAATTGGCAGAGCAGCCGGCTGTTAACCGGCAGGTTACTGGTTCGAGTCCAGTCGGGGGAGCGCCGGATCAGGACCCCGTTGGGGTCCTTTTTCATGTCCCCGGGAACCAACTCCCCGCCCCCGCGAGTCCACCCAATGACGCGTCTGTGACCCGCGAGGGCGACAGATCGTATGAGCAGCTATGCTGCGGCAGACGGCGCGCGAGGCGCACCGTACGGGGCGGTAGCTCAGCCGGTTAGAGCAGCGGACTCATAATCCGTCGGTCGTGGGTTCGAGTCCCACCCGCCCCACCCTGCATTGGTGGAGCTAGGGCCTTCTGGTCAGCATCTTTGCTGGCAGAGCGGCCAGCCCGGGGATCCTCACAGCCCAGTTGGATCATGATTCCATGATCATGGGGATACGTTGGGGACGTTGATATCCGACCTAGTCGGACATGGCCGAATGGCCCAGAAATATGGCTCGAACGAGGCAGACCGCAACTAGCTCATCAGGGCCACGCCCCCTGGCTGCCTCTGCCGTCGATCACCCTGCCGGCCGACGGCCCCGCCGCGAACCACCGGACCCCATCCCCGTTGCCCACAGAAAACTTGCCGCCTTCCGAGGGGTAATGTTGGTGATGTATCGTAGATACATACATCAACATTAAGGAGACGATGGTTGTGTCGGTCACCCAGATTGATCTCGACGACGAGGCACTGGCGGAGGCCATGCGACTGATGGGCGTCACAACGAAGAAGGAGACGGTCAACGCGGCCCTGCGGGACTACGTGGACCGAGTCAAGCGACTGGAGGCCGCTGAGAAGCTAGCCGCGCGTGGGGCACAGGGCGAGTTCGATCAGGCCGCCGCCGCCCATGACGCCGTCAAGCATGCCCGGCGGGCGGCCTTCCAGTGATCTCGTATCTCCTCGACACCTCGGCTCTGTGGCATCTGTTCCGCACCCCGGGGGAGCTGCGACCCTGGGAGGGCCACATCGCAGCCGGAGTGTTCCGCGTCTGTGAACCCACGCGCACCGAGTTCCTGTTCTCGGCCACCAGCCCGTCCCACCGAGACGAACTGGCCGAGGAACTGGACGCGTTGTGTCCACTCTCGGCGGTGCCGAAGAACGCATGGCGTTGGGTGGACACTGCACAGTACAAACTCACCCAGCGCAGCCAGCACCGCTCCGCAGGCCCGATCGACCTACTGGTCTGCGCAACTGCGGTCCACCACGGCCACACCGTGCTCCACGTGGACAACGACTTCGCCACCGTGGCCAGCGTCCTCAAAGACCTACAGCAACGTGACATCCGCACCTAATATGCTGGGTTATTCGTGGCCGAGGCGTACACATCTTTGCCACCCGAAGGGCAGTCCATGCGTGGCTGCGGAGTCACCCCAGATTCGCTAGTCAGCGCAGATGGTCAACAGATCTATCGAAACGGCAGTCGCCCGGGATCCAAGATCCAGTAAATATTCTCAATACGGGCAAAGCGCGCATGGATTGCCCAGAGCGGCTTCCGGTGATGAGGATCGCTCACTACGATCTCGGTGCAAGACCCACCCCTGCTTGTCTTCATAGAGAACGAGCGCGTGGTACGGGCTGAGTGGCGTGGGTCATATATTCGGATACGAATTTGGCGCCTTCGCGACTGCTGTGGACTATTCTGGAATATTGGAGAAAAAGTCGCAAGGAGTCTTCCGCCCGGCGCGTAATTCAAGATCAACTCCTTACTGGTCCCGTAGCCGTCAAGGATTTTTCAGGTAGTCGTTAAAACAACGGAGCTGTGCGTCCAGGGATCGTGGACGCACAGCCCCATGTCTCTGGCGCGGAAAGGATGCTTGAGTGGAAGACCGTCCCATTCGGGAGCAGTTGATAAACCCCGGCGTCAAAACATCAAAGCGCGTTCTTTTTGTCGGGACGCTCATCTGGGTTATCTACTGGACTCTCTTTGGCCTCGAAGTGACACATGTGAGCGAACCTTCTATAATTGTGATCGTACTGCAAGCTTTGTTGGGTGCTTCGGCTACATTTTCTTACCTGCGGTGCTGGCTTCGCGTGATTCGTGCAGAATAGCACCATCGACCCCCTTAGAGGTCCTAACAGAAGTCGTTGATCATGTGACTGTCGGCTTGGACGCTCGTTGGTCCGTTCGTGGCGAAGAGGAACTCCCGGCCGTGGATCGTCTCGGACGAATTGTGGTCGCTGATCGAGCCGTTGTTGCCGGTCCCGGCGCCAAAGCTGGTGGCGGGCCGGCCGCGGGTGCCCGACCGGCAGGCTCTGTGCGGGATCCTGTTCGTACTCCACACCGGCATCCAGTGGGAGTACCTGCCCCAAGAGCTCGGCTTCGGCTCGGGCATGACGTGCTGGCGGCGCCTTGCCGCGTGGAACGAGGCCGTCGTGTGGGACCGTCTCCATGCCGTCCTGCTGACGAGACTGCGGTCGGCCGGGCAGCAAACACCACGTCCTCGTCGACGGGCAGGGCATCCCGCTTGCAGTGTCGCTGACCGGCGGAAACCGCAACGACGTGACACAGCTGATGCCCCTGCTCGCGAAGATTCCGTCCGTTGCGGGCCTGGTCGGCCGGCCGAGGAGACGACCGGACATGTTGCTGGCCGACCGGGGCTACGACCACGACAAGTACCGCCGGCTTGTCTGGGCTCATGGCATCAAACCGGTCATTGCCCGCCGAGGCGCCCCTCACGGCTCCGGCCTCGGCATCCACCGCTGGGTCGTCGAGCGCACCATCGCCTGGCTGCACGGCTTCCGACGCCTCCGCATCCGCTGGGAACGACGAGACGACATCCACGAAGCCTTCCTCGGCCTCGCCACCTGCCTCATCACCCACAGACACGTCCAACGCCTCTGCTCAGGCTCTTGATCCTCAATTCGATCGACAGCTCGGTACATCCTCGGCAACCATGCGGTGCCGTCGAACCTTCACCAGGAGCCATCCGTGTCGTCTCGGACCGCAGACATCGACTTCACTTTCGCCCGCGAGCTCATGGTCCGCACCTCCATCAGAGCCCTGGCCGCCGCAGGATGGGCGCTTGAGGAGCCACTCTCGTACATGGTGAACGACGACGACCTGTACGACTGGCAGTCCACCACCCGCGACCACACGCAGGATGTCTTGGCCATCCTGGACGCACCCGAGAACTCGCACCACCACGTGGCCGTCTGCATCTACCACGCGGAAGCGAACACCGGCGGTCTGCTTCTGTTCTACCCCGGCCGCATGAGCTGCAGCTTCACCCCGACCATCAACCGGCGGCGTCTACCTGATTCGGTCGACTTCACCGACCTGAGCTGGTACATGCACACACTCGTGCCGCCCCTACTGACGGTTGGGTTGAAAAGCTACGAAGCATGCGACATCGGCCACTGAAGCCGCCTGCATGGTCAACCCTCAACCCTCAACTCGCGCAAAGCCTTTGTTAGGACCTCTTAAGGGATTCTGTCTCTAGGCTAAGAGTGGACGCCTGACTTACCCGGCGATTCTAGGGAGATTCTTCCAGATATCTGACACCTGTGGTCAGATCCCATCGCCATGGGATCTGGCTGCATAATTTGAAAGAAAGTATCCCATGTGCATCCGTCATCCGCTTGTGCGGTCAGTTTGCTGCCTAATTCTGGGAGTATTGGTCGCCGGGGTGAGTCGTCTTCTGGGGTGGGTTCATGACTCGGGAATCCTGGGAGCCATAGTTCTCGGCGTCAGTTCGTTTACCTATGGCCTCGCTGCTCTCAGCAAGCCGGGTAAGTGATGCATTTTGTGCCGGTTCTTCATTGAGGTCAACCACCCTGCGGGATGCCCCGGAGTGGGATGAGGGGTAATGACTTTCGGATATGTCGTAACCGCGCCTATGTTCCCGGATCGGCAGGCCCGACTGACCTGCGAGAGTCCGGAAAGGTTCAGCAGGAGAAATATTTCTGCAGTCGCGGTCGCGGAGTCGGGCTTCGGCGAGTTGGTTTGGACAAGTCTAGGACGGTGGTGGCGTAGGCGAGGGCGTGGCAGAGGCCGGTGACCTCGTAGAGGGTGGGGCGGATCAGGTTGGGCCAGTGGTCGGGGGCGGCGGCCAGTGGGGCGAGGAGCACCTCGGTGGTGGCCAGGCCGAGGTGGGCGTGGACGGTCCAGCCTGCGTGCGGGGCGGGTTCCCAGAGCAGGCGGATGCGGCCGAGGGGGAGTCGGGTGGCGGGTGTTGGGAGCCAGATCACGTCGAGGGGTCCGCCGGGGAGGCCGGAGATGCGGCGGACGAGCGCGCCGCCGGTGCCGGTGGGCATCGGCTGGAAGGCGAGCGTGTGCAGCGGCAGCGTGGTGGAAGCGTGGGATCGGGTGGGGATAGCGGGTTCAGGCCCAGGCGAGGGCGTCGCGGATTCCGGGCGGGAGGTAGCCTTCCTGGCCGTCCTCGGCGATGAACACGACGCCGTCGCTGATGACGAGGCTGGTGCCGAGGAAGTGGGCGTACGGCCAGTCGGGGTTGACGGCGAGTCGGATCTGCAGGTTGGGGCTGAGGTCCTGGAGCTGCTGGAGCAGGTAGCCGACGGTCAGGTCTTGGGGCACGGGAACCTCCGGGAAGCTGGATACAGGCGGGGACGAAGTGGTGGGGTGGAGCGGTTTGCCGGAGCTGGTGTGCTTGTGCTCGGCCGGGCACGGCGTGCGGTCGGCGTGGTGGTTGGTCAGCGGGGTATGGAAGGCCACGGAGGTCCTCTCGGTCGAGGACCGGTCGGCCCGGCGCGGGGCCTGACCGGTGGCGAACGAGGTTCAGGCGGCCAGCAGGAACAGGCGCTCCGCGATCGGCGCGCTCTCGTCGGCCACCGTCACCAGGCCCTTGTGGAGGAGACGGAACAGTGACCTGGCGGTGTGGAGGGGGCGGCCACCCATCGCGTGGCTGATGTCGGCGAAGTGGGCTCCGCTCGGCCGGGCTGCGAGGAGGGCGACGATGTCGGTGTCGCGGGTGAGGGACTGCTCGTAGGCGTAGTCCCAGGTGTGCATCCAGGCCGCTGACGGTGATGACCAGGCTGGGTACGAACCCGGTGGTGTGCGCCGGGGTGGTGGCCGTCAGGGCGAGGCCGAAGGCGGTGATGGCGGGACCGGAGAACCGGTGTGTGGCGTGTGAGAGCAAAGGCGATTCCTTCGTGCGGGCGGCAGTTGGCAGGCGCGGTCCGGCCGTGGCCGGAGCGCCGGTGGGTCAGCGGTCGACGTGGCCGGTCAGTGCTTCGAGGAAGGCGGCGACGGCCCGGCTGGGAACGCCAATGCCGAACTCCTGCACCCAAGGCTCTGCGTCGGCTTCGGCGGGGGTGGCCCGGACGGTGCCGGGCTGGTGCAGTGCACGTTGGCCTCCGGGGTGTCCACCAGCGCTCAGCCGCGCTCGCTGAGCAGGCTGAGCACCGGCTCCGCGCTGCCGTCGCTGGCCAGGGAGGGGCGTTGCGTGGCGAGGTTGCCTTCGGTGGTGTTCAAAACGGGGACTGTCCCCTCGTTGACTTGTGGTTTTTCCCGACACCCGTACGTTGACGTCCGGTGTGCCGAGGTACGTAGTCCTTTCCGGCGGGATCGTGTCTGCCGTGGGCGGACTGGGCCCGGAGGCCGAAGAACCGGCTGCCCGGGAACGGACCGGGGCGGCCGGTTGTCGTAACTGGGCTGCGGCGCACGGCCGTACGAGGCCAGAGGGGAACCGCATGGCGGAGCGGGGCGGCAGACACGGGGACGGGGCCGGGCTGGAGCGCAAGATCCGCAGCGGCGGGCGGCCGTGGACGGTCGGCGACATCGTGATGGTCGACGACGGCCAGTGGGCCGTGGACCTCCCCGCCCCGGCGGACCCCGAGGCGGAGGTGGCGGAGGGCCGGGCCGCGGACGGGCGGCGCGTGGAGATGACGCTGGAGGAGCTGGCCCGCGCGATCGGCGCCCGCTTCGGGGGCACCCACCGCGACGACACGACCGACTCAGCCTCAGCCCTCCTTCACGGAAGCGGCGGCGCGGGCCGCCGCGTTCTGGTCGGCGACGTCCGCGGCGAGCCGGAGCACGGTGCCTACGGCGGGGTGTCCGAGCGGAGCGGCGGTGATGACCTGGCGGATGAGCCGGAAGGCGGCGTGCGGACTCCATCCGAGCGGGCTGTCGGGGTAGGGCTGGTGCCCCTGGCCCATCAGGACGAGGTCGCGGCGGACCCGGCGCAGCGAGGTGAGGTCCGCAGTGGGGCGCGGGGCGGTGCCGGCGGCCTCGATGACGGCATCGAGGAGCCGAAGCAGCGCAGGGTAGGCGGGGGTCCACGATGCGGGGCGTTCGGTGGGCATGGGCAAGTCCTTCAAGGGGCGTCGTGTTTCGGACGGTGCGGATCGACATCGCGGTGTGGCGGCCAGGCGGACCGCTGGGGCGTGATCGTCGGGTAGTGCTCCTCCTGGGCGCCGAGGTGATAGATGATCGCCAGCAGGACTCGGCTCTCGGCCTGGGCGGCAGAAAGCCGCAGTACACGACGACCGTGGGCGCTCCACCTGCCGTCGCGGACTGAGATGTCCCACTTCTTTTCGGCGCCTGTGCCTGGACAAGGTCATTTCATCGACGTCTCTGAGTCGTAATCCGGAATCACCGGCGGGACCGGTCGGCGGCCACCACCGGTCCGGTAGCGGCCGGGATGGCGGCCTGCCCGGGTGACCGGGCCCGGGGCGCGTCCTGACTGCACGGAGCCGGCGACAGCGGCCTTGGCAAGGCGGATTCCCGGAGGCCGGTCCGGAGGCGTGGCGGCTTCGCGGCGTCGATGATGTGGCCGATCGCCTGCGGGCGGGCCTGGCTCTCAGCCGGGACGACGCGCAGATCCGCCGTCGACCGGGTGATCCGTTCCAGGTCGTAGAAGGCTGGCGCGCATGGCGTGCAGGCGATCCTGATGCACGACGACCGCTTTGGACGACACTACGAGCGCCTGGCGGATATGCATCGCCGAGCGCAGCAGCGGGTCCCTTACGGGGCGTTGGAGCGCGAGGGCCTCCAGCGCGTCGATGGGCTGGGCCCTGACTTTCTCGATCACCGCGGTGGCCTGGTCGAAGACCGTGGCGTCGGGCATCGGTGAATTCCATTAGCTGGCGGAGGGCCCTGGTCAGCGGCCCAAGCCCTCGGCTTGCGGGTCTGCGGGTCTGCGGGTCCGCGCGTCCGCGCGTCTGCGGGTCTGCGGGTCTTGCGGAGCCGGAGGGCTGGCGGGGCGCAGGTGTCCGTTCCGCGTGCACCTTGCGGGGTTCTGACCTATTCCGCGGGGTCGGTTGCGGGGTTGTGGTCGACGCCCGGAGGCTGCTCGGGAGAGTGCCGCAGTGCCGAAAGTCGGTCTTATGGCTGGGGTGCCCCGGCCTTGGTGGAACGCTTCGAGGTCGCGTACGCGGATGACGAGGGCGAGCAGCGCTTGGCGATCGCATTGACCGACAGCGCCGACGCCCCCGCCGTGGCGATCTGCTCCCAGGCCAGTCTCTTCGCCTCCTCGCGCACCTGCTCTTCGCCTCCTCGCGCACCTGTTCGCGGTACGGCTCGCGAGGTGACGTACGGGTCCCTGCCGTGGTTGGCCGCTTTTCCGCGTCGCCCACACGCTGTGGTGAAAACCCATCGCTGTCGTGATGGCATCTAACAGAAATGCCGCCCGAGCCCTTGACGCGCCCTCGCGCCTCCTGCATGGTGTTAGAAGTTCTAACAAACCTGAGTGCATCTAACAAAGTGACGCCGGAGGTTGTCATGAAGGTCGAATCCACCCGTACACGCCGCTCCCCGCCCGGCCGGCCATCCCACGGTGATCACCGCTTGGCCCCCACGGCCGCCGCAACCGCCGCGTTCGCCCAGGCGTCACCCACGCCCGCCGCGCACCAGTCGGCGCCCGACTTCGACCAGCGAACAGCCGCTCACGACCCGTGGTCGATATTCACCACCTGGGTCATCCGGGCACCCGGCTTCCGGGTCCACGCCACCACCAAGCCGACCGCGCAGACGAGTGTCGCGCGACCACGGCTTTCGCATGACACCCACCGAAAATCGTTGAGAGGAAAACCCGCCATGACGCGCCAAGCCGACGTTCACGCCACCACCGACGGACCCACGACCACGGCAGACCGGATCGGACGCGGGCTGCTGGCCCTCTGTGGGATCGCCACCCTCGTCGCGTTCGCCAACGGGATCTCGATCATGACCACCGTGGCACCCGAACGCCTGATGTCGGAAGCCTGGCGGACGTTCGCCTACCTCGTGTTCGTCGGCCTGTTCGCCATGCTCATGGTGTCACCGCGCACACAGCGCGGCCCATGGGAACTCGTGTTCGCCCACAAGATCGCGATCACCGTGTTCGCCATCGCAGCAGGCGACACACCCGATGCGAAAGCGACGTGGCCGATCGACCTCGTCCTCGTGATCGCGACCGGCCTCGCCTACGTGCTGTGCCGCGGTTGGTACGGATGGCGAACCACCACCCTCGCACCGGCAACCGCTGCCCGCCCCGCCCGCTCGAGCGCGTAGCACGGCACGGCCTTCACCACATCCGGGCTGCCCGCCCGGCAATGGAAATCTCTGCCAGAACAGACTTCTGGCGAGGCTTGGGGGGGAGGGGGGAGGGGGGAGCGACCGGATGATCGGGGCAAGTCATATCCATCGACCACGCTCGACCGGGATGGTCGTCGGATCGCAGCTAGTTCCATCACCGCAGAGCCCTGTTACCACCGAATTCCGCAGGGTAGGCCCGGATAACCGGATCAGCCAGCGTCCGGGCCCACCCTGCGGACCGCAGGGTGGGCGGTACGTTCATCCGCAAGGTCCCCTTGGAGTGGACAGCCGGTGGTGCCGTAGCCGGCGGATTGGCCCTGGGGTGTGACTGGAACTGTTCGCGCGGCCGGGTGTCGGGATGGCGGTGCGGCTGCGGGCGGCCTCAGGCGAAGGTGTTCTTGTAGAAGAGGCTCGCGTCGAAGCTGGGGTCGGTCGTGGTGCCGGTCTTGCCGGAGAAGCCGAAGGTCAGGCGGGGCTGGCCGTCGGCCACCGAGATCGCGCAGCCCTGCGGCTCGCGGCCCGGGATCGTCTTCCCTGCGGTGGTGTGGAAGACCTCGCCGTGCTGGCCCCCGGTGTCGTTCATGCTGACGGCGGCGAGGTAGGAGGGGCCGCCCGGCTTGCCGTAGAGGAGGTAGGCGTACTCGCCGTAGAGGGTGACGCCCTGGAAGGCGGCGTCCTCCGGGATCTTCAGTTGGACGTTGGTGGGCAGCGCTCGTTCGGCCTTCCGGTCGTCCTCGGAGAGCCGTCCGGCCGCCGCGTCCGAGAGCGTGAAGACCACCAGCCGCCAGGGGTTGGGCGAGGTGGACTGGGTGGCGTAGCGGACCAGCAGCATGTTGTTGACGGGGTCGATCGCGGGGCGGGGCAGGCCCGCGTAGCTGTTGACGGTAGGCGTACGGTCCTGGATCGGGATCACCGACGGGTTGCCGTAGGTGAGGGTGATGCCCTCGGTGTAGCGGAAGCGGGTGAGCCGGTAGCCGCTGTCCTCGTACGCCCCCTTGGCGACGTTGTAGTTGTCGCCCTCGATCCACAGGTACGGCGCGGAACCGGTGCCGGTGGGTTCGACGGCCATCGAGGAGCCGTGGCCGAACTGGTGCAGTGCCATGGTGCCGAGCACGTTGCCGGTCAGGTCGGTGCGGACGATCCAGATGTCGCCGAGGTGGATGCCGTTGTCCGCGGTGTTGGCGTTGTCCCCCGGGCGGTGCTGGGCGAAGTAGATGTGGCCGTTGACGTTGTCGTAGGCGAAGGACTGCATGGCCCAGGACGTCTCGTGCAGCTTCTTGCGCCAGAACACCTGGTCCCCGCCGCCCTTCAGCGAGAAGGGCGCGGTGACCGGCAGGTCGGCGGCGGCCGGTCCCGCGGACGCGAGGACTCCGGCCGCGCCGAGCGCCCCGGCGGCCGTGAGGCCCGCGCCCGCGCGCAGCAGCCCCCGGCGGCCGGGTCCGGTTCCGGCGCTGTGCGTGACGTGTTCGGCGGGCATGACGGCCACGCTCCTCGGCTGCGCACCCCGTCACGCGGCACGACGGCCTCCGTGGCCGGCGTACCGAACGCGTGACGAGTGGATGAGGCCCCGACGCTAGGCCGGGCCCCGGCGGCCGACAAGACCGCGACCGCCCCCGGGCCACCCGGCGTTGCCCTCCGGCCCGGCAAGCGGAGCACGGCACGGCGCCGCCACCTCACGCGGGCCCCCGCAGGTCCGGATCTGGCTCGCGAGGCGGGGGCGGCCATGATCCGGAACGCCGCCCCGGCGAAACGTAAAAACCTGGCCAACGAGCCCCGTGTCCGCGCGGCTCACCCGCCCTGGCCTCGGTGCCCGCTCTGTCGGGTCGCCGCCGTGCGCGTCCGGTTCTGGTCCGGTCACAGGGCCGTCACAGGCGGCCACGGCCGGTGGGCGGTCCGGCACGCTGGGGCGATGGGTACCCGAATCGCCGCCGCCGGTATGGCCGCCGCCGCACTGCTCGCACTGACCGGCCTGACCGCCTGCTCCTCCGGCGGCGACAGCAAGGAGGGCTCGGACCGGACGGGCCCGTCCTCGACAGCGTCCGGCGGCACCGCGCCCTCCGGCGGCACCGCGCCGTCGGACGGCACCGCGCCCTCCGGCGGCACCAGCGGCGTCGACGCGGCGGCCGATCTGCCGCCGGAGCCCGACGAGGCCACGCGCTCGGGATTCCTGGCCGGGCTCAAGGCCGTCGAACCGACGCTGGCCGACGACCCCGACAAGGCGGTGCGCACCGGCCGCGACCAGTGCGGCGCTCTCGACGGCGGCGCGCGGAACGTCGACCACCTCGCCGCGGAACGCTTCGGCACCGACACCCACCCCCTCACCGACGACCAGGGCCGCGCCCTCAATCTCACGCTGCGCTACACGCTCTGCCCCGAACACTGAGCGGCGCTGAGCTGTGTTGACCGGCGCTGAGCCGGCGCGCAGAGGGGGCGCGGCGGGGGCGCGAAGGGGACGGCCACGCGCGTGCCCCGGAGTGGGATGGATTACACCCGAGGGGTCCGGGGGATGGGCTCGGCGTATACTGGGCGTTTATCGGATCGTGGATATGTTTGCGCCCATGCCCAGCACGCCTCAGGCTCCCGATCGCGCGTTCACCGACGCGGCCGAGCTCAATGCCCGGATACGTCGGCTCAGCGCGGGCCGCACCTCGTGGACCCCGGACGAGCTGACGGAATTGGCCCGCCTCCAGGCGGAGTGGCAGCTCGCGGTGGAAGGCGAGTCGGAACAGGTCTGACCCCGGGCCTCAGCGGTACGGGGCCGACCCCGAACCCGACCCCGTACCCGACCCGACACCCGTACCCGTACGAGAGCGTCCGAACTACGCCGTCGCGCCGCGTTCGCCCAGGGACGACAGCAGCTGGAGCTTCTCGTAGGAGTCGGTGCCGGGGGTGGCGGTGAAGACCAGGAGGGTCTGGGACTGGGCGGGGTCCTGGAGGACCTGGCAGTGCAGGTGGAGGATGCCGACCTCGGGGTGACGGATGCGTTTGAGGTCGTCGGGGTGGCGGACGCCGATCTCGTGGGCGCTCCAGAGAGCGGCGAATTCGGGACTCACGGCGAGCAGGGCGTCGACGAGGGCGGCGGCCCGCGAGCCGGGGCCCTGGCGGGAGAGCGTCGCGCGCAGCCCGGCGGTGAAGATCCGGCTGTGGGTGGGGTGGTCGGCCTCGGGGTAGATGCGGCGGGTGACGGGGTCGGTGAACCAGCGGTAGCCGAAGCTGCGAGCCATCCCGGTGTGCCCGGTCTCGTCGCCCAGCAGGGCGAGCGCCATCCGGGTCTGCGTCAGCGTCTCGCCGAGATCCGTCATGACCTGCGCGGGAGTGTCGTCCAGGCGTCCGAGAATCCGCATCAGACCGGGGCTGACGTGGTCGCTGCCCGATCCGCGCTCCGGGGCGCTGTGCCCCGCCATCCGGAAGAGGTGGTCGCGCTCGTCGAGCGAGAGATGCAGCCCGCGCGCGATGGCACCCAGCATCGGCGCCGACGGCTGCGGGCCGCGCGCCTGCTCGATCCGGCTGTAGTAGTCGGTCGACATGCCGGACAGCGCGGCGACCTCCTCGCGCCGCAGCCCCCGCGTACGCCGCCGCGGCCCGCGCGGCAGCCCCACGTCCTCGGGTTGCAGCGCCTCACGCCGGGTGCGCAGGAAATCCGCCAGCTGTTCTCGGTCCATGACCCCAGTCTCCCGCCTGTACGTCCGCGGTCTCCCGCACGTGCGTCCGCGCCCACCTGCCTGTACGTCCGCGGTCTCCCGCACTTGCGGGGTCGCGTCCTCCCGCCGGTACGGCTCGGTTCAGCTCTCGGCGGCGGTCACGCCGTCCGGGAACCGCACCCCCGCCAGCTCCTGCGACACCTGCCAGACCCGCCGCGCCTCCTCCTCGCTCCGGGCCGACCGGTACAGCGGCTGCTCCACCACGGGGCCGGTCAGATGACCGAGACCGCCGGGACCGTAGAAGGCGCCGCCCACCGCCCCCGGCGCGGTCGCCGCGTACAGCACCGGCCGCAGCCCGTCGTCCACGGTCTGCACGAACAGCCCGAGCCTGGACTGCCACCGGAAGGCGCGGTCCAGCCAGGTCGTCCGCTTCGCGCGGCCCAGATTCGGCCCGGCCGTCTGGAGATTGGTCGAGGTCAGGCCCGGATGCGCGAGGGTGCTGGTGATGCCCCAGCCGCCCGCGACGCTGCGCCGGTGCAGTTCCAGGCCGAACATCAGCACCGCGAGCTTCGACTGGCTGTAGACCTTCATCGGCGCGTAGCCGCGTTCCGCCTGGAGGTCGTCCCAGGCCAGCGCCCCCTGGCGGGCGCCGATGCTCGACTGGGTCGCCACCCGGGCGCCGCCCGCCGCGCGCAGCAGCGGCAGCAGGTGCGCGGTCAGCGCGAAATGCCCGAGGTGGTTCGTCGCGAACTGCAACTCCAGGCCGTCCGCGGAGGTCTGCCGGGTCGCCGGGGTCATCACCGCCGCGTTGTTGACGAGGATGTCGACCGGCCGGCCCTCGGCGACCAGCGTCCGGCCGAGCGCGGCGACCGACTCCAGCGACGCCAGGTCCAGCTCCCGCGTCGACACCCGCGCCCCGGGCACCTCGGCCCGGATCCGCTCCACGGCCGCCGCGCCCTTCGCCGCGTTCCGCACCGGCAGCACGACCTCCGCGCCCGCCCGCGCCAGCCGCCCGCCCAGCCCCCGCCCGATCCCGTCGCTCCCGCCCGTGACGACGGCCAGTTTTCCGCTGAGATCGGGCACCGCGGTGTCCAGTGCGTTCTTACGTGTCATGACGGTTCGCTCCTGACAGTGAGTGGGGGCGGGCGATGCCGCATCGAGAGGGGTGCGCGAGCGCTTTCCAGCGGAGGGGGAGGAGAGACAAGGGCGCGGGGACGGCGTGCGGATACGTATCCCGTGCGGCGGGCGAGGGAACTGCCCGGTCGCAGGAGCGACCCGCCCGGCTGGAGCGGTAACCCGCGGGACTAGAGCAGGAACCCGCCCGACGCCTCGATCCGCTGTCCCGTGATCCACCCGGTCCCGCCGGACAGCACCGCGGCGATCACACCGCCGATGTCCTCGGCCGCCCCGACCCTGCCGAGCGCGGCCTGGCCGGAGAGCGCGGCCCTGACGCCTTCGTCGTCCCGCATGAAGCCCCCGCCGAAGTCGGTGCCGGTGGGGCCGGGCGCCACGGCGTTCGCGGTGATGCCGCGCGGGCCCAGCTCCTTGGCCAGATAGCGGGTGAACACCTCCACGGCGCCCTTCATCGACGCGTACGCCGACAGGCCCTCGCTGGTGAAGCGGGTCAGCCCGGTGGAGAGGTTGACGATCCGGCCGCCGTCGGCGAGCAGCGGGACCAGCCGCTGGGTGAGGAAGTAGACGCCCTTGAAGTGGACGTTCAGCATCGTGTCGAAGCCCTCCTCGGTGGCTTCGAGGAAGGGTTCCGTCACGGCGGAGCCCGCGTTGTTGACGAGGTAGTCGAAGTCCGACCGCCCCCACCCCTCCTTGAGCAGCCGCCGCACCTCGTCGGCGAAGTCCGCGAATCCGGCGGTTCGCGCGGTGTCCAGGCGGAGCGCGTACGCGGTGCGGCCGAGCGCCCTCGCCTCGGCGACCACGGCCGCCGCCTCGTCCTCGTGCGACCGGAAGGTGATGATCGGATCGACGCCGTCCGCGGCGAGCCGCAGCGCGGTGGCGCGGCCGAGCCCGCGGTTGGCGCCGGTGACGATCGCGATCCTGGCGGGTGCGGTCCCGTCCGTGGTCCTGTCCGTGGTCGAGTCCGTGTCCGTGTCCGTGTGCTGGTGAGGGTCCGCGTTCGGGCCCGTGTGCGTGGTCATGACTCCAGCGTGGGCGGCGGCGACGGCCGGATGAAGGCCCCACTTGTCCAGGGATCGCCGATCCCCCCTTGAGCGGGGGAGCGGCCCGCGCGGCCCGCGCGCATCAGGTGTCACCCGGTGTCACCCGGTGTCCTTTTTACCCAATACGGAACCGGAGCAGAGAGACTTCGCGGGCCCCGATCCGCAGGATAGGTATGCCTAAGTCAGGCCAGGCACACCTAAGCACGGGTCCGGGAGGACGAACATCGATGTGGGACGACGCGTTTCCGAGCTTCCTCATCGGACTCAGGGAAGGTCTCGAAGCCGGGCTGATCGTCTCGATCCTGGTGGCCACCCTGGTGCGCGGCGACGCCAAGTCCCGGCTCCCGCAGGTGTGGACGGGCGTCCTGGCCGCCATCGCCCTGTCGATGAGCTTCGGGGCGGTCCTCACCTTCACCGCCGCGAATCTCTCGGCGACCGCGCAGGAGGCGTTCGGCGGCACGCTCAGCGTCGTGGCCGTCGCCTTCGTCACCGCGATGGTCTTCTGGATGCGCCGCTCGGCCCGCAATCTGTCCGGTGAGATCCGGGAGAAGGTGACGGCGGCGCTCGCCATGGGCGGCGGCATGCTGATCCTCACCTCCTTCCTCGCGGTCGGCCGCGAGGGCCTGGAGACCGCGCTCTTCCTGTGGACCACCGCCCGCGCCGCGGGGGAGTCCGGCGGCCCGCTGGCCGGCGCCGCGATCGGCCTGGTCCTGGCCGCGGGGCTCTGCTGGGGCCTGTACCGGCGGGTGCTCAAGATCAACCTGAGCCGCTTCTTCACCGTGACCGGCGCCGTCCTGATCGTCATCGCCGCGGGCGTCCTCGGCTACGGCCTGCGCGACCTCCAGGAAGGCGGCGTGATCGCCGGGAAGACGGCGTACGCCTTCGACCTCAGCGCGCACATCGACGCCGGTTCCTGGTACGCGGCCCTCCTCCAGGGCGTCCTCAACCTCACCCCGGCCATGACCTGGCTCCAGGTCGCCGCCTACGTCGGCTACCTCGCGATCGTCATGACGCTGTTCGTACGCGGCGGGCGCAAGCCCGCGCCCGCGCCGGTATCCAAGCCCGCGCCCGCGCCGGTATCCAAGCCCGTATCCAAGAAGGCGGCCGAGCCGAGGACGGCGGAGACGGCGCCCGTTGCCGAACCGGACACCGCCGCCGTGCCCGCTGTTACGGCGGCCCCCGCCCGTACCCGCTCCCGTCCCGTATGGCTGCTCCCGGCCGCCGTCGTCGCGATCCCCGCCCTGATCGGCGGCCTGGTCGTGGCCTTCGGCGACGGCAAGCCCGCGGGAGCGCAGACCGTCGCCGTCTCGCCGACCGAGTGCGGCAAGGGCTTCAGCGCCCCCGAGCCCGGCCGCCAGACCTTCTCGATGCGCAACACCGGCGACAAGGCGTCCGAGGTCTATCTGATCAACCCCTCCACCAACGCCGTCTACGGCGAGATCGAGGGCCTGGCCCCCGGCACCACCCGCGACCTGGTCGCCACCGTCGGCAGCGGCGACTACGCCTGGCGCTGCGTGCCGACCAGCGGCAAGGCGGTCACCTCGGCGTCCGTACGGGTCTCCGGCGGCAGCACCACCAAGGCCGTCCTTCCGCTGGCGGCGTCCGAACTCCAGCCGCCGCTCGCGTCGTACCGCGCCTATGTGAACACCGGGCTCGGCACGCTCGTCGGCCAGACCGGCACGCTGACGGCCGACCTCGCGGCGGGCGACCTCACCGCGGCGCGCGCCGACTGGCTCACCGCGCACGACACGTACTCCGCGCTTGGCGCGGCCTACGGCACCTTCGCCGACTTCGACGCGAAGATCAACGGCCGCAAGGACGGGCTGCCCGGCGGCGAGAAGGACCCGTCCTTCACCGGCTTCCACCGCATCGAGTACGGGCTGTGGCACGGGGAGTCCGCGGCCTCGCTCAAGCCGCTCGCCGTCCGGCTCGGCGCCGACGCGGCGGGCCTGCGCAAGGCGTTCCCCACGCAGGACTTCGACCCCTCCGACCTGCCGCTGCGCAGCCACGAGATCCTGGAGAACACCCTCCAGTTCGAGCTGACCGGCGACACCGACGAGGGCAGCGGGACGAATCTGGCGACCGCGAACGCCAACCTGGCCGGTACGCGAGAGCTGTTGACGGTGCTGCGCCCGCTGATCACCCGGCGGGACCCGCGACAACTGACCCTGATCGACGCGGACATGGCCCGCCTCCAGGCGCTGCTCGACGGCGCGCACAAGGGCGCCGCCTGGACCCCGGTCGGCTCGCTCGGCACGGCGGCCCGCGCGACGATCGACGGCGCGACCGGTCAGCTCCTGGAAGACCTCGCCCCCGTCCCCGACCTGCTCGAAATCCGGAAGTCCGCATGACGCGCGACGACCGTACGGCGCCAGGACCCGGACAACTCCCCGAAGGGAAGCAGCAGATGCCCGCCGACTCCACCCGACCCGAAGGCCACGCGGGACACGAGGGCTACGCGGGCCACGCGGCGGGCGGCGGCACCTGCCCGATGGGCGCGGGCCGCAGGTCCTTCGTGAAGACCGCGCTCGGCGCGGGCGCGGGCGCGGCGGCGGGGGCGACAGCCACCTCGACGTAGGGCATGCGCAGGAATTCCACGTCGAGGTTCTTACGGGCGAAGACCTGGCGGATCTGGGCGAGGATGTCCGGGCTCACGATGGCGATCCGCACCCGGGTCGGGCTGATCGGCGCGGAAGTGGCGACGACTGTCATACGACCAGCGTGGCCGGGGCCGCTTCATACTTTCTTCGCGTTCGGTTCACGCGCCGGAGGCGTCGGCCGACGGCTCGCTGCGCGCGGAGGCCGACGAGCCGGTCGGCTGGTGACCCGGCGCGGGCTGGTCCATCTCGGCCAGTTGGGCCAGCACCTCGTCCTGGGTGGGGACGTCGACGCGGTTCGCCCACCGCAGCGTCGTGACGATCATGTCGAAGAGCAGCACGACGGCCTGTACGGGTTCGGCGTCGAGGTCGCCGTCGGTCAGCACGGTGAAGGTCAGCAGCCCCCAGGTGCCGGGCGCGTCGGGGTTGGAGACGTAGTACGAGACCCGCCAGGACGGCGCCTTGCGGCCGACCCGGCCGCTGTCCACCACCGAGGCGACCCGTACCGCCGGGGCTCCGCCGATCTCCAGATAGGTGCCGTCGGCTCCGGCGTCGGCGAGGAGGGAGGCCAGCAGCTTCTCCGGGTCCTCGGTCTCGTCCTGGCTCTCCAGAACGGTCACCAGCATCGATCCGGGCAGCCGGACACCGCTGAACTCCTGGAGCGGGAGCAGCACCGAGCGGGCGTTCTGCCGCGCGGCCTCCTCCGTCGCCTCCGTCAGCTCCTTGCGCAGCATCCGCCGCCACGGGCCCGCCGAGTCGCGCGGCAGCGAGTCCGGCACATGGTGGCGGATCACCGCGTCGACGGTCCTGCGGCGCAGCGCGGTCGTGTCGGGCGTGGTGGGAATCTGCACCCAGCCGTCGGGGAGGACGAGTTCAAAGTCGATCACCGCTGGCTCCCCTCGGTGGTGGTGGCGAACCCGAGTCTGGCCGGGCCCCCGTCGGCCGGGGGTGCGCAGTCGTGGGCGATCTGCTGCATCAACTGCTCCACACCGGCGCTGATCAGCGCCATCAGGCCCATCTCGAAGACGACGGTGGTCAGTACGACGTCGGAGCTGACGCTCGCGGCGCCGCCGACCGGCGGCACGTCCAGGCGCATCGCGGCTTCGGCGCGGCCGAACGCCGCCCCCTCCGGGGTCCGTCCGAGGGCGAAGACCTGCACTCCGTCGCCGATCGGGGTCGTCACGTAGTCGATCGTCGGCTGCCGTGCGTCGCCGTCGCGGCCGGAGGCGCCGACGACCTCCATCAGGTAGTTGGGGTCCTCCTCCCGGGGACGGCGGAATTCCACCACCACCGGGACCGGCGCCCAGCGCGCGCTGCCCTGCACGAACGCCGCTCCCCAGGCGAGCCGGGACCACGCGGGCAGTTGGCCCGCCCGGTGCAGCAGCCATTCGGCGGCGCCCTGCCCCACCATGTCGGACGTGAAGGGGAATTCGACGCCCGCCTCGGCGGGCCAGGCCAGCCGCGCCGCGTCCAGGCCCTCGGAGGTCCAGTCGGCGAAGAGCGCCACGATGTGCGCGGTCCAGGCCGCGTACTCCTCGTCGTCCGGCCGGATGCCGGGCACCCATTCCCAGTGCCAGGGCAGCCCGTCCGCCGCGGCCAGGTCGTCGCTCATGTCGTCTCCACTGGTCATGAGGCGGCCACACCGGGCGGGTTGACCGCGGGGATCCAGCCGACCAGGCGTCCGCCGGTGTAGATCAGACCGCCCATGCCGAAGGCGCCGTTGAGACCGCCCCAGACGTACCAGAGCGGGGAGATCTTGCCGCCGATGGCGGCCATGACGGCCGACAGGTCGCGGAAGCCGCTCAGACCGCCGATGACGCCCGCCCAGTCCTTGGCGAAGTTCAGCGGATCGGTGAACAGCTTTCCCCACATCGCGCCGGCGCCCTTGAACTGGAGTCCCGCCGACTCCCAGAAGCCGAGTTCGGGGGTGATGGCCCCGAATTTTCCCAACAGCCAGTTGGTGGCGGGGTTGTTGAACCAGTCCGACATGTTCGTCCAGCCGGTGGCCGGGTTGATCGGCATGACGAAGTCGCCGGGCACGGTGTTCACCCCGCCGATCACGCTCGGCCCGGTGCGGGTGCCCGCGCCCGCCGCGGGGCCCATCGGGGTCAGCTCGATCGGCGCGCCCGGACCCCAGTGCAGTTGCGGGGGGTTGGTCGTCACCGGGCGCGGCCGGCCGGCCAACTGGCCGAGCGTCTTGGCCGCGTTCGCCAGGCCCTTGGCGGCAAGCGAGGCGATGGCGCCGATGCCCGCGAGGCCGAGACCGACGGCCCCGAGGATCACGTCGACGACGCTGCCCTTGCCGTGCGCGTACAGCACGATGTTGGCGACCAGGGTGATCGCGCCTGCCACCACTCCCGCGATGATCAGCGCGTTCACACCGGGGATGAGGATCGCGAGGACTCCGAGGATCATGCCGATGATGGCGAAGATCTGGCTGATCTTGGCCATGACGGCGTCGAGCTTGTCCTTCCAGGAGTCGGTCAGGCCGTCGTCGTACTTCTTGCAGTTGACCGCGTCGCCGAAGCGCTTGCCCGCCACGTTCAGCGCGTCCATCGCGTTGGTCAGCCGCGTCTTGGCCGCCGCCAGCTTCCCGTCCGCGTCGGCGTTCGCCTTGTCCTTGTCGGATCCCTTCTGCTGCTCCTCGGGGGTGGTGGTGCCGTCCGACTGCTTCTGCGGGTCGGGCATGGCGTGCGCCTTGGTCTGGTCGTTCTTGGCCTCTTCGGCGTCGGTGCGCGCGGCGGCCGTCTCGTTCAGCCCCTGTTCGAGGTCGGGCTCGTACTTCTTGATCTCCGCGGCGACGTCGTGGTAGCGCACCACGGCCTTGGTAAGGCTGTCCTTGACGCTGGTCGCCTCGGACCTCAGGCCCTCCACGTACTGGCCCGCCAGGCTGTCGCTGTCGGTGTCGACGATCCGCTGGAGCTTGGTGACCGCGTCGTCGATGGTGTCGGCGATGTGCTGGTAGCGCGTCTGCGCGCCGCTCACCACGTCGAGGTCGGTGTGGATCGGGTCCGAGTGCCGGTCCAGTGGCGACCAGTCGAGGTTTCTGATGGACATGCTGTTCTCCTTGTGACGCTCGTCAGCCGTCCTCGAATGAGTCCAGCAACTGCTGGTCCGCCTGCGCCCACGCCTCGTCGACCTTGTTGACCTTGTCGCGCAGGCTCTTCATGGACTTGACCATCGCGTCACGGTGCACGGTCCAGTTGTCGGCGAAGTCGCCCATCGACAGGTTGGCGTTGAGCTGACCCCACAGGCCCTTGTCGTCGTTCTGGAAGTCCAGCGCTCCCTCGAACTGACCGATCAGCTCGCCGAGGTCGCTCGCGAGGCTCTGGAGGTCCTTCACCACGAGGTCCGCCATCACTGCTCCCTGTTGTCGTGTGCGGAGTTGTCGCGCGCCGAGGTGTCGTGCGCCGCGGTGTCGTGCGCGGGCCCGCCGACGGTCGGCGGCAGGGGGATCTGGGCGGGCAGCAGGCTGCCGCTGCCCAGGTGCACCAGGGCGGCGCCCGGTACGACCCTGGCGGCGAGCTGGGAACGGGACAGCCGCACCCCCACCAGGTCGCCGTCGTTCAAGGTGGGCGGCGACAGCAGGACGCCGCGCCGGTTGCGCTTGACCTCGGACTGCCAGCCGGAGAAGCCCATCGCCACCGAGGCGACGTCCCCGCCGAGGACCACGCCGCGCCTGCTTCCCGACGCCTTCTTCACGAACGCCTTCAGCCAGTCGCGGCAGGGCAGGTCGCGCCAGGTCTCGGCGTCGTCGACCACGAGGACGACGGGTCCGTCACCGGTGTTGAGCAGATCGGAGAACTGCTGCTCGGTGGGGGCGTCCGCGGTGATGACACCGCGCACCCCGGTCCTGCCCTCGAAGGCCCGCAGGGGTGAGTTCATGGGGGCGCCGATGACGATCTCGACGCCGCCGCGCAGCAGCGACTCGGTCATGACGGTCAGCGCGGTGCTCCGCCCCGACCTGGACGGTCCCGCGACCAGGAAGGTCGGCTGATCGCCCATCAGGTCGGCGCCGACGGGTTCGAGGTCGTCGCCCGCGACCCCCACCAGGGCCCACATGGGCTTCGGCGTCTCCTCCACCATCTCCCACGCCTGGTCGAAGGAGAGCTGGGTGGGCAGCACCGCGATCCGGTTGGGGCGGGCCGATTTGGGGACCCCCGCCTCGCGCTCGGTGAGCCGGGCCGCCAGCGCGTGCACGGCGGCGGCCTGCGCGGGGCCCGCCGGGTCGTCCGCCACGAGCCCGACCTGGGTCTCGATCGCGCTGGGCGCGCGGTAGCCGCGGCCCGGCGGCAGATTCTCCGGGATCTTCCGCGAGTTCAGCCCCGCCAGGCCCATGTCGCTGCGGTCGGAGAGCCGCAGCACCAGCTTGTCGTCGCACAGCGAACTCATCCGGCCGCTCAGCAGCATGTGGTCGCCCGCGATGACCAGGTGCACCCCGGCGCTCGCGCCTTCCCGGTGCAGGGTCTGGACCAGATTGGTCAGCGACCCGCTGTCGTACTCGCTGAGGGTGCCCATGAACCCCTCCCAGCGGTCGAGCAGCAGCACGACGTGCGGCAGCCGCTCGGCCTCGGGCCGGGCCGCGCGCTGCTCGGTCACATCGGCGAACCCGCCCTCGCCGAGCAGTCGTTGACGGTTCTGCACCTCGGCGTGCAGCCGCCTGAGCAGCCGGGCGGCGCGGTCGGTCTCCGAGCGCTGCACCACAGCGCCGCAGTGCGGCAGCCGGGTGAGCGGGAGCAGGGCGCCGTTGCCGCAGTCGAGCCCGTACAGGTGCAGGTCGGCGACGGTGGACTGGCTGGCCGCCGCGGCGGCGAAGGTGCGCAGCGCCATGGAGCGGCCCGAGCGGGGCGCGCCGACGATGTGCAGGTGGCCGAAGGTGGCCAGGTCCACCGTCACCGTCTCCTGGCGCTGCCGCATCGGCAGGTCCTGGATAGCCCACGAGAAGGACGGGTCCTGCCGGGAGCCGCGGACCGGGTCCGCCGTCAGGTCGACCACCGCGGACAGCGGCAGCGGCGGCAGCCACGGGCGGCGCTGCGCGGCGATGCCCAGCATGGCGTTGGCCTGTCCGATGGCCGACACCAGGACCGACAGGTCGGTCACCTCGTCGGTCTCGGCGACGGTGCGCGGGCGCTGGGGCGCGGGCAGTCCGAGGTCGAGCCAGGAGACCGGGCGCAGGAAGGGCGCGGCCGTCGCGGCGGTCCTGTCGGCCATGGGACGGCGGCCCCCGACCCGCCCGGTCTGGAACGGGATCAGCGAGCTGTGCCCGAGCCGCGCGTACGCCCGTCCGGGCGTGGCCGTCGTGATGGCCGCGGCCTCCCGCGCGTCGATGACGTCGGTGCTCTCCCCCGCGTCGGTCACCCGCAGGGCGACCCGCAGATTGGTGTTGGCACGGATCTCCGCCGACACCACGCCGGACGGGCGCTGCGTCGCCAGGATCAGATGGATGCCCAGCGAGCGCCCGCGCTGGGCGATGTTGACCAGGCCGGTGACGAAGTCGGGCAGTTCACGCGCCATCGAGGCGAACTCGTCGATGACGATGACCAGACGGGGAATCGGGGGAAGTTCCGGCCTGCGGCCCGCGTAGTCGAGGTAGTCCTCCAGGTCCTTGGCGCCCGCCGCCGCCAACTGGTGCTCACGGTGGGTGAGTTCGGCGCTCAGCGAGGTCAGGGCGCGCTCGACGAGATGCGGGTCGAGGTCGGTCACCAGGCCGACGGTGTGGGGAAGGTCGACGCAGTCCTTGAACGCGGCGCCGCCCTTGTAGTCGACCAGGACGAAGGTCATGGCGTCCGGGCGGTTGGCGACGGCCAGCGAGGCCACCAGGCTCTGCAGGAACTCCGACTTGCCCGAGCCCGTGGTGCCCGCCACGAGTCCGTGCGGGCCGTGGTTGACCAGGTCCAGGGCGAACGGCCCGTTGAGCGAATAGCCGACGACGGCCTTGGTGCCACGGCCGGAGGAACGCCAGCGGGCGGCGATCGCCGCGGGGGTCGGCTCCTCGAGGCCCAGGATCTCCAGCAGCCGCGCGGAGGCGGGCAGGGCGGCGTCGCCCTGGTTCTCGCTGACGTCGCGCAGCGGCGCGAGTCTGCGTCCGGCCGAGGCGTACCAGCTCTCCGGGACCTCGTCGGAGACGATGCCGTCGACCTGCGCGGCGCGCTGCCTGCGCAGGGTGGCCGGGCGCGAACCGCCGCCGATGACGACGGTGGCGCACTCCTCGGGCAGCGTCCGCTCGTCGGCGTCCACGCAGATGCTGTAGACGCCGACCGCCGGGCCTTCCTGGAGGATCGCCACCACTCCGGGCAGGGCCCGCAGCCGCCGGGCGCCGTCCATCAGCACGACGACGTCGGGGTCGGCGAACGCGGCGCCGAGCCCGGCGTTGAGCCGGGCCTGCTGGCGTACGTGGATGAGTTCGCTCAGTTCCGCGACCCGGCGGCCGAGGGTTTCGGCGTCGGCGCCCATCAGGGACAGGGCCTGCTGGCCCAGCAGCGGCCGGGAGTGCGGCAGCCAGGCGGCCCACTCCCACAGGGACTCGCCCGCCGGATCGGTCAGGATGTACAACTGCACGTCGCGGGGGCTCTGGAGGACGGCGAGCTGCCCGGTCAGCCAGCGCGCCATGTGCCGCGGCCAGCCCTCGGGTCCCACGACGCCGACGACTCCGGCCTCCGCGATGGAGAAGGCGGCCGGTACGTCGGGGGCCGCCCGCAGGTCCCGGCCGCGCCGCGTGCCGTCGCCCTGCTCGACGGCGATGGCCGTGGGCAGATCGGCGATGCCGACCCTGACCAGCAGGTGGTCGGGGTCGGTGCGGCGGCGTTCCCAGAGCCGGGACCGCGGGCCGGTGGCGATGACGAGCAGTTCGGCGGGGTCGGGGCTCGCGGCGCGGCGGTCGCGGCGTTCCTGTTCGAGCGCCGTCGCGATCTCGGCCTCGGTCGCCGCCAACTGGGCTCCGTACTCGGCCACTTGGCGGCGGTGGCTGATCCGGCCCTGCCGCCGTCCGGTGAACCAGCTTCCGAGCATCATGACCGGCGACATCGCCGCCATCATCAGGAACATCGGGTTGTGGAACATCACCGCGATGAGGCTGCCGAGTACGGCGGGCAGGGCCGCGGTCAGCCACGGAAGCGCGTTCAGGGAGGGCGGCCTGGGCTGGGACGGCAGCCGGAACACGGTGTGCTGCACGGGGGGAAGCAGCCGGGGAGGGCGGTTGTAGTCGAGGTACTCCCCGTCGGGCGAGGGCTCGACGACGGCGTCGGGGCGCAGCAGGGGGTGCGCCTCCAGGAAGGTCTCCCCGACCAGGAGTTGGACCGTCTCGGGCCAGGCCACGTCGTGGTCGGGCAGGGCGACGCGGTCGAGCAGCGCGGAGTGCCCGACGGCGCGCACCCGTACCGAGGCGTCGAGGGAGATCCGGACGACGGCGGCCACCGGCGGCCCGCCGCCCACGTCGACCTGGCAGTCGGCGCCCGATCCGACGCGGTACTCACCCGCGCCGAGGTACCAGATCCGTCCGGCGCCCGCGCCCGCGACGGCCCGGACGGTCACCAGGCCGACGGGCGGGGTCTCGACGGGTCCCGGCCGGTCGAGCCAGAGCACGGTGCCGTCGTGGATGCCGCTGCTGGCCAGGGGCAGTGAGAGGTCGAGCGGCTGGTCGGCGAGGTAGACCGCCGACTGCGCCGAGCCACCGAGCGTCGGGGGCTGCGACCCGTCGAGACTGTCCAGCAGATTCTTGACGACATCGCGGAGCGGGGTCGTGGGATCGGCGTCCACCGCGACGTCGGCCGACCAGTCGGGGGATCGGGCGATGGTGATCATCATGGGCATGGTTCCCCCCTCGTGAATCGGACGCCCGCACGCCCGGTGCGGGGTGCGGGCGGCGCCGGTGGACCGGCCGCGGCCCGTTACTTCTGGTTGAGCGAGCTGGCGAGCTGGGTGTCCATGTCCTGCATCGCGTCCACGGCCTTGTCGAGCCACTGCGACAACTGGTCCAGCGTCTCCATGGCCTGGTTGGCCGACGTGACGAATTCGGTGTGCACCTCGTCGAACCTGCCGGACGCCTGGTCGGTGACGAACCCCGAGCCGGTGAGGTTGTCGACGATGTTCTTGCACTCGGTGAGCTTCTGGTCGATGTCGGCCTTGTTGTTGCGCATCTTGCTCGCGCTGTCCGACATCTCCTGATACGTGATGTTCAGATTCGTCATCGTGCGTCCCTTCTGACGTTGCCGGGCTTGCCGGTACGCGGCGGCACGCCGGGCCCGGACGCGGTCGATGCTAGGAACGGCTGCGATGCCTGGTCCAGGGCTCGCGGGCGACCTTGGGCCCCTGGGCCCAAGGGGCCGCCGCCGCCCCGCGCCCGCCGTTGACACCCCCCGTGGCGGGCAACCACCGTTCACAGGACACAGCGTGCGCGGCACACCGCGGGCGCGACGCGACCGGCCCGGTGACGACGTGAGTGAACGTGCTGACGGCGTGGGCGGACGCGAGTGACGACGTGAGTGAAGGAGACACAGGTGACACCCCCGTCCCGATCCGCCGATCGCCTTCCTCGCCGCACCGACTGGAGCGCCCGGCTGCGCCGGTCGCGAAGGTCCGGGCAGCGACCGGGTTCGGCGCCGCGTGCCGATCACGGTCTGTGGACCGTGGACCGGGTCATCCGCGTCCTGGCCACCGCCTGCGACCGCGAGAACCGCGCCGTTCCGGTGGCCCATGTGGTGGTCGTCGGGCCCGAGACCGTCTGGTTCCACCTCAGGACGCCCGATCAGCGGCCACCGGCCGGGTGGACCGCGGACCATGAAGGGCGGACCTGGCACGCCCAGTTGCGCTGGCTCCAGAGCGCGAGCGTGGCGGAGTCGCTGCCGGAGCCGTATCCGCGGCTGGTCCCGCTCGGCAACACCAGCAAGGGCTTCGCGCTGCTCAACCTCGGCGAGGTCGGCGGGCTCATCGGCCTGGAGGGCGACGCCCGGCAGGCGCGGGCGCTGGCCCACGACTGGGCCCGCGAACTGGCCGCCAGCCCCTGGTCCCGCGAGGTGCGCGTGGTCCGGGTCGGCTTCAAGCCGGTCCCCGGCACATCGGCGCCGGCCGAACCGCAGGACCCGGCCGACACCGACGCGGCCCTGGAGGACGAGGCGGGCGGGGTGCTGCTGCTGGGCGGCGCGCCCGGCGGCCGGGACCGCGAACGCTTCCAGCGGCTTGCCGACGATCCGGACGGCCGGTGGGCGGTCGTCGTCGTCGGCCGCACCGATCAGCCCCGCTGGCGTTTCACCATCGACTCGGCCGGCGTGGTGGACACCGGGCTGCTGGACGAACGGGTCGCGCACCGGCTCGACCCGGACGCGGAACTGCCCCCGCCCCAGGACGGCGACGGCATTCCCGTCGGCCGCGCGGCCGCAGCGACCGCCGAGCCCGGCCCGCGGGCCAAACCCGCGGTCACCCGGGGCCGGGTCATCGTGGCGTCGGTAGCCGTGCTGTGCCTCGCGGGAGTCGGGCTCGGACTCGCGCTGCACAGCTCCTCCTCGCCCTCGACCACGGTCGCGCACGCCTCAGACACCACGACGGCGCCCGCGCCGACCACGGCGGATCCGTCGCCGTCCGCGGCCTCGCCGTCCGGT
>NZ_MECL01000258.1 GCF_014596445.1 Streptomyces sp. CBMA29 | reverse complement strand
ACGGCGGCGATCCGCCACCAGTCGGCCGCCTCGTCGGCGTAACCGCGCTGGTGCAGCAGCAGGGCCAGGTTGTTGGCGGCGGCGCGGTCCCCGTGCGTGACGGCGGCGCGCAGGTACGGCTCCGCGCCGTCGAGGTCGCCGCGGCGCAGCAGCAGCGTGCCGAGCGCGCTCATGGCGTACGCGTCGCCGAGGTCGGCGGCGTGCCGGTGCCGCGCCTCGATCTCGGCCTCCTCGCGGAGCGCGAGGCCGTCCTCGTCGGTCAGTTCGGGAAGCTCGGGCAGGTCGTCGCGCCCGGCGGACGCGGTGAGTCCGGCGGACGCGGGCTGCTCAGCCGACGGGCGCGGAGCGGGCAGCAGCGCGGACGCGGTCACGGTCGCCGGCGTGGTCACGGGCACGGTCCCGGACGTGGTCACGGGCGTCGAGGCCGACTCCTGGGCCAACCCTTCGGCCGACATGTCGACATCGCCCGTAGAACCACGCTGCTCGTGGATCTGACGAGTGTTCAGCAGTCTTGCACCATCCCCCATAAGGTCCATCGTCGCACCGTCCGCTACCGCCGTACACCTGGTATACCGCAACCCGATTGGTCACTTCAGCGTTTTGTCGACTTCCCGACAAGGCGGCTTGCGAAACCCCGTTCACCGAACATCCCCCATATAAGTGAAGAGGGCCAAAGTCAGTTGACTTTGGCCCTCTTCGTACAGTAGCGGGGACAGGATTTGAACCTGCGACCTCTGGGTTATGAGCCCAGCGAGCTACCGAGCTGCTCCACCCCGCGTCGTTGTGTCCCCACCGTACCACGACGCGGAGTGTCACCCGATCAGCCCGCTTGTCGACCCATCAGGTCGATCGGCCCGTCTTACGTCCCCTTGACCGCCTTCTCCGCCTCCCGCGCCTGCTTCAGCGCCTCGGACAGCTTCTTCTGCGCCTCGCCGTACGCCTGCCAGTCGCCCTTCTTCAGCGCCGCCTGACCGTCGTCGTACGCCTTCTGGGCGTCCGTCAGGGCCTGCTCCAGCGTCGCGTCGCCCGGTGGGCTGGTGGTCGGCGCGCTCGTGGTCGGCGGACTGGTCGCCGGGGGCTCCGTGGTGTCGTCCGGCGGCGGCTTCGTCGTCGACTCGCCGTCGGGGCCGAACACCTCGTCCAGCGCGGCCTTCAGCGTGGGCTGGAAGCCGATCCGGTCGCCGAAGAGCACCACCACGCTCTTCATCAGCGGGTAGTTGTTGCCCGCGCCGCGTACGTACACCGGCTCCACGTACATCAGCCCGCCGTCCATCGGCACGGTGAGCAGATTGCCGTACTCCACGGTGGTGTCCGCGCCCGCCCGTTTGAGCTGGTTGATCTGTGGCGCGACCTTGTTGTCGGAGTTGAGCTTGGCCTGCACCTGTTTGGGCCCGTCGACCGTGGTGTTCGGTGGCAGTTGCAGCACTCTGATCGTGCCGTAGTCCTTGCTGGACGCGTCGGCGTTCACCGCCATGAACGCGCTCAGGTTGGAGCGGTCGTTCGGCGTGAAGGTGGACGTCAGCGAGAACGCCTGCTCCGACTGGTCGGGCATCTTCAGACTCAGGTAGTACGGCGGCACCGCCTTGCCCGTCTGGGCGGCCGGGTCGTCCGGCACCTCCCACACCTCACTGCCGGTGTAGAAGGTGGACGCCTTGGTGACGTGGTACTTGGTGAGCAGTTGCCGCTGCACCTTGAACAGGTCCTGGGGATACCGCAGGTGGTCCATCAGCTCGGCGCTGATCTTGTCCTTCGGCTGCACCGTGTGCGGGAACGCCTTCATCCACGTCTTGAGCACCGGGTCCTGGGTGTCCCACTGGTAGAGCGTGACCTCACCGGTGTACGCGTTCACGGTCGCCTTGACCGAGTTGCGGATGTAGTTGACCTGGTTCTGCTGCGCGATGACGGACCGCTGGTCGTCGGTGAGCGAGTCGGTCGTGGTGTCGCCGAGCGTGGTGCGCGACGCGTACGGATAGCCGTTGGTGGTGGTGTACGCGTCGACGATCCACTCCACCTGGCCGTTGACCACGGCCGGGTACGGGTCGCCGTCGATGGTCAGCCAGGGCGCGACCGACTCCACCCGCTCCTTGGGAGTGCGGTTGTAGAGGATCTTCGAGCCCTTGCCGATCGCCCCCGAGTACAGGATCTGCGGCTCGCCGAACTGCACCGCGTACGCCGCCCGCGTCAGCGGGTTGGACAGGTCCACGCCGCTCTTGCCGGTGTACGTGAACGGCTTCTCGCCGCCCGCGTCGGTGTAGTCGATCTCCTGGGTCGGGCCGCCGACGATCGAGTACTGCGTCGTCCGCTCGCCGTAGTAGACCCGCTGCTCGTACGTGCCGAGCTGGCCGGTGGTCGGCAGATTCTTCTCGGTGAAGTCCGGTGAGCCGTCACTGGCCACGTCGGTGCCCTTGGCGGCGACGATGCCGTAGCCGTGGGTGTACTTGAAGTGGTCGTTGATCCAGTTGTTCTCGGGGATGCCGTTGATGTTCAGCTCGCGCAGGCCGACGACCGTGTCCTGCTCCTTGCCCTTGGCGTCGCTGTAGCGGTCGACGTCGAGCGTGGAGGGGAACGCGTAGTAGCCGCGCGTCTGCTGCAACTGCTGGTACGTCGGCGAGACCACGTTCGGGTCCAGCACGCGCACGCTCGCCGTGGTGTCCGCGTCGGCCCGCAGCTTGTCCGTACTGGACTCGCTGGTGCCGCTGTACGGCTTCACCTGGCTGTCCTTGATGCCGTACGCGGCCCGCGTGGCATCGATGTTCTTCTGGATGTACGGCGCTTCCTTGGCCGCCTCGTTCGGCTGCACCTGGAACTTCTGCACGATGGCCGGGTAGAGGCCGCCGATCAGGATCGCCGAGAGCACCATCAGGCCGAAGCCGATCATCGGCAGCGACCAGGTGCGGCGCCAGAGCGTCGCGAAGAACAGCAGAGCGCAGATCACCGCGATGCAGAACAGGATCGTTTTGGCGGGCAGATACGCGTTCGCGTCCACGTACCGCAGACCGGTCCAGTTGTCGGTGGCCTTGAAGCCGCTGGACTTCACCGCGAGGCCGTAGCGGTCCAGCCAGTAGGCGACCGCCTTGAGCGAGATGAAGATGCCCAGCAGGACCGACAGATGGCCGGTGGCGGCGGCCGTGGCCCGGCCGCCGGGCGAGGTGATCCGCAGCCCGCCGTACAGGTAGTGCACCAGGGCGGCGGCGACCAGCGAGAGGACCACGGCCGCGAAGCCGAAGCTCAGCAGGAAGCGGTACCAGGGCAGGTCGAAGGCGTAGAAGGACACGTCCTTGTGGAACTGCGGGTCCTTGACGCCGAACTTCGTGGCGTTCGTCCACAGCAGCCACAGCCGCCACTGTCCCGAGGCCGATCCGCCGGCGATGAGCCCGACCACCGCGCAGACCCCGAGGAGCACCCACTTCTTGTACGGCGCGAGACCCATCCGGTAGCGGTCCAGGCTCTGCTGTTCCAGCGACATCGCGCTGAGCGGCGGGCGGAGCCGGTGTGCCAGATAGATGTTCACGCCGACCGCTCCGGCCATCAGCAGGCCGAAGACGAAGAACAGACCGACCTTGGTCCAGAGCGTGGTGGTGAAGACCGACGAGTAGTGAACCGATCGGTACCAGAGCCAGTCGGTCCAGAATCCCGCGAAGATCACGAACGCGATCATCAGACCGGCGAGCACGCCGATCGTGATGAGCAACGTCCGGGTCCGCCGGGAAGGGCGGCCGACTCTGATCCGTGGCCCCGACGTTCCTCCGCCGCGGTCCGGCATCTCGAATACCAAGGTGCGCACCTCGAATTGTCCGTATTTCGTGGGTGTCCCGGGTCGGACTCCCACTGGTGCAACTTACCTACGCTTTGGCCGGTTCCCGATTCCGGCAAGGGAAGAGGCAGGATACTGACCATGTCCAACAATGCGACCGATGGTGCACCGCTCGCGGCGAGCCCGCTGACCCGTGCCGTACTGGAAATCGACGAGTACGCGTCCGGCCTCGGCTGGGACCGGCCCGCACGGCTGTTCGCCCTTGTCGACACCGCTCAGCTCCGTACGCAGGAACCCGGCCTCGCCGATCAACTCGGCCTGACCGAGGGGAACGAGACGGGGTCGCTGACCCCGATCGAGCAGGACGAGCTGCCGTCCGGCACGGCGCTCGACGAGTTCCTGGCGACGATCGCGTGGCCCGAGGTGATCGCGGGCTGCGCGCTGACCGTGGAGCGGCTGATGCTGCCGCCCGCCGCCGAGGCGGCCATCCCCGAGGGCCTGGACGACGCGTCGCTGGCCACGTGGGTGGCGGCGCACCCGCAGCGCCAGGAGGTGCGGATGACGGTCGCGGTGCTGCGGGACGGCGCGCGGGAGTCGGCCGTACGCCTGCGGGCCAAGGACACGCCGACCGAGGTGCTGACCGGCTCCGATCTGGTGCCGGGCCTGGCGGAGGCGCTGTCGGCGACCTTCGAGGTCTGAGCGCCCGGCTGCGCTGCCGAGCTGAGCTGAGCTGACGTGAGCTGAGCCGGTCTGAGCTGAGCCGGTCTGAGCTGAGCTGGTCTGGTCTGGTCTTCAGCTCTTGCAGCTCGGCAGCGCCGCGTCGTTGCCCGACTTGATGTTCTTCAGCGCCGCCATGGCGTCGTCGAGGGTCTTCACCTTCACCAGGGTGAGGCCCGAGGGGATGCTCTTGGCGGCCTCTTCGCAGTTGTCGGCCGGGGTGAGGAAGAACTGCGCGCCCTTGTCGCGCGCGCCGATCGTCTTGAGGCTGATGCCGCCGATCGGTCCGACCTTGCCGTTGTCGTCGATGGTGCCGGTGCCCGCGACGAATTTGCCGCCGGTCAGGTCGTCGGGCGTCAGCTTGTCGATGATGCCGAGCGCGAACATCATGCCCGCGCTGGGCCCGCCGACGTCGGCGAGCTTGATGTCGATGGTGAACGGGTACAGGTGCTCGACGCCCGCCTGGATGCCGACCACGGCGCGCGACCGGCCGCCGTCGTCCGAGGTGCGGGTGGTGATGGTCACCTTCTGCGTGGTGTCCAGCTTCTTCTTCGCGTCGGCGGCCGGGATGATCGTGAAGACCACCTTCTCGCCCGGCTTGTGCTTGGTGACCAGGCCCGCGACCTGCTCGGCCTTGGTGATCGCGGTGCCGTCGACGGCCTTGATCACGTCGCCCGCGTGCAGCTCGCCCTCGGACGCCCCGCCGCTGACGACGGCCGCCACGATCACCCGCGAGGGCACCGGGATCTTCAGCGAGGTCAGCGCCGCGTACTTGGCGCTGTCCTGGGACTGGCTGAACTCCTCGGCGTTCTGCTGGTCGGCCTCCTGGGCCGTCTGCCCCTTCGGGTACAGCGTGTCGTGCTCCACGACCTTGTCGTCATGGCGCGCCCAGCCGAGCAGGGACTCCACCAGGTTCATGGAGTAGTCGGCGCCGGTGACCCGCACGGTGGTCATGTTGAGGTGACCCGACGTCGCGTACGTCTTGTGGCCACCGATCTGGATGACCATCTCGCCGTCGTAGTTCCCGAGCGTGTTCACCGTCGGTCCCGGCGACATCTCCGAGTACGGTGCGGGAGCCAGCAGCGCGATGCACAGCAGCGCTATCAGCGTCAGTGTCGAGGCGAGCAGCGTCGCGGTGCGGCGTGGCATGGCACGACCCTACGGGAACCGCCGGACAACCGGCCCGCGGGGTGAGTCCGGACGGGTACGCGGCCGTGCGGCGCCTGTTCAGACCGTCCCGGCGTCCGGTCCTCAGACCGTCTCGGTGTCCGGCTTCTCCGCCGCCTCGGCCTGCATCGCCTGCCGGAACCGCTCGTATCCGGCGAGCGACGCGCCGTCCCCGGTGGTGCGGGTGTGCGACGCCCAGCGTGCCCAGACCGCGGCGAACACCGCGGCGACCAGCGGAATGAGCAACCAAGCGAGTGCTGCCACGTCGAACTCCCGACCCCATGTACACCAAAACGGACGTATGAGCAGATTAACCGCTCTGTGCACCAACGGCCCGGTGGGGTACGGGGTTACGCACCCGCGCGTCGCTCACGATCCGCCGGACGGGCCCGTTCGCGATCCGCCGGACACGCCCTAGGCGCCGACCCATTCCTCGGTGCCGTCGGTGAATGTCTGGTGCTTCCAGATCGGGACCTCGCTCTTGAGGTCGTCGATGAAGCGGCGGCTGGCCTCGAACGCCTCGCCGCGGTGCGGGCAGGAGACGGCGACGATCACGGCGATGTCGCCGACCCGCAGTTCACCCACCCGGTGGACGGCGGCCAGCGCGCGTACCGGGTAGTCGGCGGCGATCTTCTCGGCGATCCTGCGCAGTTCGGCCTCCGCGCTGGGGTGCGCCGAGTACGCCAGACCGGTGACCTCGGCGGCCGAACCGCCGTCGTGGTCGCGTACCGTCCCGACGAACAGCGCCGTGCCGCCGGCCGCGTCGTCGCCGACCGAGGCGAAGACCTCGTCCACCGACAGCGGGGTGTCGCGGATCGCGAGCAGCCGGATCGGACCGTCGGCGGCCTGTGCGCGGTCCGCGGGGGCGGCGTGTTCGTCGTGCGTGAATGCCATGCGGCACATGCTGCCTCATATGCCCGCGATACGGAAAGCGGCTTCCATCACCGCACCGGGCAAAGGACGGCGACCGACGGGTGACTGACGGGTGACCGACGGGCGGCTGCTCCTAGAGCCCGCGCCGCTTGCGGGCCCTGCGCACCAGGGCCGCCGTACCGACCAGGGCGACCGTGGCGCCCGCCGCGCCCAGCGTCGTGGCGTCCTTGCGGCCGAGCCTGCGCCCCGCGAGCGAATTGCGGCCCTCGACCTCGGCGAGCAGCTCGGCCAGCACCTCCTCGTTGGACCACTGCGGGCGCCAGCCCGCCTCGTGCAGGCGGCTGCCGCTGACCACCCACGGGTGCATCGTGTACGCGAGGTCCCCCGCGGGCGACGGGGTCAGGCCGAGGCGGTGCAGCCGGGCGGCGGCGCCGAAGGCGATGGCCGCGGGCAGCTCCATGCGCCGGATCCCGGTCAGCTCCTCGATCTCCTCCTGCTCCAGCCAGCCGTCGCAGCCCACCGCCATCTCGCCGTCGACCTTCTCCAGGACGGCGTACTCCAGCGCCGACACCAGGTCCTCGACGTGGCAGAACTGCCAGCACGGCCTGCTGCCCGCCACCACCAGCAGCCGCGGCGACTCGAAGTAGCGGGTCAGCGCGGTGTCGGTGCCGCCGACCAGGACGGCCGGGCGCAGAACCGTCACATTGAGGCCGGGGTGTGCGCGCGGGGCGCGGCGGCCGAGCCGTTCGATCTCCAGCAGGTCGTCCACGAAGCTGGCCTCCGAGGTGGCCCGCAGCGGGGCGTCCTCGGCGAGCGGCACATCGTTGTCGGCCTGGGCGCCGTAGACCATCGCCGAGGTGCACAGCACCACGCGGTGCACGCCCGCGGCAGCGGCCGCGGTCAGTACGGTCTGCGTACCGCGCACGTTGAACGCGGACCGCGCCTTGGCGTCGGATTCCAGGTCGAGGTCGAGCGCGAGGTGGACGACGACGTCCGCGCCGCGCAATTTGTCGGCGATGGCGGGGTCGCGCACGTCGAGCACCCGCCAGGTCGCACCGGGCACGTCACCGCGCCGCTCGTCGATCGCCACGACCTTCTTGACCTGGCCGGATTCCACGAGCCTGAGCGCCAGCTGGCGGCCCACGCCGGACGCGGCGCCGGTGATCGCGACCACCGGTCCCGACGCGGCCCTGCCCGCGCTCCGCTCTGGGCGAACGTGTGCTTCTGGGGAACTCACCGGGTGTCTCCCACGGTTGTTTCAAGTACGGGGTGCGGCTGGCGCACGCCATCGGCGTGACGTCGGTACGCAGCCATCCTGCCTGACACGTGTCTAGGCTGGAGGTACTGCCCGTACACCGAGCCCATCACATCCGAGCCCATCACAACCCCAGCCCATCACAACACAGAGCCGAGGAATCCCGTGAGTGACAACCCATTCGGATTCGGCGTCCCTCCCGAGGAGCCCGAGGACGGGGACGACGGCCGGAAGAACAAGGGCGAAGGGGGCCAGGGCGGAGCGCCGAACCCGTTCGGCTTCGGTGGCGTCGGCGGCGGCGCCGCCGGCGACAACCCGTTCGCGGCGATGTTCGGCTCGCTCAACCCTAACGACCTGGGCGCGGCCTTCCAGCAGCTCGGCCAGATGCTGTCCTACGACGGCGGCCCGGTGAACTGGGACATGGCCAAGGACATCGCCCGCCAGACGGTCGCCCAGGGCACCCAGGACGGCGTCAAGGACGCGACCGTCGGCCGCGCCGACCGCTCGTGGGTCGAGGAGGCCGTACGGCTGGCGGATCTGTGGCTGGACAGCGCCACGTCCCTGCCGTCCGGGTCCGGCTCCGCGGTGGCCTGGAGCCGCGCGGAGTGGGTCGAGGCGACGCTCCCGGTGTGGAAGGAACTGGTCGACCCGGTCGCCGAGCGCGTCGCCGGGGCGATGGGCGATGTGCTGCCCGAGGAGATGCAGGCCATGTCCGGCCCGCTGATCGGGATGATGCGCTCGATGGGCGGCGCGATGTTCGGCTCCCAGATCGGGCAGGCGCTCGGCACCCTGGCCGGTGAGGTCGTCGGCTCCACCGACGTCGGCCTGCCCCTGGGCCCGGCGGGCAAGGCCGCGCTGCTCCCCGCGAATGTGACCGCCTTCGGCGAGGGCCTGGGCGTCCCGCAGGACGAGGTGCGGCTCTACCTGGCGCTGCGCGAGAGCGCCCACCAGCGGCTCTTCGCGCATGTGCCGTGGCTGCGCGCGCATCTGTTCGGCGCCGTGGAGGGTTACGCGCGCGGGATCAAGGTCGACACCGCGCGGCTGGAGGAGGCGGTGGGACAGCTCGACCCCTCGCAGCCCGAGCAGCTTCAGGAAGCGCTCCAGCAGGGCATGTTCCAGCCCGAGGACACCCCGGCGCAGAAGGCGGCGCTGGCCCGGCTGGAGACGGCCCTCGCGCTCGTCGAGGGCTGGGTGGACGCGGTCGTGCACGAGGCCGCCGCCCCGCACCTGCCGTCCGCGGGCGCGCTGCGCGAGACGCTGCGCCGCCGCCGCGCCACCGGCGGTCCCGCCGAGCAGACCTTCGCCACCCTGATCGGTCTTGAGCTGCGGCCCCGCAGGCTGCGGGACGCCTCCCGGCTGTGGGCCTCGCTGACCGACGCCCGCGGTGTCGACGGCCGCGACGGCCTGTGGGCGCACCCCGACATGCTGCCGACCGCCGCCGACCTGGACGACCCGGACGGCTTCGTGCACAGCGAGGGCGTCGACTTCTCCGAGCTGGACAAGATGCTCGGCGAGGCCGCGAGCGGCGGCGACCGCAAGCCCGAGGCGCCCGGCGACGCCACCGACAAGGGCGACGCCACCGGCAAGGGCGAGACCCCCGACGAGGACGGCGACTCCGGCAAGTGAGCTTTCTGCACGCGGACGCGGTCGGCGTCCTGGAGCGGTGGAGTGCGCCCGACGAGGGGCAGGAGCGGCTGCGCGAGGAGTATCTGGCGCACCTGGCGGCGTATCCCGACGGCCTGTGGAAGGCGTGCGCCCAGGGGCACATCACGGCAAGCGCGCTGGTGGTCGACCCGCCGCGCGAGCGCGCCCTGCTGACGCTGCACGCCAAGCTGCGCATGTGGCTCCAGACCGGCGGTCACTGCGAGCCGCAGGACGCCAGCCTGGCCGGGGCGGCGCTGCGGGAGAGCGCGGAGGAGTCCGGGATCGCCGGTCTCGGCCTGCTGCGGCCCGAGCCGGTGAGACTGGACCGGCACCGTACGCCCTGCGCGTGGCATCTGGACGTGCAGTACGCGGTCGTCGCCCCCGAGGGCGCGGTCGAGGCGATCAGCGACGAGTCCCTGGATCTGCGGTGGTTCGGCTACGACGAGGTCGCGGCGGTCGCCGACGGGTCCGTGGAGGCGCTGCTGGGCCGGATACGCGCGCTGACGCGGAGCGCCTGACACCCGCACGGCATGGGGTGGCCGTCAGGACCCGCGGGTCCTGACGGCCACCCCATGCCGTGCGGGTGTCAGTGCGGCGAGGTCAGTTGGACCAGATGTTGCCCTGGTTCTGGCCGTGTCCCTGCGGGCCCATGCCGTACTGGGCGCGGACGCCCTGGCCGACCACCGCGTTCTGCGGCGGCATCAGCTCGCTGGGCTGGACGAGCACGTGTCCCTGACCGACGAAGTTCAGCTCCCAGCCCTCACCGGTGTTGCCGCGGCGGCGGAAGACGGAGGAGCTGCTGGTCTGCGCCTGCATCTGGACGCGCAGGCTGGTCGACCAGGCGACGACGGCGTCCGCGTCGCAGGACACGTACTTGTCGGGCGTGACCGGCATCAGCAGCGGCTTGCCCGATGTCATCAGGGCGACCTTGCCCTGCCCCGAGGTGTTGAGGTTGTACGCGCCCGTGCCGGACAGGCCGAACTGGCTGTCCACCGCGATCACGTCCCAGTGCAGCCCGGAGTCGAGCGCGAGGACGTACGCGCTGTCGACGGTCAGGCCCTCGTGGTCGACGTCCAGGACGTGGATCTGCTGGGCGAGGTTGGCGAGGAAGACCGTGCCCTGCCCGGAGCAGCGCATCAGGTCGAGGCCCTCGCCGGTGTGGCGGCGGGCGCCGCGCTGGCCCTGCGACTGGTACTCGCCGTCGAATTCGATCATGCCCTGGTAGGCCACCATCGAGCCCTTGCGGGCCAGGCAGTCGGGGCCGGTGTTGCCGTCGAGGCGGACCCGCAGGAGGTACGAATTCTGCAGGGTGTAGTGGTCCTGGTTCTGGACCTCGGTGAATGCGAAAAGCGGGCTCTGCATGATGGTGTCGCTCCCCCTCAGCCCCGGATCCGGAGACGGTCAGTGCTGTCCTCGCTGGGCTGGACGACCACGAAGCCCTGGCCGGAGAAGGCGATCTGGAACGCCTCCCCGCTGCCGCGGCCGATCAGCGCCCCGGCCCTGAAGCTGCGCTTGGCCTTCATCTTCAGCCCCGACGACCAGGCGACGAGCGCGTCCGGGTCGACGTAGGTCTCGTCGGCGCCGCTGCCGCAGTCGACCACGATCGGCGTGCCGCGCGAGGTCACCGCGACCCAGCCCTGACCGCTGACCCCGACGTTGAACAGGCCCTGACCGGCGAATTTGGCCAGTCCCTTGACCCGCTCGACACCCCAGGTGAGGTGCGCGTCGAAGGCGAGCAGATTCGTGCCGTTGACGGAGACCGACTCGTTGTTGAGATTGAGACAGACCACGTCGGCGCCGTAGTCGGCGAGGTAGAGCAGGCCGTCACCGCTGCACTTCATCAGCGGGGCGCTCTCGCCGGTCAGCCAGGCCGAGGCCATCTGCCGTACGGCGGGCGGGTTGGGCTCGTACTGCACGAAGCCCTCGTAGGCGACCATCGAGCCGGTGCGCGCGAAGAGGTCCTGGCCGGTCACCATGGCGACCTTGAGCATCGACGAGCCGTGGTTCTCCATCCGGGCGGCCACCGGTGCCGGTGCGTAGCCCGCGATCATCTGCTGGTCCATGGCGGGTCACACCTCGTAGGGCTGGACGACGATGAAATTGCCGGGGGCGCCGCGGAACTGGAGGTTCACGGTCTCGCCGCTGTGGCCGGGATACGCGGTCCTGCGCAGCCGTACCTGGCTGGAGACGATCACCTGTGAGGCGGCCGACCAGGCGACGATCGCGTTGCTGTCCGCGTAGGTGGTCGGGGTGACGGGCAGCACCACAGGGGTGCCGTGCGTCTTCACGACGACCGTGCCGGTGCCCTGGAACTGCATGGTGAACAGGGCGCCGCCGGGGATGCCGTGGCCCTCGATCCTGCGCACCTCGTGCTGGAGCGATTCGTCGAAGGCCAGCACATTCTCCGCGGAGACGCAGATGGCGTCGCCCTGGAGCTCGATCGGGTGCAGATAGGCGGCGTTCTCCGCGAAGAAGACCTGGCCGCCGCCGGTGCAGCGCATGAGCTGCATCTCCTGGCCCGTGGCGTTGCCGACGATGCGGCCGGTGAAACCGGCACCCTTGTAGCCGAAATCGACTTTGCCCTGGTAGAGCACCATGCTGCCCTGCCGGGCGAGGACCGGCTGGCCGCCGCCCTGGCCGAGGTCGGCGCGCATCATCTTCGGATTCTGCTGCGTCCAGCGCTGGCCGGTGGGCGTCTCACGGTACTTCTGCATGGCGGCGGCGAGGCCCGCGTTCTGCGCCGGGACGGCGGGGGGCGCGTATCCGCCGCCGGGCGGGCCGGGGGGACCCGGCTGACCCGGCACCTGGCCGAAGGGCGGCTGGCCGCCGAATCCGGGGGCGCCGGGGG
>NZ_MECL01000257.1 GCF_014596445.1 Streptomyces sp. CBMA29 | reverse complement strand
GCCCGCCACGGCGTCGACCGTCAAGAACGGCAGATCGGCCGCCAACACGACGACGATGTCCGGCGCGGGAGGCGCGGCAGCGCCGGGCATGGACAGGGCCAAGTGGGCCAACGCGGTCAGCCCGGCGGCGAGCGCGGGCAGCGGCGCCGCGTCGCCGTCCACCGAGAACACCGAGTCGCTGACGACGACGGAAGGCGCTCCGCCGGACCGGGACGCGTCGGCGCCCCGCCGGGCCCGCGCGCCGAGCGCCTTGCGTACGGCCTCGGGGTCGGCGTGCGGCACCACTTCGGTGGTGGCACGCGACAGGCGGCAGCCGTCGATCAGCGAGGCGTGGTTGGCGGCGTCGGATACCAGCAGGGTGTCGGGGCCGGTCAGCGCGGTGACGGCGGCGAGGTTGGCGGCATAGCCGGAGGCGAGGACCAGGGCCGCCTCGAAGCCGGTGAAGTCGGCGATCTCCGCTTCGAGTTCCGCGTGCAGCGCGGTGCTGCCGGTGACCAGCCGGGAGCCGGTGGCGCCCGCGCCCCAGCGCAGGCAGGCGTCGGCGCCCGCCTGGGTGACCTCGGGGTGCCGGGTCAGGCCGAGGTAGTCGTTCCCCGCGAGGTCGAGCAGTTCCCAGTCCGCCGGGCGGGGGCGCAGCTCCCGCCGGAGCCCGGCCTCGCGCCTGATCCGCGCCTGTTCCGCGATCCAGCCGAAGGGACCCGACGGGTCGGCGGTGTCGCTCCCGGCGGAGGCGTGCGGGTCGGCGGGGCGGGTGCTCTTCACGGGTGTCCCTGGGGTCGGCGGGTCAACGGATCGGGCGGATCAGCAGGTTTTCAGCTCGGCGGCTCGGCGGCTCAGCGGCTCAGCGACTCGGTGGCTCAGCGGCACTTCGGGTCATGGGTCAGCGGGTCAACGGGCAACGCCCACTGCTGCCGAAGCCGCGTCGGCCGCTTGCGCCGCGCGCCCCCTCACGCGGACGTCATCAGCAACGTACTGGCCCGCACACCTGCACAGGGTGTGGTGATGCACACACCAGTAGCCACCCGAGTTGTGCGGTCCGCCATTGGCCGCGGGCGCCGTCGTGCGCGAGGATCGCCCCTATGGATCTGCTGACCACTCTCGTGGACAAGGGGCTGCGGCGCGAGCTGCCCACCAGGGACGAGGCGCTTGCCGTCCTCGCGACCTCCGACGACGAACTGCTCGACGTGGTGGCCGCCGCGGGCACGGTGCGCCGCCAGTGGTTCGGACGCCGGGTCAAGCTGAACTACCTGGTCAACCTCAAGTCAGGGCTGTGCCCCGAGGACTGCTCGTACTGTTCGCAGCGGCTCGGTTCGAAGGCCGAGATCCTCAAGTACACCTGGCTCAAGCCCGACGAGGCCGCCGCGGCGGCGAGCGCCGGGGTGGCGGGCGGCGCCAAGCGGGTGTGCCTGGTGGCGAGCGGGCGCGGTCCCACCGACCGCGACGTGGACCGGGTCTCGGCGACCATCGCGGCCATCAAGGACCAGAACGAGGACGTCGAGGTGTGCGCCTGCCTCGGGCTGCTCTCCGGCGGCCAGGCCGACCGGCTGCGGACGGCGGGCGCCGACGCGTACAACCACAACCTCAACACCTCCGAGAACACCTACGGCGACATCACCACGACGCACACCTACGCCGACCGCGTGGACACCGTGCGGCAGGCGCAGGCCGCCGGGCTGTCCGCGTGCTCCGGGCTGATCGCGGGCATGGGTGAGAGCGACGCGGACCTGGTGGACGTGGTGTTCTCGCTGCGCGCGCTCGACCCGGACTCGGTGCCGGTGAACTTCCTGATCCCGTTCGAGGGCACGCCGCTGGCCAAGGAGTGGAATCTCACCCCGCAGCGCTGCCTGCGCATCCTGGCGATGACGCGGTTCGTCTGCCCGGACGTCGAGGTACGGCTCGCGGGCGGCCGTGAGGTGCACCTGCGCACGATGCAGCCGCTGGCCCTGCACCTGGTCAACTCGATCTTCCTGGGCGACTATCTGACCAGTGAGGGCCAGGCGGGCCAGGCCGACCTCGACATGATCGCCGACGCGGGCTTCGAGGTGGAGGGCGCGGGGACGTCCACGCTGCCCGCGCACCGCGCCGACGTCGCCGGGGCGGCGACCGGCTGCGGCTCCCAAGCCTCCGGCTCCGTGTGCGGCTCGCACGACGGCGGCTGCGGCCCCTGCGGCCACGACGAGGACGCGGCACCGGCCGCGAGCGCGGCGCCCGTACGGACCGAGACGGTGCGGACGGAACCGGTACGCGCCGAGGGCCCGCGCCCCGGTCTGGTGGCGGTACGGCGACGCGGCGTGGGGACGGACCTGCCGCCCAATGCCTGAGCCCTGCCCCTCGCCCGACGCGCCGCTCGACCCCGACACGCTGCTGGCGCTGGACCGGGAGCACGTCTGGCATCCGTACGGCCCGATGCCCGGCCGTCAGGAGCCGCTTGTCGTCGCGTCCGCGTCGGGCGTACGGCTGCGGCTCGCGGCGCCCGCCGAGGGCCGTACCGAACTGGTCGACGGCATGTCGTCGTGGTGGTCGGCGATCCACGGCTACCGGCACCCCGTACTGGACGACGCGGCGCACGCGCAGCTCGACCGGATGAGTCATGTGATGTTCGGCGGGCTCACGCACGAGCCCGCCGTACGTCTCGCGGCGAAGCTGGTGGAGATCACGCCGGAGCCGCTGCGGCATGTCTTCCTCGCCGACTCGGGTTCCGTATCGGTCGAGGTCGCGATCAAGATGTGCCTCCAGTACTGGCGTTCATTGGGCAGGCCGGGCAAGCAGCGGCTGCTGACCTGGCGCGGCGGCTACCACGGGGACACCTGGCAGCCGATGTCGGTGTGCGATCCGGACGGCGGCATGCACGAGCTGTGGTCGGGCGCGCTGCCCCGGCAGATCTTCGCCGACGCCCCGCCGCCCGGCTTCGACGCGGCGCCAGACGCCGTGTACACCGCGCATCTGCGGGAGTTGATCGGACGGCACGCCGACGAGCTGGCCGCCGTCATCGTCGAGCCGGTGGTGCAGGGCGCGGGCGGCATGTCCTTCCACTCCCCCGACTACCTGCGGGTGCTGCGGGAGGCGTGCGACGAGCACGACGTGCTGCTGGTCTTCGACGAGATCGCCACCGGCTTCGGCCGTACCGGCACGCTCTTCGCGGCCGGGCACGCGGGGGTCTGCCCCGATGTGATGTGCGTCGGCAAGGCGCTGACCGGCGGCTATCTCACGATGGCCGCGGCGCTGTGCACCAGCGAGGTCGCCGAGGGCATCTCGCGCGGTGAGGTGCCCGTACTGGCGCACGGCCCGACCTTCATGGGCAACCCGCTGGCCGCCGCCGTCGCCTGCGCCAGCGTCGACCTGCTGCTCGACCAGGACTGGGCGTTGGAGGTCAAGCGCATCGAATCCGGGCTGCGCGAGGGCCTGGCCGGGGTCGCCGCGCTGCCCGGTGTCCGCGATGTGCGGGTGCTCGGGGCGATCGGCGTCGTCCAGCTCGACCACCCGGTCGACATGGCGGCGGCCACCGCCGCCGCGGTGCGCGCCGGGGTGTGGCTGCGGCCCTTCCGCGATCTCGTCTACACGATGCCGCCCTATGTGACGGGTGACGACGACGTGGCGCGGATCTGCGCGGCGGTACGGGACGCGGCCGTCGCGGGCTGACCGGGCCACGTCCCGGGCGCACGCTTATACGACCTACCGCGCGCCCTACGGCATACGTCGTACGAGCTGACCGCGCTCGTCACCAATTGGGCGGAATGAGCGGTCCCGGCACGGGTACGAGGTGCGCCGGGACCGTACGCTCCGGGCACACGCGCGGCGCCCGGAGCGGCACGGCGACATGACATGGCACGGCAACGAGGAACGGAGCGACACCATGGCCATCGTGGTCATCACCGGAACGGGTACCGAGGTCGGCAAGACGGTGGCCACGGCCGCCGTGGCCGCCGCGTCGCTCGCGCAGGGGCTGAGCGTGGCCGTGCTCAAGCCCGCCCAGACGGGCGTGGCGGACGGCGAGCAGGGGGACGCCGCGGAGGTGGCCAGGCTCGCGGGTCCGGTGACGGCGGCCGAACTGGCCCGCTACCCGGAGCCGTTGGCGCCCGCGACCGCGGCCCGCCGCGCCGGGCTGCGGCCGGTGGGCCCGGAGGACATCGCGGAGGCGGCGGCCAAACTCTCCGCGGTGCACGACGTCGTGCTGGTCGAGGGCGCGGGCGGGCTGCTGGTCCGCTACGACGAGCAGGGCTCGACCCTCGCCGACGCGGCCGCGCTGCTGCGCGCTCGTGTGCTGCTGGTCGCCCCGGCCGGGCTCGGCACCCTCAACAGCACGGCGCTGACCGTCGAAGCGCTCAGCGCCCGCAAGGTCGACTGCATCGGTGTGATCATCGGAAGCTGGCGCGCCGAGCCGGAGCTGGCCGAGCGCTGCAACATCGCCGACCTTCCCGAGGCCGCGCAGGCGCCGCTGCTCGGCGCGCTGCCGGAAGCCGCAGGCGCCCTCTCCCCCGCCGCCTTCCGCACCGCCGCCCCCGACTGGCTGGCCCCGCAGCTCGGCGGCACCTGGGACGCGGCGGCCTTCGCGGAGGTCTTCGCCCCGGCGCCGTACAAGGCGTAGCCGCGCGGCGCCGCTACCCGCCCTGTCCGGCCGGGCCCGGCTCCGCCTCCGTCGTCCAGGTGCGCAGCTCGTCGGCTATCCGGTCCAGCGGCGCCGAGCCGTCCTTCACCAGCCGGGCCAGGTCGCGTACCTGTTCCGGCGTCATGGTCGGCTTGAGGCGGCTGGCGACGAGGTAGGCGTAGGCCACGGCGGAGGCGAACAGCGCGTTCGTCTCCTCCAGCGCCGGGACATGCACGAGCAACTGGAGCATGGCGGCGGCGCGGGTGTGGGTGTCGGTGTAGACGGGCGTGCCGAAGATCTCCGCGTCGTGCCTGCTGACGGCCGCGACGAGCGCGCCCCAGTCGGTCACCTGCGGGTCGCCCGGCGTGTAGTGCTCGGCGACCATCAGCAGCCATGCGAGGTCGATACGGAGGGTCAACGCGCGCCTTCACCCCGGGCGGCCGCCCGGGTGCCGAACTCCTCCGCGAAGACCTCTTCGTAACGCTTCATGAAGTCGGCGGCGGCCTCGACGAAGGTCTTGCCGTTCTCGCCCTCGTCCTGCTGGACGAGTTCCTCGATATAGCGGTTCACACTGATGCCGCGCTGCGACGCGCGCTGCCGGGCCGTCTCGGCCGTGGCTTCGTCCACCCGAACGTTCAACTGGGTCTTCGACATGCGTCCACGCTAGCGCCGTGGCGCTAGTAGCGGCAAGGGCGCCTTCCTCGGCGACGCCGGAAACCTCCCGCGCCGCCCCGGGGACGGTTCGGGGCCTTCGACCGTTGGCAGGGCATGAACGACATTCATCTCGCATGCCGGAATTCCCCACCCGGAAACCGGTGCGGTGATTGGCTGCGGTGATGAGCGATCTTCACCTTCGGACCGCCACCCCCTCCGACGCCCTGCCCGTCCTCGCCTTCTGGCGGCTCGCGGCCGAGGGCACCAGCATCAGCGACGACCGGGCGGGAGTGGAACGACTGATCGCCCGCGATCCCGGCGCCCTGCTCCTCGCCGAGCGGGACGGCGACCTCCTCGGTACGGTCGTCGCCGGTTTCGACGGCTGGCGCTGCCACCTCTACCGGCTCGCCGTCCACCCGGACGCCCGGCGTCAGGGCGTCGCCACCGCACTCCTCGACGCCGCCGAACGCCGCTTCGCCGCACTCGGCGGCAGGCGCGGCGACGCGATGGTGCTTGAACGCAACGAGCGGGCGCAGCACGCCTGGAGCGCGGCCGGATACACCCGCGAGTCCCACTGGCGCCGGTGGACCAAACCCCTCACCTCATGAAGGTTCACCGAGCGAGGACCTGGCGGGCCCCGGACCGCCGATACCGAGCGGTCGGCCCGGTCGTGGCCGATCATGGGACCGAGGTGACCGGATGACTGAAACACTTCTGCTGCTGGTGGCCGTACTGCTCACCCTCGCCTGCGGCGTCTTCGTCGCGGCCGAATTCTCCCTGACCACGATCGAGCGCGGTGAGCTGGAGCGCGCGGAGCGGGACGGCGAGCGCGGCGCCGCGGCGGCGCTGGCGGCCGTCCGTACGCTGACCGTGCAGCTCTCCGGCGCGCAGCTCGGCATCACCGTGACGGGGCTGGTCATCGGCATGCTCGCCAAGAGCTCGATCGCGGAGCTGCTGCGCGGGCCGCTGCGGGCCGCGGGACTGCCGGACTCGGCGTCGTCCTCCGTCGCCCTGGTGCTGGGCACCGCCCTGTCCACGGTGGCGCTGATGGTGATCGGCGAGCTGGTGCCGAAGAACTGGGCGATCTCCACTCCGCTGCCGGTCGCCAAGGCCGTGGCGGCGCCGCAGCGCGCCTTTACCGCCGCCTTCCACCCGCTGATCCACCACCTCAACAACACGGCGAACCGGGTGCTGCGCGCGATGGGCCTCGAACCCGCGGAGGAGCTGGCCTCGGCGCGCGGGCCGCAGGAGCTGGCCGCGCTGGCCCGGCACTCGGCCAAGGAGGGTGTGCTGGAGGCGGACACCGCCGAGCTGTTCGTCCGTACCCTCAACCTCGCCGAGCTCACCGCGGAGAACGTGATGACGCCGCGCGTCCAGGTCACCGCGCTCGAGGCGCACGCCACCGCCGAGGACGTGGCGAACGCGACCCGCGCGACCGGCCTGTCCCGCTTCCCCGTCTACCGCGGCAGCCTGGACTCGGTGATCGGCACCGCCCACATCAAGGACGTCCTCGCGGTCTCCGCCGACCGGCGCCTGCGCGTGCCGGTCACCGAACTGCTGCGCGAACCGCTGCTGGTCCCGGAGACGCTGACCGTGGACCGGCTGCTCGACCGGCTGGGCGGACGGCGCTCGATGGCCGTGGTGATCGACGAGTACGGGGGCACGGCGGGCGTGGTGACCATGGAGGACATCGTGGAGGAGGTCGTTGGCGAGGTGCGCGACGAGCACGACCCGCACGAGCTTCCCGACCTGCTCTTCCTGCGGGAGGCGCCGGACGGGCGGCGGATCTACGACGCGGACGGCGCGACCCGTACCGAGGACCAGTTGGAGCGGATCGGGCTGCACGCCCCCGACGGGCCGTACGAGACACTGGCCGGTCTCGTGGCCCAGCGCCTCGGCCGTATCCCGGCCCGCGGTGACGCCTTCGAACTGGACGGCTGGCGAATCGAGGTCACCGACGCGAGCGGGCACCGGGCGTCACGGGCCCGGCTGATCTCCCCCGCGCGGGAGGCGGCTCAGGCCCCCGTCGCCGCGGACAGGGCGCCGGACAGGACGCCGGACAGGACGGCGGGCAGCACGGAGGACAACACGGTGGACAACACCGCGGGCACGGCCGAGCGGGGACGTGACCGATGACCGTCGTCCAGTTGCTCATCGGCGCGCTCACCCTCGTGGTGAACGCGTTCTTCGTCGGTGCCGAATTCGCCCTGATCTCGGTACGCCGCGGCCAGGTGGAAACCCTCGCCGAGGGCGGCGACCGCCGCGCCCGCAGCGTGGTGTGGGGGCTGGAGCACCTCTCGCCGCTGCTGGCCGCGGCGCAGCTCGGCATCACCGTGTGCACGCTGGTGCTCGGTATCGTCGCCGAGCCCGCCATCGCGCACCTGCTGGAGCCGGTGTTCCACGCCGTGCACGTGCCGGAGGGCGCGATCCACGTCATCGCGTTCGTGATCGCGCTGGCCGTGGCCACGTATCTGCACATGCTGTTCGGCGAGATGGTGCCGAAGAACATCGCGCTGGCCGACCCGGTGCGGTCCGCGCTGGTCCTCGGGCCGCCGCTGGTCGGGCTGACCAGGGCGCTGCGGCCGGCGATCTTCGCGATCAACGCGTTCGCCAACACGCTGCTGCGGCTGCTGCGGGTGGAGCCGCGCTCCGAGGTGGCGGCCGTCTTCTCCGACGACGAGCTGTCCCGGATGGTGGTGGACGCGGGAGCGGCGGGGCTGCTCGACGAGCGCGCCGCCGAGCGGCTGCGGGACGCCCTGGAGCTGGGCAGGCGGCCGATCGGCGAGATCGTGGTGCCGCCCGAGCGGGTGGTACGGGCGCCGCTGGGCATCACGCCCGAGGGCCTGGAGTCGCTCGCCGCCGACTCCGGTTACTCCCGTTTCCCGGTCGCCGACCCCGACGGCCGGGTCCTGGGCTACCTGCACGTCAAGGACGCCCTGGACGCCGATCCGCGGGACGCGCCCTTCCGGCGCACCGCCCTGCGGCACATCACCCGTGTCGGCGCCGCCACCCCGCTGGACGACGTCCTCACCGCGATGCGGGCGGGCAGCGCCCACCTGGCGGCGGTCGTGGACGACGCGGGGCGCGGCATCGGGCTGGTGACGATGGAGGACGTGCTCAAGGAGCTGGTCGGTCCGGGACGCCCCTGACCGGCACGGCGGCCGGTACGGGTCCTGACCTCGTCGCCGGTGCGCCTGAGCGGTCGCATAGGATCTACGGCGCCATGCAGAATGACGCGCACACAGACGCACACACAGACGCGGAGACGGGCGCGGAGGCGGGCGCGCGGACGCCGGCCGCGTACAGCAGCTTCGTCGCGGTCGGCGACTCCTTCACCGAGGGCATGTCCGACCTGCTGCCCGACGGGTCCTACCGGGGCTGGGCGGACCTGCTCGCCGCCCGCCTCGCCGCCGCTTCTTCCCTCACGGCGACCGGGGACGGGACCACGACCGGGACCACGACCGGGACCGCGACAGGGACCGCGACAGGGACCGGGACCGGAGTCGGGACCGGTCAGCGGCCGGGGCCGGGGGACGGTCCGGGCTTCCGCTACGCGAATCTCGCCGTGCGCGGCAAGCTGATCCGGCAGATCTCCGAGGACCAGGTCGACGTGGCCGCCGCGATGGGCGCCGACCTGGTCACCCTGGTCGGCGGTCTCAACGACGTGCTGCGGCCCAAGTGCGACGTGGACGAGGTCTGCGCGGTCCTGGAGAGCTGTGTCGAGCGGCTCGCGCCGGCCTGCGGGCAGCTCGTCCTGATGCGCAGCCCCGCCCGGCGCGGGCCGGTCGCCGCCCGCTTCCTGCCGCGTATGGAGCAGCTCTTCGCCTTCCTCGACGACCTCGCGGCCCGCCACGGCGCCCTGGTCGTCGACCTCTACGGCGCCGAGGTCCTGGGCGACCAGCGCATGTGGGCCGACGACCGGCTGCACCTCACGGCGGACGGCCACCGGCGCGTCGCCGAGGCCGTCTGGCAGACCCTCGGCCGTACCGCGGAATCCGACTGGACGCTCGGTCTCCCCCCGGCGGTCCGCCCCGGCTGGACCGCCCGCCGCACGGCCGACGTGCGCTTCACCCGCCGGCACCTCGTCCCGTGGATCGGCCGCCGCCTCACCGGCCGCTCCTCCGGCGACGGCCGTCCCGCCAAGCGCCCGGACCTGCTGCCGTACCCGGCCGGTCCGTCGTACGACGACTGATCCGGCGTACGCCGGGGGTCGCTCGTCAGCCCGGCGGCGCAGGGGCACCCCGCGCGGGCGGGGATCACGGCCCCTCCCCGGACCGCTGACCAGGGCTCCGGCGCGTGTGACCGGCGGAATCCGGCCGCCTGGATACCCGGTAAACTCTCCGCACGTGACTGCTAAGCCGCGCATCCCCAATGTCCTTGCCGGCCGCTACGCCTCGGCGGAGTTGGCCACCTTGTGGTCTCCCGAGCAGAAGGTGGTGCTGGAGCGCAGGCTGTGGCTGGCCGTACTGCGGGCGCAGAAGGACCTGGGGATCGAGGTGCCGGAGCAGGCCATCGCGGATTACGAGCGGGTGGCCGAGCAGGTCGACCTCGGCTCGATCGCGGAGCGCGAGAAGGTCACCCGGCACGATGTGAAGGCGCGGATCGAGGAGTTCAACGCGCTGGCCGGGCACGAGCAGGTCCACAAGGGCATGACGTCACGGGACCTGACGGAGAATGTGGAGCAGCTTCAGATCCGGCTGTCGCTCGAGCACGTCAGGGACCGTACGGTCGCGGTGCTCGCGCGGCTGGGGCAGCTCGCGGGTGAGTACGCGGAGCTGGTGATGGCGGGCCGCTCGCACAATGTGGCGGCGCAGGCGACGACGTTGGGCAAGCGCTTCGCGACGACCGCGGACGAGCTGTTGGTGGCCTTCGAGCGGGTCGAGGACCTGATCGGCCGCTATCCGCTGCGCGGCATCAAGGGTCCGGTCGGCACCGCGCAGGACATGCTGGACCTGCTGGGCGGCGACAGCGCGAAGCTGGCGGATCTGGAGCGGCGGATCGCCGACCACCTCGGCTTCTCGCGGGCCTTCACCTCGGTCGGCCAGGTGTACCCGCGCTCGCTGGACTACGACGCGGTGACGGCTTTGGTGCAGCTCGCCGCCGGTCCTTCGTCACTGGCCAAGACGATCCGGCTGATGGCCGGACACGAGCTGGTCACCGAGGGCTTCAAGCCGGGCCAGGTGGGCTCGTCGGCGATGCCGCACAAGATGAACACCCGCTCCTGCGAGCGCGTCAACGGCCTGATGGTGATCCTGCGCGGCTACGCGTCGATGACGGGCGAGCTGGCGGGCGACCAGTGGAACGAGGGCGATGTGTCGTGCTCGGTGGTGCGCCGGGTCGCGCTGCCCGACGCCTTCTTCGCCTTCGACGGGCTGCTGGAGACGTTCCTGACGGTGCTGGACGAGTTCGGCGCCTTCCCGGCCGTCGTCGCGCGCGAACTGGACCGCTACCTGCCGTTCCTGGCCACCACGAAGGTGCTGATGGGCGCGGTGCGCGCGGGCGTCGGCCGCGAGGTCGCGCACGAGGCGATCAAGGAGAACGCGGTGGCGTCCGCGCTGGCCATGCGCGAGCAGGGCACCGAGCGCAACGAACTGCTCGACCGCCTCGCCGCCGACGCGCGCATCCCGCTGGACCGGGCGGGTCTCGACGCGCTGATGGCCGACCGGCTGTCGTTCACGGGCGCGGCGGCCGGACAGGTCGCCGAGGTCGTCCGGCGGATCGAGGACGTCACCAAGGCGCACCCGCAGGCCGCCGCGTACCGCCCCGGCGCGATCCTCTGACCGCCGGGACGACCACCGGGACGACCACCCGTACGACCCGTACGACCAGAACGACCAGGACGAGCAGCACAACCAGCACGAGCAGGCGACGGCCCGTATGACTCCGGAACAGCTCACGGCGGCCCGCGACCGCACCCTGGACGATGTCATCGGGGGCGGTCTGCGGGTGCTGTTCTGCGGGATCAATCCGGGGCTGATGTCCGCGCATCTCGGGCAGCACTTCGCCCGGCCGGGCAACCGCTTCTGGCCCGCGCTGCACGCCTCCGGTTTCACCCCGCGCCGCTACGCCCCGGCCGAGCAGGAGGACATGCTCGCGCTCGGCCTCGGGATCACGAACGTGGCCGGGCGGGCGACCGCTCGGGCCGACGAGCTGACGGCGCGGGAGCTGGTCGAGGGCGGGAGACTGCTGACGGCGAAGGTCGAAAAGTACCGGCCCGGCTGGCTCGCCGTGCTGGGCGTCACCGCCTACCGGGTGGCCTTCGCGGACAAGCACGCCCAGGTCGGCCCGCAGGAGCGGACGATCGGCGCGACCCGGATCTGGGCGCTGCCGAGCCCCAGCGGACTCAACGCGCACTGGTCGCCGGCCGCTCTCGCGGAGGAGTTCGCCCGGCTGCGCGTCGCCGCGGAACACGAGCCGAGGCCGTAGCCTCCCGCCCTTCCGCTTGGCGTCGGCCGGCGCTCCGACCGGTCCGGCGCGCCGTCCCCGTAGGACATTTGGCGTCCCGTCAGCGCTTACGGGACGCCACGCGTCTTCGCTGGTACGGGCGACCACTCGCCGCGACGGCCCGCGCCCGGTACGATCCGCCACACACAGGTACAGGCTGGGAGGACATACGTTGGGGCGGCTCACCGGCGGGGACCCATCCCTGCTCCGGCGGATCAATTCCGCGGTCGTCCTCCATGCGCTGCGCGGGGCGCAGGCCCCGACACTGACCGAGCTGGTGCACAGCACGGGACTGTCGCGGCCCACCGTCGAGGGCGTCATCGAGGGCCTGGCCGAGTCGGACCTGGTGGTCGAGGTGGCCCCCGAGGGCGCCGACGCGCGCAAGCAGGGCCGTCCCGCCCGCCGGTTCCGTTTCCACGCCGAGGCCGGGCATCTGCTGGGCATCGAGATCGGCGCGCACCAGGTGCGGGTGGTGCTGTCGGACCTCAGCGGCCAGGTGCTGGGCTCGCACGGCCGCGAGGTCGACGAGGCCGCGTCCGCCGACGACCGGCTGGAGCGGGTCCGCGGCACGGTCGCCGAGCTGCTGCGCAAGGCCGGGGTGGCCCGCAGCACCCTGTGGGCGGTCGGCGTGGGCAGCCCCGGCATCGTGGAGGCGCACGGCGAGGTCCGGCTGAGCACGGCGCTGCCCGGCTGGACGGGGCTGCCGCTGGGCGAGCGGTTGCAGCGTTCCTTCCGCTGTCCGGTGCTGGTGGAGAACGACGCGAATGTCGCGGCGGTCGCCGAGCACTGGAAGGGTGTCGCGGTCGACACCGACGACGTGGTCTTCGTCCTGGCCGGGCTGAGCCCCGGCGCGGGTTCGCTGATCGGCGGGCGGCTGCACCGCGGCTTCGGCGGCGCGGCGGGCGAGATCGGCGCCCTGCACCTGCTGGGCCGCGAGGTCACGCCCGAGTACCTGCTGTCGACCACCGGCACCCCGCTGCACCCGCTGGACGAACCGGCGGTCGCACGGGTCTTCGCGCTGGCGAAGAAGGGCGATGTGCAGGCCAAGGACGCCGTCGAGCGCTTCCTGCGCCGCCTGGTGCACGACGTCGCCGCGCTGGTGCTGGCGATCGATCCGGAGCTGGTGGTCGTCGGCGGCTGGGCGGCGGGCCTTGACGGGGTCCTGGAACCGCTCCGTTCCGAGCTGGCGCGCTACTGCCTGCGGCCCCCGAAGGTGACGCTGTCCGCGCTCGGACAGGAGGCCATCGCGACCGGCGCCCTGCGGCTGGCCCTGGACCATGTCGAGGAGCAGCTCTTCGCGGTGGAGCAGACGTCACTGGCGCGGCACTGACGTATCAGTACCGCGCCGTGGTGACGTCGGGTCGGCGTACGGCCACCGGGCTCGCCGCCTCCGGTCGTCCCGACCGGCGGGGGCTCGCCGCCGAGGCACTCGCCCGGTTCAGGAAGCCTGGCGGCTGTCGTCCTGGTGGTGGGTGACCTCCAGGGCACCCGAGTCGCCGAAGGTCAGTCGGCACGTGTCGGCGCGGTACGTGGCCACCGACGCGGCGGCGACCCGGCCCTCGGAGAAGTAGCGGGTGGTGACGACCAGGACGGGCGCGCCGGGGAGCCGGTCGAGCTGCTTGGCGTCCTGAGCGCTGGCCGAGCCCAGCTCGACGGAGCGGTCCTCGCCCTCCAGCTCCAGCGTGTGCAGCTCGCGCAGTACGGCGGGGCCGTGGTTCGCGGGCGTGAGCATCGTCGACAGCTCGGGCACCGAGGCCGGGGGCACGTACAGCAGCTCGGTCGCGACGTGCTGGCCGCGCATCACGCGCTCGCGGCGGATGGTGTGCACGGCCTCGCCGCCGGTGCCGAGGAGCGCGGCGACCGGGCCGGGCGCGGCGGCCTCGACGCAGCCCACGGTGTTCCAGGAGTCACGGCCGGAGCCGGGCCACGCCTCGGCGACCGGTCCCACGGCCACGCCCATCCGCGGCGGTGCCACGGTGGTGCCGACCCCCCTGCGCCGCTGGAGGCGCCCTTCGAGTTCCAACTGTTCGAGCGCCTGCCGGAGCGTCGCGCGCGCGACACCGAAGCGGGCGGCCAGGTCCCGCTCGTTCGGCAGGATCTCACCGACCTCGAACTCCGAGTCGAGGGCGTCGTTCAGCACGGTCTTCAGGTGCCAGTACTTCGGCTCCTGCACCGATTCGAGCTGCGTGGTCCCCACCCTGTCCTCGCAATCACCGGGTCCGCGACGGGCTCTGGCTTGTCGGCCACGCCCTCGGCTTGTTCAGCCTTGTTTCCGAACCACTATTTATTAAAGGTCCTTGCACTACTACGTCTCGACGATAGAGCCGCCTCGTGAACTTGGTCAAGACCAATCCTCGAACGCGACGGCCTGCTACGGGGCTGCCGCGCGAGACGTTCACGAGTTGTTGACGGTGTGCTGAGACGGCGTTCGTGATGTCCGTGGGAAACGACGCGGGTGTTGACCTGAGCATGACTGAAACCCGACGGTGATACGGGGTAACGCCACGGAAACCCGCCGGGGCGGACCGGGGAGCACAATCCGTGTGCCCCGCCCTCGTTCCACCGTGTGTTGAATCCAGAGGAGCAGCATGTCAGGACCCGTCGTGGACGCGGAGAAGCCGTCGTCCGCACCACCACCCGCGGCCAGTCCGCTGGACCGCTACTTCCGGATATCGGAGCGCGGATCGACGCCCGGCCGGGAGATACGCGGCGGTCTCGCCACCTTCTTCACCATGGCGTACATCCTCGTGCTCAACCCGATCATCCTGGGCAGCGCCACGGACAAGTTCGGGCACCACCTCTCGGTCGCCCAACTCACCACCGCCACCGCGCTGGTGGCGGCCGTGATGACCGCGATCATGGGCGTCGGCGGCAACCTCCCGCTCGCCGTCGCGGCCGGTCTCGGCCTGAACGCCGTGGTGGCCTTCCAGCTCGCGCCCAAGATGAGCTGGCCCGACGCGATGGGCCTGGTCGTCCTGGAGGGTCTGCTGATCTGCGTGCTCGTCGCGACCGGCCTGCGCGAGGCGATCATGAACGCGATCCCGCAGCCGATCAAACAGGCGATCAGCGTGGGCATCGGCCTGTTCATCGCCTTCATCGGCTTCGTGGACGCCGGATTCGCCAGCCGGATCCCCGACGCGGCGAAGACGACGGTCCCGGTGCAGCTCGGCGCGACCGGAACGCTCACCGGCTGGCCGGTGCTGGTCTTCTGCCTCGGTGTGCTGCTGACGGTCGCGCTGGTCGCGCGGCGGATCAAGGGCGCGATCCTGATCAGCATCGTGGTCATGACGATCGTGGCGATCGTCGTCAACAAGATCGCCGACCTGCCGGACTCGGCGTGGGGCCTGACCGTGCCCAAGGTGCCGCACCATGTGACGTCCACGCCCGACTTCGGGCTGATCGGTCACTTCAGCCTCTTCGGCGGCTTCCGCGAGGCGGGCGTCGTCACGGCCGCGCTCTTCGTCTTCACCCTCGTGCTGTCGGACTTCTTCGACGCGATGGGCACGATCGTCGGCATCTCCAACGAGGCCGGTCTGCTGGACGAGCAGGGCCGGGTGCCGAACATCGGCCGCGTGCTGTTCATCGACGGCGCCGCCGCCGTCGCGGGCGGCGCGGCCTCCGCCTCCTCCAACACCGCCTACGTGGAATCCGCCGCGGGTGTCGGCGAGGGCGCCCGTACGGGTCTGGCGAGCGTCGTCACCGGTGCGCTGTTCGTGGTGGCGCTCTTCCTGACCCCGCTCGCGGGCGTCGTGCCGTCCCAGGCCGCCGCCCCCGCCCTGGTCGCGGTCGGCTTCCTGCTCATGGCGCAGGTCCGCACCATCGACTGGACGCAGTACGACATCGGCATCCCGGCCTTCCTCACCATCGCCGTGATGCCCTTCACCTACAGCATCACCAACGGGATCGGCGCGGGCTTCCTGTCCTTCGTCGTGATCAAGATCGTGCTGGGCAAAGCGCGCGAGGTGCATCCGCTGGTGTGGGGTGTGTCGGTGTGCTTCCTCGCGTACTTCGCGATCGATCCGCTCCAGCAGGTGCTCGGCGCCAAGTAAGCACTCACGTAGGTCTTATGTCGCACCGTACGGTCCTTCGGGGCCGCCGAAGGACCGTACGGGAGGCGCCGGGAGCGGCGGCACCGGGCGGACGACGCCCCGACCGGGACGGGGGCGCCCGGTCGGGGCTGCTGGCCGGACCGGTGTCGCGCACCGGCCCGTACTGTCACAACTCGCCCACTCCATCGGGAGTTCCCGGCCGCGCGGAATTTTGCCATGCAGGCTAAGGGGCGTCCGCCGCCGCCGCGGTCCGCCGATCGCGGTCGGGGACGTGCTCGGGAAGCGGATTCGCGGGAAGCGCGTTCGCGGGCAGGGGGTTCGCGGGAAGGGGGTTCCCGAGAGGCCGGTTCGCGTAAGGCCCCTTCGCGCGAGACCGTCGGCGCGACCGCAGCGCTCCCGAGCCGACGGCGACACCGACCGCGACCAGGACGCCGCCCGCGAGTTGGCCCGCCCCGAAGGTGCCGACCGCCACCAAGGGCGCGGTCACCGCGGCGGACACCGGGATCAGCCCGGAGAAGAGGGTGGCGCGCTCGGTGCCGATCCGCTGCACGGCCGCGTACCAGCACAGGAATCCGATCACGGTGGCCACCAGCGACTGCCAGCCGAGTGCCAGCGCCTCGGATCCGGTGGGCACGCGCACCGCCGCCCGGCCCTCGGTCACCAGCCCCAGCGTCCCCGCCTCCACGGCGGCCAGCGCGCACACGCACGCCGACAGCAGCGGCGGACCCAACGGCTTCACCAACGGCGCCGCCAGCAGGGCGAATCCGCACTCGCCCAACAGTGCCATCACCGACCAGAACAGCCCCACGCCGTCCGTGCCGCCCCAGCCCTGCACCACGAAGGCACCGGACGCCACGAGCACGGCCCCCGCCGCGACCGTCCGCGTCGGCCGCCGCCCCGCCCCGAGCGGTACGAGCACCGCGACCACGACCGGGGCGCACCCGACCAGCACGCCCGGCACCGCCGGTTCCGCGGTGCGCTCGGCCGCGAGGATCGCGAGGTTGAAACCGACCATGCCGATCGCCGCCACACCCGCCGCCAGCGCCCACTGCCGTACGGTCAGCGCCCGCAGCCTCCGCCCGGCGCCTTTGCGCGCGGGCCACAGGAGCAGCAGACAGGCCGAGCCGTAACGCAGTGCCTGGCCGCCCGCGTGCGGATAGTCCACGAGCGCGCCGCCCGCGGTGAAGGACGCGCCGACGAGGACACAGGCGGCAGTGGCGAAGAGGAAGCCGGCGCGTGGGGATGAGTTCATGCGACGACGGTATGGAGACAAGCGGTCCGGCTTAAGGTCCATTCCCATGGGAGTTAAGAGGACCAATTCGGATGCTGGTGCTGGTGCTGGTGACGGTGCCGATGCCGGTGCGGTGGTGGAGGGGGCGGGCGGCGTGCCGCGCGGCGCTCCGCCCGAGGGGTGGACCGCCGCGTGGGAGCTGTTGCTGCCCTCCGCGGGGACATCGCCGCGGGGTCGGGGGCGGGCGCTCCAGGCGGCGCTGCGGGACGCCGTGCGCTCGGGACGGCTCTCGCCCGGCACGCAACTGCCCGCCAGCCGTGAACTGGCCGCCGACCTCGGCGTGTCGCGGGGCCTGGTCACCGACGCGTACGCGCAGCTCACGGCCGAGGGGTATCTGAGCGGGCGGCAGGGCTCGGGCACGTGGGTGACGGGCGCGGGCGCCGCACCCGTACCGGCCGCGACGGCGATGCCCGCCGTGGACGACCGGGGCGGTCCCACGGATTTCAGGCCGGGTCTGCCGGACCTCTCCCTGTTCCCGAGGGCCGCGTGGTCGGCGGCCCACCGGCGGGTGATCGCCCGGCTCCCGCACCGCGCCTTCGGCTACCCGGATCCCCGCGGCCTGCCCGAACTGCGCGAGGCGCTGGCGGAGTTGCTGGCCAGGCGGCGCGGGGTGGCCGCGGAGCCCGACCAGGTGATGGTCTGCTCGGGCGTGGCCCAGGCGCACACGCTGCTCGGCTTCGTGCTGCACGGGCGCGGTGAGCGCGCGACGGCCGTCGAGGACCCGGGCAGCCCCGAGCAGAGCGGACTGCTCGGGGCGACGGGGCTGACGGCGGTGCCGGTGCCCGTCGACGAGGAGGGGCTGTCGGTGACGGCGCTGGCCGCCGCCGGAGTACGGTCCGCCATCGTCACGCCCTGCCACCAGTTCCCGACCGGGGTCGCGTACTCGGCACGGCGACGCGCCCGACTCACCGACTGGGCCCGTACGGTCGACGGCCTCGTCATCGAGGACGACTACGACGGCGACTTCCGCTACGACCGCGCGCCGGTCGGCGCCCTCCAGGGCCTCGCCCCCGGCCATGTCGTCTACACCGGTTCGGTGAGCAAGACCCTCGCCCCGGGGCTGCGGCTCGGCTGGCTCGTCGCGCCGCCGGACATCATCGCCGACGCCGCCGCGCGCAAGCGCACGATGGACCTCGGCAACCCGGTCACCGAGCAGGCCGTCCTGGCCGATTTCCTCACCGCCGGGCACTACGACCGCCACCTCCGCCGCTGCCAACGCCTCTACCGCCGCCGCCGCGACACCCTCACCACCGCCCTCGCCGCCCACTTCCCCGGCGCCACCACCAGCGGCATCGCCGCCGGCCTGCACGCCATCGTCACCCTCCCGCCGCGCTACGGCCCCCCGTCCCGCCTGCTGGCCGCCGCGACCACCGCCGGAATCACCCTCCGCCCCCTGTCCGACTACGAGCACGCGCCGACGCAGGGGCCCGGCGTCCGTCTCGTCATCGGCTACGCCCACCTGTCCCCGGAGTCGATCACCCGGGCGGTCGAGCTGCTGGCCAGGGCGGAGTCGGCCGCGCCGCGCTGAGAGGAGCGGCCCGGAGCCCGGCCTCAGCTCTCGTCGTCCGCGCGGTCGGCGCTGGTGTAGTCGAGGACCGAGGCGGCCTCGGCGCGGCGGGCGTCGGCCGTGGGGCCCTGGGCGTCGGCGTACTCGGCGGTGACGGTACGGGCGCGGGTGGCGGCGGCGGTGGGCCGGGCGAGGTCGGCTTCCAGCCAGGCGGCCATGAGGGTGGCGGCGGTGCGGTCGTCGCGGGCGGCGGCGCCGAGCGGTGTGAGGGTGGCGACGGCGAGGTCGGCCAGTGCCAGGGCCTCCTCGTAGACGGCGTCCATGTCCCCCGGACCGTCGTCGGAGTCGGCGGTCCCGCCCGCCGCGCGTATGACGATCTCGGCGGTCTGACGGTAGGTGTCGGCGAGGTCCACGCGCAGGTGGGTCGCGGCCGTCCCGTCGTCGGAGCCGACGGCTTCGAGCGCCTGTTCCACGGTGTCGACGGCGGCGGTCATGAGGGAGCGGGCGGCGGCGATGCCGCCGCGGCCCTCGCGCACTTCGATCCAGGCGCGGGCGCGCAGGGTACGGATCAGGGCGTGGGGGTCGCCCACAGCGCGCCAGAGGTCCTCGGCGCGGGCGTAGGCGCGTACGGCCTCGTCGTCCAGACCCGCGCGGCCGAGCGCTTCGGCGGCGAGATTGGCGAGCATGGCGTGGTCGCAGGGGTCGTCCCAGCCCTCGGCGACCCGGGCCGCGCGCAGGAACTGCTCGGCGGCCTCGCGGGCCTCACCGAGGTCGAGTTGGCACTCGGCGAGCCACCAGCGGGCCTGGACGATCTGGGCCTCGTCGCCGCCGCGTTCCAGGTCGGGCAGGACGGACTCCAGGACGCAGGCACCCTCCTCGGCGCGGCCGAGCCGTCGCAGCACGCCGCCGAACAGCAGCCGGGCGGTGGCCCCCATGTCGTCGCCGTGACCGGCCTCGTCGGCCCAGGTCGCGGCCTCCAGCGCCTGGGCCGCGGCCTGTTCGTCGTCGCCGAGCACGGCGCGGGCCTGGGCGATGAGCAGGTGCAGACGGGCGCGGTGCGGCGGTTCGAGTACGTCGGCGCCGTGGTCGAGCGCGGCGCGCGCGCAATCGGCCGCGGTCTCGGGGTCGCCGCCGCGCAGCGTCAGGTCGGCGAGGGCCGCCTCGGGCTCGGCCGCGTACCAGGGCTGTTCCGCCGCGTGGTGCAACTCGGCTCCTCGGGTGAGGAGTTGAATGGCCTGTTCACTGTCGCCGCGGCCCACGGCGAGCCGTCCGAGCATGACGGTGGCGTCCGCGAGGCGTCCGGTCATCCCCGGTTCGGCCCGGTGCCGGTCGCTGAACTCCGCCACGTCGGCCGCCTGTTGGGCGGCGTCCGCGAGCGCGGCCCGCTGGTCCTCGTCGCCGCCGCCTGCCGCGGCGGCCAGCAGGACGCGGCGGCGCA